>JBAZIE010000021.1:0-39965 GCA_041652055.1 Sulfurimonas sp. | reverse complement strand
GTTCTATCAGATATTCCGGCATTAAGCGATCTTAGCGAAAGTAGCCCTTTACTTTTATATAGTAATGGTATATTAAGTTTATGGGCGAGGTATGGAGAATCGTTGTATGAGTTAGCGAACTCAACTAATGTTGTATTGAGAGACCATACGCAGTTAACGTCAATAGGCACAAATACTCATGCACAGATAGACACAAACATTGCTTCTGTTCGTAGTTCGACAGTATCGTTACAAGGGCAGTTAAATAACGTGGCGGTATCAACTACATCATTACAAGGACAGATAAACAATTTACAAAATAACACAACGAATTATGTGCCGTATACGGGTGCAATCTATGACGTTAATCTTGGAACGCATACGATACAGGCAAACGATTACGATTTTCCACAAATCACAGTTTCAACGCCATTACCGAACATATTGAGATTGTATGCTATTGCAGACGACGGATTCACGGTTTTACAGACGGTAGAAAATTCGGGAGAAATAAACAGACTTAATCAGGATACGTTCAGAATTGCTCGAAATACGTCGGGCACGGACATAACTAAAGGACAGGCAGTATACTATACGGGATCAACAGACAACAAACCTAACTTCTCGCTTGCAATATCGAGTAATGAGGCGACAATGCCGGCAATAGCGATAACTAAAACGGCGGTGGCTAACAACAATTTCGGGGAGATAATGATAATAGGTCGGTTGACAGGAATTAAAACCAATTATGCCGGATGGACAGAAGGCAACCAACTTTACGTTTCGTCTTCAACTTTAGGAGGGTTAACTAACGTTAGACCGTTACATCCAAACCTTGCACAGTGGATAGGCACAATAGAGGTCGTCCATGCGGTTAACGGAGTAATACTTGTTAATTGCCAATCTTTGACAGGTATTGAAGACGGTACAAACAGAAATACTTATACGCTCGGAAACACGCAGGCAGGAACTAAAAGCGTAAAGTTTTCAGGAACTTCTACAGGTCAAATAGACTGGGATTCCACAGTTTCAAGTTGGACTGTCAGTAGCGGGAATATAGAAGTTAACGGCGACATTAACATGAGTTCGCATACGTTGACAGGTTCGAGGTTTTCAAATTACGTTGTTTTACGAGACACAAATTCCGTTGATTGGTATCTTGGAATAAATTCAGGTCGTCCGTCAATACAGAATTACGCCCCCTAAAAGGAACTTATGAAAAAACTGCTACTATTGATTCTGCTATCTTTTCCTGTAACGTGCCATGCCGAGAACGTTCTTAAATTCTTTGTTATGGAAGGGGATAACGCTCAAAGCGTTTGGGTAGGCACGGCAACGTGGGCGTTAGGAGCAGACCATTTACTACTCTCAAATATCGGGATATGGTCTCATCCAACTCTTGAACAACATATCGGGAACTTAGAAACCTCGTTACTACAATATTCACAGCAATACGTTTATAATTTAGATTTTTCGTCCGGGTCAGGGGTCAACATAGACACGACGACAGTACCGGGTAAACTGAAAATGGCACAATATTCTGGTGATAACGGATATAATGCAGGGTCAATAGGTACAGAAGGTGCAAACCGTGGATGGAGACAAAAATATATTCCACAATACAATACAATAATTGCGAGTATGATATTGAATCAATTCTATAGATATCAATCAGCGGGAGCAGGAGAATCGTGGACATACAAAATAACAGATATTGCAGGTAGTGCGGTATATTCGTATACTGGTATATTCGCGGGGGGAAGTTCTATACTATATCCTGATTTATGTTTAATAGCGGAAACCACATATTATTTTGAGGCAGAATGTAATACTGTTGGTTCGTATTTTTACGCGGTTCACTATTCTACGACAAAATATACGCAAAATATATCTACTGCAACAGCGGAATATACAACAGATGCAGGGTCAACGTGGAATATGATGCCGAGTTCGTATGTATATTTAACTTTAGAACTTGCACTTTCGTCAGCCACATACACGCAGTCGGTATCTACGACGTGCGAACCTGTATTTTATACATGGGGTAAATTCAATATAACTAAAAATGAGGACGCTAACTCTACGGTATCGGCTACTATTAGGTTATCCTCGAACAACGTTAATTGGGGCGATATTATACCTGTTACTAACGGAACAATATTACCTTACACATCCTCATACATACAAACGAACATACTGTTAGAACGGACTTCATCAGCGTCAGACCCATACGTCAGTAATGCCGGATTTTCAGTAAATTTCTCACCGCCACTTTATACAGGCGATGTTGTTCTGGCATCAACGCAGACGTTCACGGGCACGAATACGTTTATCGGGTCAACAGTCATATCAAGTTTAACTGTAACGAATGCTAGTGTAACGACTTTGAATGTGTCAAGTGAAACCATTAGCAATAAATTAATTCTAAGTAAATATACCCGAATTATAGGACATTTAAAAACTTCTATCAGTAATTTGACGGCGGGGGCAGATTCTACGATACAATTTGATTCTGCTACCGTAGACAATACAAATGAGTTTAATCCGGGGTTAACTTATATATTAATAAAATATGATGGTATTTACAGAGTTAATTTTTGTGCATATTGGATGCAAACCGTAGACTCAAAGGTATATTCGTCAAAAATAATGATAAATGCCGCAATAGCAAGGACAGAATTAAAGCATACGGGATTAGCAGATGATATAAGCACATCGGTGCAGGGATTATTTAAATTAAAAGCGGGAGACCATATTACGTTCATTGCAAATGCCGGGAATACGGGTGCAGATATTTATGGCGAGGCAACAGGAACATACACATATTTTTCAATTGAAAGAATTATTGATAACCAATAAGGGGGGAATAGAATGAGAAATTTCATTTACGCCTTATGTGAAGAATTTGGAATTATGGGGTTATCAATATTAATTTCCTTGATAGGATTAGTCGTAGGATATGCAATATATAAAATAATATTTTAACGGAGGATTTTATGGCATTAGCAGCAGTTTCACCGTGGGCCTTACTTGGCGGGGCGACTGGTGGATGGTGACTGTTGAGGCGAACATGAGTGTACAGACTGTATACTGGCTTCCTATAGGGAGATAGAGGATAACATGAATGGGTGGAACGGTCAAGAAAAACGAAAGCAGATATATCCCCAACTTGAAACGCAACTCGCGTTACTCGATCAAAAGCTCGATACACAAGGATGACAGTAAGGAAGAAAAGAAAGGTAAACCGTATTACCGTCAACAAAATAGAAAGAAAATAGAAAGTTTAAAAGGGGTGCGATTATGGGCGAACAAGAAGATAAATTACTTTTAGAAGCGAAGCGAGAAGCGGACTGGCAAAGAATAGCGAACATAGAATCTAATTTGGCTATAAATACGCTTACTACGACAAGAATTGAAAATACCCTTAACGAGTTTATGAAAAAGTTTGACAAATATCCCGTTATATGCGAAAAAGTTGATCAACACGATAAATGGTTAATAGGCAGTGTTGCAGCAATTCTCGTCATGGGATTGCGTATGGCGTGGGAATGGATAACGGCTAAACCTAATTAAGTGAGGTTCCAATGAACCAACTTTACGATTACCGTATTTGGGTTTTATTTTTAGGGTTATGTATGTTATACAATTTGTGGAGGTAATATGAGCCACTATTACAGTCGTAAACATTGGATTATCGGAACGATAATTATAGTTTTTGTTTTGATTATTGGAATATGTGTTGGAAAAATATTTGCTATGGGGAAAAAACCGTTGGCCGAGATTAATGCCGTGAAAGTAGAAAATGCTAAACTTGCAGATAGGGTTACTGGGGTAGAACAGGCGAACCTTAAACTTGCAGATAAGTTGGACGGAGTAGTATCAGCACAAGTCGGAATGAATAACACGGTCTCGAAAGTAACGAGCGATATAAAAGCAGGCAGAGACGTGATTAACGATAGCCAATTGATGACTGATTATATTCAATCAATGAAAGATAGCCACAAAGAAGTAGTTGATACAAACTGGAAAATAATTAATGGACTTTTAATTGAAATAGGAATATTAGTAAGTTTGCTTGGTTGGTGTTTGAAGTTTCTACTAAAAGCCGACGAACGCCGGGATATTCGAGAAGAAAAAAGGGAACAAAAGGAGGCGTAATTATGTGGCGTAAACTGTTGAAGTGGTTGTTAGTACCGATACTCGAAGAAGCGGAACCAGTGATCGCTAACTGGATAGCGAAGGAAAAAGACGCTCTCATGGGAGCGTTAAAAGAGGCGGATAGTATGGTTATCGCAAAACAGATAACCAATAAAATCAGGGAGGTATTATGACATTTGTATTATTCAAGAACAAAGGCGGATATTGGATGTTTAATCTAGTGGCTCGGAACGGAAAAATTATAGCGGTTAGTGAAGCATACTCATCGTTATCGAAATGTAAGGGCGGAGTTAATTCCGTTAGAAAATGTGCAAGGGCTGGAATAGCCATGCAGGAGAAATAACATGAAACGATTTCTATTGAGCATGATTCTTGTTATAGGAACTACGACGATAGGACTTTGTTCAGACTTTAACGGAGTTTACTGTAAATTATGGGGTATGGCGTTTACATATCCAATAGCAAACATCGACGCTACGCCGTATTTTAAGTCAATTACTACTGGCGACGAAATGATAGGCGCGCAGACGGCCTTGATAGTATATCCCGGGCAAGACGTGGTTTTACGCGGAGTTCCGGTCAAAGCAGGATTACTAAAACTTAATTTTGGCGGTATAACATCCCTGAAAGCAAACGGTATGCCCTATGTCTCTATATCGTTACGAACAATGAAAATAACTACTCAATCCGGCGAAACCATAACTGATATTGCGTGGGGTTATGGTCATGACTTTAAAGAAAATAAGGATCACTGGCTTATAGGTGCGACATTCCCATTATGGTGAAAGGAAGATATTACTATATATAGGTAGGGGATGGTTTGAACTTCCTTTCCCATCCTCTACCCTAAAACTATGAAACTCAAATATGTTAATGAAAGAGTTGATAAATGTTCGGTATGCGTTGACGGCGACGGGAACCGATTGACGTTGATCGCACAGCACGACAATAACAGTTTCCCTCTTGCACCAGTGGACAAATTATGCCCTAAATGCGGTACACTTTACGTCTACAAAGAGGAAATGAAATGCGAGGAATAAAATGACCCGAACTGAATTTACTCTTAAAATCGCTCAATTAATATTTCTAATGGCAAAAGATGATTTTCCTGTAATGGATTTCGTTATGCGGTCGCAGTCAGAGCAGAAAAGATTATTTGACGCAGGACTTTCCAAATGTGATGGCAAAATAAAAATCAGCAGACATCAGTTAGGGCTTGCTATGGATATTTACTTTTTAGACGATAAGGGAAATATAGATTTTGGATATGAGAGCCAAAGAGCGAAAGATTGTGCGGTCAAGTATCACGATATATGGGTAACAATGGGGGGCAAACCGATGATTTCTTGGGATAAATCCCATTATGAGGCATAAACCACGTCGGTAGATTCGTTCCTATGCCCCTCTTTTATATTTTTGGTATGTTTGTACCTTTAGCCCGATAGGTTAGGCGGGAAAAGATTTTTTGAAATAGTTGAAAATAACCATTGACAGTAGACTTGTTTTATGATATCCTTATATTAGTAGTAAATGTTCTTTAAACAAAATTACCAAAAACTTTCGGCAGAGCCTTTCATTAGAATATACTTATCTGTCGAAAATAGACAGCACCGCCCGAAAGTCGGTGGGTAAGTAAGTATATTCTAATCGAGGGCTTTTTTTAATGAGTGAGGTTGAGTTTGCACCCGAACTGCAATCTGTCAAAAAACTATCAACGGTCGATTACATTTTCAGACGTTTTCCAAATTGGATTGTAGAATCAGGGTTACTATCAGTTTTACAGGGCAATACCGCAAAAGTATTTTTGGTTCTTTTAAGTCAAGTTAATTTCAATACTAATTGTGGTAAATTGTCAAATAAAACACTTGCGAGGCTTTCAGGAGTTACGCAGAAATTTCTTTATAGACCTATTAAAGAATTGCTTGATTGTGGTCTTTTAACAAACTATAAAACAGGTTGGGTAAGACACTACTCATTGAACATAGACCCGACAAAGACATACAAGTATAGAGATTATGTATTAAAAGAGAGTAGTAAAAGGAAGATACCTAAAAAAAGAGTACGCAAGATACCTAATAATTAGGTATGTGATATTAAAGGGAGATTACAATGGAAAGATTATCAATGAAGCAGATGAAGGCAAAGTTAGAAGAAGTAATCATATATATAGCAAGTACGAGACGAGAGGATATTGAAAGCAATAGGGCGATATTGAAACAGATTTTATACACATTGAAAAAAAGTTGTATTAAGGCAAAGTAGTCAATATCTTTTTACTGGAGGTAAAAGATGACAGAACAGATTTTGAAAGCCTTGGACGAAGCAGACATTGACCGTGATTTAGCGATATATGCAAAGACTGTATATAAAGACACAGAGGAGGAAACAGATGAAGAAACTCAAAATTGAAATATCTTACAGTATTGAAAACAGAATTACTCAAAATGCCCCCAAAGACACAGCAACACGCTAATGCCGTAAGAAGAATATCAGATTATATGGAATTAATGAATGTTGATGAAGAACTTTTACGAAATGAGGATAGCCCGATAGTGGATTTTATAGAATACGCACACGCACATTTAACAAAGGAAGAAGTTGAGCAAGAATTTGAAAAATATCAAAAGGAAAAAGAATGATATGGATATAAACAAAAAATGTAAATTAATTTGTAAGGGTTGTGTGTCTTGGGGAAATTGCGATATGTCTTTTGCGAAAATATTGAAGGCAATGCGCCAAAAAAGATTTGTTGGATGTAAAGATTTTATAAAATATAAAAGAGGTAAACAATGAAAATTACAAGAATTGAATTTTTAGACGACCATGGTAATCCACAATGTTTTGATTTATCTTTTGTTTGTGTAAAATCAATAAAAGAAGTATGTCCGACGCAAGAATCTCAATTATTTTTTTTAGTTGAATTAGAGGGAGATAAACAACAATATATTTATAACCCGACGAGAGTATATTTGGAAAAGGAGAGTTAGTATGAGCAAAAGAACCGAAGAATTGAAACTTGAATTAAATGAGTTAAGTATAGAAGAACTTAGAGAAATTGCAGAGTTTTGTTCTGAACTTGCGGACACATTAGATGAGTAGTTATTGGTGGGATATTATAAACCAATGTCGTGGCATAACCAAAAAAGGTAAGAAATGCACACGTCCTCCGCGTGTCGCTGAACAAATAGGCAAAGACTTACATATATACCTTACTTGCAGTTTACACGCAGAGCAAGAAAAGGAATTAGAAAAAAAGGAATTAACCAAATGAGCAATACAATGAAATGTCCGGGATTGTGGCACAGGGTTATACGACGCCGTTAAATTCTATGAAACAATTAGGGTATAAACGTCATGTTCGTTTTGTCTGGGATAAAGAGAATGGCATAGCCCCCGCTTTCACCGTCAGATATAGCCACGAATATCTTCTATGGTTTTATAAACCCAAAATGATAATGATAAATCCCGAAGTTAGGGGTAAATATACAACGGTGCTAAGGGAAAAATCTATACGCCATTCTCAAAAACCCGAAGTTGCTTACAAAATGATTGAGGACTTTTACCCCACGCAAAACAAACTTGAATTATTTGCAAGACAAAAAAGAACGGGATGGGATGTCTGGGGCAATGAAGTAGAAAGTGATATTGTTTTATAACACGGATAAGTAAATGTTACTGAAAGGATATTATTGCCATCTTGACAAAATGTTCAGAAAACTCCGGTGTCAGTATTTATTAAATTGTATATGCAGAAAAGTATCGTGTAATCTTAAAAGAGAATTTAATGGAACGATAGATAATCAGGGTAGATTAAAGGAATATAAATAATCCTGAAAAAATGAGGATATATCGTAAGAAATATTATAAAAATCACCATGACGAGATAAGAGAATATCAAATAAAAAATCGTGAACGTATATTGAAATATAAAAGGGAATATAGAAAAAAGAATTTTGAAAAAATAAGAGAAAAGCGAAAAATATACAATCTTAAATGTAGAAAACTACATAAAAATAGTTTTTGACATCTATTGACATTTCGAAAGCGATATGCAATAATATACATAGGAACACAGAATCAGACTTAGCCACAAGGAAATAAAATCATGTTAAATCGGATTCGTGGTAGCGAAATCTTAATAGGAGAATTGGTAGATTCTTTTTTCTTTTGCCCGGCAGTCATGCTACCACATGACGTAAGACCGGGTAATTTTTTTGAAGCAGGGATAGGCACTTCCCCAGCCGACAAGTGGCTCCCCGCCATTTCCCTGCTCAATACCTTATATAAGGAGTGCGTATGACTATCAAGCTAAAATATGTAATGTATGAAGATGAAGCCGTAGTATTCGGCGAGGGCGACGGCAAGGTTCAACACAACCAAATGATTTTAGAAGGACACAGGAAACCAATATCAGCCGGATTTGTTTTCATATATGAGGTATCGCAAGGAGTCGAAATCACGGCTATGGGGGATTCGGTTTCTTTAGGTTTGAAATCAAGACCCGAAGACACGGACATTATAAGGAGAACTCTTTTGAATATTAAAAGAGGCGAAGAACTGGAAAATAAATAAAAAGGGAGAAAAAACAAATGATTGAGAAACTTACGAAAGAACAAGAATTGAAAGTTGACGAATACTATAAAAAATGGTTGGCAGTTGGCAAGGACATAACTCCGATAAACAAGTCGAGATTATTTAAGTCTTTAGATGCTTTATACAAAGAAATTGGATTAAAAAAACCTATGAAGTTTGCATTTGGTTCTCCGTTTTCTTGTCTTGTTGCGTATTTTTATTTAAAAAATTTATTACCTGAAATTTTAAAAAAGTATAAAGGCTCGCAGATATACTCGCAGATAGACTCGCAGATAGACTCGCAGATAGACTCGCAGATAGGCTCGCAGATAGGCTCGCAGATATACTCGCAGATACACTCGCAGATAGACTCGCAGATACGCTCGCAGATACGCTCGCAGATAGACTCGCAGATAGGCTCGCAGATACGCTCGCAGATAGACTCGCAGATAGGCTCGCAGATAGACTCGCAGATAGACTCGCAGATAGACTCGCAGATAGTCTCGCAGATAGGCTCGCAGATATACTCGCAGATACACTCGCAGATAGACTCGCAGATACGCTCGCAGATAGGCTCGCAGATACGCTCGCAGATAGGCTCGCAGATATACTCGCAGATAGACTCGCAGATAGACTCGCAGATATACTCGCAGATAGACTCGCAGATAGTCTCGCAGATAGTCTCGCAGATAGACTCGCAGATAGACTCGCAGATAGACTCGCAGATAGACTCGCAGATAGACTCGCAGATAGTCTCGCAGATAGGCTCGCAGAATAATGGGTGGTGGTATGGCCAACATAATGCGAATTGGATCGGATATTATGAGTTTTATAAAGATGTTTTTGATTTCAAGCCCCAAAATTTATTATTACAAAATATAGTTATTGACTTTACAAAAAATTGTCATTGGTTTTTACCCTATGAAAATATAGTTATTGTGAGTGAAAGACCTATTGAGTTAAATTTAGATAGACAAGGTAGATTGCACAAAGATATGGGAATGGCAATTAAATATTCTGATGGTTGGGGTATATGGGCTTTGAATGGCATAAGAGTTACGCAAGAGATAGCCGAAACTCCAGCAGAAAAGTTAGATCCAAAATTGATATTAAATGAACGGAATGCGGATATACAGAGGGAAATCATCAAAAAGATAGGGGCAGAACGAGTTTTAAAAAAACTTAACTCAAAATGTTTGGATAAATGGACAGACCCTAAAACAGGAAAGAACTATGAACTACTTAATCTTAAAGTAGGTTCTATCGACAGAAAATATATGTATTACAAACATTTCTCTCTCGATTATTATTACGCAAAACCCGTGCCGCCAGAGGTAGATACCGCATGGAAAGGTCGAGCATGGATTTTGTCCGTGATAGAGAGAAACGAATTAATCAACGCCTCAATTGACGAAGTTACAAAAAATCTGCCTGAACAGGCAAGTTAAGGAGAGTATATGAAACGCATAACAAACCAACATGGAGACGTTCTTCTGGAAAAAATAGAAACAATCCCAACAGACGCAAAGAAGCTTAAGGTTATAAACGGCTTCATCATAGAAACTGGGGAAGGCCGGCATACACATATTCTCAAAAAAGTTTGCCCTTGTTCAAGGGAATCGGAAAGCCCCTTAGCATTAAAGGATATTTCCAGCGACGTAGAAGTGTGGTCTTTGAACGATTCCATGTTCATAAAAGTCAAAAAGGGCGAGACTGTGGTAATAGACCACGAGGAACACGGCAAACAGATACTTAAAGAGGGGATTTACAAAAAAATAATCGAGCGCGAGTACTCTTACGAAGACAACGAAGAACGTCGCGTACTTGACTAAAAGGGAGCGTGATCATGGCAAGAAATTATTTTGGTCAGTACGATTTTAAAGGAACGGACTATTTAAGAGCAAGGTACATAGGGAAATCGTATAGAGACATGCCAAAGAAGCCAGTTGACTACGTTTCGATAGCGGTTTTAGGAGTAACGGTCATAGGCGTGGTATTAACGATAGTGGTTATTTTGGTGTAGTAGACACGAAAATTATCGGAGGGTGAAAATGAAGAACTTAGTAATGGCGTTAGTCAAGGCACAAGGCGAGTTTCAACCCATTAAAAAGGATACGGTAAATCCGTTCTTCAAGTCTAATTATGCAAACTTGGAATCAGTCGTAGAGGGAACTAAACAACCCTTGCTAAACAACGGGCTATGTGTCATTCAGACATTTGGCGTAGTAGAGGGAAAAAGCACGTTAAAGACTTCCCTATATCATACGTCTGGGGAATTTATTGAGGGTCAGCAGTTAATAGATGTGAACTCCGCGGATCCCCAGAAGTTAGCAAGTGCCTCAACATACGCCCGTAGATACGGTTTAATGGCGATTTTAGGCATAGCAGCCGAGGACGACGACGGCAATACTGCAAGTCAGGCAAAACCGAAGGAAACGGCTAAGCCTGCGGCTAAACCAGAAGATAAGGAAGCATTTAATAAAGAAACAGATGAACAGGCAGACTTACCACAATGTATACCTGCCGAAGAACTTGCCGTATGGAGTATAGGTACGACAGCCCCACAGGTTACGGGGAAAGTATCACACATAGAAGAACGACAGACAAAGAACAAAAAAGACATAACAAATTACACGGTTGGGGATTTAGTAATTTATGTATGGGGTAAGAAAAATCCTGCAATTGCGGTAGGTATGGACGTGTACTTTTCATCCGTTGCTGTAACTACATATTTGGATAAAAAACAGTACACAGCAAAATTCATAGATAAAGAGGTGGACTTTTAATGGAAACCAATAAAGAGCTTTTGACGCTACAAGCAGACAATTTATGCAAACAGATTACCGTATTGAAAGTAAATTCCGTACCGGAATTAAAAAAGGCTGGAGATTTACTTTTCAATATTAAGGATTTTATCAAGGTATGGAGCGATAAGAAAAAAGAATTGATAAAACCCTTTAAGCTCGGAATATTAGGCATAGAGAATGAATTTGACCCTAATATAGACAAGGCAAAGGAATGGAAAGCGTTGCTTGAAAAAGAAATGATTGATTTTCAGATGTTAGAGAAAAAACGTAAAGAGAACGAAGAAAAAGAACGTAGAGAACAGGAACTATTAAGGCTTGAAAAGCAAAAGGACGCCTTACAGGATAAAGCAGTTGAGCAAAACAACAATACTATTCTAAATGAGGCGTTAAAGGTCGAAGAACGGCAAGAACGGCTTATGAGTGAACCGATAAAAGTATCTCAAACCGTTAGTGGCGAACTTGCGAAAACAGGGCTTAGAATGAACCCTGACTATGAAATACTCATAGATAATGATGTGCCTCGTGAGTATTGCTCTGCCGATAGGGGGAAATTACGTCGCGCCGTCAATGACGGAGTTAAAGAAATTAAAGGTGTAAGAATTTTTGAAAGACCGTCAGTAACAAGCAAAATGTGAGGACACATGACAGAATACAATGAAATGACAACGCAAGAAATTGAGGACGAAATTCTTTTACAACAAAAGGGTTTAAATTCCGAAATGGATAATCTCGGCGTAATACAAGAAACTATCACAGATTATAAATCTAAACTGATTATGCTTGAAGATAAGAAATTTAAAGCTCGTGAGGTTATCCGGCGTACGAAGCAAGTAATATCGAATCTCGAACAAATATTCAAGTGGCGCAGTATACGGAAAGATAAAGGCTTATAGTTCTTTCACAATCCGTGGCGTGACCGAGTCCTAATAGTTACAGTTTTAGGCGGTTGGTGTAAAGCACGGATATGAATAGGGAGCGGATAAGGGATTATTCCTTTGAAAGTGGGAGGTCAGAAAACGCAATCTATAAGACCACGGTTGCCCGCTCCCGAACTTTTTAAGGCAAACAAAAAGGTTCTTTGAATCGGTGAAAGTATGATAACGAACTATCATACAAGGTGATAATAAATTTATAAGAGGATTTTTTCAGGATTGAAAAGACCTTCACGGGTTATCGGTTGGGAGCGATTGCCTGAATCTTATAAGCCCTACTAAAAATATGACAAACTCCCCCCAACATATGCAGATGAAACCTCTGCCGCCGATTCAATATTTTTAATTATGATACAGCAAGAATTTGTCTATGACTATGTAAGGCGTAACCCCGGTAAACGAACAAGTCAGATATTACGGGGCTTGTGGGAAATGGGAGTATCTATCGGGGCCGGGAGCGTTGACAGGCATTTACGCTATCTTCAAGAGCAACACAAGATTATCGGCAAGAAGTTAGAGAACGATTCAGAAAAGACGTGGGATATGATTGAACCATTATTCCATTACGATCAAAACGGACAAGGGCTACTAATAGCGAGGTAAGCAATGAACAGCAAAAAGGCAAAGAAATTAAGAAAAGATATTTATGGCGATATGTCTTTGAAAGAAAATAGAACTTATTATCAGTCAGATAATGGTGGTAAAAGGGTAGGCGGTCTAAGAGGGGATTACAGAAAGGAAAAACATAACATCTTATTAACCAATCGCAGTAAATCTTATACTAAACCGTTGAGGAAAAACCAATGAAAAACAAAGAACCACAGATGAACGAAACAGATTATCAGCACGCCGCCCGGACAGGACGATGTAAGATATGCAATTCAAGGGTTCGTGAAGTTGCGACAGGATTTCATTGTCCTAATTGTAAAGAGACTTTTTTAAAACCGATAGCACTAACTTCAAAGTGAGGAACTATGTCAGAGAATCCTAGTATTATAGACCATTTAGCCGATAAAGAGTATCTGGAAAACCTTAAAAAGCAAGGGTTAGTAATATGTTCCTTTTGCAGACGAGAAGTCAAAAGAATAAGAATAGGTGCATATTTGTATGGTAAACCAATGTGCATGGAATGCGTGAAGATTGAGGGCGAGATATGACTTTTAGACAATTTCCGAAACGTGAACAGTTGAAGAAGCGGAGTAGGGGCGAACGGATCATAAGCCGTATAATGACATACCCCAAAGCATTAAAGAAAGCCGATATTGCCTCTGCTTTATACGTTAGAACTCGTGATGAAGGTAAACCCTGTATCTCTTGCGGTTCGACAGGCAGAAAATTACAATGCGGTCATTTTATACCGCGGGCATATATGATTTTCAGGTATGACGAACGCAATATTAACGGACAATGTATGCACTGTAATTATACCCTAGAGGGTAATCACGATAATTACGGTAAAGCACTTGCAAAGTTATACGGTCAAGAATTTGTTGATTATATGGAAAGAGAGAAACACAAACACCGCAAATATAACGTAAATGAACTACTACTTTTAACCGACTACTTCACACGGAAAACCGCAGAGTTGAAGAAAATGGAGAGTGTATGAAAATCTATATCGTATTGCTTTGTATGTGTCTATTGGCAGGTTGTGATTACGTTAAAGTAGAAACAGATTTTGCTTACGATACAAAGGATAAATCGTTAGTGGAAATGAAAAGAGAAATATTGAAATCGGTAAAGAAGTATGAAAAACAAACTAATTATCGAGTGGATAAAGTATATCTATCGCAACATGATTTGTTTGAACCCATGGGAAATTATTGGAGTATAAATCTTACGAAATGAAACCAGATATGGCAGGGAACTCGGATAAAAGGATTGATAGTGAACTCTGGATATATAAAACTCTGGCGTAAGATTATAGATACATCATTCTTTAAACGGTCACACTGCTTACATTTGGCTATCTATATACTATTGGAAGCCAATCATAAGGCATACAAAATGATATATGACGGCAAAGAAATGACTATTGAAAGAGGTCAGTTAGTAACCGGATTATTTAAACTTCGGGAACATACCGGACTTAGTATATCCAAAATACGCACTTCTATTCAGGTCTTACTCAACTCTGGTTTTTTAACAAAGACATCAACAAGCAAAATGACAATAATAACAGTATGTAATTACAATGAATATCAGCCAACATCAACAAACGAAATAACAAAGGATATAACAAACCAATCGCAAACCAATCGCAAACCAATCGCAACAATACAAGAATGTAAAGAATGTAATAACACTACTAGCTTGTCCGAAAAACCAGAATATAAGCCAAAAACAGACCCTGTTTCTTTGCTTATATACGGCTTCAAGGATAAGACAGGCGTTAAAATGGACGATAGAGATTGGGATACGGCTAATTGGAGTTGGGCTAAGAAAGAAGCCAATAAAATGATAGAACTCTTTAAACAACCAGATGTTGCCTTACAGTGTCTCTCCGATTTGTGTGATTACTATATCAAGCAGGGGTTAAGTTGGAATTTTTCAACAATAACAAAAGCGATGTCGGATTGGAAATTTCAAAAAGAGCATTATGGTAAATTTTATACCACTGGCTGGCGGAAACGCGGAGAAACAGATGAACCAAACAAGTAACGAAGATCGTGAATGGAATCTCAAACTACATTCACTACGGAAAGGGGAAATGTCTTTGGAACAGGCATTAGGCACAGGCGAAGTGATACGGCGGTGTTCTTGTGGTGCAGAAATTATAAACAGGCATTCTCCGATGTGCCACCAATGCTTAATTTCTAAAATATTAGTTTTTATAGGCGAACTTTCATTACGCGTGCAGAATGTTCCCTTAGTTACTTGCCCAAAGTGTGGTAAATCTAAATATACGAGATTATGTTTTACTGGTATTTGTATAGATTGTGAAACAGAACAATCTGACAAAAATAGTAAAATGAAGTTAATGCAAAAAACGAAATCACTACAAGAACGTGTAAAAGGTTTTACAGGTACGAGTTTTATAGAAAAGAGCCAAAACAAAGAAGATGAATGCGAGATTGTTCCATTTTGACAGCCAAGTATAAGCCACAGTATATCCCAGAACGCATAGGATTGATTTAAATGGCTTCGGGGTAGGGTACAAACGCAAAGAAACGCCATTCTGATAGGTTAGGGAGGGTTTATGAAGATAATGAAGTGTGATTTATGCGGTAAACAGGTAGGTGAGTATAAATTAAGTGATTTGTATACAAGATATATTACGCACGGCATCAATGAAATATGCCCTGATTGCAGAAATATAATCGATGGTTTTAAGCGTAAAGTGCTTAGGGGCATAGAAGAAATAGAGGGGCAGGCAGTCAAGGAATTTATTGAAAAAATACATAAAGAAATATTAAAAGGAGAGTAAAATGGACGAATTACTATTCCTAATTTTCATTTATAAAAAGTGTCGTAAATGTAAAGCAAAATCTCTCCTAACCGAGAGAAAATAAGGAGTGGGATATGATATTTAACCCAGGATATTCAGTTCCTGCAATAAATCAATGTAGGGAAATATTGGCAAGGTCTAATTCTTCACATTGTAGTGTTGGCAATTCTCCGAAACCCGCAAGAAAACAAAATGTATGTGTATGCTTATCAAGTGGCAAGGCAATACGAGATGAGTTTTATGAGTGTGATTTGTGCGAAAGCACAGGTATATACCCGCCTATATTAAAAAAGAAAAGACCTTCAATATTTAAGAAGATAATTGCATATTTTAAGTAAAGGAGAATCCTCTATGAGTGAAGTAATTTGGAAGATAAAGATTGGTGACAAGATTTCATTAAAGGGTGAAGTTATTGCTTGGAGGCGAATCAATCAGCGTGGAGTATCCCGAAGAAATCGCCGAAGAACTATTTGAAGAAATGAGGTCTGCCATTGAATGTGGAGAATCTTGGTTTGTTGCAAATTACAATGATGTAAAGGCAACATATCACGGTAATGTCATAAACTATATCAATACAAGATTGATTGTTGGTTATGTGTAAATAGTTCTTTGTAATCGGCGGTTCGCATATTGTGGAAATGCAGAGAGCGCATAACCGGAAATCTCGATAGTAGGTTCGATTCCTACACCGCCGATAATTTTCAAGGTCAAATAATAAAAAGGAGTAAACAGATGAAATGGATAAGCGTTAAGAAAAGATTGCCGAAATATGATGACGATTATTTAGTATATACTCCAGAAAATTCAATTACCCCTATTAATGTAATGTGGTTTGATGTAGAAGAAAATCATTTTACGGATTCTTATTATAAAGAAGTTACCCATTGGCAACCGTTGCCTAAACCGCCAAAGGTCAAATAGCCCACAAAAATAAAGGAGAGTGAGTCGTATAGACGGTTTTAACGCCTGTCTGGTACAGGTTAAGGAGGCTCTGAAATGAGCAAAGGAAAAGGAAATTGGGTATATCGACTATGGATAAAATTACTTGATTTATTTACAAGCGATATATCACAAGTTGGTTTAGATGAATTAACAATAAGACTCATAAAGGGGTAAACTATGAAAGAGGTTGAACACTTTGTAACGTTAAGCGATCTTGTAGAGGCCGGCCGTAACATACTTTTTAAAAAACGCGATGAACAGATACGGGCAGCGTTTATACTACTACGTCAAAAAGGCGAAAGTGTCAAAGGATGTTATTACAAAATATCGCACAAAGTTGGTATAAGTTGGGCAAGGGTAAAACAGATCATAGAAAAAAGTTAATATACTAACCTTAATATCTCTTGCGTAATTTATTTTAATTGATTATAATTACAGTATAGCAAACGATAAGTGTGAAGCCGAGGGAGAGCCAGATGAGTGCGATAGGTGCAAAATACGGTTCGCAAGACCTCAAAGGAATTCCGATCAAGAGAAAATTTGTTATCCCCGCAGAAGTGAGACTACTAAAAGATAGCCGTTAGGTTATCGGATAGTGGTTTTTTTACGTTAGGAGTGGAAAATGGAAAATAACAATAACTTATGGAAAAAGGCATAGTCAAGGAAATATCGGTTAAAGATTTTATCGCACTAACTAACGATAATTTCTGGGATCATATAGTTCTTTGAACTGAGCGCACTTAGTAAACAATCGGAACACCATATACCTCTACTAACCATAACGCTGATTAAGTTTTCGGGTGCGTTCAATTCAGGGAATAAAGACAAGGGATATAAAATGGCATTAGATTATATACCGGATTTAGACCCGAATGGATATACAGTAATTTTTTGATATATGATAAAACAATTTAGAATATTAGAAGTTAGGGAGGACAAGTACAATATTGAGGAACGTGTATTATCCGATAAGTTTTGGGGTGGAAAAATAGTTTATACAGATTGGGAAATAATGATCTATAATATAACATTTGCGCAAGCGTTAGAAATTATTGATAAGGTGCAGAAGTGAAAAAGTTAATCGGCAGAGACATAGATC
Organism: Sulfurimonas sp.; assembly: GCA_041652055.1. GTDB lineage: Bacteria > Campylobacterota > Campylobacteria > Campylobacterales > Sulfurimonadaceae > Sulfurimonas. The sequence continues at coordinate 22,028 of JBAZIE010000021.1, read as the reverse complement.
ACATTACGCCGGTAGGCGATAAGTTCAAACATACTTGTAAAGAGCATTGCAGATGTAATCCTGAAATAAAAGTATACGGAGATTATCTGCAAGTCATTCATAACGCATTTGACTTACGGGAATTTAGCGAAAGTGCTTATAGTTACAGCAGGTATAGGAATTAAGGAATGAAGAAAATTAATATCAAGTATCTCAATGGTAAGGAAGAAGAAGTAACGTGTGATTTTGCAGGAGTTATGGAATGGGGATATGTGATTGGATATTGGAAAGGCAGCGACATTGTAAATCAAAGATTTATATCATCGCAAGTAATAGATACTGTAAACGAAGCACTGGTAGATGAAAACAAATAGGAATTAGATATGGATAGGACAAGGTGCTGAGATAATGGGTAAGAAATTAAAGTATGGGAATAGCGAAGTTACACCAATGCAAGAAGCGTTTTGTAAACTATTCGCTACCGAACCCGAGTTTTTTGGTAATGGAACACAATCTTACATATCGGCTTATGGCGTAGACGTGAATCAAAAAGGCGCATATCTAAGGGCAAGAGTTGAAGCACATAATCTTCTAACTAAACCTAACATACTTCAAAGAATTAATGAATTACTTGAAGAAATAGGGCTGAATGATTCCAACATAGATAAGCAGTTATTTTTAGTTGTGAATCAGAATGCAGACTTATCGGCCAAGATACAGGCCATAAGGGAATATAATAAATTGAAGGGTAGGATAAAAGACGAAAATCCTTTGAAAGATTTGCTTACTGGTGTTAGCATAACGATAAATAAGAACTACGGTAAAAATGGATGAAAAATTTGACATTAACTTGTCAGTTAGGCAGACGGAAGCCCTTGATTCCCTTGAATCAGAAACGATTAGTGAACTTTTATACGGCGGTGCAAAGGGTGGTGGCAAGTCAGTTTTTCTTTGTTTCTATGCGGTCTTGTATGCGATATGGATTATCACGATTTGCAAAATACTTAAACGCCCTAAATATGCCTATGTTATCGGGTTTATCGGGCGTGTTCGTAGCGTAGATTTCAGCAAGACTACGCTTGTAACGTGGAAGAAGTTTATACCAAGTAGTATATACGAGTTAAACGAACAGAAGAAAATAATAACGCTCTTTGGAAAAGTAATATACGATTATGGCGGTCTTGATGATGAAGAAAACATTAAGAAGTTCAATTCAGCTGAATATGGGCTGATAATCTTAGACCAAGCAGAAGAAGCTGATAGGGATCAAGCGGCAATGTTAAGGGGTACTCAGGGCCGGGCAAGCATAAACGGTGTTACTTTGCCGATTAAAACTCTATTCAGCGCGAATCCTGGCGAGTGTTTTCTAAAAGACGATTTTGGCATAACACCTGGTACAGTTTGCCCTTCGTTCCGTAAGTTCATACAAGCATTACCAAGCGATAATACGTTCATTGACAGTAAGGCGTATATAGCACAGCTTAAAGAGGCATGGAAGCATCATCCAGAGATACTGAAAGCGTATGTTGAGGGCGATTGGAGTTCAACTGCTGGTGGTGGATTCCTAATAGACCGGGATACTTGTAGTAGATTGGTCAATCTTCAATTACCTATTATCTCGAATACTAAACGGTGGGTAAGCAATGACCCTGCGTGGTTAGGTGACAAGACAGATGAAATAGTTGCTTATGTTTTTGAAGAAAATAGGGTAATAGACAGCAAGTTCATGTTTAACCAAGAGACTACTACAACAGCCGCCGAATTAGTTAAACTTGCAAGGCAGTATGGTGGAACGGCGATAGGGATTGATTCAATAGGCGTAGGTGCAGGTGTAGTAAGTGATTGCCGGGCATTAGTCAAGAATGACATAGATATTTTTGCTATTAATTCTTCCATTGCTCCGACAATGACAGATTCTCAAAAGAATAAGCCCAAACCAGAACATCTCACAGTACATTTTTTAAATGTCAGAGCAGAAATGTATTGGGTAGCAGTAGAAGAACTTAAAGATAATAAATGGATATTGCCGAATGACTCTGAACTGATACGTCAATTATGTTCAATAAAATATGAGATAAAAAACGGCAAGATTAAGATTGAAGATAAAAAAGAAATTAAAGCAAGATTAGGTAAAAGCCCAGACAGAGCAGATTGTTTTGTTCAAGGCATATGGATGAAAAAGTTTGTTAGACATAAGATAAATACTGAAAACAGGCAGTTCCCCAGCACGGAAAGAATGTGGCGTAAAATACGAGAAAGAGGGTATAACCGATGATCGAAGCAGAAAAGACGCAGGATGAACTAATCAAACAAGCAGAACCGCAGGAAGCCGTAAAAGAACGCAAGGTAATCAGCATAGAAGTAACCGAAACTGGTGTGAATGTCAACTGGTCGAAGAACCTTAAACGCATAGAGTTGATAGGATCTTTGGAAATAGCGAAATCAACTATTGAGAATTGGTTTGAAGAAATGGCTTATAGGGTGAAGTTAGAAAAGGAAAGCAAAATAATCAAGCCCGGGCAGCAGAATGGGTTCATACCAAACTTAAAGAAGTTTTTAGCAAGAAAATAAAATGAAAGGAGCAGAACAATGGATAACCCTTTACATGGAAAGAGCAGAGAGCAATTTAGTAAAGAAAGAAATTTAGAGGATATAGGATATTGGAAAAGCCGTATTAAAGATGTAGGGTTTGCAGTAAAAGTCGTAACAAGGATAGGCACTACGGAAGAATTTTTAGTTGACCCCTACTATTTCAAGATAAACGTACAAGAAGATAAGGAAACTATATTAAATATGCTTGAGCAAATAATAACGAAGGAGGCAGTGAAATGATTAAGCCAGCAAATGGATATGTATTATGCAAGAAGTCGAATGTAGAAAAGAAGACAGAATCAGGTATTATTGTAGCCACTGGGTTACGGCAGAAAGGATATGACGATCATATACAGGCAGAGATAATAGATATAGCCATAGATAGTCTAATAGATGGCATAGAAACAAAGGAATTGTTTATCAAGGGCGACACAATTCTATTCAAGAAAGGTCTATCCGAGAAATTGGAGTTAGAGTTTGATAGTAAGACCGAATACTATTTAGTGAAAAAAGATGACATTATGGGGATACTATGAACATAGAGATACCCAAAGGTCAGTATTGCGAAGGATGTCAGTTGCTTGATAGTTCAGGATTATGTAAGTCAGTAGATAAAATGTGTACAGTAGAAGGCAAGACAGGAATACCTGTTGACTATAAGCCGTATAGTGATAAATACAAGATTATAAAGCACAAGGATTGCCCAAATGCCTAGTGTAAGTAAGAAACAAAGACGGTTTATGGCCGCAGAACTTAACCGAGCAAGGGCAGGAAACAAGACATTAACAGGTATGACCGAGGAACAGTTAAGTCATTATGCGTCAACGCCGGACAACCAGTTGCCGGAGCGAGTACCTAAACCCATGAAAACAGTAAAAAAGATACGCCGATACCAATTCAGGCACAAGTCAAGGATAAACTAATGGCAAACGTTAAAGAAACCGATATTGATAAATTGGCTAAGAAGCCAGAACTTACTACCACAAAGATGGTGTCCGAGTCAGATATACCCACCCAGAAACCTGAAGATACATATGAATCTAAATACGATATAAATGCCAATAATATAATCGAATTCAATGACAGAGAACTGGAAGAAACAATTGAAAAACAGTTAAAAGAAGATATAGAAAAATATAGACCTAGTGGCGCATTTATAAATAAACTTACGAAATATGAGCAGATGTATTTATGCGAACCGGATCCCGCGATGAATGATGACCCGTGGCCTAATGCGTCAAATACCAGACATCCCGGAGCGTCTATTGCCTGTAAAGGTAAACACGCAAGATGGATTAAGTCAATGTATGGCGTAACGCCATACTGTTTAATTGAGCCAATAGGGGAAGTAACAAACCAGCCGGAAGTTAAAGAAATGTTATCAAAACTCCAAGGTTGGTTCCAGTATATGTACTCAAAAATAATGCGAGCCGAATCAGAACATAAGTTGGTTATGCTGAATGCAGGTAAACTCAATACTGGTATTGCCATGATAGCATGGGAGACCAAATACGATAAAGTCTATGAGAATAATGTTGAATATACTGATTTACAAGCATTCCAGACAGATTTCCCTACTGCTAAAGAGGCAGGAATAAGCGAAACTAAATATCAGGAATATATACAGCAATTAACCCCACAATCTATGAGTATGCAAGTCTCTGAAATGCCTATAGAAGGGCAAGAAATGGGCGTATCTGCTCCAATGCCTGTCGTAACTATAGAAAAAATAGCCAAATGTGTTAAGACTTATAACTACCCGATATTGGAAAGCATTAACAGAGACAAATTTATAATTATACCGTCTGATGTAAGTAAATTAGATACTGCTGTCGGTTACGGATACGAGTTTGAGTTATCGTGGAACCAATTAAAGAAAGGTGAATCAGAGAACAGGTACTTTAATATAGACCGCATATCAAAAACAGGTGGGCAGGCAGTAAATATCAATGAAACTGAACAGCAACGTAAAGAAAACGAAGGGAAACTGGGCGATGATACCGATAAAGACATAAAAAAAATGACGTTTCATCCATGGAAACTTATTTATCATTACGATATAGATGGCGATGGTTTGAACGAAAAACTTATTCTTACCTACTTATACGAACAGAACGTGCTAATACGTGCTGAACTTTGGGATGAGAATCTATATTTTGTTCCACATTATATTGAACGTCGTCCAGGGCGGTTTGACGGTATAGGAGTATGTGCGCAACTAGAAACTATAAACGATCAAGGAGATGTGTTTTGGAATCTACGTGCGAATACAGCGCGTATGACATGCTCGCCGTCTTTTAAGGGTAAGAGATCATCGAAATTCAATCCTACTGAACAAGAATGGTATCCAGGCGTTATATTTTGGCTTGAGGATATGGGCGATGTAGAACAATGGACTATTATTAATAATTTCCCTGAACTATATAACGAAGAGAACCAACTCGAAAAGTTATCGCAGATGAAATCTGGGTTAACTTCAGGGCATAGTGGGCGCGAGTTAGGCAATGACGCAAATGCTCCGGGCAACAAAACAATGGCTCTTATTAACGAGGGGAATATACTTATAGACGAAGATATATCAACGTTAAGAGAAGGTGTTGAACTTGTATTTTATTATATTTTCCGTATGTGTTCAAAACATCTTGATAAAGAAGACAAATATTTGAAGATATTTGGATTACAAAAACAGGATTTACAAGTCGCTCTTGACCAGATCTCGTTAAATGGTATAAGCGTATCGCAAAACCCTGATGTCAGGCGAGTAAACGATACGGCGTTTTATGAAACATTCAGAAAAGAACCTATTTTAAATTCTAATCCGAAAACTATTCAAGAACTGTTAAAGACAGTATTTGCGTCTTGGGGTAGAGATAAACTTGCATTAATACCAACCGATGAAGATATTAAACGTATGCAGATAGATGCTATGAAACAGGCATTAATTGAAATGGAACAACAAAAAATGGCGATGGCAAGTGAACAAAGTATTCAACGTATAAAACAAAATGCAGGGCAGTTGCCTCCACCTCCGCCCAAACCGCCAAAACCAAATGAGATACCTAAAATAGAAGAACCAATGAAAGGAGAAATATAGTGAATGAAAACAATGTGTTATTTTTAGAGAATGCGAAGAAGTTAGAACGTTTGAAGAATAATCCTGATTTCCAGTTTTATCTTGAGATATTAAAAAGCAAGAAACATGAATTTGAAAATGTGTTTGACCACCCCAAACCGATTGGAGTTATAGAAAGGCGAGCAGTAGGCGAGGAATTCCAATATTTTAAATATACAAAAGAAGACGATACTGAACGAATCAAAGAAGCACAGTTACGCAAAGATACATTTTCTAGGTGTATATCTTTATGCGATGACTGGATAGACAGAGCAAAAATAATATTAAAGCACGAAGAAGATACGAAGGACAGCAAAAAGAAGGAAAAATAACAGGTTATCCGAAGGCCGTATTCCGGCGGCGTTAAATAAGCGGTAGAGATAACCTGTAAAGGGAGCATTAGAATGGCAGATGAAAAAGACGTTAAACAAACTTCGGAAGAGTCAGCCGAAGAGAAGTTAAGAAAAGCCGTTAAAGGCAGTCAGGTCGCAGAACCTGATAATGCCGAAGAGACCAAACCTGAAGAGGTCGTTAAAGAAACAGGAGAAGAAAAATCAAAAAAAGAGGAAAATCCAGAGGAATCTGAAGTTGTCGAGGAATCCTATGAATCGGAAACTAAAGATGAAGAAGAAGAAGAAGAAGAACCGAAAGACAACAAGGTAGGTGTTGACTTAATTCCTCGGAAACGGTTGAATCAAGAAATAGACAAGCGCAAAGAACTCGAAAAACGGATGGAATCGTTACAGTTCAAACTTTCTGAAATTGAAAGTAAAATAGGCGATAAGCAGACAAAAGCCAAAGAAGAAGCGGAACTTGAAAAGGATGCGCAAGAAACGGCTGATGAACTCGGCATATCCTTAGAAAGTGCGAAGAAAATTCTTCTGAAGCAAGAAAGTCGGGCGAAACATTATCTTTCCAAAGAGATATACGAGTTACGGAAAGAGAATGCCGATACTGCCTATAAGTCTAGATTAAAAGAGGCAATAGGTAAGAATAAGTTTGCCGTAAAATATGAAAAAGAGATTAACGACAAACTGTCTATTATGCCTATTGAACTGAAAAGTGATCCATACGTTATTGCCGAAGCCATCAAGGCAACGCTTGGCGAGAAAGTCTTAGAGATAGCCAACGATATTGCTAAAAGTGCAGTTAAGCAAGTTGAGGAGAAGAAGAAAATAATACCTATGAACCAAGAAAAACCAAATGCGAGTGAAGGAACTAAATCAAAACTGACAGACGACGAGAAATTCATGGCTTCTAAACTCAAAATAACTGAAGAACAGTATTTGAGTGGGAAAAAGAAAAGATGATCCGTATTGACCGTTCACCAACTTCGCGTGGCGTAGGCAAGAAATTGAATGTTATCGGGATTGAATCAGAAGAATCCACGAAACAATCTGATTCTGTTTATGTCCGGTGTAAAAGGTGTGGATTTCTCTGTAATACAGATAGGGATAGTAAATGTCCTTTATGTCTTATAGAGAATTACAGTAAGGAGAATCATCCATGAGTTCTCATGCCAGAATATTTAAAACACGCAGTAGCAATGGGTTAAAATGCCCGTATTGCGATGACACAAAAAAGACAAAGTTCATTGAAATGGTTTATAATGGAATGTTTTCTCGTTGGAAATGTGGTGTCTGCGGTTGTGAATGGCGTTTAGATGAAAGACAACCGATAGACCCACAATTGCTGAAACATGATAAAAAAGCGAGACAACATGAAAATCCATATAACTCATTTTCAAGAGGTATAGACTTAGATAGAGTCAAACACTCTAACCAAAATTAGGAGGATTACATGAGGTTCCATTATGATTTAACAGGCGCAGAACCAATAGTGAGAGATGTTCCGGTATACGATGCTGCTAGTATGGCTAACGGCGAATTAATAATGTTGGGCACGACTGATCCTGACAGTGCCGTTGACATGAATGTATCGTTTGTTACGGCGTATGTTAGCGGTTCAAATACAGAAGCGGTTGACGCTCTTGGAATAGTAAACGAGGATTTTTCAACTGCGGCCTCGATAGACAACACGCCGGTAGAGGGAAGCAAATTCCTGAAAGCAATTATCAATCCGTTTGCTATTTATCTTTGCGAATATTCGCAGGGTACTTCGGATGACGTTGCTATCACTACGGGTGGAGTTTCAACTTCCGTTACTATCACTTCTATCGAAGATGATATAGATGCAGGTTGGATATATTTCCCGCTCGCGGTAGGTGGTGCGGCTGGAAAGTTGAGACTGATAACAGCGGCTACGACTAATACTCTTACGGTAGATTCTGCTATTACCACGACAACTAGCGATACTATTATTAAGATACTACCGCTATTCCATGCTACAACGAACCTTACAACCGATGCCAAAAAGTTGCATTCGCAAGCGGCGATAGGTGAAGGAGTATCGTTGCGAGTTGTTGAGAATTATATCGAAGCCGATGGGATACCTTTCAAAGCGTTAAGATACGCTGACAAAGGTAAGAACGGGTTGACTGGCGTAAGGATATATGCTGACTTGGTTATGCTTGACCATATTTATAACCCAGCATAATTTAAAATATAACAGGAGGACATACAATGCACTTAAGTGAAAATTGGCCGGATTTGCTTGAACCGGGCATAAAACAAATTGCCACGGGCGAAGAAACAAGGTTCTCGAAAAAAGATTCAATGCTTTCCAAATTATATGATATACAGACAACTGGTAAATCGTATGAGAAATTTAGTTCAGCGTCTGCTCTAGACGATTGGGAAGATTTTTCGGGAACAGTAGGATATGACGACACTTATCAGGGCTACGACACAAAGATAGAATTCCCTGAAAAAGTGAAAGGCATAAAGATAGAACGCAAACTTGCTGACGATGACCTATACGGGATAATCAAACAGAGAGCCGAAGAACTAGGTTACTCGTTTGCTAGAACGCAGGAAAAATCAGGCGCGCAGATATTTAATGATGCGTTCACTACCGAAAGCGACGATAATGTTTCGGGTTCCGACGGTACTGAACTATGCGCTTCTGATCATCCGTATCCGAACGGGTCAACTAATACGCAGAGCAACGAAGGAACGACTGCATTATCAGCCACTGCCGTTGAAGCCACAAGACGGCTTATGGTTGCTTTTAAAGGTGATAATGAAGAAGTTATTAACGTTAACCCCGATCAGTTGATAATTCCTATATCGCTTGAAGAAACGGCGTGGGAAATAATCAATTCCAAAGGCAAGATAAATACTGATGCTAATAACGCTAACTTCCATGAAGGAAAATATAAACTAGCGGTATGGAAGAATTTCCTTACTGATTCCAATAACTGGTTTATGTCAGATTCAAACCTTCAGAAGAAATATCTACTTTGGTTCAACAGAGTGGCTATGGAAGTCAATCAGGACAAAGATTCCGATACGCTGGTGGCTAAGTATGTAGGATACGCAAGGTTCCATCGTTGGTGGATAAACTGGAGATTCATATACGGGCATCTTGTAAGTTAAATAGGTATGAGGGGTGGTATGAGGGTATATACTTCATATCACTCCTCATAAAAAGGGAGGCAGGAAATATATGACTGTATCAGTGAACCAAGCAGAAAATATGAAAGTAAAACGTTCAGCGTCAAGAGACCGCAACTTATTGAATCCAATGCAGTTACGGGATTTACAGTTACGCAGATCAGGCGCAGAAAAATGGTTGAAAACACATAGAAACTCGGAATTCAGGGCAGTTCGTGAAGCAGACGAATCACAAGCAAGAAAGATTATTCGGCGTTGTGATGAGTTGCTTAAACAGCGATCTGCACCTGCGATTGATGAACTGACTAAAGATAAAATGGCACGCCGTATCAAGTATCTTGAAACCAAAATACGGGAAGGAATGCCTTCAAGAGACGAAATGATGGGTAAACGCCATTCAAACCCTGATAACCCAAATAGTAAATATCAGGAAGCCATACCAAACGTAGTTGATAGACATATCAAATGGTCTCTTGCAAATGCAGTGCGTATCAAGGAATGGAAACGGTTAAAACGTGTCATTGAACCGGATTCGCCTGAATCTACTAATGTAGAAAATTTGCGGAAACCACATTAATGAGAGGTAAAACTAAATGAAGAAACTAATAGCAATTTGTTTAATGGTTGCTTTTATTCCAATTTATTGCGGGGCAGTAGATGTTTATAACCACGCATATAATTTGGCTGTATCTGCTAACCCTGATACCCAATCGCCTACAAATGCATTGGGAGAAAAACAAGGGAAGGCGTATATAGAAAGCGACTTAGAAGTTGACGGTAATTTAGATATTGCAGGTACTTCAACATTAACTGGAGCAGTATCTATTACGGGGCTTGCCACACTTACAGGCGGTCTTTCGGGTCTTTATGTTCCTACACAGAATAAGAAGTATTTTACTACTGATGCGAGTTTTAACGGTTTAAGACTTGCTTATGAGCAGACTACTTCTTCTGTAACTTCTGGAACGTTAAGAGGTATGGAACTAAGGGTATCAACGCAGAAGGATGTAGGCGGTGCTATTCGAGGAGCGGAAATTAAAGCCGTTCAACAGAATATTACTGGGCAGTCAACCGTTGCGCTTTTGAACGGTCTTTATGCTAATGCTGACGGAAAAGATAATGTTTCAACCATTATGAGGGCTTTGGAATGTTCTCTTGATCAGGAAGCGGGCGGTACTTGCACCGAAGCGGTTGGAGCAGAACTATTTAATAACAGTTCCGGTGCTATGACTGCGAGTTATGGGATATCTTTAAATGGCGGTACTGCTTCAGGTCATAAAGCATACACATATGATATTCGTTTGCAGAATGGCGAGTATATAGACAATTCAACTGACGGTGCTATTAAGTTCACTGCTTCTTCCGGTATCCTTACGACAGGCAACAAAATAGGCACTGTTGATTCGCAGGGTAACACGAATTATCAGGTGATTGTTAGCACTACTCTTACTCCTGATATTGCGTTTGCGCTTACGCCTATGGATGGTAAGGCAGGTTCATTTATCATATGGATGGGTTCACACACAGCAACAGGCACATTCACGACTGCCGCCGCTGTAACGTTAGGACTTTGTTCAGCGGACGTTGCCGGAACGGATGCAGGTGTTGGTATTGCCGTATATGACGGTGGAGCCGCGATAGTTTATGTTAAAAATAAACAGACCGGGGTAACACAAGCGGCTACAATACAGTATATTTACAAGAATTAATAAGAAAGATATTTGTCCTGCCTTGCGAGACCATAAGCGAACAAGGTTATACTATCGCAAGGCAGTAGCAAGGTAGGACATCAATCTTCGAGGAGTTTAAATGTCAAACAATAAATCAACAAACCCTATCCAATGCGATACCGCAGGGCAACTAGTTTCCAGTAACGGTTCGATAAAATCGGTAGTATTCGTCAATGACGGTGCTGACGGGGATTTAACATTGGTGCTTGTAGATGAGCAACCGGAGGCAATAGGCACTCCGGCAGGAACAAAAATCATTGTTAAACTTGAATTAACTGCCGAACATCATACGGCTATTTATGTACCCCCGACCCCGATACCATTTCATATTGGGTTATATTGTCTAACAATAGACGGTGGATTAGCATTAATTCAAGTATAAGGAGATTTAGATGAAAAAATATTTTACAACTATATTGGTTGCTATTCTATCTATATCAGGATTGGTAATGTTATCGTGGGCAGAGTTTAAGGGTGCGTATATGACAAAAGCACTTACTCTAGCAACGGCTACTAGTACAGGTATTGAAGGACAATACAACTCCATAACTTTTTATAACCCTTCAGCGGCTGTATCCGTAGACATATCAACGGCCTCAGTATCAGAAGCAAGTAACAGGTTCAGTATAAAAGCAGGAACAACGTTTACCGTTCATACAAGCACTCATGTATATATGTATGCTACATTAGGAACAGATTGCACGGTATATTATCTTTTAGAGAGGTAATTTTAATGCGGTATTTAATAAAAACAGCGATTATTATACTGTTTTCCTCTTTTTTTATTATGCCTTTATACGCCATGAACCGTGGAGATTTACGAGACGAGTGTCGGCGATTATTAAGAGATACGGATACTACTAACCAAAGATGGACTGATACTGTTTTAAATACAAGAATCAACTACGCACAAAAAGAATTTGTAAAACGTACTCGTTGTATTGAAGTAAGCACATACACGACTACGATTGTAGGCGTATCTACATACGCTATCAATTCTTCAAACATACTTGCTTCTCGCCGAGTTAGTTATGCGATAAAACCTCTGACTACCACTACTACCTATTACAAAGAAATGGAATACATGACTAAAGAAGGTATGGATACAAAATATCCATATTGGGAAAGTGCTGACGGTAGCGATCCTAAAAGATATTTTTATGAAGCGGACAGGATAGTTATATATCCTAAACCATCCACTACGACATATGCAGGATACAATTTTCTTAAACATGAATATTATGCGTTAGCCGATGACATGGATGATGATACCGATGTACCTTTTAATGGGCTGGTCTATTTGTACTCTTATCATGAAACATTAAAATGGTATGTATGCTACCTATGTGCTATTGACACAAACGACACAGCAGCACAATCGTCATTCTTCGGTAATTTTGAAAAAGAGTTGGGAATAGCAAAATCCGAGTTTGGCGACAGACCTGATAAACGAGGCGGATTTAGTGTTAAGTAATATCAGAAATATACTTATTGCGAGTATATTAATTTTTATACCGAGTATTTGTTTATCGGTAATGGGAACCGCGACTATTTCCTCACCATATTACGGGATAGTGGATAAAAGCCCCCAAGATTTGGTAAGTCAAGGATACGCCGTTGACGCTATGGACGTTTTAATAGATGAGTATGAAGGAGTAATATCTAAACGTAAAGGTATAGTTCCTTATCTTACGGCTCCTTTACCCGGTCAACGCTCTGTTAGAAAACTATATGAGTATAGACAGACTGACGGCGATAGATACATGATTATCGTCTCGTCAACATCTATATTTTATTCCGTAGGAGACGGCAACGCAACTTCTATAGTTGGTAACTTAGACGAAACATGGAAATGGTCGTTTTCTACTATTAATAATATTTTATATGCTACTTCTAACTCTACTACTCCGTGGTCTTGGGATGGCACGACATTTTCATGGTTAACTGTAGTGAATTCTACTGGTATGGTATCTGGAAAATATTGCGTATATTGGATGAATAGATGGTTTATCGCAGGTGTTACAGGTTCAGAATCAACCATTTTTTATTCAAAAGTATTGTTACCACAAGATTTGCAGACTGTTGGAGCGGCTAACACCATACAAATTAATCCCGCTGACGGAGATGAAATTACGGGATTACATATTACCGATGATAATAGGTTAATAGTAACTAAAAATTATGCCACTTACGAAGTTACTATGCTATATGCAGATGAATTTCTTACTAGACAACTCTCAAATTCATATGGTTGTTTGTATGGGTCTTCGCTATCAAATTACTACGGGTCATCTGTATTTGTTTCTGCAAGAGGGGCGGAACTCTATGACGGAACAATGAACCCTATATCGTTACCTATAGAACATCAAATGCAGGCATTACGGCAAATGATGGTAGGACAAGATGTTTTAGTATGGGATACCGCTTCCGATTGGGGCGATGGTATTGATTTTGTTAATATAGATACCACTACAATAAGTGGAATCATTTTAATAAATCCTTGCACGTTTACTATATACGCAACTATAGAAAGCACATATACAACGTCATCAGATTTTGGAACTTGTGAAACACAATATGTATCTACTACAACATCATCGGGGAATGTAGTTTTAAAGGGTAACATATCGCAAGGCGCGTCCGTACATAGTTTAACTGATATTTCTAACGCTTATAAAATATCTGATAATAATAACGCTACTTATTGTTTAGTAAAAACCGCTGGGATACCGGAAACTACAAGTATATATATAGATTATGGGAGTACAGTCAATGTGAGTGGTATAAAAATAGTATATAAAACGGTTACTAGTGGTTCAAGTCTTTCTACCGTATATATATCAACTAGATCGAATCCTTCTTTTCCGGTGGGCATTACTACAGGCGGTTGGGATTATGCCACTAGTGGCGATGATATATTGTCTGAAAGCATAACACCAACCACAACATATTTGAGTGTTAATAAAAACACACAACACGTAGGAATAAACGTGGTAGGGACGGTTGATATTGATTTTTATCTTTATGAATTACAAATATATTCATCTTCAGGGAATATAACATTTCCCGTGATTGATATAACCACAACACCTATATCAAATGGTTCAATATCGGCGGGAATTAGTACAAATACAGCAACAGACATTCTTATTCAAACAAGATCTTCAGAAGATAATTCTACTTGGTCTTCTTGGGCAAACATAGGAACAACTAGCGGCACAATTAATTCGCCTTTAAACAGATATGTAGGTATTAAAGCGTTTTTAAACACTACTGATTATTTACAAACACCTATACTATCTTCAGTAACAGTACATATAGATGGAATTTATTATCATGCTACGTATACAACCCATGTTTCAACTGCGTCATCTTCGTTTAGTTCATGGATGACTTTTAATTCAAGTATTTATGAATCTCCGGGAAGTTCAATAGCGTTTTATATCCAATGTAGCACCGCCAATGATAATCGGTCAAGCCGTCCATATCTACCAATAATAAATAATGGAGTAATAAACACATCCGTAAATCCATATATTTGGGTAACAAGTAGTTGGACTGTTTCATCGCTCACAGCAATTCCAAGGTTAGAACGTGTAAACGTATCGTATCGTAGTAATCAAGGCCTTGATATAGTCGGTATAACATATAAAGACCGCTATTTTATAGGGGTATCAACAAACAATACGGATAATGTTAACGATTTAATATATGTTTACGATACTAAAGGAAACTGGATAAAATTTACAGGACATATGGGGTCAGCGTGTATATATAATAATCAACTTTATATAGGAGAAAGCCGGAATACAGGCAAGATTTATAGAGCATTTACTGACGATGTTTATACTGATGACGGGGCTTCTTATGAAAGTTACTATGTTCGGGGTATTGACGATTGCGGGTATCCTATAAATGAAAAAACGTTTTACGATATGTGGGTATCGGCACAGAATGAAGATAGCGGTACAATGGATATAGAATATAGGTTAGACGGTTCTACAGGAACATGGACATCAAAGACTTACAATCTGAATAACGGATATGGATTAATCAAACAAAAAATCAATTTTGAGGGTATGCCTAAAAGTTATTACATACAATTTAAAGTGTACAATAATACTACAAATAATTTTAAGTTCAAGAGTATAAAACTTAATTTTAATATTGAAAACGAACGATAAATCTCGGAGGATTTATGTTAAATTCATGGGATCAAGGATTTGAAACAAATGCCGGGTACACGGAACGTAAACGTACCGAAGCATATAACGAGTGGATAGATAAATATTATACTCGTTATCTAAGCGAAACAACCGATTATACTGATGACGATAGGTTATCAAAATCGGAATTTTATTCTGAACTAAAAAAAGGGAAAGCCGATCTTGAGGGAACGTTTCAAAGCATATTAACAGAAACAGAAAAAAATAAAGCCACTAGGACATCACAAGAAGAAGCGGATGCCGAAGAAGCCCAAAAGATAGAAGACCTAAAATATAAACCAACCGAAGAAGAAACTATTTTTGAAAATAGGTTAAAGGAAATAATTGGTAAAGGCGAACCCACAAAAGATTATGAATCCGTTGAGTATGACCCAGAGACTGCGAAGAAATGGTATGCTCAATTAAGTGAATCGGAAAAACCGTTGGAAGAAGAAGCAAATAGAAAACTAAGCGAGTATTACGCTTCTGTTAATCCTTACGGTCGTGGTGGCGGTGGGGAAGTCAGGGCAGCAAGTGCTACTAACCAAGGTATAACTAATGAACGATGGGGTAGGGCGTATGACATAGGGCAAGCGGAATATGAAAAAAAGTATACTGAAAAATATAATGAGTATATGCGTAAATACAATGAATTGCAAAATGCGTATAGCACACTAAATTCAATAGGGATGACAAAGAACTCTGCGGACAGATCAACGGCCTTAGCGCAACTCAACAGACTTTGGAGTACGTCAGATACGGAATACAATAGATTGTATAATGAAGCGCAAGATGTTTCTGAAGAACGATATTATACAAATGTCGCCAACTCAATGAATTCTGGGGCAAAAGAATGGTGGGAATATGCGTTACCAGCGGCAACTAAAATAGCGACAGCAGTAACATCACCATCAGCCAGTACAGTGGCAGGAACTACTAGCGCGGCAAGCACATCGGCAAGTAGCCCTGTTTCTTATTATGAACAAATAAAACAAAAATATCCGTGGCTTTATAATACCTAGGACTAACAGGAGATATATATGCCCGATTATTCAAAATTAATTGAAGCCAAACGCTGGAATCTAGAGAACCAAAGACCTTCTTTCGCTGAAACGGCTGTTACAACTATGGGGAATGTAGCGGAAAATATCGGTAAATCAAACATCGAAAAATCTAAACGTGCATTAGAAATGTCTATACAAGCAAAGAAAGAAAAAGCGGAATTTGTACAAAAACTGCTTACTGATAAAGGATACACGGTTTATAAAGTTGACAATCAGGGCAAAGAAGTCAATCCCACAATAGACGATATGGTAAACACGTATATAGGCGTAATGAATAAAACAGGATTACCACAAGGTATGAGTATTAAACCAGTATCTAATATGGGGGAAAGAAACATATATAAGTATAATAAAATTACTGGTCAACATGAAAAAGCAGGAACATATTTTGGGAAAGAAGACAAATTCATAGGATATGGCGAACCCACAAAACCGGCTAAAGATACTCCTGAAGATGTTTACGCTAAAGAAGAAGCCAAATTAAGAGCAAGAGAAAGATATATACAACGGATAACCGAAAAGACTTCAACGGATAAAAATATTACTCAACTAATTAGTGCATATAAAACAAAAATGCAGGCCGCAGAAAACGCAGACCAAGAGGAATCTGATAAATTGACTTATGGGGCACAGGATATAATGGCTCAAATAGATACTGAACTCAAAAAAAAGTATCCTGATATGGAAACCACGGAATTGGAAGAAGTTAAAAGAGGGTTATGGGGATTAGGCGGTACTGGATTACAGCCGAAACAATCTGTAGAAACAGGGCAAGTATCAGGACAGAATACAGAATATAAAATAGGCGATATTATTACTACTAAAACAGGGAAAGTAAAAGTAGTAGGATTTTATCCTGACGGAGAACCAGACGTAGTGCAAATAAAATGAGATTATCAGAAATAGATTATCAACCACAAGGGCAAAGATTATCTGAATATGTTCCGCAAGGTCAAAGACTTTCGGATATCGAAGTTTCTGACTATATACCAAAAGGTCAACGACTTTCAGATATTGTGCCCGAATTCAGCACAGGCGTTACTCGTTTACCTACCGAACCGCCGAAATTAGAATGGACCGAACCCTCAAGTCAAATAGTTCGCGGGAATATTGATTTAACTAATCGCCCAAGAGTTGGAAATCCAGACGGTTCTATTTCCACCGTTAAGTCAATAACCATAACCGATAATACAGGAAAGGGTATATTAATTCCTACCGTAAGTGATGATGGTAGGATTATGTCAAATAAAGAAGCGATAAATACTTACATTAAGACAGGAAAACATTTAGGTATATTTGATAATGAACAATCTGCTACTGAATATGCAAAACAACTGCATAATGACCAAGCCAAATTAATCGAACAACCTCAACTTCGTGCGCCTACAAAACCCGAATTAACACATTTTGGAAGACCCGAAGCATTACCTGAAAATATATCTAATTGGGAACTTGTAAAAGCAAGCCCTGTTATAGGCACTACGTTAGGTGTTACGGGTGCTTCTGCTCTTGCCGATACGATAATGAACGTTATCAAGAGTAAGGGCGAGGATGGACAGGCAAACGAAGAACTGTTTATGACATTGACGGCATTCCCTGTTATAGGTAAGGTTTTAAGTCCTGCTACCAAAGTAATCGCTAGTGCTGAAAGAATGGCTACAAGAGGTATAGAAGCCAAATTGTTAAGAACTATTGGCAGTAAACGCCTTGCGAAAGCCACAGGATCAACGCTTGAAAGTGGTATAACCATTCCCAAACCTGCTGAATATAAACTCGTTCCCGAAGATATAAGCGTAGCCGATTTAGATAATGCTGTTAAGAAAGGTGTATTGACACAAACGGAAGCAGATTATTACAGGGAACAATCTCCCGAATTTCTTAACGAGTTACGCAGACAGAACGCAGAGGCCGGAGCCGGTGTAAGTGCTATCAAGACCGAACCCATAGCCCCTAAGACCCCAGCCGTAACCGTAGAGAATGGCAAGATAAGCATAGACTTAAACAGCCATATAGATGAATTGGTTACGAAGAAGTTATCGGAAGCTGGGATAAAACCTGTTGCACCTGCAATTACAGATGTTACGCCCAGGGGATATGCACCCAGCGTAGGCGGTCAGGTAGTAACGCCAAAACTTGAAAGATTAAAAGGCGAAACCCTTGATGAAGCAATGGCAAGAAGTGTTGGTTATCAAATAGATAATGGGGCGGTTAAATTAACCGAAGATGTAAATGGTTGGAAAGCCACAATAGCAGGTGAAGACCCCCAGATTATAAGGGGTATTAAGAAACAAGACGTTATAAATCAGGTATATAAGGCACTTAACCCCGATTATGCCATAGAAACAGCCCCCACAATAGCCCCAGAAGTGGCAAAACCGCCTATTTCAGCCGTTATTCCTGAAAATACGCCTACTATCACGCCGAAACCCGTAATAACGCCTAAAATCGCAGTTCCAGAGTTCAAGACTACCGATGAAGCCCTTAAATATGGCATAGAAAATCAAGGTAACTTAGACCTTGCCAAACAGTTACGTTCTGAAGTAGCAAACATAACCGAACAATTAAAGACTGTCAAAGGACAAGAGGGCGTGAACCTTGCTACAAAATCTCAATTACTTAGAGAATCAGCAGAAGCGATAGAAGATCCAAAACAGGCACAAGCATTTTTAACTAAATTTAAACCACAGGAAAAGACGGTTGTTCCTGAAACCAAAGAACCTTTGATTGCAGAGGCGAGGAAGTATAAGAATATAGAGGAATTTGCAAATAGTATAAAAGACAATATTGACACTTCTAAATTTGCAGATTTTACTGATGTTGAAAAAGCAAGCGATATATTATATGACGCAAGAATATCCGCAGAAGAAGAAATAGCCGGAACCGTTCCTAATTATGGGATAGGTGAGGATTTCAAAAGTTTGGTTGATAATCAGGGATATACCAAAGAAGATTTATTTCAGATATTCGACAACCCCGCCAATATAGAGAAACTCAAAAAGGCTGGATATGAGGGCGCAATAATAAACGAGAAGAATGATAACGGCATTTCCTACGCACTATTTGACCCTAAAAAGGCGATAACAAAAGAAATGTTACAGCCAATGGCCGGTGGCAAGATGCACTTTGAGGGAGAGGCGAAACCGAATCCCAAAGAGAAAACTATAATTACTGCAGTCGGCAGGGCTTTAGGTGATAAACAATCGCAAGAGTTTGCTGTTAAATACAAGTGGAATAACATTGTTGACGAGTTCTACGCAAAGAAGATAACCGCAGAGGATAGTATTGCTTTGGGTAACTACTATGATAACCCCACAAAATATCCTTTATTGGAAGCCATTAAAAAGAAGTTAGGCGACGACTTAATAGCCAAGAACCTTGGGTTTAAGAAGTTTCTCACGCAAGAGCAGAAGTCAAGAGGTTTACTTGACACTGAAATAAACGATGAAGAATATTTGAGGACTTTCATTGTTCAGGAGAACGGCGAACCGGCTACTCCGGCACAACTTAATAAACTTTTAGAGAACAGTAGCCCAAGCATACAAGAACGGTTAATTGGCATAAATAACCCTGCTGGCGGTGGCGGACTATCGTTCAAAAACAAGTTTAACCAGACCCGTAAGTTTGAGAATGCCGATTTAAGAGATGAATACCTTAAACAGTTCGGGTTAAAGACTGATAGGAACTATATCAATGTAATGCGCCGGACTGTTAATCAGGTAACAAAGACCACGAGCAATTACGACTTTATGATGTCTTTGCGGAAACAGGCGAAGGAAGGCATGAAAGGGGTTAAGGAAATATACGACCCGAAAGTGTTTAAGGACTTCAAAGACAACCTGCACGATGAGTATATCGCCATAAGAGATAAGATTTTAGCCAATGCCAGAGAAGCAAAGATGATCACGGAAGCCGAATATCTTGACGGTAAAAGAGATAGCCGTATTATTTTGGACGTTCTCAAACATAACACTAAAATCAATGAAGAAATACCAACTGGGTTAAAACAATTATTGCTTGACGACATAAAAATAGAATATGTTGCCGTAAGAGAAGGATTATTTGCGGATTTTAAAGGTCAAAAGGAAACTTTTAATTATAATGCCAGACAGATGATTGACGAGGCAAGAGACGATGTAAGAAAAAAGATTTTTGCTGAAGTTGACAGGATAAGCGAAAGATATGCCAATGCTTTAACCGAAGAATACCGCCGTCCGAAAGATATGCGTATAGCCCAACAGATGACTGGATTGATGTTTGACAAGAATTCGGCGGCTTCAATGGATAAGGTATTCGAGATACTTAAACCGAGTAGCATTGAAGATACTGTAAGGGCTATGAAGTTAATGCTTGCAACAGGCGACTTGTTCCAACTTCCCGAAATAGTCAGACAGAGGTTCGGTGTAAATGGAATGAAAGGGCTTGCAGGTGTCTATAAATATACCGAGAATGAATTTTATACCAAGGGAATAGATGCTGTTAAATCGAGCTTGATTTTAGGGAAACCTGCCGATATGGATATTGAACTCATTAAGAAAATGGGTCAGACCATAGAACAGGGTGATGTAAGCACGGCAATGAAGATATTTAACAAAGCCGGAGAAATAGGAAGTAAAATACCTGTATTCAATAAGGTAGAAGAAGGAGTTACTAAGATATTCGGAGCGTTAGAAGATTTACAATGGAAAGTAGCATTACCTCATACTAAACTTGCTATGTGGGATAAAACGTGGCAGAAAATCGCTAAGAATAATCCTAATATGACTACCGAAGAATCAAAGACTATCGCCTCTCAATTCGTCAATGACACCTTTCAAGGTCTTAATTGGCAAAGAATAATGACAGAGGACAGCGTTGAGGGGAAACTGATAAATAAAAGTGTTGAAAGAATGTCGAGAATATTGCTATTTGGTTCAGATAGATTCCTTTCACTGGTGAACAGACACACAAAGGGGTTTGGAAGCAACGGTGCAGAGTATCGTAAATTTTGGATTCGGTCGGCGATCGCTGGATTGGTTATTACCGAAGTATTAAACTATGCCTTTAACGGTAAATCTACCCTTGAAAATAAAAAAGGTAATGAGTTCAGTGTAGAAATACCGATGTTAAAAGACGAAAAGGGTAACCCTATGGCTGTAAATGTTATAGGAACGTGGCAAGAGCCATTGAGGGCGTTAGATAAGCCCGGTAGTTACCTACTAAATAAGCAGGGAACACTTACAAGAATGTTAGGATTCGGTCAACCCGAATATGCTAAACCTAAAACACTTATGGAGTTTATGTGGAACAATGTGCCTATGCCATTTACATTACAGAATTTACTTAAACAATTAAATAAAAGCCCCAAAAAGAAAACTGGTGAAGTAGATTTGAATACTGCTTTAACGATGAGTGCTTTAGAGTTCGCTGGATTTCCCACAACGTTTAGAACAGGAACAAATAAACAGGCGAGATTAACTGATATGCTTTCGGGTAATGCAGACCCATATCAATATTTAACTTCGCAAGACATAAAAAAACGCAGATGAAACGCACGTTAATTATATTAACTCTTATTTTATCAATATCGGTTTATGCCGAAGAACCTAAACAACGTATAAACCAACTCAAGGCTAATGATTATATGATAATTAACAAAGAGATAGTAAACAAAGTAAACGATAATTTTATTGATATTGTTAACAACAAACAAAATAAACGGTGGCAAGTTCTATCAGATATTCCGGCATTAAGCGATCTTAGCGAAAGTAGCCCTTTACTTTTATATAGTAATGGTATATTAAGTTTATGGGCGAGGTATGGAGAATCGTTGTATGAGTTAGCGAACTCAACTA
>JBAZIE010000020.1:0-41598 GCA_041652055.1 Sulfurimonas sp. | reverse complement strand
GGATGACAAAGTTTCAATTATTGCTCCAAACAAAGAGGCGGTTACATTTTCGTACAAAGAACCCTCTTCGTACATGGATAAGAGCAATCATCTAATCCCTGCCGAACATGACGTGGAGCTGGAAAAAGATGCACTGGCGTTTGTCTTAACCTTAGACCATCTGTACGATAAAAAATTATATAGATAAGAGGAGCACACTTGTTTAAAAATATAACACAGATTAAACTTATAGCGTTTGTGGCGCTATTTTTTGTGCTGTTTGACAATGTCGCATTTTTTCAAAATGTGGCAGGAGTCTATCCACTTAGCGGATTTAAAAATATCGCTTTTACACTGTCTCTCGGTGTTATTTTATTTGCTTTTACTGTTTTGCTCTTTACCCTACTAAGTTCAAAATATACAACCAAACCTTTTCTTATAACGGCAGTTATAGTATCATCGTTTACAAACTACTTTATGAACACTTTTCATGTAGTAATCGATGACTCTATGATAAGAAACGCGATGCAGACAGATATGCATGAGTCAATGGATCTCTTTACTTTTAAGCAGCTTTTATATGTTCTTTTTTTAGGTATTTTGCCGTCTGTTTTAATATATAAAACAAAAATTCAGTACGGCACTCTAAAATCGGAGATGATGCTAAAGGCAAAGACAATCCTCATATCTGTTTTGGTAATTGTTATAACTCTTTTCTCTTTTAATAAATTCTATACCTCATTTTTCAGAGAGCATAAGCCTCTTAGATACTACACAAATCCGACATACTGGATTTACAGCATCGGCAACTACGCCGGCAAAACTCTTAGCTCAGAGCCTGCTTGCTTAAATACAATCGGGGAAGACTGCAAAATAGTTGAAAATATACAAGAGCCTAAAGAACTCATAATTATTGTAGTCGGCGAAGCAGCAAGAGCTGATAGATTTTCCTTAAACGGCTACGAAAAAGAGACCAACCCGCTTTTAAAGCAAGAAGATATTATAAATTTTTCAAACATGTACTCATGCGGAACATCAACTGCCGACTCGGTTCCGTGCATGTTCTCTTTTTTTGACAAAGCTGACTACAGCTACAAGAAAGGTATTCAAACTGAAAATATCTTGGATGTACTAAAACACAACGATCATCTTGAAATATTATGGAGAGATAATAATTCTGACTCCAAAGGTGTTGCACTTAGAGTTCCTTATGAGGATTATAAATCACCCGCAAACAATACCATTTGTGATGATGAGTGCCGCGATGAGGGGATGCTTGTAGGTCTTGATGAGTATATAAAAGCCCATAAAAACAAGGATATCTTAATTGTCCTTCACCAGATGGGAAACCATGGACCGGCTTATTATAAAAGATATCCAAAAGAGTTTGAAAAATTCACTCCTACATGTAAGACAAATCAGCTTGAAAAATGTACACAAGAAGAGATAGCAAACAGTTATGACAATGCCATCCTTTATACAGACTATTTTTTATCAAAAGTTGTAAATTTTTTAAAGCCGTATTCAAAAAGTCATGAAACAGCAATGATTTATATGAGCGACCATGGGGAGAGCTTGGGCGAGAATGGCTTATATCTTCACGGTATGCCTTATTTTATGGCGCCAGAGGAACAGACACATATTGGCGCGATGATGTGGTTTGGCGATGAGATGAAAAAAGACATAGATACCGAAAAACTAAAATCATACAGCGATAAAGCATTTTCACATGACAATCTTTTTCACACAATCATCGGGCTGTTTGAAGTAGAGACAAAAATATATGATAAAGATATGGACATGCTAAAAGATGCAACAATCGAGGAGTAGAGAGTTATTAATCACACTTTTTTTGCTTCTAAGTATAATTATCCTGTTTGCTTTTACAAATCTTGATATTTTTATACAAGAATTTTTTTATAATGCAGATACTCATCAATGGTTATTAGATAGAAATGAACCTGTGCTAAAGTTTATTTTTTATGATGGCATTAAAAAACTTCTTATCCTGTTTGCAATATCTATTCTTTTGATTTTGATTTTTTTCAGAAAAAACAAAACAGTTTTAGAGTACAAAAAAGGTCTGATAATTATCCTGTTATCTTCTATAATAGTACCTTTGAGTGTCGGGAGTTTAAAAGCTGTAACAAATATGCCTTGTCCAAAAAACATTCAGCATTTTAACGGTAAATATCCGGATGTAAGCGTATTTGAATGTTATCCGCAAGAGTTTAAAGAAAAAAACCCTGACTGCAAAATAAAATGTTGGCCTGCCGGACATGCAAGCGGAGGTTTCGCACTGCTTTCACTCTTTTTTTTATTTAAAAGTCAAAAAAATCAAAAAAGAGCTGTTATAATTGCCTTAAGCATCGGATTTAGCATGGGCATATACAAAATGTTAATTGGTGACCACTTTTTCAGCCATACAATTATTACAATGCTTATAGCTTGGCTGATAATTCTGGTCATCGACAGCTTAATTACAATACAACAAAGGAGATATATTGCGCAACCAGCCAAAATATAATTTTTTCAAAAACACAGGTTATGCACTAAGCGGATTAAAAGATTTAATCCAAACGGAGACATCATTTAAAATCGAACTAATATTAACTTTAATTCTACTGCCTATGATTATATTTATAGATGCCACTTTTGTCCACAAAGCTCTGATGTTTATATCTCTTATGGGAATGCTCTTGGCAGAAGCTACAAACAGCGCTATTGAAAGAGTCGTTGACTTGGTTACACTGGATCATCACCATATGGCAGGACGAGCAAAAGACGTAGGAAGCACAATAGTCTTTTTGAGCATATCTGTATTTGTAGTAACTTGGGCAATCGTATTAGTCGATATTTACAAATAAGCTTCAGATGAAAAACAAAAAAGTAGCAATTATCGGCGGGGGAGCAAGCGGGCTTTTGTGCGCTATTTTTTGTGCAAAAAAAAATATACATGTAGATATTTTTGAGCAGAACTCAAAATGTGCAAAAAAGATTTTAGTATCGGGAAACGGGCGATGCAATATCACAAACAGAGAGTTAAGTCCAAACGACTACTTCTCTCAAAATCCATCATTCATGGAGTACGCACTTAAAGAGTTCGGTTTTGGTGAGTTTGAGAAATTTTGCGAGAGCATCGGACTTTTGCTTGATGTAAAAGATGACGGGCGTGCATATCCGCTAAGCAATGAAGCAAAAAGCGTAGCCTCTTTGCTTCTTGGCCATGCACAGAGTCTTGGCGTAACCATCCATATCGATACAAAAATCAGCGACGTAAAAAAACTTCTTAGCGAATATGACTCGGTTGTTATAGCAACAGGCTCCGAGGCGGCATCTCATCTTGGCGGAAACCGAGACGGTTTAGAGTTTGCAGAACTGTTTGGGCACAATATCATCCCTACATATCCCTCTTTGGTTCAGCTTCACCTCAACTCATCCGTTGTAAAAAAAATGAGCGGGACTAAAGTTGATGGCGAAGTTACACTGCTTATAAACAGTAAAAAAGATTCATCATGCAGCGGTGATATACTCTTTACAGACTACGGAGTTTCGGGCTTTGCAGTGCTTGATATCTCACAAGGTGCAAGTGTCGCTTTGATGGAGAAAGCACACGTCAGCATCTCAATAAATCTGCTTCCTGCTTTTAATGCGCAAAAACTCGCAAACCATATAAGCAAGATGGCTGAACTAGAGCCAA
The DNA here is from genome assembly GCA_041652055.1 of Sulfurimonas sp. Lineage (GTDB taxonomy): Bacteria > Campylobacterota > Campylobacteria > Campylobacterales > Sulfurimonadaceae > Sulfurimonas. Next base: position 37,919 of record JBAZIE010000020.1, on the reverse strand, counting down.
AAATGACGATTTTTGAGATTCTTATCGGACTTGTACCATCAAAAATAACATTTGGAATTTTAGAAGAGTTAAAACTTTTAGTCAATTTAAGCGGCAAAAATATCGATATAAAACTAAGCAAAAAAATAGCAAATCAGATGCTGAATTGGCGTTTTGAAGTGACTGATACACACGGCTTTCGCCATGCAGAAGTTGCTGGCGGCGGAGTTGACACAACTGAGATAAACCCAAAAACTTTTGAGTCACTCAAGCAAAAACATCTCTACTTCTGCGGAGAGGTTTTAGATGTGGTTGGAAAACGCGGCGGATATAACTTCGCTTTTGCATGGGCGAGCGGATACGCAGCGGCAAGGGATATAACTAGATTTCAATAGTCTTCTTTCATAACATAGATTGCTTCGTCGCATGCTCCTCGCAATGACTGTCATTGCGAACGAAGTGAAGCAATCTAATATAAAAATCCAAAGAGCCACAGCGGTATCTTGTTGCCAAATCCAACTTCTATATCATCGGACACGACATAAGAGTTCGGCAAATTTTTTATACACTCAAGCAGATTTAAAAAACAACGCTCTCCAGCATCCCCAAAACTTTTTCCATTACCTCATCGCTGACTCTCTCGACAAATTTCACTTTTCTGACATTATAGTCTATAGATTTTATCTGCTCTGTCATTATAAAACCCGTAAGTTTGGTACTATCTAATTTGACATGAAAAGGGAAATTTCTATCAGTGTTGGTTATCGGACAAGCTATCGCCAATCCTACATGTTTGTTAAAAACTTCATTTGAAATTATAAGTGCGGGTCGTCTGCCTTGCTGTTCGTGTCCGGCTGAAGGGTCAAAAGTTAGTATGACTAAGTCACCTTTTTTTGGTATATACTCTTTTACCACTCTTCTCTTCCGAGTGATGATATAATCTCTTCTTTTGCCTGATAATCTTTTGGGATTTTTGCTACAAGCTCATTGATGTCATACTTTATTTTCTCTTTTTTTATCGGCTCGATTATCGCTTTATTGTTTTGCACAAATATATTGACTTCATCTCCGACTGATAAATGAAGAGTTTTCATGATATCTTTTGGAACTCTAAGCCCCTGTGAATTTCCCCATTTTGAAATAATAGCAGTCATTTTCAACTCCTTAATGTATATCCAAAGTATATCATACTATTGTTAAATACTAAACCCTCAAATCCCCATCCCATTCAACTGATTGGCAACATACTTTGCGTGATTGTCCGTCATGCCGACTATGTAGTCAACCACTCTTTGGTACATGTTATAGAGACTCTGCCCTTTTTTTGGTCTATCTTCTCCCATAAGTTCTAAGGCTCGTTTATATCTAAAAGGAAGTTTTTCTTCACCCTCTTTTTTGTAAAAGTCGTAAGTTGCGTGAATAAGGTTATCTAATAGTGTCTCTATGATGTTATACGCTCCGAGTTCAAGTTCTATCTTCCTTTTTTCGTTAAATATTTTTTTGCTCGCAAGAGTTTTTGCCTCTAAGATTGCACTTTTATACTCTTCGTTTGTAAAAAGAAATATCAAATCTTTTGGCTGATTATCGCTTATAATCGTCTCAAAATTATCTTCAAATACACCCATAGTGTGAAGCGCTAGATTATGAATGGAGATTGCAACGAGTCTTGAGACTTTTTTTATATCGGAATAGTTCTCGTCTTCGTATATGTTCTGCACCTCTTGATTGCCGCAGATAAGTGTAAAAATCTTTTTTGTATCTTCCAGCGTGATTATTTTTAGCTCTACCGCATCCTGCAAATCAAGCAGCCCGTAGCAGATGTCGTCTGCGGCTTCCATAAGGTAAGAGAGCGGATGTCTTTTGTAAGAGCCGTCTATCTTGACAAGTCCTAGTTCTAAAAAGAGAGTTTTAAAAAACTCGGCTTCACTTTGAAAAAAGTTGAACTTAGATTTGCCCAAATGTTCACATCTGCTTGATGGATAAGGATACTTTACCAAAGCACCGAGTGTTGCAAAGGTGAGTCTCATTCCCCCGCAAAAGAGGTTGTTTTCTATCTGGCTTACTATGCGAAAACTCTGTGCATTTCCGTCGATGTGGATAAAATCTTCAAGCTCATCTTTTGATAGTTCTTTTAAAAAATTTTTATCTCTGTTGCTCTCAAACCACTCTTTTATAACCTCTTCTCCCGCATGTCCAAAAGGCGGATTTCCGATGTCATGAGCTAGACATGCCGTCTGAATTATATATGCCACGTCATAAGGCTCTATTTTTACTTCAGAGTATTTCTTGCTCAAAAACTCTCCTGCGCCAAGCCCAAGACTTCGTCCGACACTTGCAACTTCCAAACTGTGTGTGAGTCTGTTGTGAACATGGTCATTTTTTGAGAGCGGATGAACCTGCGTCTTTTTTGAGAGCCTTCTAAAGGAGTTTGAAAATATGACCCTGTCGTAATCTTTATGAAAACTGCTTCGATAATACTTCTGTTCATCATCCTCTCTTATGTCATCAATGCCGTGGTATCTTTTGTTTGATAGTAGTTTTTTAAACATTTTTACCTCTGTATCAAGGGATTTTATATTGCCATAGTACAAAAATAAAACTTCAAAAATAGAAATTTCAACCATTTTTGGATAGACTATTGCACTAACCTCATCCAAAGGATTTTGACATGTCAGTAACGCTTATTGTTTTAATTGTTATAACTCTTATCTTAGTTTTGATGTACAACTCGCTTATAGCAAAGAAAAATCAGGTTGAAAATATCTTTGCAAGCGTGGATACGGTTCTTAAAAAACGTTACGACCTCATCCCAAACCTTGTTGCATCTGTTAGCAAATATATGGAGCACGAAAAGTCGCTTTTAGAAGAGGTTACGAAGCTCCGCGCAGAGGCTACAAAACCAAACTTAAGTGATGCACACAAAATTGCTCTTGATGCAAAAATCACATCGACCCTTGGCTCTATCATGGTGGCTGTTGAGGCATATCCCGAGCTAAAAGCAAATGAGAATGTTATGCACCTCCAACACACGCTACATGAGGTAGAAGAGCAGATATCGGCGGCAAGACGTGCTTATAATCAAGCGGTAACGGACTACAACAATGCTATTGAGATGGTTCCTACAAATTTTATGGCTTCTTTGATGAACTACAGAAAGAAGCAGGTTTTTGAAATAGTTGATAGTGAGCGCAAAAATGTAGACGTTAAAGAGCTATTTAACTAAAGGCTTAAAAAATGAAAAGCGTAAGTTTTCTTACAGACTTTTACTACAAAACCCTATTTCCTGCTTTGGAAAAACTAGAGAGTGATAGAAAAAGTCTTAAACACAGAATTATCTTTATCGCAATAACCTATACAGCAATTTTTGCCATTATCGCTTACACTTTAGGGAATTTTTACGAATTTATCATATTCGCATATATTGCACTTGGAGGCATTCTTTACAAATTTTTGGTTCATGACTACACGAATGAGTTTAAAATTAGCGTTATCAAACCGCTGATTCACGCCATTGACTACACCCTGCTCTACTCATCAAAAACACATGTATCTGAGTACTTCTTTGAGCACTCGCAGCTATTTGACAAGCCTGACAAACTTAGCGGAAACGACTACGTCAAGGGAAACATTGACGGGATAAATATACAGTTTTCAGATATTCATGCCGAGAAAAAAAATCAAAATTCTAAAGGCAGAGACACGTGGAGCACCATCTTTCAGGGGCTTTTTATCATTGCGGATTTTAACAAACATTTTAACGGCGAGACTATTGTATTGCCAGACACTGCACAAAAGGGCTTCGGAGATGTTATAGGTCACTGGATTCAGTCGAACAATATGGCAAGAGACGAGCTCGTTAAAATGGATGACCCAGCGTTTGAAAAAGAGTTTGTCGTCTACTCAACCAATCAGATAGAGGCGAGATATATTTTGTCACATTCACTTATGAAAAAACTACTTGACTTTAAACATAAGTCAAAACAGAGCGTTTATATCTCATTTATCGGTACTCATATCTTCATGGCTATCAGTTACGACAAAGACCTCTTTGAGCCGTCCGTTTTTCGCTCTCTTTTAGATTATCAGGTGGCTATGGAGTATGTAAAAACGCTTCATTTGGCAATTAGTATTGTCGAGGAGTTAAAATTAAACCAAAAACTATGGAGCAAAAGATGAGTGAAAAAGATATAGCTCTGCTTAGTATCAAAGATTTCTTGACACTAAAAATGCTCAAATACTCGCTTATGCCTCTTGTTGTGAGTTTAGTAGTTATGTATATACTCTTCTTTGTGTTGGCAGGAGTCTGGGTTGATGAGCTTAGCACTCTAAATGTTCAAAGCACTCAGACAACCATAGAAAACGGCATACCGCACACACAGAGCATGGATGCAAAACTTGAAGGCTCTGCAATTATCCAATTTTTGATGAGCTACGCCATAACTTCTTGGCTTGCAACCTTTCTCATCTACGCAATTGGCGGCTTTTTGACTATCTACGCCTCAATTTTTGTAGCCATTATAATTGTTGGTTTTCTAACACCATTTATTCTCAAAGAACTTCAAACAAGACACTATAGAGATGTTGAGATGATTGGTCACTCAAACGCGATATATACGGTTTTTCTCGCTCTAAAGTGGGCGGCGGCGATGTTCTTACTCTTTATTTTGCTGATACCGTTTTACCTTATCCCGTTTATAAATATAATTGCTATAAATATTCCGCTCTACTACTTTTTTCACAAAATGCTCAAATTTGACATCTCCTCAAATATTGCAACAGCTGATGAAGATAAACAAATAAGTTTTTTTACTGCAAACAGACTAAGAGTAAAAACTTTAGCACTCTATCTTTTGTCACTTATTCCGTTTATGATATTTTTTGCGGCTGTTTTTTATGTAATATATTTGGGGCACACATATTTTATAGAGGTTAAAAAGATAAGAAATATCTAACTACTTTATATTTCTTCAAAAAAGGCAACCATGGGAATATTTAAAATCTTGGATATTTTATAAAGATGTCCTATATTAAAACGTTTTTTGTTTGCATATAGTTCTGCAGCTGAGACTAGACTTACAGACTTGTTGCCCATCTCTAAAGAGAGGTCAAGCTGAGTGAATCCCTTACGCTCTCTATGTTTTTTTACTGCAGAACCTATTTTTCTGTGGATATCTTCTAGTTCTTCTCTTGAAAACTCAAATTTCATATGAACCCACTATGGTAATTTTCTCGACTTTAGTTTAGTTTTATAGTAGTTTTTTTTCAAACTACTCTAGTGGGTTGAAAAAGTCTTCCTACAAAAGTAAAATAAGTCAACTATTTTATGAAATTTATATCTCTAGTTTAATCATAAATTTATATTTTGGATTAAACCTGAAACAACGTAAGCTAAGTCATTATACTCAAATAAAAAGAAGTAAACTTGTCAGATATTTACAAACTCAAAAATTTGAATTTTGCAATGCTGATATTGATTTTTTTTCTTTTTTTGTTTGGAATTATTACACTTTTACATATGGGGTATAAAAGCAAATATTACACGAAATCAATCAATATCGCCGGCAAACAACGCGTACTTTCCCAAAAAATCATCTTTGAACTTAACAATCATTTTTTATTAAATGATAAAAATGCACTTGAGCGATTAAAAACAAGAGTATCAGAATACTCTTCAAACGAAAAAGAACTTTTAAATATCATCAAAACAAATACGCCTAATATCAGCATAGAGAGTTTAAAAAACAAACCGATAAAAAACTTTCTAAAGACGGTACATTTATATATCAAAGCTCCAAATGAAAAATTACATGCAGAACTTATAAACAACAGAGATGAGATATTTGATGCGTTTAATAATTTTGTTGATTATTGTGAGCAAAGCTATAATAAAATCTACTTAGACACACTTGAAAAACTATCAATTATCGGTTTTTTAAATATCGTACTGATTATATTTTACTACCAAATTATATTTAAAAAATCTCTACGCTTTATTGACAAATATCTAAAAGTCATTCATATCGAAAAAAACAATATGAAAAATATTTTTAATGCTATAGATTCCATTATATTTGAAAAAAGCAGGGACGGAACATATATATTTGCAAACAGTGCCTTTTTCAAAATATTCAGCACAGAGATAGTAGGGAAAAACGATGCAGATATTTTTCCTAAAGATGTAGTAGAAATTTTAAATGCTAACGATTTAACGGTAATAAATGAGCAAAAGTCAACTACTACTGAAATAGAGATAAACTTAGAAAATAAGAGAAAAATATTTTTTATAAAAAAATTTCCTCTAAAAGATGAAAATGAAGAGATAAAAATCTGCGGCATTGCCATTGATATCACTTGGGAAAAAGAGTTTCAACATAAAAGAGATGAACTTAGCAGAATGATAGACAATCATGTAATAGTCTCTTATACTGATTGTAACGGGATAATTACCGATGTCAGTAAAGCCTTTTGTTCGATATGCGGTTACGATAAATCAGAGTTACTCGGAAAAAGTCACAATATATTTCGTAGTTTTAAAGAGACAACAATTTATAAAGATTTATGGAAGAGTATTTCATCTGACAATCTTTGGAGAGGTGAGTTTAAAAATATAAAAAAAGACGGCACCTTTTTTTGGATAGATAGCTCTATAGCTCCTTATTACGGTTTTATGGGAGAAAAACTAGGGTATATAATGGTAGCAAAAGATATAACCGATAGAAAAACGGTAGAAAAAATAAGCATAACCGATGCATTAACAAATCTCTACAACAGACGCTTTTTTGACGAGATTTTTCATAAAAAGCTCTCTTTTGCTATAAGAGAAAAAAATAAGTTTTGTCTATTTATGTGCGATGTAGACAACTTTAAAAATTACAATGACACGTACGGCCATCAGATGGGAGACAAAGCGCTTATAGCTATATCAAAAAAATTAAAAGAGTATTTTAATAGAGCAGGCGATTTTGTATTTAGAGTCGGCGGAGAAGAGTTTGCCGCAATATTAAATATTGAAAAGAGTGAAAATATTGATAGTTTTATAGTAAAACTGTTAAAAAATATTGAAGATTTAAATATAGAACACAAAGGAAATCCTCCCTTTGGCGTACTTACCGTATCTTGCGGCGTAGTAGTTGCAGATTTTGCTCAAATAAGCAAACTGTTCTCAACGGATGACATTTACAAGATGGTAGATGATGAACTGTACAAAGCAAAACAGGACGGGAAAAACAAAATCTCATCATTTTATGTTTTTTAATCTTATCTCAAGGTCATCAATCATAATATCAATTAAAGTTACAAAAAGTTTTTCGCTCACTTTGCCTTTAAAATCCCTGTAAATAGAGTATATTTTAGTATCTTCATAAAATAATTCTAATACAACAAGTCCGTCATAGCTGTAGTCTGAAGAAGTTTTTGAAAGTGGGTTTGTGCATGACGCACTGTAGTCTCTATGCTCTACTCGCAGTTTGTAGTTTGATTTGCCAAGCACAAATCCTCTCTCCTGTATAATTTTTTTGCAAAAACCGAGAGATTCTTCGTCATTGGCAACAACTTCTATAGACGAGATAGTTGCGCCAATCTTACTCTTATCATATACGTTTTTATGGATTTTTCCATCACACCCCAAGAAAAGTAGGATGAGAGAAATAAAAAGAGTATTTTTCATTTATAAATCTAACTAAAGTTTTGAAATATGCTCTGCTAGCGCCTCTATCTCAGCATCACTAAGCTTTGAGACTTGTCCTACCATTATTGCCTTCATAGCTCCGCCGTATGCTCCTGACTTGTAGCCCTTAAGCGCGTCTGCTGTTTTTTGAGCACTCCACCCTTTAATGACTTGTGATTTTCCAAGAGCAGCTTTAGAACCGTCTGCTCCATGGCATCCGGCACAAACTTGATATAATTTTGTAGCCTCAATATGAGGCTCAGATACTGCCATCTTTACCTCTTCTACCTTTGCTGCAACCTCTTCTTTTGTTTCTTCAACTTTTGAAATCACCTCCTCTTTTACTTCTAGAGTTTTTTCAACTACTTGCTCTTTGACCTCTTTAGTCGTTTCTAATGCTTCATTTTTTATACCTTGCGCATTTTGAGCTAAACTTTTTTTCTCGGCAGCTGTCTCCTCTGTGACTTGCTTATTTTCACTGCTACACCCTACTAAAAATAGCGCTAACGCCACCGAAATTAAAACTTTCATATCTACCTCCTTTGTTTTGTCGATTCTAGATTATACTCCAAATTTATTACCTTGTCACCCATTGTCTTCTTCCTTTAAGACCATTGCACGATAAGCCTCATCTTTTGGCACCAGCCCAGCCTCATACAGAAACTGCGAGGGCAAAAAGTTAATCTTTTTTATTTTATCATACTTTGCATAACTCAGATAAAGTATATCTTTTGCTCTTGTTACGGCAACATAAAAAAGCCTTCTCTCCTCATCTAAAGAGCCGCCGCGCTGCATCAGTTTTCTGTTTGGAAATCGTCCGTCCATCAAGTCAACTATATAAACTTCTTTGTACTCCAACCCTTTAGAAGCATGGACACTTAAAAGGTTTACACCCTCGCCTTGCGTCAAATCCGACGAACCTAAAATCATAGCGTTTAAAAATCTTTCATGCTCACTGTAGGGCTTTGAGAGCTCCTCTAAAAGCACCATTTTTCTTGCTATTTTAGAGAGAGAATCAACTTTTTGCTTCTCGTCAATCGTGCCATCTTTTAGCATCGCTCTTTTGCTTGCCAAATTCTCAGATATATACTTGTAAATCGCCGATTCTGCAATTTTTTTCACGATAATACAAGGCTGTTTAACGCCTTTTAAATCACGATAAAGAAGATAAAAATCATGCAAAAAAGTAGCACTCTCTTTTGTGAGTTTTGGATGCTTTAAAATAGGATTGCGCATAAATTTATCTTCAAATCCGTATTTTGCAAACTTTCCTACGCTTCCAAGCTCCAAAAAATCATCAAAAAGTCCGAGCTGATGGTTAAGTTTTCGTTTCTCAAAAGGATTATTTATGGACTCATCAGGCGCGTAAAGCCCGTAAAATATACTCCCGTGCCCCAATGTTTTAAAACCGATATAGAGCTCTTTTGCCATGGCACTTCCAATCCCTTTTGCAAACTCAAAAAGATGTATAAACGCCATCATATCAGACTCGTTTACCAGAAGTGTATAAAAATCAAGAACGGCTTTTACCTCACGCGAATCAAAAAAACTCGTTCCCCCTTTTCTCTTACATGTAATTCCAAGCTCCCTAAGACCCACCTCGATACCGTCGGCAGATGAGTTGTTTCTAAAGATAACGGCTATCTCATCTCTGGGTGTTTGCGTGTTGCTTATTTTATATGCTATGTCGTGATACTGATCAAAAAGCTCATCATAAGCGAGCAGCTTTGGCGGTTCCGAGTCATGAGTGCGTGTTACTTCAAGTTTTTTCGGATAAATCCTCTCGTTATGCTCTATAACCTTTGTCGCAAGAGATAAAATCGGCACTGTGGAACGGTAGTTTTTTGTAAGAGTATGCACTATTGCAGTTGGAAATTTTTTGGAAAATGTGCCGATAATTGAGATATCCGCACCGTTAAAAGCGTAAATGCTCTGATCATAATCCCCGACACAAAAGAGTGATGGCGGATTCATAGCGTCTATGAGAGTGCCCTGAAGCGCGTTTGTGTCCTGATACTCATCAACCAAAACCTCTTTATAACCAAGTTCTTTGGTTTTACACATAGCTCTAAAATGCAGAAGCAAATCATTAAAATTTACAAAACCGTACTCTTTTTTTAACGCTTCAAACTCATCGACGATATCTGCATAAATCATGGCAAAGAGCTCATGCTCCGGATATTTGCCCTTTACCCACTCTTCAAAATTGTTTATAAGTTCCGTATTTTGGTAAAAAGAGTAAACATCATAGAGATAGTTTCCACCATAAGGTGAAATTTCGGCACCGATATGCCCGAATGAGCGTTTTTCATAGACACTTCTAAATAGAGTTTTTAGCTCTCTTTGCTGTTTTAGGACGATTTTTTTGTCATGTTTTTTCAGCCATCTGTAACTTACCGCATGAAAAGTTCCCGCATCTATATTTGAGGCTACATCTTTTCCAAAAAAGTCCGCAACACGCTGAACCATTTCTGCGGCGGCTTTATTTGTAAATGTAAGAAGTAAAATCTCGGATGGTTTTACACCTGAAGCCAGAAGATGAGCGATGCGTCCGACAATTGTAGAAGTTTTGCCTGTTCCGGCTGAAGCTATGATGAGATTTTGTTCGTTTGTGGAGGTTGCAGCCGAGTATTGTTCTTCATTTAAACGCGAAAGTGGCAAAAAAAACTCCTATGAAACTAAGAGTGTGATTATACTGATTTAAGCTTATTTAATCGACTTCTACCCACATAACGGTTTTACTAAAACATCACTGTTTTTTGAAATGTCTTTAAATTAAACCTAAAATAAATTTTTTACGATAAAATGTGATATTTACAAATTAGGATTTATTTATAATGAAGGCAGACAGCAGATTACTTGAAATTATTTCTCATGAAACAAAAGATACTATAAATAACATGGATGTTGTTACTCCGACCATATATGCATCTATATTTTCTAGGTTTGCCACTATGCATGATACAGACATTGGTGAAGAAGAAAATATTACTAACAACTTATTGAACGATAAAATTGCTCTTTTTACAAATATGCAGAATCAAACATCTGAAAATACCAAAAAATTGAGTGACTATACCGACAAAGCTATCTTTGCAATAAAAAATGAAAATGAAAAAATTCTTACGGAAGTTTTAGAAGAAACGCAAGAGCTCAAAGAAGAGATAAATAAATTAAAAGAGATAATGTACAAAGATGAACTTACCAATGTTTACAATAGAAAGTGGCTACATGACACCGTACTGGATGAATCTGCTCAAGGCTTTAAAAATTCTGGCGTACTTGCCATTATTGATTTGAATTTCTTTAAAATAGTAAATGACACATATGGACATACGGTAGGAGACAAAGTTCTAGTTTTTATTGCCAACTTGCTTAGAAGAGTAGAAAAAAATGTCGTAAGATACGGTGGAGATGAATTTATTGTTATATTTTCTGATGGAACTACAGAAAACAACGCCCTATTAAAACTCAATGCTGCAAGGGAGAGTCTATTAACTAAGCACTTAAAGGTTAAAGACGTCTCCTTTAAAATGAGTTTTTCAGTTGGTGTTCAAGAGTTTAAAAAAGGTGACAGCTTAAGTGAAATAATTGAAAAAGCTGATATAAACATGTATAACGATAAAGCAGAAATCAAAAAAAGAATTCCAAACATTTAATAATAAGATTACTTCGTCGCAAACTCCTAGCAATAACAGTCATTGTAAGTCCTTTTCGTCATTGCGAAACTTTATTTTCTTCCGTCATCCAATAAAGATAACGGAAAAAAATAGGTCTATTTTAAAAAATGCTCCAGCAACTTATTGGTTGGGATTTTTGTCAAGTCTGAAGGAAGATTTATTTTCATACTTTTTTTGTTGCCGTTATCAAGTAGCTCAACGATTTGGTTGTTAATAGCTTTTGGCGCCGCAAGAGCCCAAGTCTCATGAGTGTGACTTTGAAGGGCGTCTTTTATCTGCTCCCCAATCTCCTTAACTCTTCTGCGCTCCCACTCTAAAACAAGATTATGGTCTTCACCGGCACCGCTGCCGCCCGCACTTTTAAAATTTCCATGCTGGTCAGATACTTTTTCGCTCAATCTTTTATGCGTCTCAGCGCTCTCACTGCTCTCAAGAAGCTCTAAAGACTCCCTACCGAGCGGGTCTTTTTTTGTTTCAAATAATTTAAAATGTTGTAAATCAGTAATTACGATAAGTTTTGGTAACATAGGTACTCCTGCTAACTCATTATTTAATGAATTATAATTTAAGATATATAACAACTTCATTCTATCAAGAAATTGTAAAAATAATCTTTAAAAACAACAAAAAAATAGAATATCTCGTATAAGCATATCCTCACTACAATTGAGATATAATCGCGAAATTATTTATGCAATTTAAGGTCAATTACATGTCATCAAACAGCTACGAACCGCAACTTACGGAAGATAAATTTTATAAAATTTGGGAAGAGAGAGGCTACTTTGAGGTGGATGGCAACAAAGCCATTCAAGAAGAGGGGAAAAACTTCTCCATCATGATGCCTCCGCCAAATGTCACGGGACGCCTGCACATCGGTCATGCGCTTACATTTACGCTTCAAGATATCATCACACGCTACAAAAGAATGGATGGATACAAAACTCTTTGGCAACCGGGGACTGACCATGCGGGGATTGCGACGCAAAATGTCGTTGAAAAACAGCTTCTTGCAGAGGGAACAACCAAAGAAGAGATAGGCAGAGAGGCGTTTTTAAAAAGAGCGTGGGAGTGGAAAGAAGAATCTGCCGGAATCATGACACAACAGCTTCGCAAAATGGGAGTAAGTCCCGCTTGGAAGCGTGAGCGATTTACCATGGATGAGGGGCTTCAAAAGTCCGTAAAAGAGGCGTTTGTACATCTCTATAATCAAGGGCTTATCGTTCGTGGAAACTACATGGTAAACTGGTGTACGCATGACGGCGCACTTAGTGACATAGAAGTTGAGCATGAAGACCATGACGGCAAGTTTTACCACATCCGCTACCCGTTTGCGGACGGAAGCGGCTTTGTAGAAGTTGCGACTACAAGACCTGAAACATACTTTGGCGATACCGCTGTCATGGTGCATCCCCAAGATGAACGCTACAAACATCTTTTGGGCAAAAAAGTAAAACTTCCGCTAACAAGCAGAGAAGTAGCCATAATCGCCGATGAGCATGTCGATATGACATTTGGAACGGGTGTGGTAAAAGTTACTCCCGCACACGACCAAAACGACTACGAAGTAGGCAAACGCCACGACTTGGAATTTATTACTGTTTTTGATGAAAAAGGGATTTTAAACGAGTATGCAGGGGAGTTTCAAGGACTAGAGAGACTTGCCGCTCGTGATATTATCGTCAAAAAACTCTCCGATGAGGGCTTTATCGTAAAAATCGAAGACCACAAACATCAAGTGGGACACTGCTACAGATGTAAAAATGTAGTCGAACCTTACATCTCAAAACAGTGGTTTGTTAGAAGCGAAGTGGCTAAAAAATCTATTGAGAAGACAAACAACGGCGAAGCGAAATTTTTCCCGCCACACTGGATAAACTCATACAACTCTTGGATGGGAGATTTGCGTGACTGGTGTATCTCCCGTCAGCTTTGGTGGGGGCATCAAATCCCTGTTTTTTACTGCGGCGATTGTGATCATGAGTGGGCAAGTCTTAAGGATGCAGAGCATGCGTGTCCAAAATGTGCTTCAAAAAACATAGCGCAAGACCCAGATGTGCTTGACACTTGGTTTAGCTCTGCACTCTGGCCGTTTTCGACTCTTGGTTGGGGAAATGGCGATGTTGATATGGACAGGCTTTTTACTTCACAAGATATGAAAGATTTTTATCCAAACTCACTTCTCATCACAGGTTTTGACATCCTCTTTTTCTGGGTGGCTAGAATGATGATGATGGGCGAGAGCTTCATTGGCGACCTTCCGTTTAACCACATCTATCTTCACGCACTCGTTCGTGATGAGCATGGACAGAAGATGAGCAAATCAAAAGGCAATGTTATCGACCCGCTTGACATGGTTGAGAAATACAGTGCCGACATACTCCGCTTTACTCTTGCCATCTCTGCGGCACAAGGGCGTGATATCCGTATGAGTACGGACAAGCTGGAGCAGAACCGCAACTTTACAAACAAGCTCTACAATGCGGCAAAATTCCTTCAAATGAATGTTGAAACATTCCCTGATTTGAGAGGTTTTTGTGTTGAGAGCGACCTTGGAAGATATATGCTCTCTCGCCTCAACATGGCTACACTTGAGGTTCGCGCGTGTTTTGATGAGTACAGATTTAACGATGCGGCAACGGTGCTTTACCGCTTTTTATGGAATGAGTTTTGTGACTGGGGGATTGAACTTAGCAAGGCTGACAAAGGTGCTATCGTAGAACTTGGAGCGATTTTTAAAGAAGCGATGAAGCTTCTACATCCGTTTATGCCCTTCATCACAGAGTATCTCTACCATGAACTCTCAGGCACGAGCTTAGAGAGCGGTGACTCAATCATGCTGATGAAGTATCCGTTTAAAACCAAAAAACGAGAAAAAGATGAGGCGAAATTTGAGCTTATCATGGACGCCATCGTCTCTATCCGCCGTGCCAAAGTTTTGGTTGATTTGGCAAACCAGAAGATAGAAAAAGCATATGTAAAGATGGAGGGCATCTCCGAAAAAGAGCAAGAGTCGATGAGACCGTTTATCTCAAGACTTGCAAAAGTGGAAGTTGTGGAATTTACGGACAAAAGAATAGAAAATGCCATAAGCGACATCTCTAAAATGTGCGAGACTTTTATCCCGACACAAAGTATCGACCTCACGCCTATCATCAGCCGTCTCACAAAACAGGATGAAAAACTCCAAAAAGAGATAGACAAAATCGGCGGTATGTTGAATAATCAACGCTTTGTTGCAAATGCGCCTGAGGATGTTTTAGCAAAAAACCGTGAACTGTTGGCAGATGCACAGGATAAGCAGACAAAAGTAAGAGAGCAGTTACACTCACTGCAAAACTAAAATGAGCAAACTTTTCGAACCCAAACTTTTTACTCTGCTAAAATCCGGCATTAGCAAAGAGCAGCTTGTCACCGATATCTTTGCGGGTATTGTGGTGGGCATCGTTGCGCTTCCTCTCTCTATCGCTTTTGCGGTGGCTTCGGGAGTATCGCCTGAAAAAGGGCTAATTACCGCCATCGTTGCGGGTTTTATCATCTCGTTTTTAGGCGGAAGCAGGGTTCAAATCGGAGGTCCAACGGGAGCTTTTATCGTCATCCTCTATGCCATAGTCGAGCAGTACGGCGTGGATGGTTTGATGGTCTCTACAATGATGGCGGGGGTTATCCTCATAGTTTTTGGGCTTTTGCGCCTTGGCAATCTTCTCAAATACTTTCCCCATCCGCTTATCGTGGGCTTTACAAGCGGGATTGCGGTGGTTATCTTCTCCACCCAGATAAAAGATGCGCTTGGGCTTACTATTGAAGAGCTTCCCTCTGAATTTTTCCAAAAATGGGTGGTCTATTTTTCAAATATCGGCAATACTAACATGTACGCACTTGGCATTACGCTTGCAACCATACTTATAACAATATATTCAAAAAAAATAACGACTAAAATCCCAGGCTCGTTTATTGCCATAATATTTATTACTCTAGTTGTGCAGATAGCAGATATTCCCGTTACTACAATTGAGTCGTTCTTTGGTGAAATCCCAAACACGTTTAGCTTTGCAATCCCAAATATAGACCTAAATAGTCTCTACATCTACATCGCCCCAGCTCTTACCATCGCACTGCTTGGAGGAGTAGAATCGCTTCTCTCGGCGGTAGTAGCAGATGGCATGATTAGCGGCAATCACCGCTCAAACACTGAACTAATAGCACAAGGCATAGCAAACGTAGTAACACCGTTTTTTGGCGGCATCGCCGCAACGGGAGCAATTGCCAGAACTGCTACCAATGTTAAAAATGGCGGAAGAACTCCTATTGCGGGAATAGTTCATGCTCTAACACTGCTGCTTATCATGCTTGTTTTTGCAAGCTACGCAAAACTGATTCCTATGGCCTCCCTTGCGGGAATTTTGATTGTGGTTTCGTATAACATGAGTGAATGGCGCTCTTTTGTCTCAATTTTAAGAGGCTCACATTTTGATATCATCGTTCTTCTTACCACATTTTTATTGACAGTATTTGTTGATTTAACTGTGGCTATAGAGATAGGCGTTGTTCTCTCTTCGCTGCTCTTTATGAAAAGAATGGCAGACATCGGCATAAAAACTCCATGCAGAGTTGACAGTGACCTGCTTGAGGATTACTCAGGCTTGCCTGATGGCATCTCAATCTACGAGATAAGCGGTCCGCTCTTTTTTGCCTCTGCAAAGCAGTATACAGAGGTTATAAAAGATATAGGATTTAAAAGCAAAATTTTAATTATTCGTATGCGCCATGTCCCTTTTGTGGACTCAACCGCACTTCACAACTTTGAAGAGATGATTAAGACACTGCAAAAATCTAATGTAAAATTGGTACTCTCAGGTGTTGATAGCACGGTTTTACAAGATTTGAAAAAGCATGGCATAACGTCGCTAATCGGGGATGAAAATATACTTGACTCCTTTGATAAAGCGTTAAAACATGCAAAAAATATAGTTATCTAAAGGTACAGAATTTGTTTGATTTAAAAAAATATTCCCAAAAAAATATCAAAAACGATATTTTGTCGGGTTTAGTAGTTGCAGTTGCGTTAGTCCCTGAGGCTATTGCCTTTAGTTTTATCGCAGGAGTAAGCCCGATTGTCGGACTTTACACCGCTTTTATTTTAGGTATTATCACCTCTTTAATCGGCGGAAAACCTGGAATGATAAGCGGGGCTACAGGTGCAGTCGCAGTTGTATTTGTAGGTCTTGGCATTGAAGCAAGCGCGCTTCTCTCATCAAGCGGCGTAAGCGGTGAGGCTCTTGCACTTGGTGTGCTTCACTACATACTTCTTGCCACTGTTTTAGCAGGAGTTTTGCAGGTAGGCATAGGAGCGCTAAAGCTCGGTAAATTTATCCGTCTGGTTCCGACTCCGGCAATTCACGGCTTTGTTAACGGGCTTGCAATTGTTATCGCAACTTCACAATTTAAATTTTTCCAAAATCAAGGCTACATGATGTACATCTTAGTTGCTTTAACTATGTTTGTTATGTACATTCTACCAAAATACACAAAAACAGTACCTGCCGGACTTGTAGCCATTATTACTATTACTTTGGGGGTTTATTTTACAAACACTAACACGCTTCTTCTAAGCGGTATGGCGGATATGAGCCAGTTTGCGGGACAGCTGCCGAGTTTTGTCGTCTCTGATTATCTATTTAGCTTTGAAGCTATTATGATGGTGCTTCCTTATGCCGTAATCGTCGCTCTTGTTGGCATTATAGAATCACTTCTTACCCTCTCGGTTTTAGATGAACTAAGCAACACGAGAGGCAGCGCGAACAAAGAGTGTATAGCTCAGGGCACTGGAAATATTACATGCGGATTTTTCGGCGGCATGGCAGGATGTGCCATGATTGGACAAAGCATCATTAACTACACATCTGGGGGAATTGGACGGCTCTCATCATTTGTCGCGGCAGTGGGGCTTATAATCCTAGTCGTATCTATGAGCGGCATCTTAAACGCCATTCCTGTTGCGGTGTTAGTTGGAATCATGTTTATGGTGAGCATCGGCACGTTTGAGTGGTCAAGCTTCTCTAGGTTAAGCCGTATGCCCCGTACCGACGCTTTTGTAATGGTTGCAGTAACGGTTATCACTGTAGTTGAAGATTTAGCTGTTGCGGTCATTGCGGGCGTTATCGTCTCCGCTCTTGCATTTGCATGGAAGAACGCTCGCATTCGTTCAAAAAGCCATGTAGAAGCAGACGGAACGAAAGTTTACGAACTTGACGGTCCGCTCTTTTTTGGAAGTGCAACAACATTTGGAGATAATTTTGACATATTAAACGATCCGCCAAAAGTAGTGATTGATTTTAAAAATGCCAGAGTTATGGACGCCAGCGGTGTTGAAGCGGTTGATATGATTACAAAAAAATATGAAGAGAGTGGCAGAAACCTGCTTCTTCGCCACTTGAGCGCGGACTGCAAGGCAATACTCAAAAAAGCCGGACCGCACTGCACCTACGAAGAGGATGATCCGACATACAAAGTAGCATACAACTACTAAGAGAGCAGGTGCTCCCTCGGCTCGCCAAAATGGTATCCTTGGGAGTAATCAACCCCAAGTTCCTCTATTTTTGCCTGTACATCTGCACTGTGAACAAACTCCGCTATGGTTTTAATATTGCTTTTTTTACAAAGCAAAACAATAGCTTCCACGATAACCAAACTCTTTTTATCGGTTAAAATATTTTTCACAAAAGAGCCGTCAATTTTTATGTAATCTGGTGAGAACTCTAAAAGTCTAGAGAAATTAGAACTTTGAGAGCCAAAATCATCTATGGATATCTTAAAACCGTGATATCTTAGTGAATTAAGCTGAGCAAGTATCTCAGGCGTGTTGAGCGTGTCTATATCCTCAAGCATCTCCAAAGAGACTTTTGAGGGACTTATACCATACTTTTTTGCGCATTTTAAAAGCTGTTCTTCAAGATAATCAAGATGCAAATCCGTACTTGTGATGTTTATTGAAAACTCATAATCAGTATCGCTAAATTTTTTAAAACTCTGCTCTATTACGCTTTTTGTAACTAGAGTAAGCGTACCAGTTAATCTTGAAGCCTCCATAAACCTGATTGGAGGAGTGAGTATGCCGTTATCACAAATCCTAATTAGACACTCATACTTCTCTATTTTATTTGTTTTATTATTGACGATGGGCTGATAATATGTGACAAGCTGCTCTTTTTCAAATGCTTCTTTTATTTTGTATACCCAGTATATATTTTCCTGTTGTTTTTTTATAAAAGCAGAACTTGGGTCATATATTTTATATGAAGACCTTTTGTGCTCTCTTAGCTCTTTTATTGCGGTTCTTGCGTGATTTAGTATCTCTGTACCGCTGCCAAGAGCTATACCGATACTAATAGAAATTTTTATATCAATCTCATCAAAAAGTGTTATCTCGGTCTGGTCAAAAAAAGAAATCATAGAACTTGCAGCCTCAGAGAGCCTCTTTGAACTCATGGTATCTAAACATACAACTACGAACTCATCAGAATTTAACCTAAAGAGCTTAGCTGTTGAGGGTTTTGCTATGGCAATCAATCTTGCTATCTCAACCAAGGCGGCATCACCAGCCTCAAAACCGTATGTGTTGTTTATATTGCTGAAGTTATCTATATCTATCAAAAAAATATTCACATACTCCAAGCTTTGAACATATTTCATCAAAGCGAATCTGTTTTCTACTTCTGTAAGCGAATCATATAAATTATTCATACTAATTTTCTCTTACAACAATATAGCTTTGAGGCTTTATTGATTTGTATTTTGGCATACTCATACCGATAGTGGCGTTTATATATGTAGGGTCTGCAATAACGAATTTCTTTGATTTTACCATCACCTCATCTCCTTCTATTGGAACATAAACTGCTGTAGCCATGTGGTCGGAGTACTTGACGCCAAGAACACTTACTCCAAAGAGCTCTTTTATCAAGTACGAAAAGAGTACCGCTCTATCCTCGCAATCTGACTTATCAAAGTAGAGAGTCTCTTGCGCGAACATAACCTTTTCTCTACCGAACTGCTCATTATCTTGCTCGTATTTAAACGATTTTTGAACAAAATTAAGCACAAAATTCATTGCTTCACTAGCTTTTTTTCCATCAATATGCCTCTTTAGCGATTTCGCCAAATCTCTGTATGTTATGTCATCAACTGGCGCATTAAAAAATGTCTCATAGTCCGCCTGAGGGTATGAAGCCATAAAATCTATAAGATTTTTATTATAAGAAAACTCCACTCCGTACTCTTTTCCCGAGTAGGAGAAGTTTAAATTTTTGCTCTTTATATCTATTTCAAGGTTAGGAAGAGTTTTTAAAGAGAGGTCAAGCTCTCTTGTAGAACCAGGATAATCCTGCTTGTAAGAGAAAATCCTTCCGGGGCTCCCTTTTGCATAATTTGCAATAACGTAATATTTTTTATTATCAAATTCATAATTTGGAGTTGAATATATCGTCTTTTTTGAGTGGTGCAGCAAAACTATATGTTTGCCTTCTAAGCCGATTTTTACCGCATAACCAAGCTTGTTAAATATAAACCAGCTAAGAAGATTAGAATTTTCTTGATTTGCATATGTCATGTTTGAAATTTTCGAAACAAGCAGATAAAGACCCCAGTCATTGAGGTTCATTTTTTGCGAAATTCTATTGATCTCTAAAAGCAGAGGCTCGTAGTCGCTATTTGCTGCACTGCTGAAAAAATTTACCACACCGACTTGACTTTGAGGATAGTAGTTTGCGTTTTTGATGCCAACTGGAATATCAAGTGCTAGTTTTGTACCAAAAAAATCAAAAGTGATATCTTTTGGCTTTTTTTCTTCTATACGAACTACTATCTCAGGCTCTTTTGGCACGATTACCGGCACTGGCTCTTTTTGAAGTTCTTCTCTTATTTTTATAACTACCTTTGGGCCAACAGGCTTTATTTCCTGAGGCTTTGCCGCTTCTATATCAAGTGGCTTTGGTTTTTCGTAAAGAGGCTCGGATTTATAAGCTTTATAAGCCTCCCACTCCTGTTTTAAGTAGTTATTAAAAGCATTATCTCTCTCATCTTTATAGCTCTTAAATGAGCCAGATTGAGATTTTTTAAAATCTTTAAAACTTTGCTGCGCGCTAAGTGTTGTGAAACCAACCAATACTATTATACTAAAACGGCCAAACAGCCTGAATAATTTTGGTTCCCCAACCTTGTTCCATTGCACGCTCAACATCTCCTTCTGTTTTATAAAGAATTTTTGCTTCACTCATTTGTGAAGAGTTTATTCTATTATCCTGATCTATATCATACGGACGAATAACTCCGCCTATCTGTATTATCTGCTTCTGATTATCAACCAATATCTCTCTTTTTCCAGAGATAAAATAGTTGCCATTTTGTAAAACCTTAACGATTCTAGCTGATACGGTAGTCGTAAAAGAAGCGTCTTTTGTAGCGCTTCCCTGCCCTTGATAGGCATTTTCAGAGCTACTTCCAAGTCCGAGACTTGCTATACCGTTGAGCTTGGAAATTGCAGAATTTACCGCTGAGTTATTACCGCCGGAAGTAAATGTCGGACCACCCAAGCTCATCGAATCGCTTTCGCTCAGTTTTTTTGAGCCACTACTTGAACTTTGCGCATTTTCAGAGATAACAACTGTTACTATATCGTTTACATGCATCGCTTTGTGGTCTGAGAAAAGAGGATTATCCCCCTGACCAAAAACACTTCCAACAGATGTAAAATCTTTGTTGTCTTCACGTGAAGGCATCTCCTCCACATATACAGGAGGTTCAAAGTCAATCTCAGGATCTGTTAGTTTCGCCGTACAGCCGGAAAAGAATAGTATAACATAAATAGGCATCGAAAATATTAAAAAACTTTTTATCATAATTATCTCTTTTAGAGTTATCTCTCTTTATTTAGTTGAGGTCTCTGATTAAATCAAGATTAGATTGCCGCACCTCCTGCAGAGGCTCGCAATGACCGTCATTGCGAGGAGTTTACGACGAAGCAATCTATGTTTGTTCAGAAAGTTCAGTTATAATGATAGCAATAATAGTTCCAAAGAAAAAAGGCAGTAAAATGAGTTTAAGAGATAAAATAAACGAAGATGTAAAAGATGCCATGAAGGCAAAGGACACAAAAAAAAGAGATGCCCTAAGACTTCTTATGAGCGCTTTTAAACAAGTAGAAGTTGATGAGCGAAAAGAGCTAAGTGATGAGGATGTTATAAAAATCATACAGTCTCAAGTTAAAAGAAGAGACGATGCTGCTGCGCAGTACAGAGATGCCGGGCGTGATGACCTGCTTCAGATAGAACTTGATGAAATAGCATACTATAAAGAGTATCTGCCTGCGCAACTGAGCGATGATGAACTAGCCTCTGCGCTTAAAGTGATAATAGCAAAAGCTGGAGCTGCAACTCTAAAAGATATCGGAAAAGTTATGGGAACGGCAAGTAAAGAGTTATCAGGCAAGGCTGATGGCAAAAGAATAAACGAGTGTGCAAAAACTCTGCTCTCTTAAATTAACACTAAAGTTTGGTTTTTAAATCACCCAAACTTTAGTTTTTTAAGTGCAGCTTCCTCATCATCTTCTCTCATTAGAGATTCGCCCACCAAAAAGGCATCTACACCAGCCTTTGATAGATCTTCCAGCTGTCCATGCTCATATATTCCGCTCTCTGCGACGATTATTTTTCCGTTTGGAATCATGGGAATAAGCTCATAAGATAGATTCATATTCATCTCAAAAGTTTGAAGGTTTCTGTGATTTATCCCTATAATGTCGCTTCCTGCATAGATGGCTTTTACCAAATCACTCTTGTCGTGCACCTCAACAAGCGCTTCCATACCAAGATGTCTTGTGTAGCCCAAAAGCTCTTTTAACTCACCTTTGCTAAGGGCCGCCGCGATAAGAAGTATAAAGTCTGCACCGTGAACCATTGCCTCTAAAATCTGATATTTTGAGATTATAAAATCTTTTCTAAGCAGCGGGATACCCACGTATCTTCTAATCTGTCCAAGATAATCGAGATTTCCTTGAAAAAAATGCGGCTCAGTCAAAACGGAGATAGCACTTGCACCACCGCGCTCGTAGTTTTGCGCTATTGCTATGGGGTCAAAATCTTCACGGATTACTCCTCTTGATGGAGAGGCTTTTTTCACCTCTGCGATTATTCTGTACGGGTCCTCTTTTGTAGCTGTCAGATATGGAAACACATCTCTAGGAGCTCGTGCGTTAAAAGCGAGTGAGCGTCCAAGCCAATCAAGCGAAAACTCTTTTTCTCTCTTTACCAAATCTTCTTTTGTTTTTTTAATTATTTCATCTAAAATCATTCTTTTTTGCTGCCCTTTTTATTTTTTGTTACACTTCTTTATTGCTTCAATGTGCTTGAGCACCTCTTCATTGTCGCTTCCATCCATATTTTCAATTGATTTTATAACTTTTGCCGCTTCTTTGCAGTTTCCGAGTTTATAATACCCCCACGCAAGAGAGTCAAGATAGTAGATAGAGTTCGGCTCGATTTTTAGAGCCTCTTTAACATATTTTATCCCTTTTTTAACATCTATGTCATGGTCTATTAGAAGATAGCCGAGATAGTTTAGATACATCCCTTCCCTCTTTACCTCAATAACATCTTGAAGTTTTGCAATTACCCTCTTTTGCATAGCTTTGTCGCTTTTATCCTCGCTGCTCTCATACTCAAATATGGCGCTTTGTCCAAGAAATGATATCTCGCCGCTCTCATCGTAGAGCTCTTTTGCCTTGAGAGCGGCTTTTTTATAATCTTTTGCTTGAATATAGAGCTGTAGTAATAGCTCGTTGTCGCTGTTGCTCTCTTCTAAAAACTCTATCATCTTTGGATAATCTTTTTTATAGCCGTATATCTGGACTATTTTATTTGCGATATCTTTGCTTGGGTCTATTTTATAAAGTCTTAGATAGGTAGAGAGAAGCCCCTCAATATTGTTATCATTGCTGTAAAATCCGATAAGCTTACTGCATATAGAAGCCGAACATCCGTGAATCCTCGAATGAGACTCAAGTTGTGCTATGGCATCTTTTTTTCTCTCTAAGTTGACGTATAAAATAATCGCCATCTTCTCTAAGATTTTTTCGTTGTAATCTTTGACGTAGGCACCTTCTAGATACTTCAATGCCGTGTTGAACTCTTTGAGTTTTACATATATCTCGCTTACCAAAAGATAATCATCAACACTTTTTGACTTCTCTACAAGCCTCATGGCAAGCTCTTTTGCTTCAGTCAATCTATCTGCTCTCATCAGCGCAATAGCTTTAATTCTAGCAAGCTCAAAATCATCGACACTTTTCCCCGCAATCTCATCAATCCTTTTTATTGCTCTCTCATTATCTTTGGCTGCGAGATTGTTTTTTAGTGAGCGGTAGAGATACTCTTTTTTCTTTGACTCTTTATAGAGAGTATCAAACAGGCTTGATGAATTATTATAATCTCCAATTTCTTCGAGATAGAGCGCTGAGAGTATATACAAATCCTCATGCTCAAAAGTTTTCTCATGCCCTTTTTGAGCTGATGGCAGAGTTGCCGCACAACCGCCAAATATAAGAAGCGTAAGTGCTATAAATAGAAATCTTGCCGTATTACGCATCAATAACTCCTGGACACTCAAGTTTTAACTCATCGACTCTAGTTTTAAAATAGTCCCAAAAAGGAAAGGTTCTGCACTGCATTGGTCTTACTTCATAGATAGCACAACCGTTTGAGGCTCTGTCATAAAAAGCGCACTCGTAGCTCTCACCCAATTTTCTCTCTTTTATCGAGTATTTGTAGCCGTTTTTAAAAAGGTAGTTTTGCGTAAATTCTTCAATGCCAAGTCCCAAGAATTTGGATATATCCTCTATCTCGCGACTATTTACATGTATATATCCGCTCTCTCCCGTACAGCATCTTGCCTGACACGTAGAGCACGCGTTAGCATCAAAAGAGTAACTGTATCCGTCTTGTTTCATTATATTTGACATTTTATGCTTTGTGTCCGTGCTTTTTCATATATCTCTTTGGCTTTTTGCGAAAACTCTTCACTCTCAAAACTTATAAACGGCGGCCAGATTTTCATAAGCGATTTGGAGCCGTTTTTGGCATGAACCATAACCAGCGATGCTACTCTGTCTATTTTTGGATGAATAAACTGAACATCCACAACCCTCATCTTTACCCTATCAAGCTCTGAACAAATCAGCCCAAACTGAGATGCGTCATAGCAAAATATAAAATGTGACCTCGGTTTTAAGAGTCTTGAGACCTTTTTGAAAAATTTATTTAGCGGTAAATTGACATTATACCTCGCATTAAACAACATCTCATTCTCGCTCTTTGTTACGCCGTCATGGTAAAAAGGAGGATTTGAGATTATATAGTCATACTTAACATCTTCCTCGAGCTCTAAAAAATCTTTTTTATGAATTTTATAATCTATTTTATTAACTCTTGCATTTATCGTTGCATACTCTACAAAAGCGTCCTGTTTCTCAACTGCTTCAAGCTCGACTTTTTTATTGTCTCTTGCGACTAAAAGTCCAACTATGCCGCACCCTGCTCCGACATCCAAAACTTTTCCGCTGGGTTTAAAAGAGTTTATAAAATCATACAAAAAAACGGAATCGCTATTATAGCAATACCCATCTTGCGGCTGATAAAGAAGCATACAAAACCTTTTAGAGTATAATTTCGCAATTATATTATTAAAGGCATTAAATGATAATTATTCCGGCTAGGCTTGCTTCAACAAGGTTTCCACAAAAAGTACTTGCAGATATCGGCGGACTTCCTATGGTAGTTAGAACTGCTCAAAGAGTTGCTCACTTAGGCAGAGTTGTAGTGGCGGCGGATGATGAGCTTATAATTTCTACATGTAAGAAATATAACATCGAAGTAATGATGACATCAACAACGCACAAAAGCGGAACAGACCGCATCAACGAGTGTGCAAATATTCTGAATTTGCCTGATGATGAGATTGTTATAAATGTTCAGGCAGATGAGCCGTTTATTGAAACAGAGGTCGTAGAAATGCTCCTTAAAAGGTTAAATACGCTAAAACAAAACGGCGAAGAGTTTATAATGGCAAGCTGTTACAACTCCATAAACGATGAAGCAGCAAAAGACCCAAATCTTGTAAAAGTAGTACTCGACAGCGATGACAACGCCATCTACTTTTCACGCTCTCTTATCCCTTATAACAGAGGCGGAGGCGCACAATATTTCGGTCACATAGGCATCTACGGCTTTAGCAAAAAAAGCCTGCATGATTTTTGTAACCTCAGTGATGCGCCGATAGAGGATATTGAGAAACTAGAGCAGCTTCGCGCTATTTACCATCAAAAAAAGATAAGCATGGTTAAAGTTGCAAGTACAGGTTTTGGGATAGATACAGAGGAAGATTTAAAAAGAGCGGTTGAGATATTCTTATAACACACTAAAGAGAACTTGTCCTCTTTAGTGGCAGGGACCAAAGTCCCTACAACCACCTAAAGCTACGAAAAACAAGTTTTCGAGAAAAGGCGTTATTTTTGGTATTTTAGATATTATCTCTAATACCTAAATCTGCTACAAGTTTAAGATAAGCATCTTTATTTGTCTTTTTGAAGTACTTCATAAGACGACGACGTTGTCCTACTAGTTTTAAAAGACCAAGTCTTGACGCGTGATCTTTCGTAAACACTTTTAAGTGCTCAGTTAGCTCACTGATTCTATTTGTTAATAGAGCAATTTGAACTTCACTTGAACCAGTGTCATTCTCGTTGCGACCGTATTTTGCAACAATTTCTTGTTTTTTAGCCGAATTTAAAGCCATAATAGCCTCCAAAAGGTATTTTAATCTAACAGTCACACATATTAGTGTATAAAGTTGAAGTGAAATAATATCCAATTTCTACTTTTATTTCAACTTCTTTTGATATAATTTACAAAAATAAAATAAAGTAATACTTATGTTAATAACTCGTGCTAGTGAGTATGCGATACTCTCTCTTATTGTTTTGTCGAAAGCTTCCTCTCCGATGGATAGCGAAACACTCTCAAACCAACTCTCTATTCCAAAAAGTTTTCTAGCTAAAATTCTTCAAGCAATGGCTAAACACGGCATCTTGAAGTCATTCAAAGGCGTAAACGGCGGTTTTTCGCTTGCATTAAATCCAAAAGATATAAACATGCTTGATGTTATGTCATCCGTCGAGGGAAAAGCGCCTGCTGTTTTTGACTGTGCTCCTTCAATGTACTCATGTCCCTCAGGCAAAGCACCGCTCTGCTCTCTGTGGCCATTTCTAAATAAACTACAAGGGAAGATAGACTCTTTTTTAGCAGACTTGACTTTAGCAGATATTTTAGAGTAAAAATTTGGCAAAAAAACTAACAACAAGACAGCAAATCGGTACAACTTTAAACTTTTTGCTAGGTCAAAAAGATTTAAGTGTTGTTGTTTTTGTAATGGCTATTTTAGCTATTATTATCGTTCCTCTGCCCTCTGCAATACTCGATGTTTTGCTGACAGTATCCATAGCATTATCAGTTTTAATTCTGCTAATCTCGCTCTATGTTCCAAAACCGACGGATTTAACTACATTTCCAACACTAATTTTAATCATAACGCTTTTTAGACTATCATTAAACATAGCCACTACCAGAATGATACTTAGCAACGGACATGAAGGACCAGAAGCGGTGAGCGACATAGTAACTAGCTTTGGTGAGTTTGTTGTCGGTGGAAATTATGTCATCGGTATTGTCATTTTTTCGATTCTCGTTCTTATCAACTTTATGGTTATCACAAAAGGCTCGACAAGGGTTGCAGAGGTTGCAGCTCGTTTTACACTTGATTCGATGCCCGGAAAACAGATGGCGGTTGATGCGGACTTAAATGCAGGTCTTATCGATGACGCGGAGGCTAAAAAAAGAAGAGCGGACATACTTCAAGATGCTAACTTTTACGGAGCAATGGACGGTTCTAGCAAATTCGTAAAAGGTGATGCGGTTGCCGGCATTATAATTACCCTTATAAACATTATCGGCGGATTTTTAATAGGTGTCTTTCAACACGACATGACGGTTGCCGACAGTGCTTCTACGTTTACACTCTTAACAATTGGTGATGGATTGGTTTCTCAAATTCCTGCACTCATCATGTCAACCGCAACAGGTATTATGATTACGCGCTCTTCTGGAGAGGGAGACAACTTCGCTGATGGCGCCATCAACCAGATTATGGGCAATGCAAAAATCATGATGATTGTAGGTTTCATTATGATTCTTTTTGCTCTTGTTCCAGGTCTTCCTACCGCTTCAATGGGATTCGTAGGAATTATGTTCGCACTTCTTGGCTGGTCTATCTACAAATATGAAAAAGGCGAGCTTACTATACTCAACATAGAGGGCATCCTCACGCCAAAAGAGAGAGAACTTAAGGCAAAAGAAAAAGCTGCCGCTAGACCTGCAAAAACAAACGAAGAGATTGCAAAAGAGGAAGAGACTGCGCTTGAAGATATATTAAAAGTAGAGATGCTAGAACTCACCCTCGGTTATCAGCTTATTCGTCTTGCAGACAGTGCGCAAGGAGGGGATTTGCTAGAGCGAATCCGTTCAATGAGAAGAAAAATAGCATCTGATTTTGGTTTTTTAATGCCTCAGGTGCGCATCCGCGACAACCTGCACCTGCAACCTCAACAATATCAGATACTCTTAAAAGGTATTGCAATCGGCGAGGGCAAGATTATGCCTGACAAATTTTTGGCAATGGACAGCGGCATGGCAACCGGAGAAATAAAGGGAGAGCCTACAAAAGAGCCTGCTTTTGGGCTTGATGCGATGTGGATATCTCCTGAGCTTAAAGAGGATGCAATTATCAACGGCTATACGGTTGTTGATCCTGCTACCGTTATATCTACGCATATGAGCGAACTTGTCAAGAAAAATGCCGAAGACCTTCTTACCCGCCAAGAGGTTCAGACTCTCATTGCAAAGATCAAAACCGACTTCCCTGTTATTATCGATGACGTTCAAAAGGTCGCTTCTATCGGACTTATTCAGAGAGTATTCAAAGCTCTTTTACATGAGAAAATACCGCTTAAAGATATGCTCACAATTCTTGAGACTATTGCCGACATCGCCGAATATACTAAAAACGTAGACATTATCACGGAGCAGGTGCGCGCAAAACTCTCCCGCATTATCACTCAGATGTACGCCGGAAGCGATGGGGTTATAAGATTGCTCACGTTTGATACCGCGTCTGAGCAGCTGCTTCTTGAAAAATCTCAAGAGAGAGACGGCACAAGAAATCTTCTACTGAGTGTTGCTGAGATTAACGCACTCATCCAAGCAACAAGCGCAAAAGCCGCAGAACTTCTTCAAAAAGGAATCTCTCCTGTCGTAATTATTGTAGACCCCCAGCTGCGCCGCGGCGTCGCTGAGATATTTGAGCGATTCTCTCTTGAGGTGGTAACGCTCTCACATGCAGAGATAGACTCAAGCGCCACATTTGAAGTAATGGGCTCAATTTCTATAAATAAACAACTTTAAGGAATAAAATGAACAACAAAATAGTTCACCATCTCTCACACACCGATTTAGACGGCTATAGCTGCCAGCTTGTCATGAAATACACGCCATATAAACTTATCAACTACAATGCAAACTACGGTGCAGAGGTTAAACAAACACTGGAGCTTATCTTGCAAAACATAAGTCAAGAGAGCAAAAGTGCCACGATTTTAATAACAGACCTTAACTTGACTGCCGATGAGTCAAAATGGATAAACAATGAAGTTGCAAAACTAAACGAAAACAAAAAAGATATTACGCTACTTCTTCTTGATCACCACGGAACTGGAGAAGAGAGTGCGCAAAAATATGAGTGGTACAACTTGGACACTTCAAGGTCAGCTACCAAAATCACATACGACTATGCAAAAGAGCATTTTGAACTAGATGAGCCTATTTGGATGGAGAAGTTTGTCAATATCGTAAATGCAGTTGATTTATGGAAAATGGAGGAGCATGACAATTTCGAGTACGGCAAGGTCTGTATGCGCCTTATCTCCGAAGCAAGAGAACTAAACAAAATAATGTTTCCAAAAACAGACAACATGTACAAAATCTCTCTGCTGCTTGAAGCAACAAAGTATATAGATATGCCTTATGCGCCTATTCTCTTGGATGACAACATCCATTTGATAAAAAAGAGTTTCTTTAAAAAAGAGCAAAACGATACTATTGACAACCTAAGCACAAAGTTTATAGTCTCTCTGCTCGGTGAGGCAAGGGATGAAAAAACAATCTACTACAAAGGTTACAAAGGCTTTTTAAGTTACGGTGTCGGAAACACGTCGATAATTGGAAACGGATTTTTACTAGCATATCCAGAGTATGATTTTATAGTTGACGTGAGCTACAGAGGCACTATAAGCCTAAGAGCAAACAATAAAGTAAGTGTCTCGCTAATCTCAAAAGAGTGGACTGGCGGAGGCGGACATCCAAATGCTGCAGGTGGTCGAATCATCGGATTTAAAGAGCAGTACAGATACGATTTGGTCAAGAAGCAGATAGAGAAGATTATAAACGAAAAAGAGTCCGTTGCAGGCGATTTGGATTATAAGAAGGAAAATTAGTTGTTGGCGAAATATCTCTCTATTCCGTCCGCCAATCCCTTTGCCATGCTTTTTATATATGCATCATCCACAAGACGCAAAGCCTCTTTTGGATGGGATATAAATCCTACTTCTACCAATACTGAAGGCATTTGAGCTCCGACTAAAACCCAAAAAGGTCCCTCTCTTACACCGCCGTCTCTTACATCTTTATACTTTTGATTCAATGAGCCCAGCATTCCTCTTTGCAAATCTATCGCAAGTTTGTTCGATGCTAAAATATTGTGGTGGTTTAAAAGATTTAGATAGCTGTCTTTTCCGTACATGTTCATATCGCTCATATCAGCAGAGTTCTCCTGTGCCGCAGCTCTTTTGGCCCTCTCAGAGCGAGACGGAGAGAGAAAATAGCACTCTATCCCGTGAACATCTTTTGCGTTGCCGTTTGGAACCGCATTTGCGTGTATGCTAATAAATATATCAGCTTTTTTATCATTTGCAAGCTCAGTTCTCTTTCTCAGCTTTACAAATTTATCGCTCTCTCTTGTCATAAAAACTTTATATCTACGAGATTTAAGAATTTTTGAGAGCTCTTTTGAGACATTAAAAACTACAGCTTTTTCTCTATATTTCTTATAGCCGATAGCTCCTGGGTCGTTGCCCCCATGTCCAGGGTCTATAACAATCGTCTTATCTCTATCTTTTCTTGATGGCACTGCTTTATCTGCAACCTCGACAAGTTTATAGGAGGTGGTAATTAATTTTATCTCCAGCATATCTGAGCTTACTTCATGGCTTATATCAACACTAGAGCTGTTTTCAATAACCAATCTCAGAGTATCAGGAGTAAACTGCGCTATTTTAATGCTATTTATACCATTTTTATTGATGTTTTGCGAACTTGTAAGCATTGCTGTTTTTATGTCAAAAACATATCTATATCTTTTTTTAGCTTTGTCATGTAGTGTAAAATAATTAACCTGCTTCTCGCTTAACTTTTGGTCAAACGTTAAGAGTAGCGTATCTTCTCTCCATCCAACTGATTTTAGTTTATGCAGAGTTCCTACATGTACATTTTCAATCTTCTTTGTTTTTTTCATGGGCTTTGGCTCAGGCTGGTTGTAGCCGCCTTTTATAGGGAGAGACTGAAGTTCTCTTGAATATTTGGAGACATCTATATTTAATTTATTCCCGCTCTTTACAATCCCCTTTAACGCATCTATCTTTAAAGATGTGTCATCATCGATTACTGAGCGAAGATATAGATTTTTGTAGTCGTTGTAGGCGCGAAAAGTATCGCTTTGCGTACCGCTTTGCATGTACTTGTCCGCTCTTTTTAAAGCTTCCGTGTCTGCATACGCCCCTACAGAAATAAATAAAAAGAGAGAGAGTAAGAAGAGTCTAATCATTTTTTGGATTATTCACCGTTTACTAATTTTTCCATCAACTCTTTAACCGAGATGATTTTATCAACTCTGTAACCATTTGTGCCTGAGAAGAAGAGTCCAGTTTCAAGGTTGCCCTGATATGCATCGCTTAGCCTGTCCGCTATACAGTAGCCAACCTCTTTTGCCTCTTCACCGCGGTTGCACGGTGCAACACAGTTCGAGATACATTTGATAGCAGGTCCTTCTCTTTTTTCAACTAGCACTGTTAAATTTGTTCTTATCCCTTGTGCAGGATATCCGACAGGAGAAGAGAAGAGTTGAATATCCTCTTTTTTTGCATCAAGAAGGACTTTTTTAAAATTTTCATGCGCATCGCATTCATGCGTTGCTATAAAACGCGTTCCCATCTGAACACCTCTAGCACCAAGCGACATCATCTCATCGATATCGCTCTTATCCCAAATGCCTCCAGCGGCAATTACAGGAATATCTCCCCAAAGTGCTGCTTCTTCAACAACAGGTCTGACCAAGTTTTCTAACTGATTTTCAGGCATTGAGCACTGCTCATATGTAAAACCTTGGTGTCCACCGCTTTTTGGACCCTCTAGAACTACTGCATCAGGGAGTCTGTTGTACCTCTGTTTCCATCTTTTGCAGATAATTTTCAGAGCTTTTGCAGATGATACTATCGGGACAAGTGCAACATCAGGATAGCCTTCCGTAAACTCAGGCATATTCGTAGGCAACCCCGCTCCCGTAATAATAATATCTATGCCGCTCTCACATGCATCTCGAACCACTCTTCCATAATCGTTAATCGCATAGAGAATATTTGCGGCAAGAGGCTTGTCACCGCAGATTTTTCTAGCATTTTTTATAATTGCGTCAAATCCCTCTTTTGAGTAAAACCCTAAAGTATCAAGCGGTCTGCCTGCTACAAGTTTTGAGGCATGTTTTTTGTCTTCATAGTAACCTGTACCAACAGCACTGATAACGCCCAAACCGCCCTCTTTTGAAACATTTCCGGCAAGTTGATCCCAACTGACACCGACACCCATTCCACCTTGAACTATAGGCTTCTCTATTATGTATTTACCAATTTTTAATGCTTTATAGCTCATTAGTTCACCTTTAGTTTTGCAAATTTTCTTTTTCCGACTTGAAGAATATATTCCCCTCTTCCTAACTGCAGCTGCTCATCATCAATCTTTTCTTGATTTATTTTAACAGCACCTTGCTTAATATCTCTTCTCGCCTGAGAAGTTGAAGGCGCTAGATTGCAATCAACAAGGGCTTTGGTTATAGCAATCTCTCCATCGCAGCTAAACTCCTCTATCTCCGTAGGAATTTGATTGTTTGAGTGTACTCTGTCAAACTCCTCTTTTGCCTCATTTGCCGCTGGTGCAGAATGAAATCTTGCAGTAATCTCTATAGCAAGCTCCTCTTTAACCTTTTTTGGATGCAGTGAGCCATCAGCTACACCATTTTTTAATGCTTCAATTTCACTAAGAGTTTTTGCGCTGAGCAGTTCATAATATCTCCACATCAACTCATCGGATACGCTCAGCATTTTTCCAAACATATCGTTTGGCTCATCTGCTACGCCTATATAGTTATTCAGAGATTTACTCATCTTTTGTACGCCGTCAAGCCCCTCTAAAATAGGCATCATTAAAACTGCCTGCTCTTTTCCTATCTCATACGCTCTTTGAAGATGGCGTCCCATTAGAAGATTGAACTTCTGATCAGTTCCACCTATCTCAATGTCACTTTTAAGATGAACGCTGTCATAGCCCTGAAGCAGCGGATATATAAACTCGCTTATAGCGATTGAAGTTCCGCTCTTGTATCTTTTGTCAAAGTCATCACGTTCAAGCATTCTTGCAACGTTAAACGTAGTTGTAAGTGTCAGCATTCCAGAAGCCCCAAGTTGATTTATCCACTCTGAGTTAAATACAACTTCCGTTTTTAACGGGTCTAAAATTTTAAAGACCTGCTCTTTGTAGCTCGCAGCATTCTCTTGAATCTGAAATGCACTCAAAGTTTTTCTTGTAACGCTTTTTCCCGTCGGGTCGCCGATTTGAGCAGTAAAATCGCCTATTAGAAACTGGATGGTCGCGCCATATTTTTGAAATGTAGCCAACTTTTGCAGCAGTACCGTATGTCCTAGATGCAAATCTGGCGCAGTCGGGTCAAAACCCGCTTTTACAGTGTATTTTTCTCCATTGGCAAAGTACGCTTTTAATAGTTTTTCAATTCTCTCATTGTCTATTATCTCGGCAGTGCCTCTTTGTATCTCTTTTAGGGCTTCTTGTAACATAGTTCTATATTTTCCTATTTAATTTCTATCTATAAGCGTCATCTGTACGAATAAGATGTATAACTTTTATTTTTTGCTCGATTTTAGCACGAAGTGAGTTAATATCCGCTTCTTTTGACTCAAATCCTATCTCGCAATAGCGTGTAGATTCGCTTCTGTTTTTTCCAAGCTCTATAAGGTTGATATCTACCTTGAGCTTTGCCAAAAAATTTAAAAATTCAGCCAGTGTTCCAACCCCGCTGTGAAGAGAGACAATCATATTGTAATTATAGATATTTAACTTTTCCCATCTTACAAAAACCATAGGCTCTTTTGCATCTAGTTTTTTTGAGGCACTGCTGCACATTTTGTGATGTACATGAGCCTTCCCTTTTTCTAAAAATGCCATTACTTCATCACCGCTTTTTGGATGACAACAGTAGTCAAATACTACATCATTAACGCTTGATGCACTAAATATCTCAAGTCCTCTAAAGCTGTACTGCTTCAGCTTAAATCTGTGTCTTGAGAGAAAACTTTTAAAACGACTATTTTGGCTTATCTCGGCTGTATATTTATGGATTATCTCGCGAAAATGCTCAATATCCGTTGCAATAGTAGCTCTTTTATCATTGTTATTTTTTTCAAGCCACTCTTCCACTCTTGAACTGCTTAGATTCATAGCGGTTGCAACTATATTGATACTTGACTTGGCATCAATCTCTCTTACTCTAGAATTACAGATATAGCGCATATTTGTTTTTGCTTTTGAGGTTTTGACGGCATCTATCCAGCTGCATCTAGTTATGGTGCCTTCATCAAGCTCAATTTTTACGATATCGCCGTTATGAAGCTCGCTGATTAGCGATGCTTTTGCTTTGTTGACAAGCGCAGACTTCGCATGGTTTCCGACATGCGTATGAACGGCGTATGCAAAATCAAGCACTACGGCGCCACGCGGAAGAGTAAAAACCTCCCCTTTTGGAGAGAAGACGGATATATCTTCACTGTAGAGGTCGTTTTTAATCAAATCGTAAAAATCTTCAACCGACTCATTTTGGTAGCCGAGATTATGAAGCCAATCAAGCTTAATGTTGTCGTTGCCGCCGCTCTTATATTTCCAATGCGCCGCAACGCCAAGCTCTGCAGTTCTATGCATGTCATACGTTCTAATTTGCACCTCAAAAATTGCCGTGTTGTAAAAAACTGTAGTATGTATGGTTCTGTATCCATTATCTTTAGGTACGGCAATATAGTCTTTAAATCTTGAGGAAAGCGGTTGAAAATGGAGGTGAATAAGTCCTAAAATATTGTAGCACTTTACAGCATCTTTTGCTAAAATCCTAACTGCTAAAAGGTCTAGCACCTCTTCTATCCCTACACCTTTTCTCTGCATTTTAAGATATATTGAGTATCTATGCTTTACGCGTGAGAGTATCTCAAAATCATCTTCGCAGAAACCGTTTTGAACCAAAAGTTTATTTATCGACTCTTTAAATTCATCAAGCTTCATCTCAATAGCATGGTAGTTTGTATCAAGATACTCATCTATCTGTTTTTTCTCTTCTTTAAAAAGGTATGAGAAGCTTAAATCTTCTAATAAATTTTTCAAAAAAGAGATACCGAGTCTGTGTGCAATCGGTGCATACACAACAAG
Source organism: Sulfurimonas sp. (assembly GCA_041652055.1). Classification (GTDB taxonomy): domain Bacteria; phylum Campylobacterota; class Campylobacteria; order Campylobacterales; family Sulfurimonadaceae; genus Sulfurimonas. Next base: position 2,622 of record JBAZIE010000020.1, on the reverse strand, counting down.
TGTCTCTTCGGCTATGCGCTCCTGCTTGTAGTCCGAGAGTGAATCAAGAGTTAACATATTGTGAAGTCTGTCACACAGTTTTACAACTAAAACCCTTACATCTTTTATGCTGGCAAGAAGCATTTTACGAAAAGAGAGTGCCGATACGACCAGTTTTTCATTGGAGTTGGATGGAATAAGCTCAGCATCCCTAATGGCATCAATCTTTGTAAGACCCTCTACTAGATGAGCGACATCCGCGCCAAAAAGCGCTTTAATCTCATCTATGTTTACCAATGTATCTTCTACAACGTCATGAAGAAGTGCTGCAATCGCCATTGACTCATCGTTGGTAATCGAAGATACAACACTGGCAACTAGTATCGGGTGGATTATATAGGGCTGACCACTTTTTCTAAACTGCTTTTCGTGAGCCTTTTTGGAGTACTCAAGAGCATTTATTAAAGCCTCACTTAGGGGTATTTGTGAAAAAAGGTACTCACTAGCCGAATCAACGCTATCTATATGTTGTATTTTTTGGATATCAACTTGACTCTGGCTCAAAGCAACTACTTCTTGTCGGCAAAGCCTTTTATAACTATAAGGCCCTCAGCTATTTCCATTAAAGCCAAATCCGCAACTTTAATTTTTTTAGAAACGTTTAACTTGCTTGTAGCACCGTTTAAAAGCTCGTCTGTTCTTTTTGATACTGCTATTGCAAGTTGGTAACGATCCATATTTGGGTTATTGTCTAAAATTTTTGCTGTTAGTACTTCTACTTTCATTTTTATCTCCTTAAGATTATTTGACTATTGAGCAATTTTTCATATTGCCATTCTTTAAAATGTCTAAAAGGTTTCCTTTTTTAAACATATCGCATACTAAAATCGGAAGCGAGTTATCTTTTGCCAACGCGATTGAAGTGTCATCCATTACTTTTATATTGTCTGAGAGCGCCTGCTCGTAAGATAGCTCAGGCAGCTTAATCGCGTCTTTAAATTTGTTCGGGTCTTTATCGTAAACTCCGTCAACTTTTGTCGCTTTGATAATAACCTCTGCACCTATTTCAACTGCTCTAAGCGTTGCTGCGGTGTCTGTCGTAAAAAACGGATTTCCGGTTCCCGCTGCAAAGATAACAACACGGTCTTTTTCCAAATGGCGAACAGCACGGCGGTTGATATATGGCTCTGCAATCTGTTCCATCTTTATAGCCGTCTGCATACGAACCTGAAGCCCTGCATGTTCGCAAGCTTCTTGCATCGCTATGCCGTTTATAACGGTTGCGAGCATTCCCATGTAATCACCTGAAGTTCTTTTAATAATCCCGTCTTGAGCCGCAGTTACGCCGCGGATAATGTTACCGCCGCCGATTACTATACCGACTTCGATGCCTGCCTCTACTAAAGATTTAATTTCTTGGGAGATGTAATTTAGAATTTTTGTATCAATTCCATAACCCGCTTCACCTGCAAGAGCTTCGCCTGAAAACTTTACTAATACGCGCTTTTTAGCCATGCATTTCCTTTGTTAAAATTACGCGAATTGTACTTAAAATTGGCTTTGATATTGCTTTGTTTTATAAATTATTCTTAATAAATTAACCAATATTGACACTCGGAATATATTTTAGTATACTTCGCTATCAAACATTCAGGAATTTTTGTGCAAAACAGCATTCAAGGCAGAATTTGGATAAGCAGATCCGAACATAATTTTCTCGGTCACGGCAGGATAGAGCTACTAATCAATGTAGGTAAATTCGGATCAATTACAAAAGCCGCAAAAGCTATGAAGATGAGCTACAAAGCAGCTTGGGATGCGATAGACACAATGAGCAACCTATCTGAGTATCCGCTTGTTACTACTCTAAAAGGGGGCAAAGGCGGCGGTGGAACTCACTTGACTTCTTACGCCAAAGACCTTATTGCAAGCTATGAGATTCTGCAAGAAGAACACCAACAATTCTTAAATAACCTATCAAAACGCATAAATGAGAAAAACGGCCACTTCAATCTTTTACATAGCCTAAATGTTCGCATTAGTGCAAGAAATCAGCTAAGAGCAAAAGTTATTAAAATACAAAAGGGCGCAATTGAGAGCGAAATTTTTCTTGAACTAAGCTCCAAAGAGGTCGTTATGGCAATCATCACAAACGACTCGTTAAATGCCCTTGAAATTGAAGTTGGCAGTGATGTATATGCCCTCTTTAAGGCGAATGCGCTTACAATCAGCAGAGATTTGACGCTTCAAAAGAGCGACATGAACAGATTTACAGGAAAAGTAATTCGTATAAACCGCGACAACTTTAACTGTGAAGTGGTCATACAGCTCAAAAGCTCAAATACACTCTGTTCAACTATGCCGGTAGAAATATTTGATGATTTAGGCTTGCAAATAGATACAGAAGTCGTATCTTTTTGCAAGCCCAAGAGCATAATTATAGGTTTGTGGTAAAAAAATTTACATAACGATATATATTTTACTATATATCGTAAAATAAGGAAAACACATGAAAATTAAAGCCGTAAAACTCCCACTTTTACTTCTTTTAGCTTCATCACTCTACGGCGAGTTTGATTATGATGGACAAGTTAGACTTCGCTTTGAGAGCTTTGATAATATGAATGAGAAGTATTACGGAAC
>JBAZIE010000019.1:40115-47247 GCA_041652055.1 Sulfurimonas sp. | reverse complement strand
CTCGTATCCCTGGCTAAATAAATATTCGTCTGTTCATCCCAAAATATCAACACTGCCTGTAAATCCTCCAACACATAGTACAACTTATCTTGCTCGTAATGAGTCAATTGAGCTTCATGCTTACGATTAATGCTATCAAGTAAACTTCTTGCTCCCTGCAACTTATCTCGAACCTGATTCCTGTATTTTTTCCTTGTTTCCCTGGATTGTTCACTCATTAATACTCCTCCTTGACTGATTCTCTTTCCGCCTTTTCCTGACGCGAATCCCTAATAGCCTGATTGACTCGTTTTTTCTCTTCCTTAACCGCCTGCCTTCTTCTGTTCATCCCCTCTTCCATCTTGATCCCGTACTCCATCATTTCATTGACTATCTCATTCAACGTGACCTTTTCTCCATCCTTACGTGTCGCATTTCGAAAGCGTTTGAGCTCAACCAGCCTATTAAACAAGTCCACCCTGAATCTCGGTATTCCGAAATGCTTGGTCGGTCCTTTGATGTTACCCTTTGTTACATTTGCCACGACTACCACCACCTTCCTGTTAAATAAACTACTAGAAACTACACAATAACTCATATACCTTCAGCCCGAACAGACACAATTATTCCCGCCCTTCAATCAATAGTTTAAATATATTCTCTAATCTCTTCCTTAACCGCCTCAACCGCTTCCGGCTCTTGCATCAGTTCAAAATACTTGTCTTGACATTCTCGCCAAGTTTTGAACTGATGAATAAAATTTAAAGATCCCAGCCAAATTCGGTACTCTTGGATAAGTTTACCCTGAAGATGCGCCGCATAGACCACAACAGAACAATAATCTCCGAACTTCTCGCTCAAATTAGCGCTCATTTTCTCTAGCTGTTTAACCGATCTCAATTCGTTTGATCTATTTACCTGGATCATGGTTTGTTCTCCTATCTAAATATAAAACTCCAACCCCTAGACTCCAAAGACCAAATAAACGAGATACCTAGTACTTTAACAGCTTCTTCTCTTTTTACTCCAACATTGTGCAAACTACCCGAATCTATCGAATCCCACCCCTTTCTTTTTAACTGAGGCCGGGAATATTTCGGAGAATGGCTCACAGATACCCACAACACTCGACCGTTTTGGGCTAAATGTGCTTTATAGGTAGCCACTCGGTAAGCATTTTGCCATTTCCATGATCCCATCTGTTCCGTGACAACTCTTCTAGTTGATAGTTTATTTACTCTGTGTTCCAATTCAGTGTATGTCATGATTTGTTCTCCTTTCTTCCTGTTCAATCGACTCATCAATCTCTCACCTTGTTGACTACAGATATACTCCTCCACTTTCCCGTTGTCAACAGAAAAATACATTCAATCGCAAAATAAATCCACAATTTCCTCAACCACCCCAGGCAATTCCCTCAACCAATCCTTCAACCACCAGCTCACAACGTGCTCAACCGTTTGAATTCCCTCAATCAAATAGTTCATCCGATACAGGCAGTGCAATTTACTGGATAACAGTTCTCCCACGCAACCAGTTCTCATAACATGTTGTAATGTCAATTGTTTGACAATCATCCCGCTCCATGTGTCAAAGTTTTGACTCTCTGATCTCCCTATATAATGAAATATATCCTTATAGTGCGAGTGACGGATGGAGCTACCCGCCGCTGGAAATTATTTTACACTCCTCCCCGAATTAAATGTATTTTTTGCTTGACTTGTAGAATGAAGGAGTTATTATGTAACTGAATGATTGATTAGTTTATTAACCCCCTAACAAGGAGAAAGAAAATGAGTAAAATGGATGATATTTTTCGCACTTTGGATGCACCTGGTCAAGATGCGCTGAACCACAACTGCTTGCCCGTGAGAGTATACGGGATAGGTATTAACAACGGTCGAAAAATCGCCGTATTATTAAAAAAAGTCAGTACAGGGGCTTTTATGCTCCTGTACATGACGGAGGAGGGATTGCGGTTTGAAAAAGTAGCGGTCCTCCCGGACGGGGAGATCGTTTATACGTGGACTGAAGAGACAGTTCATGAAAGCAGATTGTGGGATCTACGTCCCACAGTCAGAGAGTTTTTACGTGATTGTTGGGAACGGGCTGAAGAACTTTACGGGTATCTCACCTGGATACCCGTGGAAAAAACGGCCGAAATCGGTACTAGATATCGGTTTCGATTGATGACAGAATTGCTGTAAAAAATAGCCAGTACTCTATTATCAGAGTATTGGCTACTTGTGTTTTATGTTTTAATCACCCACGGGCAGAGGAGAAAAAAATGATCCCGGTATATTGTGAGTTTTGCGCGCGTGATCTGGGGTACGCGGGAGAGGAGGACATGATCGAATGCCCGTCGTGTGGCAATGTTATTATCCCATATCGCTTCGAAGTTGAGGACGACTAACCCCCGCCCTTCATCGGCCCCATCATTTTGGTGGGGCTCATTGGATGACGGAATTAACAACTGACTGAGGAGAGAGACAATGAAAACGTATTGCACACAAAATAACGGGGATTGCCTTACATGCAGCCTCGTCACCTATCGCCATGACTGCCGGAATCACCGGGTAGTCACCTGCTCGAAATGCGGCGCTCTAATTGACACGGTTACATTCGACAATTTGTTTGGTGAGCCGAAAACTAACGGCCCGGCACTCTGCGACGACTGTTACGCCGAGGAGCGGCGAGGCGGGTTTGTCGGCCCACTAGAGCCATACCGAGGCGAGCCCGTAGAAGACTCGATTTTGAGGCGAGACAAATAACCCACATACCACCTAAGGGGAGAGAGAAAATGAAAACGAAGCGAGCTATTGAGCAGATGCAAAGAGCAGGACTCGTAGTGGAGCGAGTAGCTCCTTGCCGCAACACTGACAAACGGATAACCGCTTACGAGGGGACCCGTCGAGGCGGTGGATATGATGAGTGTTTTGTCGTCGCATGGTGGCCCAGACACCAAATATACCGTATTCACGGTCCGGGCTCCACCTACACAATCGGGGATGGCGGTCTTGATGAATCGATCAGGCACGTCGATGAAATAAATGGTCGTCATTATTTGTATCAGTACCACACACCGAAAAGTCGCAATCCCTTATTCATCAGGTCAGCAGTTCCGGCGAGGAAAGGAAGATAGACTATGACCCGAATAACCGATCTCCAAACTTTGGACATCCACCTGTTAAACGTACCCCGTGAAGTGCGGGAACGTATCGCATCCCAAGCACTCACGCTGGGCAATCACTACCGTCACAAACTTGGAATGTCGCCCGACCATGCGATGAAAAGCGCTTGGAATCAAATCAAACGTATGACCAATCTGGAAAGGAGGAGTTGAATATGCCCAGAATACGCACCCGAATAGATATTGTATACCCGTTTTCCGAACTGTCCCCGGAAGCTAAAAAGACCGCCCTGGATAGATTGTGGAGTATTAATGTTGACCATGATGATTGGTGGGAGGCTATTTACGCAGACGCGGAAGACATCGGGCTTGTAATTACCTCATTTGATCTCGGTTGTAGGTCGTATTGTGAGGGTAAGTTTGTTTTACCCGCGACAGAGGTAGCCCGCAACATCCTAAATAACCACGACAAAGATTGTGAAACCTACCAAACGGCGACGGTATTTTTATTAAGCCGTCAAAGCGAAGATAAGTTACCGAAAATAGAGGAAGAATTACTAAAATCCCTCTGCGATAACTACCAAAAAATACTGTCCCGGGAATATGACTATTTAATTAGCGACGCCACCGTAATCGATACGATAGAAGCCCACGATTACGAATTTACAGCAAACGGCCACTTAGCCTAGAGAGGAGGATAAACACTATGTACGTAATAGCCGATAAATCCGGCAAAGGTTATGTCACAAAGCCCGGCAGCAAACACTCTTTTGCTCGCTCTTTACAGCGCGCTCGAAAGTTTGCAACCCGGGAAGTAGCCTACTGTAATAGTTGTATTGAGAGTGAGATTGTTGTTGATTTGGATTATCTGTTAGACAATCACAAAGGAGAATAACATCATGGCCAGATTTTACGCAGGTATCAAGGGCGGCAGAGGAGAAGCCACACGAGCAGGCACATCATCATCAGGCATCCAGGGTCACATACGAGGCTGGCGTATTGGTGGACGTGTGCGGATGTGGATTAATGACAACGGTGAGGATGTTGTGTATATTGAGCTAACCTCCGGTAGTTCTCACACAGGACCGCCTAAGATTTTATTCCAAGGCACCCGCAAAGACTACGAGGAGTTTATCGATTCGGCGGCCTGTAAATGTGACCAATAGGAGGATAACTAATATGCTCCTGTTAATTCTGCCCTCGATCCTCTGTATATCCAGCTCCAGCCCGTCATTGCGCTGGATTGGATATTTATTATTAACTCTCACGATCTTCAGTTAGATGATTAACCCGTTATGACAGCCTACGATATGATTATGCTCAAAATAAAAACCGATGCCGATTTTTACGAGTCGAATCGAGCCATTATCGAGGATCTGTGTGATTTTATCGATAGCTGTGGCCCGGAAATAGTAGCAAAATTTAAAGAACATTTGTTCGGTGACAAGATGCTAGATTATTAACCTAGTTCATTAATCCGTCAATCTCCCTTTTTAAGCCTTCTATTCCCATTCTAGAGGGCTTTTTCTATCCATTCTCGCCTAATACTGATTACTCATCACTACTACCTACACGACTTAATTTTGTAACTTACTGTTATTGCTACAAATAAACCATGCCCTAGAATCCAATAAATACACTCTATCCATATCCTAACCTATCCAGCCCCCTCTATTGCCCAATTTGCCCTATTTCAGTCCTTAAAACGCATTTCCGCTTGGCATAAGACTTGTATGTGTAATTTCAGATCGTTGCAGCAACTAATATCCATCATTCTACCCAAAGTGTATTCAATTCACTTCAAAAAAACTCCTAATGATATCAATACCTAAAACAAACTAAAATCCCGCCAAAACCCCCCTATTTCGAGACACATTTAGCCCTCAAACCGACTCCCTGTCTCATTCTTATAGTTCCCAAAACCCCCCCATTTTGAGACACATTTACTTGACACCTTGCACCTTTCCAGTAGCGCTCAGGAACTGATTTACTTGTCCTTAGGAACTCACCAGGAAATTTCGCGCATCTAACTCATTGAAATCATTACCCCTCACTACTAAACTTCCTTCTATTTCCTCCCGTGAGAGCCTGTCTTAGAGCCAGATTTCGTGAATTCGTGTAAACATAATAATAATAATAATATATATATGATATAATATATATTCTCATATATGAATAGGCACTGGATCACTCAGGGGCACACAAAACTTTCCAGGAAAGATACCACTAGGCTATGAATAATATCAAGCACTTAGGAGCTTGAGTTTTCCTTTTTAATTCCTATTTCCTACCCCTGTTGCAACGTTTTTCTTGCTAGTGGCGTTGACTTTTTTTTTCAGGCCTGGTATAAGTAAGTGAAACATCTAGTAATTTTATAGCTAGTGGGCACATGCAAAAAAAGCGATTCAATACACTTAATTTTACGGGAGAGAATTACCATGAAAAAGATCCCAAGGGCCAAGGAAGCTGCGATTCTAGAGTACTACCTGACTACGGGCTATTCTATTCGCCAAACAGCTCTAGCATTTGATGTACACGCGGCGACCGTCCAGCGTGTGCTAACACGCAATGGATATCGATGTTCACTATCCCTGGTGTGCGAGACGTGCGATTCAATATTCGAGGCTCCTCCGCCCGGACCTGGCCGCAAGTCAGCCCATAATTGCCCGGCATGCGAAGCTAACTGGCAGGAGCTGCGCGTTAAAGCACTGGCCAAGCAGCGCAAGCTCAAGCGTCCTAAGCTCGATCATTACGCTGGTCTGTTAGCCTTCCGACACCTTCAACACTGATATGTCAAATAATTGACACCACTAATGTCATAACACTGGCAGGCCAAACAGTTGACTGTCAGTTGTCAATATAACGACGCTGCACTGTCAAAGTATTGACGTCAGCATCTTGACGCGTACATTCAGCCTACAATGCAATACACTACACTACATCATCATGTACAGCCGAAGGGGTAGCCCCCCCGACGGTTCGTTCACATAGCCGAACTCGCTTGGCATAAGTACATTGTAAATTTATGTTACTTGACATATTGTTAATGATTAAGTACAGTGTCAGATCAATAAAGCAAAATTATTCACAATGTAAATAGAGAGGAGGAAGCTGGATTGTTATTCAAACCGTCTGTGTGGCCTAAAACAGCTTTAACATGGCGAGAAGGAGGAGTGTTATTCATCTCAGTATCATTTACTTGGCATCTTCTTAAAGTGTTAGAATTGATTCGGGGAGAGCCTTTAGTAATAGTAGGAGGTCCAGCAACACAGTTAATGCCGGAGTTCTTTAAAGATTATCCTCAAGTCAAAATAGGTCGATATTTTCCCGGCGTACTTCAGATGCTTAATCCTTTAGCTATAAGAACAACCTTAGGATGTCCCAACAAGTGCGCATTCTGTGCAATCGGTTCAGGAAAAGTAGAGGCAGGAGGATTAGTTGAATTACCGGATTGGCCCGATCTTCCTATAATCTGCGACAATAACTTACTTGCGGCTTCAATAGCTCACTTTGATCGTGTAATGGACAGATTGGAACACTGGCCCGAACAAGTGGACTTCAATCAAGGTTTGGATGCACGACTGTTGACAGCCTACCACGCAGAAAGGTTTGGAAGGCTGAAACATCCTAAAATTAGATTAGCGCTGGATCATGTTAAACACTGGGAAAAATGGTTGGAAAGCTATGAGCTATTAAGAAGTCAGGGAGTCAACAAATCAAGTATATACAGTTATGCGTTGATAGGATTTCACACAGACCCCGACGAAGCCTGGAAAAGATGCTTGTTCTTGGAAGAATACTGTCTAGTTAATCCTATGTGGTATCACTCATTGTCAGCTTTAGAGCATAATAAAGTAACCAAAGAGCAAGAATCTTGGGGCTGGACAAAGAAGGAACGTACTAAGTTGATGGGTTATTTTTATAGAAGAAGAGGAACTATTCGAGATGTGTAGCTAAAGGAGAATCACTAACAAATTCACCCGGATGGAATATTTCACTTGACACTGTGACAAGCTTGGAATA
>JBAZIE010000019.1:0-40015 GCA_041652055.1 Sulfurimonas sp. | reverse complement strand
CGTACTAAGTTGATGGGTTATTTTTATAGAAGAAGAGGAACTATTCGAGATGTGTAGCTAAAGGAGAATCACTAACAAATTCACCCGGATGGAATATTTCACTTGACACTGTGACAAGCTTGGAATACATTATAGGAGAAGTCAGGGAGAGGGAATCAACGAGTAAGTAACTTTATAGTTTGATTAATTTAAACAGTTTAACTAAAGAAGGAAAAAGACTGATGACTGATTCAATGGAAGAAAGAGCAGAAATGGCAATGGATAGAATAGAAGATCTTATTGAACCCGACAATCTTTTCACTCACGAGCATCAGCGGAAAGAAATAGCAAAAATAATTTCCGATATTCTCCGGGAGCAGGATGCTGAGTCCCGTGAGCAAACAAACGCACAGTGGGAATCCGTCCTCAATTCGGCAGAATATAGTTTGGACGAGTTGGATAAGTTGCTGCCCAACCTTACTCCCGGAGAGTTGGAATTACTACACAAGTTCCAGATCCAGTTAATTAATAAGTCCCGGAAGGCGCAGAGAGAGGCGTGTGCGGATGCTATAACAAAAGTGATTTATCCTGGTGAGACGGCATATCTATTGCCGGATTGTCTACGTGAATTGGATAAAAGAGCCCACGATGCATGTATGAATGTGGAGGTGAAGGAATGGATATGAGAACGGGCGAAGTTATGACAACAGAAGAAATGGAGTACCGTGTTAACAAGAATCCTGCAACGAAACAGTTTTACAAACAAGTTCCGTTCCAAAACCCCAAACCCAAGACAGGCAGAAACGAACCATGCCCTTGCGGAAGCGGGAAAAAGTTCAAGAAGTGCTGCTTCTTTATGGGCATATAGCCCCACACCGGGAGGATGTTCGTATGGGTGCACACAAAGAAAATAGGGATCAACAACATTTAAGAGACTCGTTAGATGATGAATATAAACGAGATCCACATAGAGTTTGTAAGGACGCCGAGTATCAGTTGCAACACGCGCTAGACACCGCCACTACTGAATTAGCGGCATTACGGAGTGTGAGGGAAGAATTGCGACGTGCGAAAATGCTCATTGATAGACAGAGAGCAAAGATCGTAGTCCTGGAAACGGAGCGCAGAAACATCATCCATACGATTGACCGATGCAAAAAACATATCTCAATCTCTGGAAACCTATCCCGTATATTTGCGGTCGGCATAGTCAAAAGTCAATTGCTGAAAGCTCGGCTCATTTAACGCAACCGATAACTTTTCAGCAAACATAACTTATAAGGGCTGTATGAATGCGGAGGTGAAGGAATGGACAAAGAAGCCCGAATAGAAAGCGAATGCCAATGTCCGTGCGATCCCGCCACGGATTGCCCCGAATGTGCCGCCTATTGGGACCGAATGGTAAGCGAAGGTTATTGGGATGCCGAACACCACAGATGGACCGATAAAGGCTGGAAGGAAATAACAAAATGAAACAAGTCATCCTTGAGTTCCATCCGGCGAGCGATAAACCGCCAAAATTTACTGAAGTTCTTGTTGTGGTCCAGCCTGCTCATGTTTTTATTGGTTATCGGGTAGCTAATGGAGAGTGGAAAGATAAAGCCCGGTATTGGTCTACTCTCTGTAATGTTAAAGCCTGGGCATACTTGCCCAAAGCCACCGAAATAATCGGAGAATAACATGGAAGAAAGATGGATGCCAATTTCCGGGATTGAAGGTTATGAAATATCTGATTACGGCAGAGTAAGATCATTCAGAAGAAGTAGCAGCCCAAGGATTATGACTTTAAACAGAGACAAAAAAGGATATACTACATTTACACCGCAAATAAATTGTAAATATCGCGTCTTTAAGGTTCACACACTTGTACTCACAGCTTTTGTTTCTGAGCGGCCCCCAACATATCAAGCCAATCACTTGAATGGCATAAAGTCCGATAATAGGCTTTCCAACCTTGAATGGTGCACCCAATCAGAAAACCTTAAACACGCTTATCGGTTGGGTTTAAAAAAGCCGACTTCATATATACCCCCTGCCCAAGTGGGCGAAAGAAACCACACATCAAAACTTACCTCGCGTGATGTAATTCAAATTCGCGAGATGAGGAAATCAGGGATAACAGCAAAGAGGTTGTCTGGAATATATAAGGTTCGTCCCAACCACATACGGAAGATCGTAAGCGGTTATGCTTGGAGCCATTTGCCTCTCTCATCTGTGTCTAAAGCTGAGGAGTGCATCTTAAATGAATGACATGCCGAGTGTCTATAGTGAAAGTTTTCCGGTAGCCCGAAAAGAGCACAAGTGTTGTGAATGTCACCGGACTATTCTCCCGGACAAGAAGTATCAGCTTTCAAAGGGCTTATGGAATGGGAAATGGGACACATATAAGACCTGTATGCCTTGTCATGAACTTCGGGAGGAAATTGCTTATCCACTACCTTACGACGAAGCCCCGGCGTTTGGTGAACTGTCAGAATGGGCACAGGAAGCGGATATTGAGTTTCCGCCTGTAGTCAAAGCTGAGGAGTGCATCGAGCAATAAACTGAAAGGAGGAAAGGAATGTCAAATGAAGGAAACGGGGTAGCAGAAGGATCGGCAACAAAATTAGCTGCGAGGCTAAAAGGCAATCAAACAGTCCGCAGAGCTGGCTATAAGGGAACCGTTCAACGCACCACTCCGCCGACTGAAGCATTTGTGGTTAAACACTCCGGAATGGTACATATGTTTGCTCGGAGGTACGCAACCAGATTCAACATGCAGCACTGTTTAGATGATTTCATAGCAGCAGGGTATTTAGCGATGCTTCACGCCTGGAGCAAGTTCGATGAAAGTCTTGAATTCAAGTTCAGCACATATCTCGGTTGGTGGCTCAAACGGTATATGTGCAAGTTTGCAAACGAGAATTTCAGTCTGGTGGTGAAAAAGCCTCGCACGGGGGATGCTCCGGTAATCGGGACACGAAGGAACGATCTGGAGTTGAATAGAAAGGTTGGAGAGGAACAGGATGTTGAGTTGATCGACTTGATGCCGGGGGATGGACTGCCAGTAGATTGGATATTGTCACAGCATGAGTTGAAGCTGCTGGTGGGAAAAGTGGCGCGAAGTGTACCGAAGAATGATCGAGAGAGAGTTGTGGTGGAGGAGCGACTGTTGGCTATGAGTCCGTTGACGTTTGAGGAGCTGTCCGCTAAGTTGGATATCACAAAACAGGGAGTCGCTTTGATGGAGAGTAGGTTGAAAAGTAAGATCAAAGAGAGGTTAACGAAGAATAAACAGTTTCAGGAAATGAGGGGTTAGAAAGGTAACAGGTAGGTTGACTATTATGGGACTACTGGAAGATAACAAAGAATTGATCCTGGAATTATTCTACGCTAAACACTGGTCAATGAACATGATCGGAAAGCACCTTGGATGCAGTAGGCAAGCTCTTCATCAAGTATTCAAGACTTGGGAAGTTGAAACTTCCAAGTCCAATGCCGGGTGGGTCGAGGTAAGTTGTATTTACTGCGGTCGAAAGTATCGTATTCCTCGCTCCGTAGCTCGAAAGAAACTCGAAGCCGGAGATCGCAACTTCGACAGCAAGGATTGTTGGAATAAGTGGTTTAAGGAACAATTAAGCTGATATTATGACGTCAATTTTAACTGAGGAGGATTGTTTAAATGAGCAACAAGATCATCAACTTTCCAACTAATAGAACAGGCAATCACGGCAAGCAAGCAGCAATCAATCCAGTAGTCAATCCTGTCACAGAACAACCCTTGCCGCTCGATCCAAACACCTTGAACTCTTTCCATTGTCCGGGTTGTAAATCTGCTGCATTTACTTCGGCAATGCAGCTCTTGGAAGTCCCGGCAACATTTGCCGGAAATCCCACAGGCAAGCCGCAAGTGTTGAAGGTGGACGTCCTAATGTGCTTGGGTTGCGGTGGTGTGTGGTCGGTGCCACAGTTGCTCAAGTTGACTAGCAAGGAAAGAGAAATACTGAGAATTGAAATGGAGATGCAACAGTTAGGAAAGGAAGAAGGAGTAAATTAAATGAATGAAAATGATTGGATTTACGCATTAGCGCGAAAGGCGTATGAAGCTTACTGCGGCGCTTGCGAATGGAAAAGCGCGATCACTGGAGCCGACCTACCTCTTTTTGATAGTTGTAAGCAAGAAGTGAAAGATGGTTGGATTGCTGTAGCTAAAGCAATGATATTGGAGATAGGAAAATGACCAACAAACAAATGTCTGACATAGTATTTGCCGCTCTCACCCTTTGGCGTGAAGCCCGGGGAGAAATGCACCTAGCTAAAATTGCTGTCATGTTTTCCATCCTGAACCGAGTATATAAACCTTGTTGGTGGGGAACCGATGTAATGAGTGTAGTGTTCAAAAAATGGCAATACAGCTCCCTGACCGACCCCAAGGACCGTCAACTCACTACCTGGCCCACAACAGGTGAAGCTTCTTGGGCTGAATGTCTTGAAATCGCCCGCGGAGTAATTTGTGGAGACACCTCGTTTGTCAATCCTGTTCCTGGCGCAGATTCCTACTTCGACGACTCCATCCAGGCTCCGAACTGGACGCTCAAAGCTCGGTTTGTTAAGAAGATCGGAAGGCTGAGTTTCTATGATGTAGACCATGATTATGAGAAGAACGGAGAACGCTAAACAGTCAGTTTACTCCCTACAAAAGGAAACCCCCCGAAGAGCCGAGCCTACTCTTGGGGGGTTGAGCCAAGGAAAGGAACTGTGAAGAAGGAGAAACACCATGCATGTGGAATATACTCATAGTTTGCTTACTATTCAAATAAAATCTTCAACCTTCCTCATTATTTACTCCTCCATTGTCAAATTTTTGACTTGATTTCTTGAAAAATAGAGTATTATATCTTCAAGGTAGTTATAGTACAGCTGCTTGCGTCTCATATTTACAGTAATTTGCGGCACAAGCAGTTTTGTGTTTCATGTATGAGACGCAACGCTATTTACTTCGGGGGGATATTTGCTCAATGTCGGTGCTTCAAAAACTCAGCCTTAAACACTACCAGATAGCTCATCTCCTAGCTCAAGGTAAATCTCAGCAAGTCATTGCCAAGCGGCTTGCCATTACTCCCGCAACCATCCAAAACTGTCTCGATACCCCGGCTTTTCATCTCGTGTTAGAAGAACTTAAGGAAAAATACGCAGTCGAGTTGATTGAACAAACCATCATTCCTCTGGCTGACATGCAAAACAAGATAAACGAACAGGCAATGGAGGCATTTAATCGCATTGTAGATCTCTCATGCTCCGAACGTGTTAACACAGGAGTCCTTAATGCCAACCTGGCTATCATCGACCGGGCCTCGAACATACCCAAGGCCAGTAAAATAGACCCTGGTGAACAATGCAGGGATCTTTTTAGCGTCAATGTAGTTCAACTTGTTCTCGAAACAGCTCTTCAGGTTGGCGACAAGTCAATTCTAGCCTCTGCCCAGAAAGCCCTTCACCAAATTCCTCAAACATCCCCCGCAGATGCTATAATCGACGCGGATTATAAAAGCTGTGAACCTTTTCCGGCCAATAACGTCCTTCCTCCGTCCCCTTTTGCGCTGAAATCTCTCGATGAAATGTCGGACTCGCTGGAGGAAGATGAAGAATGAACAATAGTAGACGATTAGGTAACAATACTTCATCCAACCTTCCCCGTACCCTAGACTCGTACACAGGAACAACTTGTATCGCATCCATCGTCCCCCCCTCCGATGTTGTATGTGTGCAAGCCTGTGTACCAGTGTACAGTATATTGGAGGTAGTTTAATATGTCGTGGGAAGCGTGGGCATCGGGTATTTTAGCATTCTACGTTTTAACACTTTCTTCGATTGTAGGGTAGCTACTAGCGTTGACGTCGAGAAAAGGTTAATCTTGATATGTCGTGGGAAGAAATCCAGGTTAAACGTAACGGGACAGTCTACCAAGCTGGTGCGCCGGAGTATTCGGACGGAGAGTTTCAGACCAACATTCGCTCTGTAGCTGAAAAATCGCTTTTCTTCTTCGCTAAAGCTGTCATTGGGCGAAACTATCTGACCAATACGCTGCACTTACCAATTTGCGACTTTCTTCAACGCAGACCGCCATTTCGTAAAGGTCTCTTAATGCCACGTGGTCATGCCAAATCATCAATGGTAGCTCACTGTCTCCCTCCACACATCCTGATCCAACCAGCCGCCACCAACATCTATTTTCCCTCCCTTCCCGGCTCAGACTGTCGTATCCTTTTGGCCGGTGAAACTCAAACAATGGCCGAGCGCAACCTTCGAGTTATCCAATCCATCTTCGAATCCAATACTCTTTTTCGCGCGCTTTGGCCTGATCGCACATTTAAAAACCCTTCCAAGGAATCCCGCAAGTGGAATGCTCAGGAAATGACCATTCCCAGAGAAAACGAATATCCCGACGCTTCTATTCGAGCGGTCGGTGTCGGCGTGGCAGTCACCGGCTCTCGTCCCAACGTAATGATAAAAGACGACTTAATCTCCGTTGAAGCACGCAACAGTGATGTAGTAATGCGTCGTGCTATAGAATGGCATGTAGCTTCACGAGCACTGTTTGACGAATATCCAATAGAGAGCGGTTTGAGTTCTCTAGAAATTATAGTGGGTACAAGATGGTCTGTGTTTGATCTTTATTCTTATATTGAACAAGAAGATCCCACTGTTGAGTGGAACAAGGATTTTCGTTCTATGATCTCCGGTGGAGAAATGATTTGGCCGGAAAAGTTTTCTCTCCATACAATGAAAGACAAGGAAGGAAACGTACTAAAAGAAGGCATTGAAGACCTGAAGAAACAATTCGGAAGTCTGTTTCCTTTACTCTACATGAATGATGCTAGCGATCCCGATTTAGTTGATTTTGACATGTCCCTGGTGCGCCAGTTTGAGCTAAAAAACGGAATGTTTGTCTACAGTGAAGACTTGCGTGATACGTTGCTCTCAAAAGAAGTCAACATAGGTTCAGTAGGCTTACCTGAAGGCGCAACCATGTCCAGCCAGCAAGTCTATGATGAGTTTCTGAAACATGGACGGGGGGAATATATGAGGTTGAGGTATGCCTGAAATCGACTCTCGACTTTGCACCTACTATGCCTTCACCGATCCAGCCTCCGGTAAATCCAAATCCGGTTCCAGCGCTGCATCCATCAAGCAATCCAAACAAGCCATCACGGTAATTGCCGTCAGTCCTCAAACTCACATTTTCTCAGTCTACGCCTGGCTTGGCAAACTCCCGACCACAGGTTACATCGACAAGCTTCTCAAAGTGCGCCAACAATACAACCCGAAAATCTTCGGCGTGGAGGCTGTAGCCATGCAGTCCCTCTTCGCTGACGTCATGCGCAAGGAAGCCAAACGCCAAAACCAGCTTGGCACATTTCTCGGCATAAACATTCCGACCAACATAGACAAGAAATTCCGAATTCGAACCATCCTCGAACCTGTTATCAACTATGGACGTCTTTTCGTTGCTCCAAACCTTTTTGAACTCGACGCCGCCATTCGCGGTTTTCCCGCTGCCGATGAATACCTCGATCTCATAGATTGTTTTGCTTCCTGCGTAAAACTCGTTCCGCGTCGCGCTGAAGTCGTAATCAAAAACGAAGAACTTCAGCAGCTTGCAAAATACCTTCGCGACTCCGGCTCTCCTCCTTGGTACATAGAACGTCGAATTGCCGAAGAACGCCAGAAACTAGCTACCCAACCGGCCAATTCCAATGACAACTAAGGAGGAAAACAGTATGCGCATAAAAATCCTATACTCATCCTCCTACCCTTTACTCACCCTTGAAGAATCTCTCATTACTGCTCTTCAAGACCAAGGCTATACCTTCCATTCCAAAGGCTACGATCCAAGCACCTTAAATTACGTAGTCTACTTTGACTGTCCCGTCAGAAAGGAAATCTCCAATGCACGCAACAGCAACTCTAACCAACGGTGAATGTAGTAAACACTCAGGAGTATGTGAAGCTGTAGCAGATTTGAAAGAAGCTAAAAAGGATCAAGATAAAATCAATGTGCGTATATTCGATGCACTCGAACAGATAAATGGAAAACTTGCATGGCTTCTTGGAGGAGTTTCTGTTTTAGGCGTAATTATCACCTTAACCATAATGATTTTCAGTTTTTTCAGGCTCGTACCGCACAATTTACCTTGACTTTCCCCATTTTAACCATAATATGTCATTAATTTGACAGTGTTGTAACTTTGACACCAAACCTCTAACTATAGGAGTACTTCAATGAGCACAGTAGACAAAAGTATGGCTAAAGCAGCGAACTCCGGGGAATCCACCAACCAAAACGCCGGTAAATCCGCCAACGCCGGTAAGTACATTCCCGGTCCCGCAAAAAAGGGCGGCAAGCAGGGTAACAAAGGAAAAGCCTTCAGATAAATTAATCCTTCATTCTTTCACTCTTCAAATCATTAAACAGTGTCTAAGGAGGGGATTTTAATGACTATAATCAAACTTTCGATAGCAGCAATCCTCATCTGTCTGCTTGCCTCTTGTATGACCGTAACCAACAATTATTATGCAGACAACAATTCCACCATCAACTCAACCCTTAACCAAAACAAACCCGTTAATACTACTCCCTCACTTACAGCCACAATTCCGGAAAGCGCAGCTACAGGTATTACGGGAGCAATTGAATAGTGAAAAAGATCCGCTACAAGGCCGGATATAAATATCAGCTTGTAGAAGACTACTTAGCGTCAATTGCTATTTATCCAAACGAGCACATTAAGACTCCGTGGATCGAACTTACCGCGGCCGGTTTACTCACCATAAAAGCTGGCTATGCTTGGGACGGTCCCAGCGGACCCGCTATCGACACTCGTAACTTTATGCGCGGCTCTTTAGTACATGACGCTTTATACCAACTCATTCGGGAAGACCATTTAACACAAGTTAACCGTGAAGATGCCGATAAAACATTGTATTTGATATGCTTGGAAGATGGCATGTCTGCATTTCGTGCTGAGTGTGTTTATGAGACTGTTAGAGTATTCGGTAGATCATCTGCTTCACCTAATCACGACAGTACTGTATTGGAGGCTCCGTGAACGAAGACATTGAACTGTTTTTAGGTGCTGCTGTCTTAGTCCTGGTATTCGCCTGTTTAGGTTATTTCGTTCCTGTTTTTCAAGCAGCCGCCATAAATGGTTTAAGTGCTCTTATTGGCGCAGCCGCAATGAAGATGAAAGGTAATACTTAGTTATATAGTAATAAAGGAGTATAAGATCATGGCAAATGTATATGGCTCAAATGTATGGACCTTAGATACAGCGGGGGCTATCTGGTCTTATACTGCTCAAGGTCCGATCAAAATCCGTAAACTTCTTTGGAAACCTTCCGCTGCTTCAGAATCCTTGGCTGTTGATGAAACTGATGTCGGCGAAATTTGGACAGCTACTTCTTCAGCAGCAGCTCCTGCCGGGGAACAGGAATTAGACTTTAATGAGGGTAAGTGGTTTGATGGTCTAACTCTTACTACCATTACCGCAGGAGGAAAGCTCTATGTCTATCCTGCCTAAAAAGAGGTGGTGGGGCGGTTGCTATTACGTCGCATTAAGACTTTCAATATTAAGGAGTAAACAATGTCCGCAATTAAAATAACCATAGACTGTGAACTAGACGGTCAGCGACTTCCCGGTTATCCGCTTTCGCGCCGTATAGCCGTTGATGAGTCCACTCAGTTCTCAGCCGCTCGCACAACTGGAGGAGGCTATGTTTCGATTCCTATCTCCGATCTCGCAGCCCTGAAAGCTCTCATTCTTACAGCCGATCAAGCCATTACTCTACGCCTGGACGCACAATCCGACGCAGGAATCGAACTTAACGCCGGGGGAATCCTTGCCATAATTGACGCTACCATAGACGCCGGAGCTTCTACTAATGCAACCGTATCCAATGCTTCCGGTTCGGACGTGCAACTTGAAGGAGTAGCAGCAGGATGAAAAAGCACATACTAAACTCGTTCATAGTGATTTTGGTAACAGCAACTCTTCTTGGAGCGGCTACTCAAACCATCAACTCCCTTCCTGTGCAAAACAGCGCTTTCATAGCTTCCCTGCAAGCTTTTCTTGTAGGCGAACCTTCTGCTCGATTCCAGAAAAAGTTTGCTGGCTTCACTCTTCAAGGCGGCATTGGCGCAACTTCAGCCAGCCTCTCTCACACGCTCACCGCCCTAACGGCTTTTCCTGGCGGCTACTACGTCTACAAGGCAGCCACCTCTCACACCTATACAGCTTCCACTCGAACCTTTGTTTACGCCGACTATGATAGCGCCCGCACTCTCACAATCGCAGGAGCCGCAATCACTCGTTCAACTCATCTAGTCTTTGCTGAAATGGCCGCCGGGTCAGCCGAGCCGACAACTCCCGCTCTAACTGTTCGCCTTATGCAAGTAGATACCGACGGTGCAGCTATTACAGCAGTCAGCGATCTTCGTTCAGGCGGCAGAATCGGTGTAGAAGTTTATACAACGCTTGCTCTTGCTGCAACCAATGCTCCCGCTAATTCCGTAATTGAAGTAACTCGCAACGAACGACTTGCAGCTGATGTAACTCTTACACAGGATTTGGATGTTCTCCCTGGCGGTTTGGTCACCTGCACCGGTTATATTCTTACTCTAAGCGGTCAACTGCGATCAGCGGATGCTCTTCGGCAACAATTCGTTGCTGTAGCTGGTGAAGTGGTAGGGCTAAAAGAAGCATCCGTAGCTTGGTTTGGCGCTATTGCCGGGGATGCGGTTGATGACTCGGCGGCTTTTGGCGCTGCTTCGGGCGCTGTAACTACGGCTAAGGGGACCGTTAAAGTGCCTTTAGGCTCATTTATTGTCGGCTCGTGGAATCCCGGTAACTATGTGTCCGTTAAGGGAGCCTCAATGGAGGGGTCGATTATAGCGGCTCCGGCAGCCGCCCCTTGCGTTTTCCTTACAACTAAATGGTCGTATGCGGATGTTAGCGATTTAACCTTTGCTGCGTCTTCCGGGCAGGATTGCCTAACCGCAACCACTGCAAGCACGGCTTGGCTATCCGCAATGCACTTTCAGCGCGTGCGATTTCAGGGGCCGGTAGCGGGTGGTACGGGTAATTTTGCAGTGTCGGGCTATCAAATCATTAACACCTATGATGATTGCTATTTCGGCGGGTTACTCGCAACCCAGAAAATGCTTGGGGCGTTTTACTGGTCCGGCGCGGCAAACAATGGAAACACGCATAACAATTGTAAATTCTACAGGCATACCGGGCCAGTGGTTAAATGTGTTGATGCCAACAACTATTACACTTACGGCGCACGGTTTAATGACTGTATATGGGAGGATAACGACGATATCCTGGGCGAACTCTATCGGGCTTATGGGTTCTATGTGTCGGGCGGTTATGTGGAGAAGCCTAACAATGTCAGCAATGCAAATAATTGTCTATGGACGACCGAGCATGATATCGGGCCTATGGTGATTGAGAATGTGATTTTTACGGGATCGACTATCGGCTATACGACTCAGGTGGTGAAACTTGTATCTGGAGCAACTGAAGCCCGCGTACACTTCTTGCGCAACCAGTTCGGGACTAATTGGCCGCTAGGAGACGGCACGGGCGCAACTGTATTGCTCTGCAATCTGCTGGCTAGTGATCGGGTATGGTATTATGGAAACAATCATCTGGCTGGAACTCCGACTTTTAGTGGTTCGGCTACTTACTCCTTTTATTCTGATTTGACGCGCTCTGCCTGGGTATCAGTAATGCCTTCCGTTGTAGCTGCGGCAAGTTTAGGTTCAGGGACGTGGACTCCAGTCAGGAGCACAACAAGGAATTTAATACAAATTACCCGAACTTCAGCAAATAACACTACAGAAGCTATCTCGTTTGATGCGTCTCCGTTTGGATTTCACACCTACGGATCAGGAAACCCTCTTAAGATTACAGCTATACGAATAATCTACGAGGTCACAAATGCCGACGCAGGGGATGATATTACAATACAGGCATATCAGCGTTCGATCCCAGCCAATACAAGCGACTATGCAACTAGTCTGGTCGCAATAGCGGCGACCTACGACACAGCCCACAACACACCGGCAAAACGCTCTAATAGCGACGGAGGAACCAAGTACAATACGGCAGTCAGGACGTTCGATACCCCCACTTTTTGGGCCACTGATGGTGACGTGCTAACACTGGACTTTACGGTTACGGAAGCTGATAACGCCTCTAATGCGCTTACGGTGATCCTTCGAGACGTGCAGGTGTTGTATGAGGAGAGGTAAGATCATAAAGCGGACTACGTAGTAATTCCGGTAGTCCTTTGCTGCGCCAGTGAAATGTGTGATGGAAGTAACAGCAACGACGATAGGCGTATAGTTAATTACCGACGCAACTGTGTTGCCAACCTACGCGACCATAGAATTTAGGGGATATTTATTCTAGCTGTAAACATAGTGGAGAACAAATTGAGAACAGTAACTATTCATCCAAGCGTTCCAAATAAATTCACTGAAGAGCAAATAGAATCCCTTCGTCAATGGGCGTCTCTTGAACTTGAAGATGCTATGTCCATGCGAAAGTCTATGGAAGGCCATTGGCGTGATTTACTTCGTATGTACTCCGGTCAGCCTAAGAACGCTGTTCGTAACTACCCGGTAGAAAATGCGCCTAATATGGAAATCACCCTTGGGGCAATTGCTGTAGACGCCCTCTATGCTCAAGTAATTGATCTCATATTCTCGCTTACTCCACTCGTAACTTGCCGTCCTGTTCCCAAAATGAAAGGCGACACAAACTCCGAGGCTACAAGTAAAGCTCTCCAACGCTGGATTAATTGGATGGCTCCAAATGAGCTTAACATTCGATCAACTCTCGATGATTGCGCCCTTTCCGACCTCAAACTGGGTACTTGTATAGCCTACACACCCATGGTTGAACGTGTAAAGAAGACCTCCACAGCTAAAGTGCTTTCTTCTCATCCAATCACCGAAGCTATTCCCCCGGAGGACTTCATTACGCCTCCTGGAGCCTCGGATTCTAGTCCTCAGACTCTTCCCTGGTTATCTTTACGTAAGTGGTACAGACTTACAGAACTTCACGAAGAAGCCCGTCGAAACGGTTGGAATCTTGGAGATGATGAAGAGCGTATCAAAGCTTGCGGCCAAAAAGATTGGGTGCGTTCTCGGCGCGAATCCCTGTCTCGTCAATATGAAGGAATTCGTGTAAAAGGAAACATCTATGAAATTCACCGCTTTTACGCTTATTTTGACATCGACGGTGACGGTATTGATGAGGACCTTTATTTCGTATTTGACCGCTCCAGCAAGCAAATTCTCTATGCTTCCTACAATCCCTGTGACAATCGCCCTGTTGAGGTTGCCCGTTACCAAAAACAAGAGCACCTATTCTGGGGACTTGGCGTACTTGAGATGGTTCGACCGTTCGAGGAGGGAGTTAGTGACTTCTACAACTTTTGGGTGCTGAACTCTCTTCAAGCTAACACCAAAGACGTTTTTGCTAAATCCGGTGTACTTCCTGACAACTGGACTCGCTGGCCCGGCAAAGTAACAACTATTGAGGGCGATCCCTCTACAGATGTTCGAGAAGTCCAGTTTCATTCTGTTGATGCTTCCCTTCCTCAAGCTATTGCCATGTCGATCTCCTTTTGCGAACGGCGGATCGGTCTGAATGACATGAATACGCCAAGGCCCTCACAAGTGCTCGGTTCGCGTACTCCCGGCATAACTGCCATGACTTTGCTCCAGCAAGTCAACAAGCGCTTCACTCCGGCATTCGATGACATAAAGCTCTGCATAACTAACTCCATCAAACAAGGCCTTTATCGCTACCAGGAAGTCCTCAAGAAAAACGACTCACGGGCTGCCGACTACATGACTCACATAATTTCAGTCCTTGGTCCCGAAGATGGTGAACTCGTAATCCGCTTACTCTCCAAAGCTAACTTCGACTCGGAAATCGAAGTCGAACTCACAGCTTCAACAGCTTCCATCAACCGAGAAGCAGATCGTCAAAATGCCGTCATTCTCATGAACATCCTATCTCAATACTACACCAAGACCATGGAACTCGTAATGGTTGCTGCTAATCCTCAAGTTCCTCAAGAAGTACGTGAAGTGGCCGGTAAGATAGCTCACGCAACCGGGGAGATAATAGACCGGACGCTTCGCACATTCGACTCTACGCGCGATCCGGCAGCGTTTGTAATAGACGTAGATGATGAACTTGATGCCTTGAACACGGCAGCAATGAATCAACAAGGCTTACAGCAACTTCTTGCTCTCATGGGACAGATAGGAGTGGGTCAAGGAGCACAGGAAACTCGCAACGTAGGACAACTAACTCAAGGATAGGATACTTTATGGCTACCTGGCAAAGTCAAATAATTGACAATCCATCTTTATCAAGTATGTTTATCTTTGACCTGGAGCAGCGCATATTAACTAAAACTAAAGAGGGAGTTAAGGCGTCATTAGAAGGAAACCAAACACTCGCAAACAACTTGTTCAGTGAAGCCCGTGCTTACGAATCACTCAAAGCTTCAGTGTTAATCAACCAATCAGAAAGGGACACTCAAGATGCTTTTCGGAAGACACAAACAAGTAGAGGTTCCAAAGGTCGTTGAGCCTGTAGTTGAACCTGTAGTTACCCCAGTCGAACTCGTCGCCGAACCGGCTTCTCCAGTAGTCACCAAGGATGAATTTCAATCCTTTCAAACTACTATGATGGAAAAGTTTGACAACGTAACTAATTATTTTATGAAGCAGAATCAGCCACAGCAAACTGTCCAATCCACAGCTCCCGTAATTGATGATGTTAGTGATGAAGAATACGCTGACGCCATAGCCGGTAACATTACCGACAAACACAAAGCCGCAGCAATCACCCAGAAACGTCACGAAGCTATAGCCAAGCGCAGCAACGCTCAACTTATGCAGGAAATTGAACAGCTCAAAACCGTCGGCATGGCTTCAATAGGAAACCTCAATCAGCAGACTTTAACTACTCTGCCCCACTACAAAACTTACAAAAAAGAAATCGACCAAGCAATCTCTCAACTTCCCCCGGAAAATCGCGTAAACGCTGATGCTCTCAAGGGAGTCTACAACTACATTATCGGCGGGCACTTGGATGAAATTCTTGCCTCCGAGCGGGAAACAGTTCTGCGCCAAGCAGCAACTCCCCAGACTGAAACGGGTAAGTCTACAACAGGTCGCACTTCAACCTCTCGAACCGCTAATGCATCTACCGCTCCCGACCCGACAGAAGCTCTTCCTGAAGCTGCTCTTCAAGCCATTCGTTTCAAATACGGCTCTCTTGGTCCAGCCTCGGTCGAGAAATTCGCCCAATCGCAAGGCGCAAAAGATTGGGAAACCTACTACAAAAAATACGTCGAACCCTTGGAATTTACTCAGGGAAACGCATAGGAAGGAAGGCTATTTCATAATCATGGCTAAATTCCGAAAGAAACCTGTAATAATAGATGCGTGGCCAATATCTGAAATACTCCAAAAAGCCGCAAAGGATTTTCACTCTCTTCCTGCATCAGTAATTGAAGGCTACGAAAACAATTTATTTGTACTGACTTCTGAAGCTCTATTCGTGAAAACACTTGAAGGAGAATACAGAGGCGAAAGTACGGACATGCTTTTAAGGGGGGTTTCGGGTGAGTTTTATCCCTGTAAACCCGATATTTTTGCGCTGACTTATGAAAAAGTAGAGGATGAATAACCAATGCCGGTTATCAAAGTTCCCAACGAAATCAATCCCGAAACCAAGCTTCCTCCTCCGGGCGCAGCTCGTAACGAAGAACTTGCTAAACGCACGGATGCTCTTCAGGAAGCTATCGAAACCAAAATGCCTGAAATGGTGTCCCTTGATCCCTCCAAACTTGAACCTGACCGTGAACTCCAGTACGCAATGCAAGAGTTTTCCATGCACGAAGTTTCGGACAAGCTCCCGGGTTGGAAATACACTTGGGTCTACTCGGGCCAGCACGGCACCGAAATTACCATGAAGAAAACCTACGGCTGGATCGTAGTTCAGGGCAACGACGTCGAAGCTAAAGAACTTGAACATGTAGACACTACACGTCGCCTGGGTGACTGTATTCTCATGCGCATTCCTGAAGCCAAGTACAAGAAACTCATGGAATATGAAGATTACGTGCGCAAACTCAAGTCCTCGGCAGGCGATCAGGAACTTCAAGATGCAGCGCAAAAACTAGGCTTGCAAGCTTCTTTCAACGAACCTCGCATAATCCAGCGTTTCGGCGGCGGTACTCCCGCACAGCGCATAGTCATGCAAGGCGGCGGTCCTGTTGATCGAATGCTCAAAGAAGGAACGGTTCCTGGAATGGAAATAGGTAGATAGTAATTTAACAACTTGTAAACTTTTCAACCATCTACTTAACTTTTAACTTGACATTCAGCCCAAATGTCAAATAATTGACACATGTGGGGGGTTAGGCAGGCAATCTTTTAACCACACTCTCACAGAGGAGTACAAATCAATGGCGCTCACTCAATCATTTGTTCTCGGTCCTATGGCGGGATTTGCTTCCTATCCGCTTATTACCGTTCCTGAAGGAGCAAGTCAAACCTTCAAGGCCGGTGATCTGCTTGTCGCCTCAAGCGGTTTGGCTGTTGTTGGCGGCGCTGATCCTACCGCAGGAACAATCATAGGCATTGCTACCTGTGACGGCTCCAACACCACAGCAGGTACTTTAATCGAAGTCATCCCTGCTCTTCCCGGACTTATTTTCTCCGGGCAAATCCAGAACGCAGCAGCTACAGCTACTCTTGTCTACGCCACTCACATGTTCGCCGAGTTCGGTATTAACGTGACCTCGAACAAATGGTGGATCGACACAGACGAAACGACCCACAAGGACGTTATCATTGTCAGCTTTCAAGACGCCGTAGGTACTCTTAACGGCATCGTCAATTTCATGTTCAAGCCTTTAGGCACCATTTACGGCACGGCAATTACGTAGCCATAAATTGTACGTCTGATGTTCAACACTAAAGTACGGGGGGAAATGGTGTTAAACAAGCAAACTCACTCAGGAGGATTAAAAAATGTCCGTACCTATTACACGCGGAAGCATTTCTGCTCTACTTTCCCCCCAATATAGGCAAGTGTACATTGAAGCCGGTGAGGAACGTGCTCTCGAATATCCCCTCATTATGCACGTTCTCCCTATGGAATGGCAGGATCAAACCGATCAGCAGATTGCAATGCTTGGAACTCAGCCCCGCAAGACTGAAGGTGGGCAGTTTGCAACTGACAGCATTAAAATCGGTGGAACTGTAACTTACACAAGCTACCCCTACGGTCTAGCCTCTGTCATCACTCACGAAGCTTGGCGCGACGATCTCTACGGGGCATTGCGGGAAATCCCGGCAGCTCTCAAACGCGCAGCCAACTACCGTAAAGAAGTCGAAGGTTGGCGTCGAATTAACGAAGCTTACACTACAGCAGGCGGCTTCGATAATGATTACCTCATCACAACGACTCACACCCGTTCCGGTGACGGGGGAACCAGCTCCAACCGTCCGGCAGTAGACATCTCCTTCAGCATTACCGGCATCCAGGCAGGTATCATGAGCTTTGAGACGATGGTAAATGAGCGCGGATTGCCGCAGGTCATGTCTCCCAACATGTGTCTCATTCCCCCGCAGAAGAAGTGGATCGCTCGTGAAATTCTAGGCTCCGGAGGTGTACCCTACAAATCCGACAATGAAATCAACGCGATCATCGCAGACGATCTCACTTGGATGATAGGTCACTACTTGACCTCTACTACTGCGTGGTTCCTGCTTAACAAACAGAACCACGATATCAATTTCCTGATCCGCGAAGATGACATCTTCGATATGTTCGATGATCCGCTAACCATGAACGCTGTCTGCACGAGCTATCAAGACATCGCCTCCAGTGCGCACGGTAGTTGGAGAGGTATATATGGTAGTTCGGGGTAATTCAATAACTTGGCTCTAATCTAAGAATAGGAGTTAAAATGCGTAAAGCGGAGAAGGACACTCAATTTAACTACGGGCCTTCTATACTGTATAGAGTCTTCGTATTTTGGCCTGTTTACCTCTTTATTTTGTTGGGTCTTAGTTGCGTTTATTGTGTTTTACGCGCTTTAACTTACTAAAGGAGTTAAACAACAATGTCTACCAAACTTGACTTCGTAAGAGCCGGATTGATTGCCCAGGGTGTTCCTGCCTACGGTGAAATCTACGGCTTGTCAGAAGATCCCACCACCGCAGCCGGTATGGAGATGCAGAACTGGTTCGACCCGGATAAATGGTTCGACTCACTAGTAACCGCTGAAGCTGGCATGACTACAGGACGAAACGACACTTTGCTTCTCACTCCTGAAGCTCACGATCTTGCCGCAATGCTCACCTGGGATCTCAATTTCGGCCATTTATGCGGACTCTCCGGCGCAGGACGTCAGAACAAGCGTACTCGAATCAGTCAATCCGCAGCCGTCGCAAAACTCATCACAGTCTCCGGCTACGGCAATGTATTCGCCAATCTCTATCTCATGCACGGAACAGCAAGCGCTACCAACAAAGTCGGCTTGTACATCACCGGTGAACGCAACAGTTTTATAAACAGTCACTTCCTGACTCAAGACGCAACCACACTCGACCAGACAGCTTACTATCTTGTTTCCATCAACGCCGGTGAGCAATACTTCAAAGACTGTTTCTTCGGCTCCGATGCCGTAGCGATGAGTAAAGGTTCTCTGGTTCAACTGGGGGCCACTGGCGATGGTGGTCCTCCGCGCGCTGTATTTGAAAACTGTATATTCGTAATGGATAGTGATGCAGCCGGTGTAGCTTTTATTGACTGTGCTTTGGCAGGACTTGGAAGCGGTATTGCCGTATTTAAAGATTGCCATTTTATTAATCATGGAACCTCTCTAACCTATGCCATCCTTGGCGCAGGTCTATCCAACTTCAATCTTTACTTTGATAATCAGTGCTCCTTTGCTGGTGTTGACGACATCGTGGAAGTAACCTACGAAAGCTATGTATGGTGTGGCGGCGTCAACCTTGCAGTAAACCAGGTTAATACAGCCAGCAGCAAGCTTTTCAACATGCTAGCGACTCACCCTGACGTATCGTAAGCAGGATGAATTATGGCGACTAAAAAGAAAACTAAACAGGAGATGGTAGAAGTAGTGGAAGTGGTCGAACTAAAACTCCAAAATAGTTGTAACATCTGCGACCACTACTACGCTTCAGCTACCTACCGCACTTCTTGTCCTAAATGTGGAGCTGCCGATACCAAAGTAGTGCAGTAAGTTCCTCTTATTACTTACTTACTCAAGGAGGATAGTTCAATGCCGAGAATCATAATAGATACTCACAAAGAGCTTCCTCCTTTTCCGTTTTTATGGTGGTGTAAAGAGAGTATTTATAGAACGCTAACCAACAATAACTTCGACCTCAACTGTTATTACTCCGAGATAGATCTGGGCGAGGGTCGATTTGAATACACTCAAGGAGATAAGCATAATGTCCCCAAGTAAAAGCAAGAAAACGATCAAACCCGCAACATCCCCGGCGCTCAAGAAAGGCGCAACAGCTTCCATGAAACCTACTTTGAAATCCAGCACGGGAAGTTTCAAGCAAATGATGCCTCCGGTTAAAGGCCGCACTCATATAGGGTAAAGGTGTCCCCACTGTTATATAGGATAATCCATAATGCCACAGGAAACCGTAGAACAGGTAGCCAGAAAAGTAGTAGCCGACATTGCTGATGAAACAGCTTTCGTTCTTGCTGCTGATTGGGTAAACGAACGCTATCGGGAATATATTCGTCGTTGCAAGCCCAGGCATCTCATGCAAGTAGGTGAACTCAATCTTCCAGCATACGTCACAGGCGGCGCAGCGACAATCACTCGGGGAAGCAATACCATAACCGGCGACGCTACAGCTCAAGCCCTCTGGAACCATGATCTCGCTGGCTGGTACATTCGCTTGCGCACGGTCTGGTATGAGATAGCTTATTTCAATGCCTTCGATTCCTCAATCATCCTCAAGTCAAACTTTGGCGAACTCGACGTCAGTGCGGGAACCTATTACATAATCAAAAAATTCCACTCCCTTCCAACCGACGTCAAATCCATCGGGACGTTACTTTATCCTCGACGCATGATAACCCTGGAAAACATCCACCGCGATGCGCTCGACTCCCTTGCCCCGCAGCGTACAATGATCGGTGGAATGCTTCAATTTTGGGCTGAACAGGGAGTAGACTCTGAAACCGGCGCACGGAGAATCGAAATCTATCCTCCGGCTAAAGAGTACGAAATGCTCATTTACACTTACTGGCAAGATCCTCCATATCTGGATTTGGAAACGTCGATTCCGCTTTTCGTTGATCCTTATGTGCTTAAAGAAGGCGCATTAGTTAACGCTTTCAGATATAAGGCCGCGAAAGCCGCTGATGCCGGACACGCCGATATTGCTCAGTTCTACGCCAACTGGCACGAACGACAGGAAACCAAGTGGACTGCCAAGATGCGCTCAATGGCTATTGCTGAACGGATGACTGACGATCAATCCATTATTCTCAAATGGAATCAGAGCAGGACGGCACTTGGCAAAGGCGACATTACAAACGCACGGCAGGAAATACTTTCATCTTGGAATCCTTTGACTCAGGAATGGTAACTATGACACTCAATCCTTCTTATTATCGACACGTATGCGGTTTAATTGAACAAGGAAGAATAGGATTTCGATGGTGGCATGGTCCTAATTTCTTTTTTCGCGGTAAGTATAATACTATCTATATAGTAGGTTTTGGTCATGGTTTTTGTAGAGAAGTAACGGAGTAATCAACAGTGACTACAGCCCAAGACATAACCGATCTCGTTCTCTATCGCACCCGTTCAATGGGGGGAGTAGCGTTCACTCCAGACCTAGCACTAACCATAGTCTCCCTTGCTCAATCTCTCACTCAAGCTGCTATGAAACGCATGTTGAAAGACGCAACGCTTTCCCTCATTCCGCGCAAACCCTTGTACGACACAGCAGCAGAGTTCTCCGACTGTTACCAGATTACTTGCGTAGAAGATGAGAATAAGCATCTCTCTGAAGCTAAGGAATGGAAAGAGTTAAGTAGAGTCAACTCCCACTGGCTCGGAGCTTCATCTCAAAAACCCAAGATGTTTGCGCAAATAGGCTTCCATTATCTGGCCATCTATCCTACGCCCAAAGCTTCCCGTAACGTAACCGTAACCTACGTTTACGAGACTCCAACTCTTGTAGCGCTCTCGGACGCAATGACTCTCCCGGCTGAAGATCTCTCCTTCTGTACCGATCTTGCTGAAGTTGTAGCTCTCACGTCCACAGCACGGGGCCAGAAGCTCACGGAAGCTACAGCTAAGATCAAACAATTCATTCAACGAAGCAATCAAGTAGCAGACCGCGTTAGAGGAGAACGAGATATATGACCAAACTCGAAGTCCTGCAACTTGTAAAAAACCTCACTCAACAACAAGCCGATGACGTCACCATTGACGGTTACTTTGACCAACTCTTGGACGACCTAGGGCGCACAAACGCTGATCTCATGACGGAGATGGAATCCATCCCTCTCGTTGCCGACCAGTATGAATACACTCTCCCGGATCGAGCAATCTGTGAGCATGCGATTTTCTTCGCTGACCGGGAGCTGCGTTACACCACAGTTCAACAACTCGAAGCCCGCTCCTCCTCTTGGCGCGACCATGTAGGCAAACCTTGGGCATACACAAAGGATGAACAGACAGCTCGAACATTCAGACTCTATCCTATTCCATCAGCTTCCAGTTCAACCTCAACCTCATTCAACGACATTCCTCTCGGTCCTTATCTTCCTTCAGACGCTCTAGTGATAATCTACTCATCCCGCGACAATACCAACATTCCCTCTTGGCTTGTACTTCCCACAGTCTATCAAATTCAAGCTTGGGAATTTGCTCGACCGTCCAACCATCAATCGGAATCTCTTGCAGCACTTGCACAAGAACTTTCAAATCTACTGTTTTCAATGCTCGGAATTCAACGTACAACTGCCTCACCTACAGGAAAAACTACATGATTTCCCTACTCTCACGCATAAATCCCCCATCAAACGCAACCCCTGAAGTACAGGATTTATGTACTCAGTTCAATACTCACTTAGACGAACTTGAACAACATTTAGCTTCCGTGCAAGGCTCTGACGGTTTGTCTGCTTCCCTGACTTCAAACTTGGATCTAAGCGGAAAACGCATAAAAAATGCAGGCTCTCCACGAACCTCCAGTGACGGCATTCCTCTTTCCACCGTTAAAGAGAAATCCGTCTACAACGGCTATATCCGCACTCTTAATACAGCCAAGCTCAAGACCTCCCGTACTACGCAAACCATCAGCGGTGTTCCCAATCTAGCCACTATTAAGTTTCTCATCAATCAATCTGTAGCTGCCATAGATCTTTCAGTTGTTTGGCCTGTAGGCAGTGTATTCTCTTCAGTAGTTGCCACCGATCCAGCAACTCTCCTAGGTTTCGGCACTTGGGCGGCAATAGCTACAGGTCAATTCATTGTAGGCTACAAATCCGGCGACTCGGACTTTGGCACACTTGAAGCGACTGGCGGCTTCAAGACACACACCCATGACACCGATCCCGCCTCAGTTACCTCCGGCGCTCCAAGCGCAACCGTCTCAGTCGGCGGCTCTGGTACTGACGTAGCTTCCGCCACGCACACTCACGCTGTAGACGTAGCCAACACTACAAGCGGAGACAACTCGGCGCTTCCTCCGTTTTTTGTTCTCTATCTTTGGAAAAGGACAGCTTAATGGCAAGACTTACTTTCAGAGATTTCTCCAAATACCTTTACCTCTCTCCTCCACAAGACGCCTGTCCTACAAACTCTTTGCGGCGGGCACGAGGAATCGACCCTATTCCCACGAGTTCTGTTCGTTCTCGTCGAGGAAGCAGTATTGTCAACACTTATGCAGCAAAATCATTGTTTGTATTTGAGGGTACCTTGTTCACTTTTAATGGTTCCTATCTCTACGGTTTTCCGGCAGCGGCACAGTTAGTCACCGGCACAAATTTAAGTTTCCTATCCTGTCCTCCTACAGCAGACAAAACCGATTGGCTTTTTATCTCCAACGGTTCATCTCTTTACAAAATGGACCCTGCTGCACATACATATTCTCGATGGGGAATCACTCCTCCTGTTGACGGTTTTACAGCTATAGCAGCTTCAGCAAGCTCCGTCCCTATAAGTCTATGCAATAACCACGCAGATTGGACCGATTCTGGTTGTACTGGAACCGATGATACTACTTACAAAATAGAAGGGACCGGTTCGATCAACTGCGCTGTAGCTACCGGCGTCACAGGCACGATGACTAAAAATATGACGTTGGATTTATCACAATTTTCAGCCAGTGCTCCTTCTTCAGACGCCGATTACATTTCAATGCACGTTTATATAGACGAACCAGACAACCTTGAGTTCATTCAAATTCAATTCTCTCTTAATAACACTTCCTTTTCCCCTGATGTTTTGAGCTATACTTTCAATTTCAATCCTTCCTCAACTTCAACCACTGCTCCTTATTCCCTTAACGGCCTAAAACTTTACTCTGGCTTGGGTAGCACTGACTACTACTCTACCCCGGAACAGGAACAGTATACTCAGGAATCCTTAAACACTGCCTTACCCACTTGGATACAGAACAAGAACTGGTGGGGAGGAGTACGCAGCTCTTTAGAAAATGGTACTCTTATCGACTACGACATAGCCGATTGGCAGCATCTCCATGTAGCCAAGTCTTCCTTTACTCGTTCAGGCTCCGGCGCTTATGATTGGTCTGATGTCAAATCCGTCCGCATCAAAGTCAAAGCTAATTCTCTTGGCGCAGTCAATGTGAAATTTGACCAGATAGAAATGTTTGGCGGTGTAGGAATGCAAGGAGACTACAAATACTACATAACCTACTACAACGAAGACAGCGGTACAGACAGTAACCCCAATCCTACGGCGGTAACGATAAACAACATCTTGCGCAGCGGTGTTACTCTTGCCAACCTGCCCGTGCCTACAGACACTCAGATCACACATAAGAAAATCTGGCGAACAGTGGGCGATGGCAGTATTCCCTTTCTTTGCGATACCATTGACGTAGCCGATACTACATACACTGATATTATTGCCGATTGTTACATCATGGACACTTCAACAAACGCAGAGTATCTATCCTCAGAAGCCATCTCTTTTGACAATATTCTTCCCGATCACGATTTTGGCTACTGCGCTTATCTTCAAGCTGTGACCTTCTGGACTAATCGTTCAGCTATCTACTCAGGCAATCTTTACTATTCTCGCATAGGCTACACTGAATCCAACGAAGGCTTTATCCGAGTAACAACTTCTGGCGATCCTTTACAGATTCCGATAGTCTGGAACGGAGTGTTGTATGTATTCTCCAAAGCTCATCTCTACCAAGTTACCGGCGCCAATCCCTATTACAGTAGAGAAGTCTATGGAGTGCCTGGAACAGTTAAAC
Organism: Sulfurimonas sp.; assembly: GCA_041652055.1. Taxonomy (GTDB): domain Bacteria; phylum Campylobacterota; class Campylobacteria; order Campylobacterales; family Sulfurimonadaceae; genus Sulfurimonas. Next base: position 15,429 of record JBAZIE010000019.1, on the reverse strand, counting down.
CGGCAACCGTGACTGCCACTCCTTACGGCATAATGTACCAAGCTCTCGACGGTATCCGTTTATTCAACGGTGTGCGCTCTGAACGCATGGGCTGGAAGCAGCTCGGTAAATTGCTCTCCGGGGAAGCTTGCGAAAACTTGACAGCATTCGTTGGCACTTGTGCTGCTTGGCATCAAGACGAATACTACATTTCAGACGGTGCGCAAACTCTCGCTTACCATGTAACCAATGATACTTGGAGAGATGTGGGAGTAGGTTATGATTGTTTCTTTAACGATCAACAAACAGGTACTCTCTATGCCGGAAATTCTACAGGAGTTTACAAGCTTAATCAAACAGGAGTCACAGCAGACGCTTCCACAGCCTTTTCGTTTGAAATCCAAACTGCTCAAATTCGCCTGGATGCAGACAAGCAAGTCATGGTGAATATGCTCTACGTGGATCTTGATACACAGGGAGAACAGTTGGATATCACTCTAATCCATGAATCAGGAGAGACTCCGCTCGGTCCCGTACAAACAACCTCCAGGCAAACAGTATCTTTACCAATAGGCCGCAACTACAATAGATTAGCCGTGCGTCTTGACGGTCTAATCAATCAAGCCATAGAAATCTTTGGCATAGAGTTCGACGCTGATGTTTCTAAAGCTACATAAAAGAAAAATAGTATAAGCAATTTCTTGTAAGTTAGGTATATTGAAGCTGGTAGTCAAACTTTTGACAGGGGGCGGTGATGACAATGAAACGATTGGTTGAAGAAGAAACAGTGATTAAAGTCTACCAAGCAGACCCGCACGATTCAATGGTCTTGCTTCACTGGTATTTGGAGCTGGTGAACACAGGAGACATCGACAAAGTGCTTTTTCCTTCTAATCATTCCCTCGGACTGTTCATGCAATACTTTAATAATTTCAGCGAAGTGCGTCTAGTCTACGTAACCGATGATCGAGGAGAGATTCAATTTGCGGCTTGGGGAACTCAAATGTCTCCCGGTGTAATCTTCTTCTCTATCTGGCTGCGTAAAAAACTCCGCTCGACTAAAGAAGGCGCTCAGATAGTTCTAGACATCTACAACGCAGTCTTTAGCGTATATCAGGTAGTGTTAGGAATTACTAAGCAGGAACGATTATTAAAAGTTCACAAGAAACTTGGTTATACTGTAATAGACGAAATTCCAAAAGGATGGGCAGGAACCGAAGACGCATGGATGGTCTTGCTCACTAAAGATAGTTTCTTAGCCGCTACCGGGGGATAGCTGAAAGGAGCATATGATGGGCAGTGGTGGAAAAGGAAGCAAAAGTAGTTCTAGCGACAATGCGGCAATGAACACACTTGCCGACATCAGCAAACAATCTTTTGATATATCTAAACCCGGATTGCAGGAAATCATAAGTCAAGGTCTGGAAGCATGGAAAACCGGAGGTACATCAGCCAGTCTTCCTATGGTTCAACGCGCCATAGAATCCAGCAAGGTGGCAGGTTCTCAAGCACTCAAGGGAGCTGAAGCCAACATTGCATCGAGCGGTCTTGCCGGAACTCCTTATGCTATTTCTCAAGAAGCTCAAATGGGAATGCAGAATGAGTTCAATACGAACAACGCAGCTAATGCTGTCGGTCAGCAGATAATGAACGCACTCATTCAAGGAGTCACAGGCGCTCAGTCGAATGCCTTCCAAGGTTTAGGCAACGCTTCGCAAGCTACTGCTTCTCAACTGAATACCAGTGCAACCAACGCTACAAGTAAAGGCAACTCACAGTTGGGCTTTTTGAGTACAGCGTTATTTGGTTAAGTAGGAGGTCAGCATGGCAGGAATTATGGAAGGTGGTTTGCTAGGGCTTATAATAAACGGAGTCCAGAATATCAAAGAAGGACTGCCTTTTCTTGCTCGACCTGAAGAAAGAGTAGGAAAGCAGCAGATGGACTTGGAAGCCCGGAAAGAACAATTCAAGACAGACCAAGACATGCAAAAAGCTGGTCAAAAAGCTGTCTTCGATATTTTGACCGATCCCAACAAACAAACAACTGAAGCGCTTAAATGGGTTTCGACAGCAGCTCCCAAATATGGTGTAGACATTGACACCGGGACGCTTGGAGGAATGTATGGGCAAGCCTATGACAGACTGACTAACATTAAACTTGGCGATCAGGTAGTAAATAAAAAGCTTGCTGAAGCTGGTGGCGCGGCTCCTACTTCAACCCAAGATAAAGTGATTACTCCTTCTCCAGCTTCTAATCAAAGTCTGTATCAACCTACGCATCCTCAAACCGAATTAGTCAAACAAGCTATTGCCATGAATGAATCAGGAGGAGAAATCAATCCCTATCAAGTACAAGAACGCGCAAAAGGAGGACGGGCCAAGGGTAAATATCAGTTTGAACCTGACACTTGGAATCAACTGGCTTTAGAAGTCGGTCCAATGGTGGGAAGAAAGCCGTCTTCTTTTAATATCTCCGACCCGGTGGACCAAGAAACTCTAGCCACTTACGAAATCGACAAGCACTTAAACGCTGGACGCACTCCTGAACAAGTGGCTATTCGTTGGCAAACAGGCGATCCTTTCAGTACAGTTACAACAGGAGTAAATGCGCAAGGTGTTCCTTACGATGTTCCAGCCTATGTAGACCGCTTTAAACAAAACTTCGCTCAAGTACAGCAACAATACGCCGGTCAACAAGGCCAAGGTTCTCAGGGCATAACCTCTGCCGGAACTCCTCTTCCTCCACATAATCCTATAGTTGCGATGCCTGTTAATTCACTACAAGGAATGGACTTTACACGTACAGCTGAAGGTAGAACCAACGTACATATTGACGGTTCAAAGCTACAACCAACAGAAGAACAATTACTGATGCAGTACCTAGATGTCAATCCTGCACTCAAGCAAGCCTATGTGGACGCTAAAGTAAGCGCAGCAGTCTATGGAACCGAACCCATACTGTTTACGCCCATAGTTAACATGAACGGTACTCCCGGCATTCAAATGACCCGCAAGAAAGATGGAGCCTATCTCGGTACAAATTGGGCAATCACTCCGGCAGGAGAGCCGATAAAGACGAAACTTTCTCCCGACGAAGAGATAGAACAAGCCGGAAAGCAAGCCGCTAAAATAGCTGCTTCTACTCCTATAGGTAAAGCAATCGGAGAAAATACGCCAATTGCTTCTCTTGAAGGTAAAACTCCGATAGAAATATCTGACCAAAGAGAGATAGCCAAGGCACAGAAAACCGCAGAAAATGCAGCTACAGCTAAACGAGCCAGTGACATGGTTCCTTTGAAGGTTGCGGTACAACAAATAAAAGACTACTCAAAAAAAGTACACACACAGAAATCCTTCGTTGGTTCAATGCTGAACGGATTTTTACAAACAGCTTCCGCACATAATCCTACAGGTTCTGATGCTAAAACTTACAATGATTTAAGTGACGCTCTGGTTGGTCACATTGCACGAGTTTTTGGAGGAGAGCGCGGGGTACTGACCAATCAAGATTGGGCACATGCAAGACCTCTGATTGTGGGGCTTTTTGCCTCTAAAACTTATGCTGAAGACCGCTTTAGAATGCTAGATAATTTTGTTGCCGATTTAGCTAAACGTCCTGCACAAGATCCTAAGAAACCAATAAAAGGTAATCTTTATCCAAACTCTCAAGGTATTCTTTATGAGTACATGGGGCAAAACGAAAAGGGCGAACACGGCTATAGACGCGCAGAAGGACAGTAAAAGGAGAATTAAATGCTAGCTTCCCCGACTATATGGACAAAGAATCCACAAGAGTTTCTTAACGCTGGCAGGGACATTACTCAACCATCAACGTCACCAGAAGACCCTGATAATCCCTCTCCTCCTGATTATGTTACAGACACGACTCCTCCTGATATCATAGGAACAGAAGACATTGGTACGGGAGCATTGCGCTACGGAATTCCTGCTGTAGCGGCTGCTGTCGGAGCTGGACCACTGGCTTTAGGACTCATTGGCGCAGGTACGGAACTGTCAGCTCAACAGGCAGAAGAAGGACTTCATGTTCCTACGGTTGGCAACTCATTAAGTGCAGCTTTCACAGGACTGGCCGAATATGCCGGAGGCAAATGGCTGCAACCGGCATTCGACATTCTAGGCAACAAGATAATGAATGTAGGAGCAAGAGTTCTTAATAAAATTTTTGTACCCAAGGACTTCTATAAGGAACCCGAATCAGCAGCAGCTCGGTCCCTCTACAGTATGCTCAAGGGTATGGGAAGTTCACCTACACCCGGACAAGTAGTGGATAACGACTTCACCCAATTCACTGAAGGCATGGCTCGTGGAGCAATGCTTGGTAAGAAACCTGTCAAAGAATTGGACAAAGAGAACGCTCGTTTGTTCACCGATTCTGCTAAAGACTACATAGAATCCCATGCTCGACTCGGATGGGAGAGCACTCTATTCGATGAAAACGGAGCGCTCAAAGACCTCTCTAAAGTGCGCTTCGGTCAACTTGCAAACGCTGTACTCACCGGCAAGTTTAACATGATGGACAAAATCATGGGAAGAAACTATGACGTTGTTCGAGAATTTGCCAAGGAAATGCCTGAACGAGTAAATACTTCGCCAATGACTCAAGTGTATAAAGAGTTTGCCGATAATCCCGCAATGCAGAAAGTGTACAACTCTGTTAAAGCTTGGATTGGAACCAAAGAACCGGGAGTAGAAGAGATTGTAAGTCCTGTACTGGATGCTTCCGGTAAGACTATAGTCAAACAGGCGGGAAAAGCTGCAAAGGTTACTGAAGACACCGACATAATTAAAGCCATTGAAGCACGCAAATTTCTCAACAAGTTCTTGAGCAATCGCGCCTTAGATGAAGATCGTTGGGCGGCAGGAGAACTCAAGAAAGCTCTTGATCCTGAATTGAGAAAAACTCTCGGAACCAATCCTCAAGCCCTGGAAGCTTTCGACTATGCACAATCTACAGCTAAGAAGTTCTTCACCAACTTAGACAACGAAGTAATGGGAAAGCTGAAAAACACTTGGGATACTTATCCTTCAACAGTTCTTCAAACAATCAACGGAAGCACACCTAAAAAATACGATGTTTTTATGGCTATGAAGAAAGCTTATCAGACAACATCGGAAGGAGAAGCTACTGGATCTTTAGCCGCATTCAACAGGAACGTGGTCGAGCCTATTCGCTATGATATATTCAAGGAAACTATAGACGCTCAAGGCAAGTTACTCGGAGACAAATTAGAATCTAACTTAACTCATGTAGGTCCAGATTTCGGCAAGGAAGTTTTCGGAGGGGAAGAAGGCTGGAAGTCTATGCTAGAGTTGGCCCGTGCAGCTAAAGCACAGGCAGCTACCACCGAAAATGTAGGCAACCGCACCATGTACATCAAAATGGCTCAAGGTAGCGCAATAGCAGGTTTAGGTATGGGTGCGTATGGATGGTCCCAAGACAATACAGCAGCTAAAATTTCAACAATCGGCATTTTTCTTACACCTATAATGCTCTCTCGTTATGTTGTAGGAAATCCAGAATTGACCAGAACAGTCATTGATGGAATGACCTCGGTAGTAGGCTCTAAAAAATTCAACAGAGCGGCGGCACAGATTACAGCGCTAGGAATGAAAGATGCTACAATGACAGCAGGACAAGCATTAATGTACAACGTTTTGCCAGGAACTACTTACGTGGCTAAAGAGGATCAACAGGAAGGAGTGGAACAAAATCTACAATTCATTCCTACTGATGGCGCTCCCCCTGAGTAAGTATGATCCATACTACACAGAATATTATATACCAGACCCAAAACACTTCCATGTTTTAACTCCTTCCAAGGGGGAGCAAGAAGAACTCCCCCCTTGATAATACTCTAAGTAGCCAATTTATACCCCGATCAATTCATCTTAATCAATTACATCCCAATTACCTGTTTCCAGCGCGTCCTCAATACGCTTTGCGAGTTCTTCCGGTTTGTATAGAATAATTATAGAATGCATAGCATACTTAAACCTCAATCTCTTTTGCTCTGCCTTCATTAGTGACAAAAAATCCGCACGTAAATCCTTCCGAACTCTTTCTTTATCAGCTTCGTTCATTAGTGTAATCCTCTCGGTAAGTTTTCCCTGATTAACTTATTTCTCACACTCTCCTCTTCCAGCCAATGAAAGATTCCTCCCCTGCCTCCAGGTCCAGGCAGCATCTCAACTTTCTTTTGTTCCATCAGACTCTTCAATCCGATCTCGACAATCCGCGCATTCATTCCGTGATTATGCGCTCGTTTAGTCAGTGCGCTCCTGGTACATTCTCCAGCCCGGAAGCTCTTAATGATCGCAGCTACTTCGTCCGTATCACCGACTTCCTTATCTCCGGACTTGTAAGCTATATCAAGCAGCTTCTTGTAGTGGTTCATCATGAGATCCTCTACCCATAGAATAGCCTGTTCCATCTCCTCTTGTCTAATCACATGCCGATCCTTGTCCGTCATGTCCATATCAGCGACTCTCAACAACGTAGCCAGCTTCAACGCAAGATCGTGACCCCTGGCATACAGCGGCTTTAATCCTTTATCCCGCTCCAATTCGTTGCGCTCCTTCCAGCCTGCAAACCATCGATCAATTGCAAACCGCGCAGCTGGAGCTAACACCAACTCACACCCTTGCGAGTGATACAGCACACTCATCCGGTACGCAATATACTCCTGAATCTCCCTGAAATTAGGCGGCATTACCGGCCAAGCGGTCATTTTCTTTGGATCGTCTTCTTCCATGATCCAAATAATCCTGCTTGCAAATCCCGACAACAAATTGCTGACTCCGATGCTATCCAATAACCATTCTTTAGTACTACCCGCTATCCAATTAATACACGCGTTGTGCATTGTGTGGTAACCATACTGCTGAGTCATTTCCTCAAACTCCCGACCCGATTGTGCGTAGATAGCGGTCATCAAACGAATAAACTCAGCCGCTCGATCTCCTTTACCTAAGCACCAACCTAACTCTTCAGTCACCAGGAATCCCGGCGTGCTTGCCACTCCATTACCGTTCTCGTTCGGGTGAATGATCGTTCCGTCCTCAGCCAGCACCGGACCCTGGGGAGCTGTCAGAAACTTCATGAACGCCGAATGAGTAGCTCTCCCGGTAAACATCCTAATAAACGGTTTGTACGGCATCAGATAGTCACTCGCAGCAAATATCGCAGTACCCTTGCCTACTCCGCTAGGTGCTACCAGAAATGTGTAGATGTTTGGAATCATTGGCTTTCCCGGAAATTTACAAAAATAGTATTTGTTCGTAACTATCGCTGCGATAGCGTTAACAATCGACCATAAATAAAAACTCTTAGGCGTTTGTCCTGGTGAATAAGCATGAGCATGAAGAAAATAGGATATAATGCTTGAGTCGGATAACCATTGTGTAAGTTTTGAGTTCGGCATTTTGCATTATCCTATTCTCCTGTATCTCTTAGCTTGTCGATCCTTCTGAACTCCCCCAGGATACCGGCAACCACGAAGCTGACAGACCCCCCGATCATTAGCCCCAAGATGAATATGCCCCATTTTGAAAGTTCCATATTGTCCACTTTTTTCACTCCTTTCCTGATTAAATTGACTGTAGTTGTAGAGCTTCCTTTTAAGTGAAATAACGTTTAGCTGCTATTTCGCAGTATTTTAGGTTTTCCTCAATCATAATTACGTTGCGTTGAGTGTTTTTACATGCCACTCCTGTTGTTCCGCTTCCCGCGCAATTATCTAAAACTAAATCTCCTGCATTGGTGTAAGTTTTGATGAGATATTCAAAGAGGGCTACTGGTTTTTGAGTTGGATGTAAGCCTTTATCTTTTTTGAATATTTGTACCGATATTGGCATTCTATCACCATTATTTATTATTAAATCAGTACCATCGGATTTCCCATAATTCTCAGATATTATGTTTTCTTTTTTATAACTATAAGGTTTGCCTTTAGTTTTCTGTGGATTATATACGGGCTGTTTTTTGTAAAATATCAATATGTTCTCATGAGCTTTCAATGGAGATTTCTTAGCATTTAAAAATCCTGTAGGTTCTGTTTTTTGCCATATCCACTCATATTTTAATAATTTTAAGTTACTTGAACCGAGAACTTTATCGAATGGAGTTTGTGCCGTAAGAACTATTGCTCCATTATCCTTTATTATTCTTTCGTATTGTTTCCATAGTAAATCTAACGGAATAACTGAATCCCACTTATTTTGCGTTGTTCCATAGGGTAAATCACAAAGAATCATATCAATACTAGAGTCTAATAAATAAGGCATAAGACTTAAACAGTCACCGTGGTAAATGTTATTTATGGCAAGTAAGGACATAATATTCAGCTTCCTTCACAATCTTTTTCGGTGCCGTATAAAGAGCATTCAGGTCCACAATTTCCACTTAGACCCTGCACCATACATTCCGACATAGAGACTACACACAAACGACGATCCAACATTAATAAATCCCTCATAGTTGCAATGCCTCCTTCACCCTATCCATAAACTCATCCCTCTTTGGCAGACTCTTAAACTCAATCCCTTCATGCTTCTTCTCGTTGTAGGCATCATTCAAGCCAACCTTAATCGAACAGGGAACAGTCAACCAGTTTCCCATAATCTCTCTAGGACGTTCGAGGTTAGCCAATGTAAATATACCGACCTCATACAAATGGTCAAAAGGAACACTCATTATCAAAGCATCGTGGCGAGGAATATTGATACGAGAATGTAGTCTGGAATAGTTTGTGGTGAGATATTTATGCACGGGAATCAATCCCCAGTTGAACATCATCCGAGCAGCTTCAGACTGCATTGGAAAGCTGTATCCGCGGCGATACAAGTCTTCATCCAGAGTTTCATCCTTTACATTCCACACCTGACCCCAACTGTTAATCAATCTTCCTTTCATTATGATTTCCTGTTTTACCCAAGGAAAGAATATGTCCTTGATTTCCCATAGCTCGTCAAGAAAGCGATTGAGCATCCCTTGACACTCATCCGGCGGAACCAGTAAGTCATAGTCAGACAGCAACTTGTCACTCAGCTTATTTCCAGTCATCCCTCGTTGACTACCGTGTGAAACGATCTTACCCAGAAAGCGCTGGTCTTTGTTTACCTGACTCTCAGCTACCCCGAATACCAGGGTTGCATTATGGGTGTGTACGTCATACACAGAAGGATGCCTGTTAGCCAACTCGACCAGTCTAGGAGCACGAGTGTACATTTTGCACATGCGGTCTTCGACCTGTGAATTCTTAACGAAGATTCCAATGGACAAGGCATAGTTATGCTCCGGCTCGACCGTAATACTGTAGACTTCCTCCTTTTTATGCTTAAAGATGACCTCCTTTACTTTATGGTTCAGGTCATTTCCAACCGCCTGTTTCCGCTTTCCGTAATTGGGATTTCCTGCTCCTGCGTAACTGCGGCGCTTTTTGACGGCAGCACGTAAAGCTTTTAAACGTTTTTCTTCATCTACGCGGGACAAATTATCGTGAGTTCCGTTGTGTTCTTTACTGGTAAGATATTCTAAATTATCCGGGTGATTGTTTAGCTTGTTTTCGTCTTTATGGTGAATCATCTTTCTGGTAAGATTGGGTCCGTAGTGCGCTTCAGCTACAAGTTCGTGAGTCGGAGTTCGTTCAAAGGAGGAGCGCGAATACAACCATTCGTAACCAGTGTGCTTACTCACCATCTTGCGCAAAGGAACTAGACGATCCCCAGGCTTCAAGTTCTGTGCTTCAACCTCCTCTATGACATGATTAGGAACTCCATACCATTTTCCTCGACCGTTTCCTTGATGCTTGATAACTAGAAATCTATGACTTAGAGAACAAGTAACACTTTCCCCCGAATCAATAACAACAGTACAAATTTCCTTGACTCCTGTGCATTTTTGGGCAGTAACTTCGCCCCAATGAACAACCCGATCATGGGAAGACAGTACATAATCACCGATTTGAATGTCCTTGATGGGTTTACTTCCCAAGGTCGTTTCAATCAGTGTGTCCCCCGTTAAACACTGGTCAATTTCAAGCAGCAGACAACCAGGATCGGGCTTGTAGATTTCCCTGATTTCTTTCTTCGTGTTCTGAAGATTGTACCCTCTATCAACAGGTTTAACCGGAACTGGATCGCCCTTTTTTCTTCTTGGCGCACCTTTCACTTTGACAGGTTTAACAGCTCTTCCCATCGGGTGCGACCTGGAGGCTAACCTACCGGCTTCAGTGGTCGGTGAAAACTGTGCTCGAACGTAACCGTCATCATCCAGCTTTCTCGGTTCCAACCATGATTCAAGCTTCTTCATCTGCGCCCGGTAATCAACTACCAACTGAGCCGGTTCTTTTGCTGCTTTGTATCTGTAAGCAAGCTTGGCCAAGTTAATTGCATCCAAACTGACTGACTTACTCTTTCCGTCTACTTTCTTAGTTATTTTGTACTGTTTAGGCAGCTTTAATGTATCGTGGAAAAACTTCTTGAGCTTCAGCGGTGAGAGACCGGTCTTGCTAACAAGATCCTCACCAGCCAGCTCTTTTAACTTCAACCGCGTTTCCTCTGATTCCAGCTTGGTCACTTCCCGCAGCAACAACTGTTTATCCTGATCTACCAGCACACCATTCAGTGAAATTTCCAGCAGTGGTTGATACAATGGTTGAATATTAGACAAATAGTACTCTCCCAGTCCCATACTCTCCACATCAGCCCATATCCAATCCAGCAACTCTCTACTTATGCAAACATCCATCCCGTTATAAGTCAGTAATTTGTCTCGGTCTTTCGTCCACTCATACTTTCCCTCTCCATTCTCACTTTTCGCATGATCCTTCCAATATTGGTGGTAAGGGAGATATACGCTAGACAGGAAATCAAGAGAATGATTATCAGCAGGATGAAGCATAACGTGCATATACATGAGATCCCAAATCCAATTGCGCACAGGACAGTCGTAATGATGGAGCCAATACGTGTCATAATGTCCATTTTGGAATACTTTCAAGGAAGATGAGTCAAGTAAACGTTTGATGTAAGGAAAGAATGTTTCCCGTTCCGCTTTTGTTTGAGTAGGAATAACCATTGCAAAAGAAGAATCATAACTAAATCCTACACAGTCAATCTTGCGATTGGAAGTTTCAATATCTACGGCAAGATGTATTGAGTCGGCTTGCTCTTCGACGTCTTGAGTATATCTTGCAACATCAGTTTCATAAGGAGAGATGAAGTAGGAGCGCTCAGGCTTTCGAATCTCAGGGAAGGTTGATTCATAAGCGATTCGTTGCCAATCCCGGAAGACTCGTTTTTCGAGGAGTCCTTTGGTGACTCCCATTTTTCTGGAGTTATCTCGCCGAAACAAGGCTGAAGGGTGCAAAGTCGGGATAACCTTAATCGTTCTTCTTGTTGTTCTCTGAGCATAGGTATAAATTGAGCCGCGTAACGACGTAATGCCGACTGCATCTTTTTTACTTGCTCCGGCAACTCTTCCTTTGCCGATGAGCGCATAACAGGCGTGGTTTCCGACCGGGACAATGACGTTGCATCGGGATAGCATCGACAAACGCTTGTGTAGTTCTTCTTCCCAGTATCGCAATTCTTCTTCATTTAATTTTTCCGGTTCACACATATAAGGGATTAAGTTATCCACATAGATTTCTTCCCGACGCAACGGAGGCTCCAGCATTGCCCACCATTTCTTGATCAGATTGCCAGAGTATCCTTGAAAAGGCTTGTTCACATAAGGATTAATCTCCGTCTTGCCGGGATTTTGGCCGATGAGAGCAATTCGAGCAGTCAATGGACCGTCAGGAGGAACTAAGAGATCAGCCATCAGCTCACCTTCCTTACCCGGGTTACTCGCTTTCCTTCAGGATCGACTTGAATATAACCCCCACAGCCTTCACAAAGGACTACACAAGCATAACCATTTTTCCAATCCTCTGTTGTAGTAAGCCCCCGGAAATCGCCTGAGTCTTCACCGAAAATTTTGATTGAGCAATCTTTACAGAAATCAGCCATTAGATGTCTCCTGCTCCTCTAGAATACTTAACATTACTTGCTGTGTAGCTAAAAACATTTCATGGAAAGCTTTTTCTAGTTCAGTACATTTTTCCCAAAAACGGACCTGTTCTTCGGTTTCATTCATTTATATTTCCCTCTTCCCGCTCACCGAACAAACCTCTGGCAATGCGCCATCAAACTCCCCTACCACGCTTACCTTCAGATCCGCTTTCAGCATCAACCCGACTTCACGCTTTCCGATCTTCATTCCTTTAGCTAACACCCGCGTCCTCACCCGATAGAATTCCCCCTCCTCCGTACACCCTCCAACTACTCCAACCACAACTCTCCTATCCATCGGCCCCGTACCGTCGTTTAGTTGGAGTATCTGCCCTCTACGCCAAGGACACACTCTCTCAGCAATACGTTTCCGGTATTCTTCCCTTGCCAACCAATCAGCAGTCATCTGCGCTGTTATCAACTCCGAACGTTGGATCATCTTGTTCACACGCTCCAGCGCTTCCGGGGTCATCGGCGCTCGAAAGTCGGAAGCTTTTTCAGCCTGCGACGCAGGCATCGGGATCGGACCTCCGTAACGTTCTATAATTTGATCTTCTGTATGATCCCAGTATCGTTCTGTATCCTCTATTTCATTCATTGTTTCCTCCCTCATTATCAGTTTAAAGCGAGGGAACGAGCACCATTACCCGCTCCCTCTGGTCCAATACCCTTACAGCAACTTGAAAATTAATAGTTTAGTTACCATTTACTGCACATACATCTACATCTGAATTCACGAACATACACGAAGTCAAATATTAAGTTTTTTTGTTGCTCTAGGTTACATAGCGCTCCTTGTAGAAGGTTTAATCGAAAGAGACCAGTTCAGCTAACCTGTCTCCACGTACTGACTATTCACAGTTAGCCCCTGCTTACTACGCTTCCTGCTGAAACTGCTTCGCCATGCAAGCTTCAAGATGACTTGGATAAGCTTCCAGCGTCACATTTTCTCCGCACACCCGGCAGTTGATGGACGGGATTACAGGAGCAGCTTGGACGGGAGGCACAGGAGCCGCAGGAGTCGTTGCTGCTGAAGCTCCCCCCGGCGACTTAACCCCGCTCAACGGAGGCGCACTTACCGGCTTGGGCGCAGGAGCGGCACTTACAGGAGGAGGTCCTGCTGGAGCTTTCGCCACAGGAGGACTCATCGGAGGAATCGGAGACACAGTACTCGGAGCACTCACAGCCCCGCTTCCTGTCTGCCCGCTGTTATCGCACGTATTGCACTCCTTGATCCCGCACGGAATCAGCTTCGGAGCCATTTCACCTATTTTGTAGACTTTACCGAGATTGGACTGGACGAACTTACGAACTTCTCCAGTGCTCTCATCAATTTCACCCCGAAAGCTCTTTTCGACTTTGTGCGTAACTTGTTGAATAAACATCGCTCCAACGCTGCTGTTCGCTGTAGCTACAATGCTACTTGACCACGGAACTTGTGCAGCTCCTAAAGTCTTCTTCCAACTCTTCGCACCGATTGCATCATAGAAAGTCTGCGCATTTTGCATCATCGGGTCAGTATTGGAGCCGAGAACGAAATATTCTGTCTTCGTACATCCCACAGCCTCATCCGGCGCAACTCCCTCCAGGTGCATCAACAGCATGTATTTTGCCACTACAGGATTTCCGACCTGGTCAGTCTCTCCAGGTTTATCCTTGGACATCGCTTCCTCGTAATCCTTGATCCTCCACTGAATCATCCCGGCAGGAATTCCGCCACTTGTGTCCGGCACTTTGTCCCATTCTACAGTCAAGTCTCTTGTCAAAAGCATAAATAACGAATCCTTTCTTTGAATTGAATTGAGTAAATTAATCTGTACTATCAACTTATTCTTACCTTCTTCTCTCCGTCCTCACCCAACCTACGCACATTCCCATTGGCGCAGTTTCAAACATTTCACACCAATCATTCTTATGCTCTTTATCACCAACTTTTCCATTCTCTCCACTCGCTCTCCTTTCCTTCTCAATCCTCAGCCATTCACAGGTTAAACACTGTTCCTCTTCTCTCTTCAGCACGGTTCCGACTGTCATTCTACCAACCTCGCTTTCCTCTCAACCACCAGCCAAGCCAAAAAGTAAGCTGTGTGGCTACAAAAATGTAGAAAGACCAAAAATAAGCTTCTCCGACTGTCATCCTTGACTCCTTCCAGCTTGCTCTCGATCAAACAATTCCCAAAGAGATTCATAGTGCCCGTAGCACGGATTCGGAGCCCCGATCTGCGTACTGGCGTGAAATTGTCCATTTGGCTGCGTTTGAAGCAATCCCATAGTCTGCTTGGTTTGCGGGTCGGTATAGACATACGCATAGTACAGTTCCATGTACTGCTGCGCCAATCCCCCTCTCAACCGCCCCGGAGCCATAGGGTTCCTTGCCGACTGCCCTACCATTGCGCTTTCATCCCTCTCTGTATCCACATGAGCCACAATCACTACATTGCATTGATAGCTCATGTAGCTTCCCTTCAAGGCTTCCTCTAAGGCATCCGTAGAATTCCCGAACCATTGCAAAGGGTTTCTCGACTTGAACTCCTTGTCCGTCTGAGGATTGAGTACATATTTATAATACATCCTTGTAGTAAGCTCATGACTAGTAAGACTGTCATCAACCAGTGTCGCCCACTGTTCTGCCTCAAGCGCAAAATTCTTTTTCCGAATCTTCCAATCATTATACGCATGAGGTTTTTCAGGGTCTTCGTCATGGTAATATTCAATCCTTACGGGTCCATCAGGATGTTGAATGTCTCGATACGGAATAAAGATACTCGTACCTTCGATTTGGTAGGAATTCAACTCACCGATAGCCTCCGGAGGCAAAATGTTATGTTCGGAATCTCTCCAGTACGGAAAATCCTTCCCGTGCGCATCGAACTGCCACACCAGCATAGGCTTCGGGAACGTCTTGGCAAAGCTTGATTTACGCGCTCCGGTGTGCCCGTATACGATAACTTTCAACTTTGGTCTGAATAGTTGACCACTCACTTTGATTCACCTCCTTTGTCAATACGGCAAATACTCATCATCAAGACGAGAATCCAATACAGCAGACTCCCAATCAACAGGCTCAGCTTCAACTTGTTCCTTCTTGCGTTTCAATTCATTCCACTCTTTCACCAGTTTTGCCCACTCCTTGCTCGTTACCTCCTGTCCTTGGAACTCGTCTTGATCATAGACTTCTTTGTCAGCTTGAGCCATCACACTTTCCCAATATTCCAGTGAGTTATTGCACATACTTACCTCCTAGCCCTCGATCCCTTCCAAGTCCTCTCGCTTCTGTAGCACGGTTCCGATCCAATCAACCGGCCTCCCCGCAAGACAGAAATCCAAGTAGCTACAGAAAGTACACATTCCATTAAGCTTGCCAGTCATTCTCAC
>JBAZIE010000018.1:0-49140 GCA_041652055.1 Sulfurimonas sp. | reverse complement strand
ATGCCTGACAATATTGTGGTTTTGCCCGATAAGCTCGCTTTTTGTATAGCCGCTGATATTGCAAAACTCATCGTTTACAAAAGTTATTATTCCGTTGACGTCAGTTTTGGAGATAATATTGCTTTTTCGATGGCATCTTTATACTGTTTTAACATGTAGCACTACTTTAACTCGCTCCAGTTATCTCCGATATTCATACTCGCTTTTAGAGGGATATTTAGCTCCATAATGTTTTGCATAATCTCTTTAAATCTATTGCCTAGAGCTTCAGCCTCATCCTCGTTGGCCTCAAAGATAAGTTCATCGTGTATCTGAAGAAGCATTTTGGCATTTAGCCCCTCATCCTCAATCGCTCTATGGATTTTATTCATGCTCAGTTTTATAAGGTCGGATGCACTTCCTTGAAACACGCTGTTTACAGACTCTCTCTCATAAGCAGCTCTAAACATAGGAGCGGCATTTGCATAGTCAAAATATCTTCTGCGCCCAAGCAGCGTCTCAACATATCCAAACTCTTTTGAGTCATCGACTATTGAGCGAAAATATGCTCTGACAGTCGGAAAGCTGTTGAAATATTTATCGATTATATCTTTTGCCTCTTTTGTAGTAATACCTAAAGTCTCTGAGAGTTTTTTCTGCCCCATGCCATAAAGTAGTCCAAAATTTACCGTTTTTGCGATATTTCTTTTTGCATCCGCCTCATCTTCGCCAAAAAGAGCTACGGCAGTTTGGCGGTGGATATCTTTATCGCCCTTAAACGCATCTACCAAAACTTTGTCCTTGGTAAAGTGCGCAAGCAGTCTAAGCTCAATCTGAGAATAGTCTATGCCTATGAGCTTTTTACCCTTTGGCGCTACAAACGCCTCTCTTATTCTTGTTCCAAGTTTTGTTCTTGTAGGTATGTTTTGAAGATTTGGATTTTTAGAGCTTAATCTTCCAGTTGCAGTACCTGTCTGCACAAACGAAGTATGGATGCGGCTCTCTTTATCTTCACGGCTGAGCTTTAAAAGCGGTTCAATATAGGTTGAATAGAGCTTATAAACCTCTCTATACTCCAAAAGGTACGGAATAATCTCATGAGCATCCTTTAGCGAGCTTAAAACCTGCTCATTTGTCGAGTGTCCGGTTTTTGTTTTTTTGCCGCTTGAGAGCCCAAGATTTTCAAAAAGCACAACGCCGAGCTGCTGTGTAGAGTTTATGTTAAACTCGCACCCTGCAAGGTCGTAAATCTTCTTGGTCAAATCGCTTAGAGTGTCTTTTACTTCAACAAGAAACTTCTCTAAAAAAGAGCCGTTTATCTCTATGCCCTCTTGCTCCATTTTAAGAAGTGTTTTTATAAAAGGAAACTCCACATCATGCGCCTCTTTTATGAGATGCGCGGCGTTTTGAAGAGAGAGCTTCTCTAAAAAAAGATAGTAGAGTCTAAGCGTGATATAGGCATCCTCTGCGGCATATCTGCATGCGTCTTCAAGCTCTACGGATGCAAAACTCTCACCTTTTTTTACAGTATCTTTAAAAGCCACCATTGTGTGATTTAGATATTTATCCGCCAAAGTATCAAGAGAGATGGCACTCTCAGGGTTTATAAGCCATGCAAGAATCATCGAGTCGCCAAAAATATCCAGCTTCTCATCATTTAAAAATCTAGCAACAAAATGCAAATCAAACTTTATGTTATGACCTACAACACGAGAAGCAAATATCTTTTTTATGGCTTTTACTGCATCAATGTGGCTTATCTGCTCTGTAACACCAAGGTAAAAGTGTGCAATGGGAACATAATATGCCTCCTCGCTGTTAAAACAAAAGCTGAAACCTACAAGTGAGTCGTTGTAGTAATCTAATCCCGTCGTCTCCGTGTCAAAAGCCACTATCGTATCGGCATTAAGAGAGTTTAAAATAGTGTTTAGCTCTTTTGCGTCTGTTAAAAGCACCGTTTTAAAACTAAGTTTTTTATTGCTTTGTATCTCATTCTCAACTTTCTTAACCGCTTCTTGACGCACCTCATGGCTTACCATATTTTTAGCATGCAGAGTTCTTAAAACAGCGTTTTGTTCGTACTTCACAAGCTCGTCATAGATATTCAAAAAAGGGTGCTCTACATCCATCTTATAATCTTCAAAATCAAAACTATCAAAAACATCATCTCTTAATGTCACGAGCTTTTTTGACATGTAGGCCGCATCTTTTGACTCAATGAGTTTTTTTTGAATTCCTGCGGGCTTAACACTGTCTATATTTGCATAAATGTTATCCAAGCTTACGTACTCTACCAAAAGCTTCTCTGCCCCAACTTTGCCGATACCTTTAACACCGGGAATGTTGTCCGCAGAATCGCCTAAAATAGCCTGATAATCTATAAACTGTTTTGGGGCAATGCCATACTTCTTAAAGCAACCATCTTCATCCATAATCTGCTTTTTAATGACATCGACTAAGACAACTTTGCCGTCATCTATAAGCTGAAAAAGGTCTTTGTCATGAGAAACAACTCTAACGTTGTAACCGTTTTTCTTTGCAAAGCGTACAACGGTAGCTATTATATCATCAGCCTCAAATCCGACATGACCCAATGTTTTATACCCCATCTTGTCAATCCACTCTATGGCTATCGGAAGCTGCATAATAAGTTCGTCAGGCGGAGCTGTTCTGTGGGCTTTATAGTTTGGATCTATATCGTTTCTAAAGCTGTTTCCCTTAGTGTCAATGGCAAAAACTATATAGTCGCTATCATGCTGTTTTTGAAGAGTAGAGATAAAGTTTATAAAACCGGTCAGCAATCCCGTAGGAAAGCCTTCACTGTTTTTGAGATGCTGTGGAAGAGCGTAAAAACTGCGAAAGAAGAAGCCAAAAGTGTCTATAACTGTGACGGTTTTGCTCATTCTTAGATTGACTCTAACATATCGTTAATAGCGCTTTGCAAAAGCTCAACGTTATAGCCGGCATCTTCTGCTCTTTTTAGTCCGAAATTTATAGACATCTCTGAGAGAGGTTTATTTATTGGTATTATAGTTTTTACGATATTTAGAGCCGTAGAGTACTCTTTTATTTCGCTCGGCGCAGCAGCTGGATTGTCCGAATATTTTATCATCTCGATAAATTCATCATCAAACCCCCAGTGTTTAAACACCAAAGCGGTAACTTCGCCACAAGTAGCGTTTGAATAGGCCTTTTCAACCATCGCAAGATTATTTGATGTCTCTACCTCGCTGGCAAAACTTATCGCTTCATCATTTTGAATTACTTCACTGGCTATAAGTATCTTTCCCGTCTCTTGCAAAAATGCAGCCAAATAGAGCTTTTCAGCCTTTTGTCTATCAACTTTTTTGTACCATTTAAGCATCAGTGCGGCTTGAAGCGATGAAATATGGGCAAATTCATCCGACGTAACTCTGTAGGGTTGCATATCAACATTTAAGAGGTTTTTTATTGAGTTTCCTATCGCTATAGAGCGGGTCATGCTCATTCCAAAAAGACCTACGGCCTGAGCAGCATTTTTTATCTCACGTCCAAATCCATAAAGGGGAGAGTTAGCAATTTTTAGAATATTTGCAATAATCATCGGATCATTCTCGATAGCGCTTGCCATCTCTTTTACAGTCGAATTTTCATCCGCATAAATCTTGTTTATCTTTGCAATAGTCGTTGAGAGCGGCGGAAGCGACTTTATGTTATCAATAATTGAACTTTTCAAAGTTGATACCTTTTTTTAGGACTTATTATAGCAGGTAAAAGATAAAATTTATTTAGTATGGCACTCTGTTAATGTTTTTTCAGCTCTAACTATGTAGTCGTAACCGTTATAAATAGTATATGTACCATAGAGAACAACCGCAAATGAGGAGAGGCTCATCATCATATTTCTAAAACTTGTCGCACTTGAGAGTGATGCCAAAAAACCAAGCCCAAACATCGCAGGGATAGTGCTAAGCCCAAATAGTGCCATAACCAAAGCGCCATAGACCGGACTTGCGGTGCTTGCGGCAGTTATGGCAAAAAAGTAAACAAATCCGCATGGCAAAAGACCGTTTAACATCCCAAGAGCAAAAAAACTGAAATTTGATTTTGAGTTTAGCACTTTTTTAAAAAGATTTTTATACGCAGGAGAAGATGAAAACGAGTGTTCTATCAGGGTTAAAAATTTTATCTTTCCCATAAGCGATAAACCTGCCAAGACCATTGCAACTCCGGCAACAACAAGCAGCACACCGTTTGCCGTGTTGCTAAAAGTGACAACTCCACCCAGTGCTCCAAATATCGCTCCTAAAATCGAGTAGGTAAAAACTCTGCCAAACGAGTAGAGAAGATGCGCCATGCTTTGTGAAACTTTAGAACTTTTAGGTTCAATCTTGATGGTTGAGTATGCCAACACTATACCGCCGCACATCCCAATACAGTGACCGAACGAGCCAAGAAACGCAATGGTAATAATGGTTATAATATTTACGCTTTCCATATTTGTTACTATTTTCCTAAAAGCTGTTTTCGTATCAGAGGATTACGCAGAGTCTCTCCTCTTAGCATTTTTAGTCTCATCGTCTCAAAATCGACATGCCCATCACTCTTTTTTTCATATGCGCCAAATCCATACCCCATCGGCGTATCATCAACCAGCGAATAAAAAGCCTCTCTTGCATCTATCCACTTTTTTGTATCTCTGCTCATAACCCAGATTTTGGCACTATCTCTAAACTCTTTGTCTTCAATCCACTTTACAAATCCCCCATGGTCGTGAAAAAACCAACTTTTTCCACTATTTATGATGACTTGTGAGGCATCACTTAAATCATCAATAACCATTCCGCAGTCGCTGTCTTGATAAACGCCTACTTCCATCTCAATTGGCAGCTGTTTTGTATTTCCGTCTTTGACCACAACCATTTTTTTTGTGTGCGCTACGGATAAAAAGAGTGCAATAACTACTACCGTAAATAACAAAACAATCAATAGCGGTAAAATTTTTTTAAACATTTTAGAAAACCTTTTTTGTTTGATAAACCAAACTTTTTAATATATTTATTTGAATAATAAGTAATAAAATGTAATTTATCTATTTTAAATTTTAACATGTAGAGAAAAAAACACTTGCAATGGAACAAATATACATCTTTATGCTATTTTACACAATATAGTGTTACATTTGCATTAGGAGGCTCGTCTGCTCTTTCCTTTACCTAAATCATCATATAACAAAAATTTTGCCAAATCATCTTTTATCTCTGGACTTATAGTCTCCCAAATCTTTTTCTTGCCCTCATATCTAGATAAATCCTCTTTTTTACTCTTTGCCAAATCACGTATAATGTAGTGATAGCGCACTATCTCTTTTGTGTACTCACTTATAAAAGACCAATTTTTTATTATCTCATAGCTTCTTTCTTCATGGTCGGTAAAACTGTATTCACCATACTCGATATCCTCTTCATCCTTTTTGTATGCGCTAAAAGGCTTGCCAATGTCGTGCAGTAGAGCTGCGGCAAAAAATCTAAACTCACCTGCTTTTAATACATAATAGAGAACTCTGAACGTGTGAAGAAGAACTCCATGCTGATGCCACTTGTTTTGAACAAAAAAAAGTGACTCCAAAAAAGGTCTTGAGAAAATTGGGTTGTTAACTCTGTTCATGTCGCCTCTTTTGCCATGGGATGACACACTTCGACTGTCTCTTTTAAATCCTGCTTTTGAATATGTGTATATATTTGAGTGGTCAGAAGCGAAGCATGCCCTAAAAGTTCCTGTACAACGCGTAGATCCGCACCACCGGCTATAAGAGACGTGGCATAGGAGTGACGAAGCACATGCGGAGAGACTCCAAGAAGCTTCTGCGTTATCTTATATGCCGATATTCGGCTTAGCTTATCTCCCTTATAATTGCACCAAACAAAATTTTTCTCTTTTGTCATCTCGCCAAGATAGTCCTCTATTGCTTTTCTGGCAATTGGAGCTATTGGAACCATGCGCTCCTTTTCGCCCTTTGCATGTCTGATATGGAGCCACTCTCCATCAATATCTTCTCGTCTAAGTGCCAAACATTCGCTTATTCTTGTTCCCGTAGCATATAAAAATAGTATAAGCGCATAGTCGCGAAGCCCGATTAGCGAACTTCTGTCTATCTGTTTTAGAGCATTTTGTATCTCTTGATATGATAAAAATTTTGGAAGCAGCTTGGGAATTTTTGAGAATTTTAGTTTAGTTTTTTCATCTGAAAACTGATTTTTATAGCAAAAATCAAAAAAAGCATTTACAGAGGAGAGTTTTCTGTTGAGCGTTCTCTTATTTTCGTACTTACTTAGTACTGAGAACAAAGAACCGGAATCCAGCTCTATAAGAGGCTTGCCAAGAATTGCTTCTAGTGATTCCAAATCACTTCTATACGCGCTTACGCTTTTTTTACTAAGAGCTCTTATAACAGTTATGTATTCTATAAAAGCTTCCAGCTCGCCTGACATTACTACTCTACCGAGATATACTCGTCATGAACAAAAAAGATTTTTCCGTCAATATACACATATCCATCTTCAATATCCGCTTCATATACTGTATGTGTTAGCAAATCTTTTGAAATCTCAATAAGGTAACCCTCTTTTTCCAAAGCATAAATCTTATCTTTGCTTAATATCACTCCTAAAAAGTGTGCAAACGGAAACTTGACTCTTGCATTCTCTTGGAGCTCTGGCGTCAAAGAGACTATCTCACCCTGCTTTGTCGCTACAAATATATTTTTGCCATCAGAGATAACAGCTCTTATGTCATGTGCAGATCTTTTCTCTTCCTGTGCAAGAGAGAGTATTTTGTGACTTGTTGCTGCAATAATCTTATTGTCAACCAAATCAAAATAGATAATATTGTTAAAATGCTTTTCGCTACTGACTATTATCGTTCTTAGCTTCTTTTTTGTTTTCGCGTTAATAATAACAACTTTTCCATCAAGTGTTGAGAACAGAACCAAATCATCTCTAAAAAAAGGCTTTACTATTTTTGAATTAACAACTATCGGTGCATCTCCCTGCTCTTTTAGAAGAAGATTTTTCTCTTTTATCGAGTATAGAGCCATCTCATTGTCGGCAAACAGAACTGCCAACATGTCATCTTCAACAGAAGCTGATGCAATAGTCTTTTTTAAACTAAAATTTTCAATTGTTTTACTATCAGAAACACTTTGGAGAGTTAAATTCCCGTCAATATCAGAGCTTATCACCCATCCTGCACTATGCCCCAAAAGTCTTTTATCCTCTGAAACAGTCACATCAAAAACTTTTCCCTCTGTCAACACTTTTCTATCATCAACAAGCGCAGCATCTTGAGCAATCTTCTCAATTACAACATCACTGCTTCCTGCATGTGTCCAGTCATCTGCTACATGCAGAGGCTTAAAAACCTCTTTTGAGCCGCATCCGCCAAAAATAAGTGCCGTTAGTGCAATAAAAACTATGAATGAAAATCTCAAAATATTCACTTTATTCCATAATGCATCAAGGCTTCTACAACCTTTGCTAATGAGGACTCTTTTGAGACTTTTGAGAGTTTGTTCTTAGCCTCTTCAATTTTATTTTCATTAAAAAGCATTACAGCAGCCTGAACTAAAGCCAAATCTCTAAAAATTGCGTCCTGCTTTGAAGCGTAGTCTTCCAGTGATGCAGCGTTATTAGAGAGCTCATACGCAACCAAATCGCCTACAATAAGAGCCTTGGAATTTTTAAGACTCTTCATAGCCTCTAAATCTCTAGAGGCAACAGCCTGCGAAAAAACCCAAACATCATGTAGATTTGGACTAAGCGTTTTAAGCTCACTTAGTGCCGCGCTATTTCCTGCATCTTTTTGAAGCGTTGAGAGAGCTGCGTTTGCAGCGGCAACTTTACTGCTCTCATTTGCGTTATATGCTATATTTGCAACAACCAAGACGACAACCGCAACCACGGAGCCTATCATTATATTTTTATATTTTTTGATAAATTTTTCGGTCATAACCGCTTTTTCAAAAAACTTCTCTTCGGAGTTCAACTCCTCTTTGACCATGCTGATGTTATCTTTTAAACTCAAAAATATTCCTTGTTTTCTATATAGTAATTAAAAAGTTCAAAATAATATCGCATATTTTGTTAAAGTTTCATCAAATAGATAGATTTTTTTTGTTACAATCTTACAAAATTATTATATAGGATTGTTATATGCAAGTAGATGACGAGTTACTGAGCAGATTGGAAAAATTATCATTTTTAAAAATTTCTGAAAATAAAAGAGAAGAGATTATAGCTCAACTCTCCGAAATAGTAAGCTTTGTGGACAACCTAAGCGAGTTAAACACAGATAGCGTCAACGAAAAATTTGCAATGAGCGACGATGCTACGTTTTTAAGAGAAGATATTGCGTTTTGCAACAGCGAGATAAACGAAAGCATCCTAAAAAATGCTCCTCAAAGTGGTGACCACTTCTTTATAGTTCCAAAAATCATAGAGTAACTGTCGCATAATCTAAAAACAGTGTTATAATTGAAGCAAATGAATCTAAAGTACAAAGAGGTATTAATATGAGTCAAGAAACAGGCAAAGCTATAGATATAAAAAAATTATTAAAGAGTGTTTTGCACTTTGAATCTTCGGATTTGCATCTTGTACCCGGTAGCGAGCCACAAATCAGGATAGACAAGTCCCTAAAACCGCTTAATCTTCCTATTTTAAATGCAAAAGATATAGAAGAGATGGCTTACGCTCTAATCGAAGATAAACAGAAGAAGATTTTTGAAGAAAAAAATGAGCTTGACTTCTCGTTTGAGCTCGAAAATGTTGGACGCTTTCGTGCAAACTACTACAGAACTATTGCAGGTATTGCATGTGCGTTTCGTATGATTCCTATTGATATTCCGCCGCTTGAAAAATTCAACAACAACCCAATCTTTAAAGAGCTTGTAAAGAGAGAAAAAGGGCTTATTCTTGTTACCGGTCCGACCGGTAGCGGTAAATCAACAACCCTAGCTTCAATGTTGCATGAAATCAACCTCACTGTAAACAAACATATAATCACCATAGAAGATCCAGTTGAGTTTGTTCATACAAACATCAAATCTCTTTTTTCTCAAAGGGAGGTCGGCGCAGACACAAACTCTTTTGCTACGGCTCTCAAATACGCTCTAAGACAAGATCCAGATGTTATTCTTGTTGGTGAGATGAGGGATAAAGAGACTATTTCTGCAGCTCTTACCGCAGCTGAGACCGGACACATAGTTTTTGGAACCCTGCATACAAATTCTGCACCTGCAACAATCAACCGTATTATCGACGTTTTTGATGCTGGTGAGCAGGCACAAGTAAGAGCACAGCTTGCCTCTTCACTTATTTCCGTAATTTCGCAATCTCTTATGCCAAGAATCGGTGGCGGCATTGTTGCAACTCAAGAGGTTTTAATAGCAAATCCTGCTATTCAGAACTTAATTAGAGAAGACAAAGTACATCAAATCTACTCTCAAATGCAGTTAAACCAGAACGAAACAAATATGACCACACAAACAGACCAATTAATCACTCTTCTTCGCAAAAAAGTGATTACAAAAGAGACTGCTATCACTGCTTCAAACAGACCTGAAGAGCTTATAAAAATAATTCATAATTTATAGACGACTCCTGACATTTCAGATGTCAGGATTTGAGCATTTTCTAAACCTTATCATCTTAAAACGCTCACCCAAAAAGTTTGGCATTATCAATATTTTTACCTTTTCAAGCTCTTGTTTATATATTTTTTCACCCGCTTTTTCTTTTAAAATCTCCAAAAGCTCCAAGATTCCTATGTTTACAAGCGCTACCATTTGAGTTTTTAGTTCTACAAACGCGACTCCAGCCTCCACAAAAGCATCTTTTACATGTTCAAACGTAACATCGTATGTAATGTCAGATTTTGCAAAAAGCTCTTCTCTTTTTATATTTTCATCGAAAAACGGAATAACTTCGTGTTTTGAATAAACTCTAAGTGAGAAATCAGGACGAGCTTGCATCTCTCCATAATCAAAACTCATAAACTCAAACTTCTCGCTAGAATGAGCCATCTCAAGGGCAAATTCCTCATACCCGACTGCTATCTCGCCTCTGTCTTTGTGGTATTTTTTTGCCTTTTGCTCCACCCAAGCGTTATCCACGTCAAAAATAACTTCATGACCCTCAACTCTGGCACTTTTGCCTTTGTAGTAGAGTTCACATGGAAATGCGTCAAATATCTCATTTGCTATAAAAAAAGCATTTTTGCACTTTAACTCGCTCAAAGATTTATAGTGAGTAAGTTTTACAACATCTCCAAAACTCTCATTAAAGTAGTTTTTTTGAAACTCCTGAAGTGACTCAAACCTCTCTATTATGACAAAGTTAAAACTCTTCAGAAGCTCAGGTCTAAGAGTGTGTATGAACTCTATGACATCCGCCAAAAAATAGCCATGATGCGCACCGATTTCGCATATAGTCGCATCTTTTTCTAAAAAACCCTCATCAACAAGAGAGATAATGTGCTTTGCGATTGTGCCGCCGAAAAACTTGCTTGTACTAACAGAGGTGTAAAAATCACCGCTTTTGCCTATGTTTTTATAGGTTGCGTAGTAGCCCTCATTACCGTAGAGCCACTCCGACATGTAGTCGCTAAATTTCATCTTTGTACATCTCATAGAGCGTTAAAAGTTCAAGCTGTTTATCTATCTCATATATCTCCACATCACCCTTTTGAATATTAACCGAATTTTGCAAAAGCTCAACGTCAAATTCAGCCTTGTATCCGGCGCTAAAGAGCTCTTTTGTATCTTCGAGCAGTTTCTCATAAATGTCTCTGTTTTCAACGCTTAACTGTTTTTTCTTCTCAAAATTCTCAATATTTTGCATAACCTGTTCAAAAATTGCCTTAAGCTCTCTTTTTCTATCTTCAACGACAAGTTTTGCTTTTAGATAATCAATCTTTGAAGACTCTACATCTCTAAAGCTGTTTATATCGATAGGAAGATTTACCTTAAAACCAAAGTTGTAATAATCTTTTTCATTTGAGCCGAACTGGTAAACTGTATCGCTTTTATCCCAATTATATCCTGCTGTAAAATTTACTTTCGGAAGATACTTCGCCAATATTACATCATTAAAGTATCTATTTTTTACTATCTCGCTCTCAGACATACCCAAGACTATATTTTGTTCCAAAAACTGACTCTCGCTGATAAGTTTCAAGTTCGGAACCAAAGCCTCTTTGTAGTTCATATCGCTAATGGCGTTAAAGCGTGAAATAAGCCTCTCTTTGTTTGTCTCAAGATCATAAAGAGACTGTATTAAAATATTTCTCTCAACTATCGCACTGTCTAAAAATCCCGAATCAAGCTGTCCGCTTAGATAATCCTCTTTTTTCTGCGCAAGACTTATTTCTGAGTTTTTTATCAGAAGATTCTGCTTTGCTATCTTTAGATCTATCTGTTTTATCTGCATCAAAAGAGAGATGGCATCTTTAACCAGCTTTCTTTTTGCGACATCTATGGAGTAGTCTGCATAAATTTTTGAGGCTTCGGCAAATTTAATTCCAAAATATATTCCCCCGCTTTGAAAAATCGGCTGGTCCATTTTAATCGAAGCATTCTCATTGGTCTGCTGATCTCCAAAAGGATTACTTTTAGAGAAGCTGTAATTCAGATTTAAAGGAGCAATCCAAGAATCACGAAGCTTTGAGCTCTCTGCCTCATTTTTATCTTGGTCATATCTGAACTGCTCTTTTTTATTTTTCGATATATAACTATCTAACTTCTCATCAGAAAAAAGGAGCGTGCTAGAGAGAGCTAAGAGCACGATTAAGAGATATAAAGCCTTCATCCATTTCCTCTTTCGTAATTGTTAGCGCGGGCAGAAGTCTCAGAGTATCTCGTCCTGCTTTAAGCACTATTACGCCCTCTTCTCTTGCCTTATTGATGATTTTTGTAAGAGTATCGGCATCTTTTACTCTGAGTCCGCACATCATCCCTATGCCAACTTTTGAAGTGAAAATATCTTTGTGGGCGTTATAAAATTTCTCCAATTCGTTATCAAAGTAGTCTATGCCCTTTTGAAGCTCGCCACTCTCATAAATCTCATTTAAGATGTCAACAACTTCACATGCGGCAGTTGTGCTTAAAAAATTTCCGCCAAACGTAGAGCCGTGGTCTCCTGCACCAAAAACATCCTTTAAAGTCGTCATAACAACACCTATCGGAACTCCGCCGCCAAGACCTTTTGCAAGCGTTACAACATCAGGTTCAATATCGTAGTAATTTGATGCAAGAAACTTGCCTGTTCTATAAACTCCTGTTTGCACTTCATCAATTATCAGTAGGACATTTTTTGACTTTAAAAATTTTGCCAGCTCTTGAACAGCTTTTTTATCAAGCGGCTGAACTCCGCCCTCGCCTTGAACAAGCTCTATCATAACGGCACATGTATGGTCATCAACAAGAGATTCTACATGGTTAATATTGTCTGCATAAACAAAACCGTCCGGATATGGACCAAAGTAGTTATGCATCTTCTCCTGCCCAGTTGCTTTTACCGTCGTAATCGTTCTGCCGTGAAAAGAGTGTTGTAGTGTTATAACTTTATATCTTTTTAGTTCGCCATCTTTTTCGCCAAACTTTCTAGCTATCTTTATAGCGCCCTCATTTGCCTCAGCTCCGCTGTTTCCAAAAAAACACTTCATATCGTATCCGCTTGCATCCACTATTTTTTGTGCTACGCGAGCCTGCGGTGCTATATAATAAAGATTTGAAGTATGAGTTATATTTGAGAGCTGTTTACAAATTGCGTCATTTACTCTTTTATTCGCATGTCCCACGCTGCAAACAGCAATTCCAGAAGCAAAATCAACATATTTTTTGCCGTTACTATCAACCAAACGTGCGTTATCTCCGCTTACAAACTCAACGTCCGCTCTTGCATAAGTCGGTAAAACATATTTTTTATCTAAATCAACTATATTATTATTCATCTGCTAATCTCCACCTTATTTTCTTGGAATATTGCACTTTTTGTGCTTAATGCGTGCTTGTGCGTGGTTAAATTATTCACACCTTTTGTGCCGCTATAAATCAAAACACAATCTTTGCGTAAATCGTCATTATGCTTAACCTTTAGCGCAACGCTTCCATCAACCGAACTAACTGTTACAACTTCGCCCTCACTAAAACCTAAAGAGCTGTGCAAAAAGACGCTCTCTTGGCGGTTAAACTGCGAATTTAGGCTTGTCGGGCTCTTACATGTAATGAGATAAAAACCATCACTCTCATCAACCTTAGAGTCTAGCTCATCTAAAAATGCGAACTCTTTGTTCTTCGTGTCAAAACCATCTTTATAGGGCACTTCTTCTCTGTTTTCAACATACCAAGAGCCGTCAATCTTCTGCACCGCAAAATTTTTAAAATGTTTGATGTAAAACTCTTCACTCTCTAACTCGATTCCAAACTCTTTGCAAAGGTATGCACACAAATCATATTCGCTGATTCCAGCCTCACTATGGGCGACTTTGGGCATAAAAGACATCACATTGTGAGAGTATGAAGTTCTTACGTCATCTTTGTGCAAAAAGCTCTTTGCCGGAATTATCAAATCTGCAATCTCACTCGTCTCATTCTCATATAAGCCAAAATATACCACATTCTCAACCTTACTGATTGACTCTCTTACTCTAGCAGAGTTTGGCATTTGTGCAAGAGGATTTGCACCTTGAATAAATACAGTTTTAAAGTCGCTAAATTCGGTATTTACTTTTGATACTTTTTTACTTTTTTTGTTAAACGGTGATACAATGCCATCTCTTGAAGAGCCCAAATAACTAACTCCGCACCCCTCTTTGCCAAACAGTCCAAGCATTGCCGCAAATGCGTCAATTGCTCTCATGATGTCAGCACCATCGCTGTACTTTTGTATGCCGACACCGCAAACTATCGCAACTTTTTTATCTTTTACAAACAAGAGCAAATCTCCAAGCTGACCTAGAGAAACACCCATCGCATCCAAGACAGCTTTTATTCTTATGTTTTGTGTCAACTCGTAGTAATCTTCATACTCACTTGCGAACTCCTCCAAAAACTCCTCGTCGCACCCGTTTTCAATATGTAAAAAACGGCTAAGAAGCATTGCCAAAAAGAGATCAGTATGCGGCTTTAGCTGAATGTGCAAATCAGCCGCCTTTGCCATTTTTGTCTTTATGGGGTCTATAACGATAATGGTTTTATCTTTTATAAGCGGCAGAAGATGGCTTGAGGTCGTATGAGGATTTCTGCCCCAAAAGATGACTACCTCGGATTTTGCCACCTCATGCAGAGGCATATTTTTGTTGCTTCCTCTGCCCTCTATAATCCCCTCTTCACCGGCTCCATCGCACAATGTTCCCTCGGTTAAGGTAGCGCCGTAAGAAGCAAAGAAATGGTCAGTTACCTCTTGCATCAAGGCGAAATTTCCGCTTCCGCGGTAGTGAAGTACTTCGCTTTTTTCACAAGAGCCAATCATCTCTTTTAAAATTAAAAGAGCCTCATCAAGAGTTATCTCTTTGCCCTTATATCTTGGTTTTTGAATGGTCTCATGCTTCTCGTAATGGTTCATGTGCGGACATAAAAAACCTTGCGTATGCCCGCTTTTTAAACCCTTTAGCCTGCCATCTTCATATACTATCTCACATGCGTCGTAGCAGTCGAGAGGACACGCAGTTACACTACTCATCTTTAAGCTCTACTTTGACCAACTTAGAGAACAATTTGGGCGATTTTATAACAATTTGAGCCATATATTTTGAGATGTTTTTGCCATCTGCAATATTAAGTCCTCTTGATATTTTATATGCTGTTTTTTCGCCATCAATATAGAGAATTTTTTTATGCGCATCAATCACATCCGGCTCATCAAGGTATAGAGTCAATATCGCTTTTGAAACGTCAGCCACTTTTGCCAAAGGAGTCGCAACTCCTACAACCTGCCCCGGCTTAACAAGCATCTCATAAAGAATAAAGTCTTTTGCAACTAGGTTTTTATCCTCAATGCTTCTTTGAAGTTGCGCCTCTCTTAGCCTCAAATCCGCCATTTGAACCTTGAGGTTTTGAATCTCTTTTCTTGTATTTAAATAGAGATTTTCACTTATTATCAAGTCATAAAACTCTCTATCTTTTTCTACTGATGATTTAAACTTAAGCGGCTCTATTTTTTTGTAATTTTCCCTTTTTTTAGCAAGTGATTCATCCAAATTTACCAAAACTGCCTCATTAATCTCAATGATGCTTTTTATATACATCAACTTCTCTCGTACCAATTTCAAATCTTTTTGGTCAATCTCAGAATCTATTTTTATATATGGCTCGCTTGAGAGTTTTTTCCCCACTAAATTTTCATCGGCTAAAACAACTAATCCTGAGACATTTGAAGAGATATCCCTTGTCTCGTAGGGCTCAACCTTAGAGTAATACACCTTTGCATGCAAAGAGGCAAGCATAAATAGGGCGAGGGTAAAAAGTTTCATAAACAGTGCCTTTTGTAAGGTTTCCCTTAAATAATTGCGGCTATTTTACCATTTCATTATTAACATTCAAGCATATTTCATCATATTTTTGGTACTATCTGCTTACTACAAGTTAAGGGGTATAGATGTCTGTTTTAGATAAAGTTGATGCTGCTACAAATCTTGCAAAAAATAATGAGTTACAGCTTTTAGTCTTTAGGGTAAGCGACAAGTCCGATTCGGCATTTTATGCCATTAACGTATTTAAAACACGAGAAGTAGTAGAGTCTAAAAATCATTTTATTACTCAGATACCTTCTTCTCATCCAATGCTAGAGGGCACAATCGTTCTTCGCGGACTGCAAATTCCCATACTAAACCTGCCCCTATGGCTAGGAATAACCCTAACTAAAGATGAAGTCAAAAAGTCAAATATTTTGGTTTGTGACTTTAATGGAGTTATTATCGGGCTTAGAATCATGTCTGCATTTAGAGTTATTAAAAAGAATTGGAACGAGATGCATGCGCCCGACAGCTATAGAATCGGCGAAGACAATGTTGTTATAAACGATACAAGACTTGAAGACGGGAGTCTATGTCTAGTTTTGGACTATGAAAAACTTTTAGCAGACGTTATCCCTCATGCAATGGTTGACGTGCTTGAGTCGCCAGCGAACTTAAAAGATTTGGCACTACCTGTAAAACTAAAAAATGGAACGGTTTTGGTAGCCGAAGACTCTAAAACGGCGCAAAAACATCTAAAACAAATCTTTGAAAACGCAAACCTTTCCATAAAAATATTTGACAACGGAAAACTGCTTGTTGACTACATAAATACGCTTGGTGAGAACGTATCGCAAATCCCTGCAATTATTACAGACATAGAGATGCCTGAGATGTCTGGATTTACCGTGGTTAAGCTG
The DNA here is from genome assembly GCA_041652055.1 of Sulfurimonas sp. Classification (GTDB taxonomy): domain Bacteria; phylum Campylobacterota; class Campylobacteria; order Campylobacterales; family Sulfurimonadaceae; genus Sulfurimonas. The sequence continues at coordinate 32,752 of JBAZIE010000018.1, read as the reverse complement.
CTAAAGAGCAACACAAAAACTAAACAGATTCCTATTATCGTAAATAGCTCTATGACTGGACAAAATAACAAAAGAGAGGCTGAAGTTTTAGGCGCAGACGGATTTATAGATAAAACAAAAAGCCAAAACATTATTCCGCTTATCGTCTCAATAATGAGCCAAAATAAGTGATTTTATCTTACGGAGATTTATTTTTCTACAAAGCAAGGAGTATCAAATATGAAAGAGATGATAGAGACGATAAAAACATTATCGGATAATATCGGGATTTTATATGTTGAGGACAACTTGGGTTTATCTAAAAATGTAGAAACTCTTCTCTTGCGAGTCTTTAAGCATGTATATATCGCAAATGATGGAGAAGAGGGCTATAGAGAATTTTTAAAAAACAGACCAAAAATCGTTATTACGGACATAAATATGCCAGGTATGAGCGGCTTTGAGATGATAAAAAAGATTAAAGAGGCAGAATCTGATTGTAAAATCATAATTCTCTCGGCATTTGAGGAAAAAAATCATCTCTATACAGCTATCAATTTAGGTGTTTTTTCTTATTTGCATAAACCTGCCAAAGCGCCGGAGCTTATAGCTACTCTTCACGATGCGGTGCTCCATATACACAAGGAAGAGAACAGCCGCATTTTTTTAACACAACTTCAAAATATTTTCAACTACCAAAACAATATTGTAATTATGATGCATAAAAACAGATTTGTTCTTGTAAACCAGCGTTTTAACGAGTTTTTCGGGATTGAAAACATGGATGAATTTAACGAAAAATATGGCGATATCAACAAACTTCTACTTGAACATAAAGAGTTTTTACATACCACACCCTCATCCTCATGGATAAAAACGGCGATTCAAAATCAAGGAAAACTCTACCACACAAAGATGCAAAATCACAAAGGTGAGAAGAGACATCTTATACTCAAACTAAGGGATATACCCGAAAAAGAGGGGCACTACATCCTCTCTTTTGATGACGTAACAGAGTTAAACCTTATGTCTCTTTTTGATTCCAATGCATCGAGGGATGATGAGAACGCAAAGGATAAAATGGCTATTTTAACTCTTTTGCAAGTTGTAAAAGATAACTCTTCAGAGGTCAAAATTCACAACTTCTATAAAGGTCTCACAATCGTCAATCCTGCCGTTATAACAGATATAAATAAGGAAAATTTTACTCTCAAAACTGTCAATACGCAACTTAAAATTGTCCAAATTACAAAATTTATGACAATAACCTCGGAGATATTTCCAAAAGATGTAGTTTGTAAATCCGTAAAGAGTATTGACTCCGATAATCAGATAATAGTTATAGATGATGTCTCTTTTATATCTAGAAGCATTATTGATAGAAAACATACCCGACTAGAGCCTGACCCAGACCATGGATGCACGCTCTACTTTAAAAATATAAAATTCCCCGGTGAGTCAAGCGTTATGGATATCTCTGAAGTATCCGCAAAATTAAAAACGGACGCCCTTCCTGCAGGAATAGAGGTAGGCATAAAAATCAAAGTGGTAATAAGTTTAAAATTAAAAGGCAGACTTATAACGCTAAGCGCACTTGGAAGCGTTTATAGAATAGAAGAGAATAAGCGTGATTATAACATCGTAGTTCTTTATGAGCTTAACCAAAATAATCTAAGAGATATTAAAGCATATATTGCCAATCGTCAAATAGAGCTTATCCGTGAATTTAAGTCATTAGATATAAATTCGCAAAACCAAAAAATTATTTAACTTAGGAAGATTTTTATGAAAATAGTTTCATTTAAAAAGAGATATATTATAGCTCTGCTCTTAACTGCACTCTACGGAATTTTCTCTTACTCTACAACAATATATCTAATACACGAGCATGATCACTATGCAGAAGATATAAATATCTTAGGTAAAGAGAGGATGCTCTTAGGACAGATTCTCTTTTACGCTCACGAAATTTTTCACCACGATAAGCGTGTAAAAATTGAAGATTTAAAAGAAGTTATTAAAAAATTCAACGACATAGAAAAAACTTTGCAAAGCAAAGGATACATATTTGAGGAAGAGGCAAAAAAAGATTTTTTAAAAACAGTTGAGCTTTTTATAGCCTTTGGAAACAATGAGAACAATGACAATGAAAAATATCTAGAACTCGACAACAGTCTTGGAGCGCAGTATGAAATACTTGTCGGCTGTATTGACAAATTTGTCTTAAGAACTCAAACCGAAGCCCAAGAAGCAACGGAGGATGTTTTAGTTGCAAAAGTAATACTTCTTCTATTTTTAATTCTTCTCCTAGCGGCTGAAGCCATTTTTATATTTTTACCAGCCGATGATGAGATAAATAAAAAAACAAGAGAGCTCGAAGATATAAATAGAAACCTTAAAGAGCGCGTGAGAGCGGAGGTAACGAAGAACGAAGAACAAACTCTGCAAATTATTCATCAGTCAAGACTGGCAACTATGGGGGAGATGATTAGTATGATTGCTCATCAGTGGCGCCAGCCTCTAGCATCGATATCGGCAATATCAGGAACTCTTTCACTTGATATAATGATGGAAAACTACAGAGCCGATTTTTTCCAAAAAGAGTTAGAATCCATTGATGAACTGGCACAGCATCTCTCTTCAACAATAGATGATTTTAGAGATTTTTTCAAAACCGACAAAGAACTATGCTATGAAGAAATAAAGAGCATTGTCGAAAAAAGCTTTAAAATTATTGCTCCTACGCTAGAAGCAAAAAGGATAACCTTTGACAATAATGTAGAAGCAAATATTTTTGTCAACTCCTATGTTTCCGAAATCAAGCAGGTACTCTTAAATATCATGAAAAATGCCGAAGATGTATTGGTGGAGAGAAAAATTCAAAACCCAACCATCTGGATTAGAGGAACTGAGAACAATGGCTTTGCAGAGTTAATTATTGAAGATAACGCAGGGGGCATATCTGATGAAGTTATGAAAAGAATTTTTGAACCATACTTCACGACTAAAAAATCCAAAGACGGAACAGGGCTTGGGCTATACATGTCAAAGATAATTATAGAGGAGCATTGTAAAGGGAAATTAAGTGTTGAAAACGGAGAGTATGGCGCAAAGTTTACGGTAAAAATACCGCTTAGCTCAGAGCCCAACCGCAAAAAAGCAGTTGAGCAATCTGATTTTTAATAGAGATTATTTAAATATCGAGATTAAAACACCCGCTGCAACTGCAGAGCCGATAACACCCGCAACGTTTGGACCCATAGCATGCATTAAGAGCATATTTGTACGGTCATACTCCATACCTACCTTGTTTGATACACGCGCCGCCATAGGAACGGCAGAAACTCCCGCTGAACCGATAAGAGGATTTATCTTAGTTTTAGAGAACATATTCATGATTTTTGCCATGATAACACCGCCCGCAGTTCCTGCAGAAAACGCCACAATACCGAGTGCTAAAATAGCAAGTGTTTCAGCAACCAAGAACTGATCTGCTGCAAGTTTAGAGCCAACCGCCAACCCTAAGAAAATCGTTATAACATTGATAAGCGCATTTTGCATTGTGTCGGAGAGTCTATCAACAACGCCTGTCTCTTTTAAGAAGTTACCAAACATAAACGCACCGATAAGTGGCGTTGCATCCGGAAGCACCAAAATAGCAAGAACTAAAACCATAATAGGGAAAACCAACTTCTCCAAACGAGAGACGTGTCTCATCGTACTCATTCTAATTCTTCTCTCAGCATCTGTTGTAAGCGCCTTCATAATCGGAGGCTGGATAACCGGAACAAGCGCCATATAAGAGTAAGAGGCAACAGCAATAGCACCGAGCAGTTCAGGAGCAAGTTTTGTTGCGATAAAGATGGATGTCGGTCCATCCGCCCCACCGATAATAGAGATAGCCGAAGCCTGTTTGAGCGTAAAGTCAAATAGTGTCGTGTACTCTGCGAGCATTACAGCACCCACAAGCGTTCCAAATATACCAAATTGTGCGGCACCGCCAAGGAGTGCAGTTTTAGGATTTGATAAAAGCGGTCCAAAGTCCGTCATGGCACCGACACCCATAAAAATGAGGATAGGAAAGAGCTGATTTGAGAGACCCATATGGTAGATGATGCCTAAAAAGCCATCAGGTCCTGCCATATTTGCAACAGGAATATTTGCCAATAATCCGCCAAAACCTATAGGCAGAAGCAACAAAGGTTCAAAACCCTTTACAATCGCCAGATAAAAAATGACAAATGTGATAATTATCATTATAATTCTGCCCCATGATTTGTGAAAATCACTCATAGGTTCACCATGAGAATTTAGCTCATTTGGATCTGGATTTGCAAAAGCATAAATACCGGTTGATTTTAAAAAATCAACTACCAAAGTGCCTACATCTTTTGACTGATATGTCTCAATATTTGCTGCTTCTCTCTCAAGCGCCTGCGTGGCTTGCGCGTCAGAAGCATAAGCAGCGCTAAAGCCAAAAAGCATCAGCACTGTAACTATTTTTATTAAAAATGCTCTCATACAATTACCCCAGTATCGCTACTGTTTGACCTTCAACTACTTTATCATTTGTAGCAACATTGATAGATTTGATTACGCCGCCTTTTGGTGCAACGATGTCTATCTCCATCTTCATTGATTCTAAAATAAGAATGACATCACCCTCGTTTACGCTTTGTCCTGGATTTGCAACTATCTTCCAAACACTTCCTGGAAGGAGAGCTTTTATATCTAACTGTGTACCTGTTGTTGTAACAACCCTTGGAGCCGATGGCTCTACCATCTCACCGTTTACGGCATTAACCTGAATATTTACATCACCCTCAGCAACCTGAACACTAAACTTTTGACCATCTACCACTACTGTATAATTTCCGCTACCCATATTTGAACTCCCTTGTTCTTTATTTTCTTCTTTTTTCATATTTGATATTTTACGAACATTTAATTCGCCCTCGCCTTTTAGAAAAGCGATACCTTTGTCATGACAAGCCGCTGCGATGAAAATATTTTCTTCCGTTATTTCAATATTTTCCTCTTTTAGTCTATTTATCCAAGTACCTAAAGATTTACTCTCATCTGCATTTGCCAAATCAAGAGCTTTCTCAGTTGTTACAGGCAATCCCAACTTCTCAGAAGCAATTCTTACAACTTCAGGATCAGGTGCAACTGGAGTTTTACCGAAATATCCAAGAACCATCTTTCCATAACCAGGAGCGATTGCATTCCAAGGTCCCTGCATTACATTGTTGAGTGCCTGCTGGAAGTAAAATTGAGAAACTGGAGTTACAGATGTACCGTATCCACCCTTTTCAACAACCTCAGTCATAGCTGCAATTACTTCAGGAAATTTATCCATAATGCCGTTATCGCGCATCATTTGAGTATTTGCAGTAAGCGCGCCTCCAGGCATAGGTGAGAATGGAATAATAGGAGATACCATTGTCGCTTCAGGAGGCATAAAATAGTCGGAGAGACAATTTTGAAGCTCTTTTTCATATGTTAATATTTTGCTAATCTCTAATCCGCCAAGGTCGTAGTTCATCCCTTTTGTAGCGTGAAGCATTGTTAGGATATCAGGCTGGCTTGTTCCACCGCTCACGGGAGCTGCTGCCATATCGATACCATCAACACCGGCTTCAAGTGCAGCCATATACGCAGCAACAGAGACACCTGCGGTCTCATGAGTATGAAGACGAAGGTGAGTTCCCTCAGGTATAAGTTTTCTAGCCATAGTGATAGTTTCAAAAACTTTTTGAGGGTTTGAAGTTCCGGATGCATCTTTAAAACAGATACTGCTGTATGGAATTCCGCTATCTAGAATCTCACGTAGTGTTTTTTCATAAAACTCTACAGTATGCGCACCGTAACACCCTGGAGGCAAGTCCATCATAGTTACGACAACTTCATGTTTTAGTCCATGATGCGTTATTCTCTCAGCTGAATATTTTAAATTTTCTATATCATTTAGAGCATCAAAATTTCTTATTGTGGTAGTTCCGTGCTTTTTAAACATCTTTGCATGTAGATCTATCAGCTCTTTTGAGCCTGTATCTAGCATTACGGTGTTAACACCGCGAGCCAATGTTTGAAGATTTGCATCAGGTCCTACAATAGCGCGAAACTTATCCATCATCTCAAATGCATCTTCTCTTAAGTAGAAGTACAAAGATTGAAATCTAGCCCCACCAGCAAACTCAAAGTGGGTTATTCCGGCAGTTTTCGCCGCTTCAACAGCAGGAAAAAAGTCGTTCATGAGTACACGACCACCAAAAACTGACTGGAAACCGTCCCTAAAAGTCGTGTCCATTACATCTATAAATTTTTTAGCCATTTTTTCGCTTCCTAACCTTCTCTATGGTGTTTAATTGCTGCCGTTATTGCTGCAACTATTTTTTTATTGTCTTTTTGACTATTTTTATTAGCTGCATTCATTTTAGCATTAACGTCAGGTCTTACTTCGGGAAAGTATTTACTTAAAATACTCGACATTACACTCATGCTATATATCATAACTACTAGAAAAAGAAAAACCGTTCCCATTCCAAGAAATAAGAATTTGACACTCTCCAGTACAGGATTCATTTCCATTACTACAACCTTCCAAACTTGTTTCGCGCTACTTTACAACATTTATGTTTAAAAAGAGTTTGCACTCCTCTTTTGAATTTTAATAAAATTCTAGATTGTTACTTTTTGATTATATAATTCATAAAAAAATAATATAGGTCAAAATATGAAAAATGAAAATGTCGTAAAATTCGGACTAATCAACACAATTGAGGGGTACTCTTATTTGGCGCTTGTTTTTATAGCGATGCCCATGAAGTATCTTTTAGCGATGCCGATGGCTGTAAAAATTGTCGGCATGATTCACGGGATTTTGTTTATAATCTTTTGTCTGCTTCTTGTAAAAGCGTGGCAAGAGGCGAAGTGGCCCTTTAAAGAGAACGTCATCTTTTTTGTAGCTTCACTTATCCCTTTTGGAACCTTTTTTACAAAAAATAAAATTAAAACTTATGAATTAAAAAGTTTCGTTTAGTTAAAATGGTCATCTTTATTAAAGGAATATATTTATGATAGCTGGCATGAACGAACAAGATTTTATGGCGTATGTGATTTTTGGGCTTGTCCTAAACTTCCTGTTTTCGATACTTTTTGGACTCTATCTAAGCAAAAACATAGGCATGCAAGAGATGATTAAATCAAAGGGAGAAAAAGAACAGTCGCTGTTTGTAAGTCTTAGCCTTTTTATTCCCTATGCAAAGATGGCTATAACTCTCTACAGAGTTGCGATATTGCAGATATTTTTTCTGAACAAAGGATACACGCATAAAGAGTTTTGGATGTATATGACTTCAAACAGACTCAATAAAGTGGATTAGGCAACATGAGTGACTTTAAACTAAAAGTAGTGCTTATGGTTCTAACCGGTATAGTTTTTTCATTTATATTTATCATACTAGCTTTTGTTTTACCTACAAAAACAGAAGAGCAAACAATAATTAAAAAACCTGCCAACCTGCTTGAAGAGGTCTCAAAGTCGCTTCAAAAATAGCTTATAGAGAGTTTTTAACTGCTATAAGCTTTAGTGTCTCATAAGCGCATAGCGGGTTTAATTTTACAGCAGATATCTCAAGCGCTTTAACACACAATCTTATATAATCCAAGTCATCTTCGCGCATAATCACTTCAAGTAATTTTTGCGCATCTTTTATGCGAAGATTTCTAACAACTCCAAGATTTTTATGTGCTAAATTTCTAATGTTTGTATAATCAAGCGGTTTGTTTTCCAATGTATCTTTTTTTAGCTCTTGTATATATTTGTAAAATGATATTTTTGATTTTAAAATCTGTATGACATAATCTTCAATCAGTTGACGAACTGTCTCCTCTTCAAGAGATAGTTCCACGACTGCCTCACCGATATCATAGCGGTAATCACATATATCTAAATGTCCAAGTTTTTGTTTGATGAATATATCACCATCTTCCATCAGTTTATCTATTCTGCGACGAAGCTCGGCATTTTCAGGCCGTCTTTTGTCTCTCATATTTTCAATCATGAATGTAAGATATCATATTTTTTTTCTTTCTCATAATTAAAATATTAAAACTAGATATAAAAAGATTATGAGTGCTACAAATGCACTCATAAAATAATATTATATTGCTTTTGCAATAATTCTATTTAGTCTTGAAATAAAGCCGGCAGTATCATCAAGTTCAACGCCATCAAAAAGTTTTGCTTGGTCTAGCAGTACATGAGCAGCGTCGTTTATTAAGTTTTGGTCTGCCGAATCCCTAAGCTTCATAATGAGCTCATTTTTAGGATTTATCTGCAAAATAGGCTTTGGCTTTGGCATATCACCGCCTTGACCCATCTGTCTCATGATTTTAGCCATCATGTAAGCCGAGTCATCCTTGTCCTCTTTTAGTTTTACAGGGGAATCAACCAAGTCAAAAGTTACTTCAACCGATTTTACGCTCTCACCCAGTGCATCTTTTAGCTCTCTAACCAGCCCATCGTAGCTCTTTGCTGCCTCTTCATGAGCCTTTTTGTCATCTTCATTCTCTTGGAATTTTGCATCGCTTACATGTACAAGTTTATACTCCTTGTACTCCGTTACCATTGGGAAAATAATGGTATCAATCTCTTCGTTTAAAACCAAAACATCAATGTCGCAGATTTAAATCTCTCGAGTGCCGGAGAATTTTTCAGCATTGAGAGCGAAGTCTTGCCGGTAATATAGTAAATCTCTTTTTTAGCTTCATCTACATTTTTAACAAACTCTTCAAACATAACTGGTTCAGGGGAGCCTAGAGTGTTAAACTGCATAAGTTCCAAAATCTTCTCACGATTGCCATAGTCACTGTAAAGCCCCTCTTTAAGGACATTTCCAAACTCTTTAAAGAATGTTTTGTACTTCTCTTTGTCGTTTGCTGCCATTTTTGCAAGCTCTGAGAGAACTTTTTTAACAGATGCATTTTTGATTTTTGCCATAACCGCGTTTGACTGTAAAATCTCACGTGACACATTCAGCGGCAAATCTTTAGAGTCAATTACACCGCGTAAAAATCTCATATAAGTCGGCATCAACTCTTTTTCATCATCTGTTATAAAGACACGGTTGATGTAGAGTTTAATCCCTGTTTGATAATCAACCCTATACAAATCCATCGGAGCTTTTGAAGGGATATAAAATAGCGTCGTGTACTCTATCGCCCCCTCTGCTTTGTTATGCATCCAAGCAAGAGGCTCTTCTGAAGAGTGAGCGATTGAGCTGTAAAAATCTTTATACTCTTCATCTTTTATCTCGTTCTTTGATATAGTCCAAAGTGCATTTGCGCGGTTGATTTGTACATTTTCTATCTCCGTTTTTGAAGGCTCAATCTCTTTACCCTCATCATCTTTTTTTGCAGGTATATATTTCTCTTTATCCATAAAGATTGGAAACGGAATATGGTTTGAATATTTTTTGATAATGCTCTCAACTCTGTAACTGTCTAAAAACTCGCTATCTTCCTCGTTTAAGTGCATAACTATCGTTGTTCCATGACCGTCTTGAGTAGTGTTCTCTATCTCAAACTCTCCATCACCCTTGCTAATCCACAAATACGCCTGCTCTTCACCTGCTTTTTTCGTAGTCACTTCAACTTTGTGCGCAACCATAAAACAAGCATAAAAACCTACACCGAACTGACCTATCAAGTTTGAATCTCTCTTTTGATCACCCGTTAAATTTTCTAAAAACGCTTTTGTACCTGACTTTGCGATTGTTCCTAGGTTGTTCATCAAATCCTCTTCGTTCATACCGATGCCTGAGTCTTTGATTGTAAGAGTTTTTGCCTCTTTGTTTGCCACTATATCTATACGAGGAACAAAATTAATACCCTTGTAAGTATCATTAGTCAAAACCAACATGTTAAGTTTATCAAGCGCGTCCGATGCGTTAGAAACCAACTCACGAAGGAATATCTCTTTGTTTGAATAGAGCGAGTGAATCATAAGATTTAGTATCTGATTTGCTTCTGTTTGAAATTGATGCTTAGCCATTTTTTGAATCCTTTTTGATAAAATATTTTTGCCATCTTAACAAAAAAAGGTTAATAAATGCAACTACAATCAACTAACTTTAGTCTATATTACTAAACTTTATTTAGCATACAGATGTTAGAAATAGTTGAACCTTTTTTATTAAAGCTCTATTAACAAAAAAATAATATAAATTAGTTATAATCTTAAAAAGTTAGCTAGCTTTGCTTTCTGACGTAGCGTAGCAATTTATTATTTGAAACAGGAGTTCATATGAAAAAATTTACAACATTGGTTGCTTTTGACTTTTCAAAAAGCAGTTCGGTTGTTCTTGAAAAAGCGATTGATTTTACAAAAAAAATGGATGGTGAGTTACATGTAGTGAATGTAGTAGAGAGTTTGTTTTTTTCAAAAAAAATGGATTTAGACTCTATCAAAGAGAGAGGCTTTTTGGAGCTTGCTAAGAGTTTTGGCTCTATAAAAAAAGAGAATTATCACTGTGTAAGCGGAAAAGTAAAAACTGAAGTTGCAAATACGGCTAATATTTTAAATGCTGACGTAATCATTATGGGAAATAGCGGAGAGACGCATTTTCTAAATGAATTTCTTATGGGCTCACACACAAAAGAGATAGTAAAAAACGCTCAAACACCGGTTTTGGTTATGAAAAACGAACATGAACTCGACTATAAAAATATTTTGGTACTTACCGACATGTCAGACGAATCTGCCGCGGCTATAAAAAAAGTAACACAACTTTTTCCAAAATCAAAAACTACTTTGGCAAATTTTTTCTATCTTCCTATTGATAATAACCTTGGGCTCTATGGGCTAAACGAAGATGATGTCGGCGAGTACAACGAGAGAGTAAAAGCAGAATCTCAAAACAACTTAGAATCGTTCTTAAACTCTTTAGCGTTGCCTTCAGATATTAGCGTTGCTACCGCATCCATCCATAGTTCTCTAAACCCTAAACTTATAAAAGATGAACTAAAACATATAAAGTATGAGCTGCTTGTTATGCACTCAAAGCAGGGTGTTAGCTTTTTTACTTTTGACGTTTTAGAGCAGTCTGAGGTCGATGTTCTCATTGTAAAATAGAGCGATAAAGCCTAAAGCTTTATCGAAACTCCATGAAGCATAATATTTGCTTCATGCCCTAACTCACGCTTAATAGCCTCCGCAAATATCTCCATCTTCTCCTCTTCACCATGTATCAAAGAGATGTTTTTTAGTCCCTCAATAGGTCTTATCCACCCAATAAGTTCACTCTGGTCTGCATGGGCTGAGAATCCGTTGATTGTGTAGATTTTTGCCTTTGCAACGATATCTTCTCCATAAATTTTTATATGCTTCTCACCATCCACTATACTTCGCCCGAGTGTTCCTCTCACCTGATATCCGACAAATACAATCGCATTTTTTGGGTTCCAAAGTCTATGTTTTAAGTGGTGCATAATGCGTCCACCGTTACACATTCCGCTTCCTGCGATAATGATAGAGCGCTCTTTCGTTTTGTTTATCGCCATAGATTGGTCACGCGTAGTAGTCGGTTCAAGCCATGCAAAAGAGAATGGGTCGGTCCTGCTGTATTGTAACTCGTCGCTCAGATGTACAGGATAGCGGTTGTAGAGCTTTGTCGCTTTTATAGCAAGCGGACTATCTAAAAAGATACGGCATTTTGGTAATTCCCCGTTGTCATGCATCTCGTGAAGTAGCCAGAGTATCTCCTGCGTTCTCTCAAGAGCAAATGATGGGATGACAACGTTGCCGTTTTGCTTCAAAGTTGAGATGACAGCCTCTTTAAACTCCTCAATACTCTGCTCTAGCGGCTTGTGCTTGCGATCTCCGTAGGTTGACTCAATGAAGAGAAAATCAGCTTCACCGATATTATCAGGATTGTCGATTATCAGCCTGTTTGGAGAGCCGATGTCTCCTGAAAAAACCATGCGCTTATATTTATTCTCTTCATTATAATCAAGCATAACAAAAGCACTGCCCATAATATGGCCGGCATTTCCAAAACTAACTTTTACATGTTGTTTTAGCTTGTGCTCCTCAAAATACTCCAAAGTGCACCATTTTTTTGCAAAAACCTCTTTAACGTCATCTTTTGAGTATAGAGGCTCAGAAATTGTCTCTTCGTCACCGCGTCTGCGAGCTTTTCTTCGAAGTGTTTTATACTCTTCTTGAAGGATATTGGCGCTGTCAAGAAGCATAATTCTTGCGATATCTTTGGTGGCTTTTGTTGCTATAATCCTGCCGTTAAAACCGTCTTTTATTAACTTTGGAACTCTTCCGATGTGGTCAAGATGGGCATGTGTCAATATAAGATAATTTATTTTTGATGGGTCAAACTCAAAATCGTCATAATTTTTATCACCTTTACCGTTTCCCTGAAACATACCGCAATCTATTAGAATATTTATCGAACCTATTTTTACCAAGTGGCATGAACCAGTTACTGTTTGAGCCGCTCCGTAAGATGTTACCGTTGCCATTTTTCAATCCTTGATTAGTCTCTATTTTTAAACTTTTTTGATTATATTCAAATTTAACTATTATGAAACTTATACTATAATGCAACACACTTAACTAGGGAAAATCAAACACCAAATGGCACTAATAGACCTACTCAATATATCAAAACACTACGAAGCGCAAAAAATCTTAATAAATATAAATTTCCATGTTGACGATGGAGAGAGAATCGTAATCATCGGCAAAAACGGAAGCGGTAAATCAACTCTTATGAAGATAATTAACGGTACTCTTGAACAAGACGCCGGAGAGAGGATTTGCAGACAAAATCTAGAGGTAAAAATGCTCTCCCAAAAACCTGAGTTTAAAGAGGGAGACAGTGTAAGAGAAGCTGTAGAAGCAGGACTTGACGAGCTTAACCGCGCGAAAGAGAGATATGACGCCCTTTCGCTTCTTTTGGCAGATGATTTTGAAAACAAAGCGTTAATTGACGAGCATGAGATGCTCTCACGCTATATTGAGCACCACAACGCATGGAATCTTGATGACAAAATAGAGCGAATCATCCAACACTTTGACCTGAAACAGTATGAAGACAAACCGGTTGTTATGCTTAGCGGGGGCGAGCAAAGAAGAGTTGCCCTTGCATCACTGCTTCTTCAAAAACCAGATATTTTGCTGCTCGATGAGCCGACCAATCACCTAGATGTCTATATGGTAGAGTTTTTAGAAGAGCTGCTTTTAAAAGAGAAATTTACTCTAGTTTTTATATCCCACGACAGATATTTCATAGACAGAGTGGCTACAAAAAGCGTTGAAGTCGAGGATTGCTCCATTAGAGAGTACAGCGGCGGTTATAGCAACTATCTCTCTCAAAAAGAGGAGTATATGCGAACTCTAGAAAAACAGCATGAAACTCTACTTACAATACTTAAGCGCGAAAACGAGTGGTTTTCAAGAGGCGTAAAAGCAAGACTTAAAAGAAATGAGGGGCGAAAAGAGCGCCTTATGTCTCTTAGAGAAGATGCAAAAACAAATCCCTCAAAGATAAAAAAGATGACGCTTGAGTTGGAGCGTGAAGCGAAACATTTTAACCGTGACAAAAGCGTAAATAAGCAAAAAATGCTATTTGAAGTTGAAAATTTGGGGCTTAGTGTCGGCGAGAAAGTACTTTTTAAAAACTTTACCACAAGAATTCTCCAAAAAGACGTAATAGCTATCGTTGGACCAAACGGAAGCGGAAAATCAACACTGCTTAGAGCTCTTTTGGGTCGTATTGAGCCTACAGAGGGAGTTATCAAAAGAGGCGAATTTAAGATAGGATATTTTGACCAGCACCGTGAAATGCTTGATGACGATAAAAACCTTATAGAGACATTCTGCCCTCACGGCGGCGACAGGGTAAGCGTAAGAGGACGTGACATGCACGTTTACGGCTATCTTAAAAACTTTCTATTTCCTAGGGAGTTTTTGGACAAAAAGATAGGCATCCTTAGCGGAGGAGAGAAAAACCGCATCGCACTAGCTCTGCTCTTTACAAAAGATGTTGATATCCTCATACTTGATGAGCCTACAAACGATTTGGATATACCTACTATAAATATCTTAGAAGAGCAGCTGATTAACTTTAGCGGGGCCGTGATTATCGTAAGCCACGACAGGTATTTTGTAGATAAGATTGCCAAAAAACTCTTTATTTTCAAAGAGGACAAACATATCGAAGAGAGCTACCAAAGCTACACGGAGTATCTTGAGATTGAAAAAGAGATAAAAGAGCTCAGCGACTTGGAGAAAGAGAGCCAAAAGGAAGAACCCAAGGCAAAAGAGAGCAAGCCAAAAGAGCTGCGTCTTACTTTTAAAGAGAAGATGGCACTAGAAAAATTACCAATCGAAATAGACGAACTTGAAGCAAAAATAGATGAAAAAAACAGTTGTCTTGCAAATCCTGCATGTTATGAAAAAATAGGCATAACACAGCTCGCACGTGAGCTTGAAGAGCTTAAAAATCTATATGAAGAGAAAGTGGAAGAGCTTTTAGCTATTCAAGAGAAAGAGGAAGAGATAAATAGCTAATTTTTTATAAATCCAACATTTTAGATTGCTTCACTTTGTTCGCAATGACAGTCATTGCGAGGAGAGAGGCGAGGAAGCAATCTACATAATAGCGCTCTACTTTTGAGCTTCTTTAAGCGTATCTGCTATTAGGAACGCCAGCTCCAACGCTTGGTCAGCGTTTAGTCTTGGGTCACAATGAGTATGGTAACGAGAGCTTAAATCCTCTTCCGTTACTATAAATGAACCGCCGATACACTCAGTTACATTTTTGCCTGTCATCTCCAAATGAACACCGCCTGCAAATGTTCCCTCTGCTTTGTGAACTTGGAAAAACTGCTTCATTTCAGTGAGTATTGCATCAACAGGGCGAGTTTTAAAATTATTTGATGATTTAATAGTATTTCCGTGCATTGGGTCACAGCTCCAAAGAACCTTTCTTCCCTCGCGCTCAATTGCGTTGATGAGTCTTGGCATTCCATCGGCAACTTTGTTTGCGCCCATTCTTACGATAACATTTAATCTGCCTGCTTCATTCTCAGGGTTTAGTGCATCACACAATCTTATCAAATCATCAGTATCCATAGTAGGACCTGCTTTTACGCCTATAGGGTTTTTAATGCCTCTCATATACTCTACATGTGCGCCATCAAGCTGACGCGTTCTATCGCCAATCCACAACATGTGTGCTGACGTATCATACCACTCGCCTGTTAGAGAATCTTTTCTTGTAAATGCCTCTTCGTATGGAAGCAAAAGAGCCTCATGAGATGTATAAAAATCAGTCTCTCTGAGCGTTCTATGTGTTTTTGACGTTATGCCGCAAGCTTCCATAAACTTGAGTGATTTGCCAATCTCTTCTGCCAAATCTTCATATTTTTTGCTTATTTCGCTCTGATGCGTAAAGTCTAAATTCCACTTATGAACCTCGTGCAAATCAGCCAATCCGCCAGATGCAAAAGCACGAAGAAGATTTAGCGTTGCCGCCGACTGATTGTACGCCTTTATCATTCTTTGCGGGTCTGGTTTGCGAGATTCTGGAGTAAAATCCACTCCATTAATGATGTCGCCGCGGTAAGCATCAAGAGTTACGCCCTCTATTGTCTCATTATCGCTAGAGCGAGGCTTTGCAAATTGACCGCCAAGGCGCCCCACTTTTACTACAGGAAGTCCGCCGGCATATGTCATGACGACAGCCATCTGAAGAATCGCTTTAAACGTGTCGCGAATGTTATGAGCATGAAACTCGCTAAAGCTCTCGGCACAATCTCCACCTTGAAGCAAAAACGCTCTTCCCTCAGAAACATTAGCCAGTTGAGCTTTTAAAGAGCGTGCCTCGCCTGCAAAAACCAGCGGCGGATAATTTCTTAATTCATCTAAAACCTTGTTTAATTCATCTAAATTTTGGTATGTCGGCTGTTGCACGATAGGCTTCTGCCTCCAGCTAGAAGGAGTCCAAATACTCATAATAAAACCTTTTTTTCTTTATATATCAAATTTTTTTGCTATTTTACATAACACTACCTAAAATAGCACTGATTGGCAATTTAAACAATATAAAGCGCCAAAAAAGCTTTTTTTTATCCTTAAAAATGTATAATTCAGGATATTTTTTTATGGGTTGTATTATTATGAAAAAAAACGATTTAAAAGCACTTGTCGAGCAGATATACGAAAACCTCATTGAGCGTATAGATGCAGACAAAAAAGCTACAAAAGCACAAGTCATAAACTATTTAAAAGATGCTATTGATATCGTTACAAATATAAACGACGAAGATTTAGACTCCATAGAACATGCTAAAGCAGCTTTTAACAACTCATACAAAGACCTTGTCAACCAGAGTATAACCTCTTACGCAAACAGTAATGAAAAATTTGGAGAGCTGACTCTCTTACAAGAAAAGACACTTCAAGATTGTAGCGGTAAAAAAATTGATTTAGAGATGCTAACAAGCAAATTTAACGAGATTCAATCCCACATGACAGAAGAGGTTAAAAAAGCAAACAATATAATTTCAGACTTGACCCAAAAAGTAAAAGCGCTGGAAGAGACTTCAAACCTTGATCCTCTTACAAAAGTTTTTAACCGCAGGGCTCTAAGCACATATCTCACTGAAGTTTGCATAAATAAAGATATTCCATATCATATGCATGTACTTATGCTAGACGTTGACAACTTCAAAACAATCAACGACACATATGGACATATTACGGGTGATAAAATTTTAATCTTTATCTCAAATATCCTTAGAAAAACACTCAGGGACGGGGATAAAATCTTCAGATTCGGCGGAGAAGAGTTTACCGTGATTATAAACCGCAACAGCGATGAGCAGTGTGAACTTATAGCAAACAGACTTCTACGTCTTATCAGCTCAAACAAGCTCATCTACACGGGTGAAAAAATATCTGTTACGGCAAGTATAGGAATGACAAAGCTTCTTCCGACGGATACTCCTGATTCACTACTTTCAAGAGCAGACAAAGCGCTCTATGCTTCTAAGCGCGATGGGAAAAATATGGTTTCTAAGGTAATAGAATAATGGGTTTTAGCTATTTTGACATTGTTATATCTATTTTAGTCCTTTTTTTAGGACTTAAGGGGATAATTAACGGCTTTTTTAAAGAACTCTTCGGTCTTATCGGCATAATCGGCGGTATTTTTTTAGCATCAAGAATTGGCGATGACGTAGGTAAATTTATAAATGATACAATTTTAAAATTTGAGAATGATGCGGCGATTAGTTTTACCGGTTTTTTGGTCACACTTGCGCTTTTTTGGCTATTTATGATTATGGTTGGGGCTATATTTAAAAGATTAAGCTCTCTAAGCGGACTTGGCATTTTTGACAAAATATTGGGATTTATATTTAGTGCTGGCAAATTCTTTCTTATTGCCGCGGTGATTGTGTATGCCGCGTACAACATAAAAGCAATGAAACCAAACCTTGACTCAATTATGAAAAATAGCTTTATGTTTCCGGTGCTTGTAGAGACAGGAAGCGTTATTATGAAGCTTGACCCCATCGAGATTTCCAGCGACATAAACGATACCATAAATAAAAGTTCTGAGATGATTACTGATGGTCTTGATAAGAATATGCAAAGCAGGGCTCAAAAAATCGTAGAAGATACCAAAAAGGTACTTAGTCAATCATCGGAGCAAAATCTATCAAATGAAAAAGATAAGTAGCGATGTCTGATATAACTACTGATTTCAATGATAAGACAATAGCGTATAAACAGCTCTTAGAGGACTTTAAGCAGCTGCTTAAAAAAAACAATCTGAAGTTTACCATTCAAAGAGAGGTTATACTAGAGACTCTGTATAACTCTGATGAACATTTGACTCCTGAGTCGCTTCACAACCTTATCCAAAAAAAATTCCCTGATTTAAACACGGGAATAGCGACTGTTTACAGAACGCTCTCTCTTTTAGAGGAGTCGGACATGGTAACATCTCTCTCTTTTGGAGCGCAGGGGAAGAAGTATGAACTAGGCGCGAAGCACCACCACGACCATTTTATCTGCACGACATGCGGAAGCATCACTGAGTTTGTCGATGAGCAGATAGAAGAGCGTCAGCACAAAATCGCCGAGGAGCTCGGCTTTGACATGAAAGACCACTCAATGCAGATTTATGGAATCTGTAAAAATTGCCAGAAAAAGTAAAGGAAAATTTATTGATTTTTGATAACAAATTTATTCAACAAAGAATTGAAAAAGCGGAGCTTCTTAAAAGAGAGGGGATAAACCCTTACTCTAACGACTCAAGAAGAAACTCGACTATAGAAAAGTTTTTAAATGTAAATACGGACATTTTTCACAAAGAGAACAAAAGAGATGAGAAGCGCCACTACACGCTAAGCGGACGTATAAAGTTTTTTCGCATTATGGGTAAAGCAAGTTTTATAAAGATAGAAGACGAAAGCGGAATGTTGCAGGTTTATGTCGCAAAAGACAATCTCGGTGAAGATTTTTACAATGAGACTTTTAAAAAGAATATAGAGGTCGGAGATATCGTAGAAGTTGTAGGCTTTCCGTTTGTAACAGGTCAAGGCGAGCTTTCACTCCATGCAGACGAGCTGAGACTTTTAACAAAGGCTATATCGCCGCTACCTGAGAAGTTTCACGGCATTACGGACAAAGAGACAAGATACAGAAAAAGATATCTTGACCTTATCATGAACGCTGATGTTCGCAAAACATTTAAAATCCGTTCCAAAGTTATCTCTTTAACTCGCCGCTTCTTTGAAGAGAAAGGTTTTTTAGAGGTTGAGACTCCTATGATGCACCCAATTGCCGGCGGAGCAAATGCCAAACCGTTTGTAACACATCATAATGCGCTTGGCATTGATAGATACCTTAGAATCGCCCCTGAACTATACCTAAAAAGACTTATTGTCGGCGGATTTGAAGCTGTATTTGAGATAAACCGCAACTTTAGAAACGAAGGAATGGATGCTACACACAATCCTGAATTTACCTCTATAGAGTTTTACTGGGCTTACAAAACATACAAAGATTTGATAGAGATTACAAAAGAGTATTTCAAATACCTGTTTGACCATCTAAATCTGCCGACACATCTTCCTTACGGTGACTTAGAGGTTGATTTTAGCAAGTTTAGCGAGGTGCCTCTGATAGAGTCGCTCTCTACCATAGGCGGCGTTCCGCAAGAGATAGTAAACGATAAAGATAAAATTATTGCATTTTTAAAGAGCCACAATGTTCAAGTAAAAAATGGGTTGAGTCTTGGGCAGCTCCAAGGCGAACTTTTTGACGAATATGTAGAAGAGAAGCTAATCAACCCTACTTTTATTACAGAGTATCCTGTTGAAATCTCTCCTCTTGCCAGAAGAAGCGATAAAAATCCTGATATTACGGAACGCTTTGAGCTCTTCATTGCAGGAAGAGAGATTGCAAACGCGTTTAGCGAGTTAAACGACCCGGTTGACCAGTATGAGAGATTTAAAACTCAGGTTGAATCAAAAGAGAGCGGCGATGACGAAGCTCATGAGATGGATTTGGATTTTGTAGAAGCTCTTAGCTATGGAATGGCTCCGACTGCAGGACAAGGTATTGGTATAGACAGACTGGTAATGCTCCTTACAAATGAGCACTCAATAAGAGATGTTCTGCTCTTCCCTGCTATGAAACCGATACATGTAGAAGAAAAACAAGAAGAAAACGAATAGTTTTAATTAAATAAAAAGGATAGTGAATGAGTTTTTTACAAGAGTACGACAAAGAGATATTTGATCTTTGCGAAAAAGAGTTAGAGCGTCAGACTGACCATTTAGAGATGATTGCATCTGAAAACTTTACGCTTCCTGCCGTTATGGAAGCGATGGGTTCTGTGTTTACAAACAAGTATGCTGAGGGTTACCCAGGTAAACGTTATTACGGCGGTTGTGAGTATGCGGATGGCGTTGAGCAGTTGGCGATTGACAGAGCATGTAAGCTTTTTGGATGTAACTTTGCAAACGTGCAGCCTCACTCAGGAAGCCAAGCAAATGCGGCAGTTTATGCAGGTCTTTTAAAAGCGGGAGATAAGCTTTTGGGTATGGACTTAAGCCATGGCGGTCACTTAACGCACGGAAGTAAGCCAAGCTTTTCAGGTCAAAACTACTCAAGCTTTACATACGGTGTTGAGCTTGACGGTCGCATGAACTATGACAAGATTATGGAGATTGCTAAAGCTGTTCAACCAAAACTAATCGTTTGCGGCGCTTCTGCTTATGCTAGAGAGATTGATTTTGCAAAGTTCCGTGAAATCGCTGATGCTGTTGGAGCAATAATGTTCGCAGATATCGCCCATGTTGCAGGTCTTGTTGCAGCTGGAGAGCATCCTAGCCCGTTCCCTCACGCTCATGTCGTAACAACTACAACACATAAAACTCTTGCGGGTCCTCGCGGCGGCATGATTATGACAAACGACGAAGAGATAGCAAAAAAAATGAACTCTGCAATATTTCCTGCTCTTCAGGGCGGACCGCTTGTTCATGTTATCGCTGCAAAAGCGGTAGGATTTAAGTACAACCTCTCTCCTGAGTGGAAAGATTACGCAAGACAGGTAAAAGCCAATGCAAGAGTTCTTGGAGAAGTTTTGGTTAAAAGAGGTTACGACTTGGTAAGCGGTGGAACTGACAACCACCTGGTTTTATTATCATTTATTAACCGTGAATTCTCAGGAAAAGATGCAGATATAGCACTTGGAAATGCAGGTATTACAGTAAATAAAAATACTGTTCCAGGCGAAACAAGAAGTCCGTTTATAACTTCAGGTATCCGTATCGGAAGCCCTGCTCTGACTTCAAGAGGAATGAAAGAGAAAGAGTTTGAACTGATTGCAAATAAAATTGCTGACGTGCTTGATGATATTAATAACACAGAACTTCAGGCAAACATCAAAAAAGAGCTAAAAGCATTGGCTCAAAATTTTGTAGTTTACAATCAATCAACTTATTAATGGTGACAGGTAGATGACGGCTTCTGATTTAAACCTTATTAAAATGGTAACTGACCACTACTGGATAAAAAGAGATGAAGTGGTTGAGAAGATTCTCTATAAAGGGCGTACATTTTATAATAAGTTTGAAAAAATCAATGCCCCTCTCTCTCAATCAGTTATAAATCAACATATCAAAGGTGAGATAACCATTGCTCACTCTTTGATAAACAATCACGGTAAAGTTGAAAACATAGTGATTGACTATAACGGAAGAGACCCTGAGCGTTTTTACCACAAAACTCAGCTACTTCTTCGCGAAGAGGGATATATAAATTTTACGGCTTATAAAACAAAAACAGAGGGTCACCTTCACGTTTACATCCACAAGGGTCACACTACGCTTCAAGAAGCAATCCAGCTGGGCAAAATGATAAGCATGAAGCTCTCAGCCAAGCAGCCTACACAGTGGAGAATGTTTCCAAATGCAGATATGCCCGATGAGTATAACATCCTGACTCTGCCATACGAGGTTTATTCCAAGGAGCGCGGAGCCTCTTGGTCAAAACACATGTAATATAACTAAATTTTTGGTATTATTATAGACAAAGAATTAAAAAAGGAGACGTTATGGATGAAAAAAATGAACTAAATGACATTATCTTAAACAAAAACAACTCATCTCTTGGGAATAAAAAAATTGTGTTAGCTGTTGCAACACTTGGTATTGTTCTGATTATCGTCGTAATGCTAATGAATTCGCTTACTTCAAGTGGTACGGACAATCTGCCGCAAGCTGTTCTTCCTCCTGAGCCACAAAAAGAGATGAAGGCTATAGCTGATGAACCTCTTTTTGAAGATGTAAATGTTGTTCAAGAACCCAGCCAAAATAACGTTTCTCTTGATGAGATTGCACAAAAACTAAAAGAGGAGAGCGTAAAAGAGAACACTCTCGTAGCTGCTCAAGAGAGTGCTCCAGCGCCGGTAGTTGCGGAGGCACCTAAAATTTCGGCATCTCCAAAGGCTGTAACTGCACCAAAGAGTACACCAAAAGTGGCAGCTAGCACGCCTAAACCTGCTATAAGCGGCTCTTCCGAATACTATATTCAAGTTGGTTCATTTGCAAAGTACGAACCTAATAAAAAATTCCTAGACTCTATTACAAATTTGGGATATAAATATAAGTTCCACAAAGTAACTGCAGACTCAAGAGTTATAAACAAGGTGTTAGTAGGTCCTTTTAATAACGAAGCAGAAGCTAGAAAAGCGCTTAGAAGCGTTAGAACGTCTGTTGAAGCCGGTGCTTTCTTAACTAAAATATAATTATAAATAAGGTTTTTTTTGATTTACTCAAAACAGTTTATACAAGACCAGTTAGCTCCCGTTGCCATCTACGCGAAACTCAAGGTGATTTTCAAAGATGAGATTTCATATCTTTTTGAGAGTGCCGGAGGAAGCGAAGGAAACTACAGCTTCATATGCATTGGTGCGAGAGAAAGAGTTCAGTATATAGGCGGAAAAACTATATATACGGATGCAAAAGGCTCTACACACACAAAAGATGAGTCTCCTTTTACTTTTTTAAAAAATTACTACAAAAATATTGACACTTCAATCTATAAAAAAGCATCCGCTGAGCTTAAAGTGGGCTATGTAGACGGCTACATCGGCTATATCGGTTATGATATGGTTAAAGTTTTTGAACCAAAACTTCATAACACAATGGATGGTCTGAGAGATGAGCTAAATACACCTGACCTTGACCTTATACTTCCAAAAATCATTCTTGTTTACTCACATAAAAACTATCAGCTCACACTTATAAGCACTCAAGAAGAGATGAGCAAAAAGTTTGACATGATTGAAGATGAGTTAAAAAACTCTTACGAATATATCCACATGAAGAGAAATGTCGGCAATGACAAAGGGAGTTTTGCATTTTCTAAAGAGCAGTTTTTTGAAATGGTTGAGAAATCAAAAGAGATGATAAGAAGTGGCGACGTTTTTCAAATCCTTATGACAAACCGTTTTACAAGAAAGATAAAAGTTGACCCTTTTAGCTTCTACAGAATCCTTAGAAGCAAAAATCCTTCACCATATATGTTCTTGATGGAGTATGAAGATTTTAACATAGTCGGCAGCTCTCCTGAGGTTATGGTTAGACTTACAAACGGCGAGCTTCTTCTTCGTCCGATTGCAGGTACCAGAAAAAGGGGTGCTACAAAAGCAAGAGACAAAGAGCTTGAAGATGAGCTTTTGGCAGACCCAAAAGAGCTCTCAGAACATCTTATGCTTATAGACCTTGGCAGAAATGACGTCAGCCGTGTCGCAAAAACTGGAAGCGTAAAAGTTGAAAACATGATGCATATCGAGAGATTTTCTCATGTTATGCACATAGTCTCTGACGTTACCGCTACACTTGCAGATGACAAAGATATGTTTGATCTCTTTATGGCAACGTTTACGGCTGGAACTATGACGGGCGCACCAAAAATAAGAGCGATGGAGCTAATAGCCCAGTACGAGGGCTTAAAGCGAGGTTTTTACAGCGGAAGTGTAGGCTACTTCGGGTTTGATGGCAATATGGACAGCGCAATTACTATAAGAACTGCTTTAGTAAAAGATGACAAAGTTGTCCTCCAAGCTGGAGCTGGCGTAGTTGCAGACAGCCAAAATGAGCTTGAATACTTAGAGGTAAAGAACAAACTCGGCGCACTTGTCGCCTCGCTTGAAGATTTGGATTGAATGTACTTCTTGTATAGCCATACGAAACGAGCGATTCTGCAACGGAATGGTCAAATTTCGGTTTGTGAAATTTGGGGCACCCACCGTGAAGCCTTAGTGAGTGAGTATGGACTATGAAAAGAACACCAATGAAACTCTTTGCCATCTTTGGCAATCCTGTTGCACACTCACGCTCTCCGCTAATGCACAACTCTGTATTTAAACACCTAAACTACAACGCCTGCTACACGAGAGTTCATCTTCTAGATGGCTCAAAGCTAAAAAAGACTTTTTTCTCCATTGGTCTTAGCGGAGCAAATATTACCGTTCCTCATAAAGAAGCGGCGTATGAGGCTTGCGATGAAGTAAGAGGCTTTGCAAAAAAGGTTGGAGTCGTAAACACTATCGTAAACGAAAACGGCAGACTTATTGGCTACAACACCGATGCTGATGGCTTTATGTTCGCCATAAAAGAGTTCGGTGCTATTAAAAACATTTTAGTTCTTGGTGCAGGTGGAACGGCAAAAGCGCTCTGTGTGAGATTTATGGAAGACGACATAAAAGTAGCTGTTCTAAACAGAAGCCAAAACAGGCTTGCATACTTTAGAGAGCTTGGGTGTGAGTGCTTTAGCTGGGAAGATTTTGAACTTAAAAAATATGATTTGGTTGTAAATACGACAAGTGCGGGGCTCAAAGAAGAGATACTACCATGTCCGCTAGAGTTAGTAGAAAAAATTTTAGACAACAGCTCATTTGTGGCAGACGCAATTTACGGCAAAGTAACACCATTTTTAAAGATGGCAAAAGAGAAAAACATTACCTGCAAAGACGGTGCCGACATGCTTCTTGGTCAAGGCGTTTTGGCAAACGAACTTTTTGTAAACTATGAGCTAAAAACAGAAGATATCAAAAACTACATGTCAAAGAGTTTTGAACTTTGAAGCAGCTGCAATCGCCTGTCCATAGGCTATTGCGCCATCATTGCTTACAAACATCTCAGGCAAAACAACATTAGGGATTTTCCTCATAATCAACCTTAAAAGCACTCTGTTTTGAAAAACTTTGAAACTGCTTTATGTACATTTTTTTCAACCAAAATCTGCCTAAATATTCGGCTGAAATCTATCTCGCCATCTTCTATGCCAAATATATAACTCTCCAAAATATTCTCATCATAAAGACTCTCCAAAAGCAGTCCGCTCTCGCCCTCATAGCTGCGAACTTGAACAACACCCAAGATAGATGCAACAGCGTCAAAAAGACGCCCACATAAGCTTAAAGTATTTAAAATGAAACTCTATCTCTTGGTTTTGCGCCGCTAACTCTTTGGCATATTTTGTTGACTCATAGTTTGGATGCTTATCGCAAACTATCACATCAGGCTCAAAATCATAGATTAGCTTTAACGTCTCTATATGCGATTTGTAATGATTTATGCTTGATACACTTGCAAAATAAGATGATGAAGCGGAGTGTATGCCAAAAAAAGCCCGATTTGGTTGATATTTGGAGCGACAAAACCGCTCAGAACGTTATCTTCTCTTTTTTTAAACAGAACAATAGGACGTCTGTTTGAGTTTAGCAACTCTTGCTCTGTTACATTCATGATGGCGATTTTTTTGCAATATCAATATCTTTTACCATCACTCCAAAAGGCTTGGATGGTCGTTTTTTTCTCTCTCGCAGAAGTTGCACGGCTTCATCATTTGTAGCGTCACAGACTAGATGATAGCCCCCTATTCCCTTTATGGCAACAATCTTGCCCTCAGTTATAAGCTTGAGCGCTTTAGCCATGATATTTTCACTCTCAACTATTTTACCGCAATTGTCAAAAAGAGATGGCGTAGATCTGCACTCATGACACCATATGAGACAGGGTCTTACAGCTGACACATGTGATAAACGGATACTCAAATCTGCGGTTGGTTTTATCATGCAGCTCTCTCTCGCACTCCTCGCACATTGCGATATCAGGCGCAATTTTGCTGGAGAGATTTTTAGAACCTTCGCTCATCACTATGCTAAAGCTATCAAACGATTTTGTTTTTTTACTTTGGTTATTTTTATGGAGTCTATCTCGCAAAGTGGAAGCTTGTTGTCTCTTATCTTTTTTACAAACTCATCGGCTCTGTCTTCGCTGCAATCAAGAAGTATCAGCACGCCCTGCCCGTTGTTTGAGACCTCTCCCCTTAGCCTAGATGAAGAGGCAAGATTGTAGATAAAAGGACGAAGCCCGACACCATGCACCACGCCTCTTATCTCAATGCCAAATATCACTACTCTAGTCCCTGCTTCATAAGACAACTATCTTCATCTGCTTTTATCTTCTCATACAATTTTGCGTTTTCTTCCTGCGTATATCTCTCTATCTTTTCATACAGCTTCTCTTTTACTCCGTAGCTTTTTAGTCTTTCCAAGCCGTTGTAGTTGTCATTTATCGCACCCAAAGTATCTTTTATATCCGTTAAATTCTTTATCTTCTTCTCATCCCTTGAAGAGCTGTTTTTCTCTATATAGAGCCTCTTTTTGATGTAGATTCTATATTTGTGCAGCTTCTTTTTATCAAACTCTGGAAGCTTCATCGTGACCAAGTTTTGCGCGACCTCTTCATCTACTTTTTGCTCTGCGCTATTTGGAATTTCTAAATTTTTGAGGTATTTATGGAGTTTTTTTATCTCTTTTTTTCTGCCACCCTCTTTTGCTTTTGAAGTTATCTGCTCTAGTACTTTTTTTCTCTGTTTTTTTGGCAAAGACTCAAGATACTCATCAAAAAAGACATCAATATCTCTTATCTCATTACTGAGAGAGATGACCTTTTTTACACTCTTAGCAAACGCGTCATCTTTACTTAACAGAGAAAAAAGCTCTCTGCACTTGATGCGCAACTTGTGGATATCATCTGCACTCTCTAGAGATTTTTTTATAAAACGGTTTATAAACTCTTTAAACTCTCCAAGTTTTTCAGCCAAAAACACATTGTCCATCATCTATTCCTCACTCTTTTTTGGATAGTCAAACGAGATGAGTTTTGCATTTTTTGGCGCAATCTCCGCCCATGTGTCACACATAAATGCAATCTCTACAACTCCGCAGGTAGGGATATTTTCATAAAACTTAACATAATAATCTACCAGCATATTCAGCTCCGGATTGTGCCCAAATAAAAAAACCGTGCTGTTTTTATCATTTATACATGTTAGAATTTTGCGAAGTTCATCAACGCTTGATTCATAGATATTTTCATCAAAGAGCACCTTCTTTTCATAACCAATCTCTTTGGCAATTATCTCCGCCGTGCTTTTTGCCCTTTTTGCGGGACTAGAGATGATGATGTCTGGCATTACGCCCTTTTTTTTGAGCCGCTCTCCCATCATAGGAGCATTTGCTTTGCCTCTTTTGCTTAGAGATCTCTCAAAGTCATTTAACTCTGCATCACTCCAACTAGATTTTGCATGCCTGATAATATATAGCTTTTTCATCTCTCATCCCATCGGGTACATAATTTCTTGTTGTACCGCTTTTATCTCGTTCATTGTCTCATCCGATAAAATTATATCTACTGCGGCAAAAGATTCATCAAGCTGTCCTGCATTTCTAGCCCCGATAATCGTAGAAGCCACAAAATCAAACTGCTTTGTGTACGCCACAGCCATAGTCACGGGAGAAATTTCAAGCTTTTTTGCGATATCTAGATAGCGTGCAGTTGCTTTTAGAGTTTTCTCATTTACAAATCTTGCAGCTTGTGAGTTTAGACGGGTACTTTTACTCAACATGTAGTCTGAATAGCGTGCATTCTCAGGATAAAACTCACCGTTATACTTTCCGCTGAGCACTCCGCCAGCAAGCGGAGAGTACGCCAAAAGCGATATCTGCTCTCTTTTGCACACATGTGAGAGCTCATCCAAAAATCGTGGATTGTTGAGTGAAAAGTTGTTCTGAATAGACTCAAATCTCGCAATTCCCAACCTTTTTGAGGTCTCGTTTGCTTTTGTAAGTCCGTAAGCAGTGTCGTTTGAAGTTCCGATGTATCGCACCTTGCCCTCTTTTACCAGTTCGTCAAACGCCCTTAAAGACTCCTCTATCGGCACTACATTATCAGGCCAGTGCATCTGATATAGGTCTATATAGTCCGTTTGAAGTCGCTTTAAACTTCCCTCTATGGCTTTTTTAATATGAAACGAATCGATGGCGGTATAGCCATGACGGATGGGCGGAACAAACCAGCCGTTTGCAGCACCTGCAACTTTTGAGGCTAAAATGATGCTGTCTCTGGGTTTGCTCTTTAACCATTTTCCTATTATCGTCTCGGTTATGCCCACATCCTCAACCCTCGGCGGTACGGGATAAAGTTCGGCCGTGTCAAAAAAGTTAATCCCTCTCTCATACGCTTTATCCATAATCTTAAAAGCTTCCGCTTCATCGCTCCAAGAGCCAAAACTCATTGTTCCTAGTCCAATGGGAGTAACTCTAAGCCCTGTTTTTCCTATGTATCTGTATTGCATTTTCAACCTTTTACTTGTTTCACTCGACGCTAAAACTGAAACTAAATTTTAAATCTTTTGTAAAATTTCTCAAGAATATCAAAGATAGATGCTGTGTTGTATAGTCAACTCCAGATTCGCTTTGGCTTACTGTATAATTTTTACAGATAAACACCTCTACTTCGTCTTCAAAATCAAATCTTAGAGTTTTTTCCAAATATGGGTCAAAGATACTCAAAGTTTTTGTACAAAAAATCATGTCTTCTGCCAAGAGCATATCGTTTATCTTCAACATATCATACATGGCAAAATGAAGGTTCCACTCATTTGCATACATCATACGCTCCCCAACTTCACTCTTTATTTGAGTATCACATAAGAGGCTGTTTTTATCTAGCATATAGCTTTTTGTTACCTCTGCATGAGTATCCAAAATCTTGCCCTTACACTTAAAAATAGCCCTCTTTTCATCTACGCTTTCATACGAAGAGTCAACAAAACTTCCATACTCTGCAAACAGATTTGCTTTAAAATTCTCTATATTTAAAGAGCCGTCACTTATATGGTCAAGGTTAGAGTATTTTTGATATCTGTCTATATATATCTGTTTATCATCTTCAACTCTTAAAACATTATGGTGAATTGTTTTTATCCCGGTATCACTCTGCTCTAAATATTCACTCTCTTCTTGGTGATGATACTTTTCAACTCTTCTTGTGAGCGTATTTAAGAGGTTAAACTTTTTATCTCTTATATCAAGCTCAACTAGGCTTGCTCCATAATTTGGTTTAACTATACACAAAAGCTCGCTGCTGCTTAGTTTATACTCATCATGCCCGTCAAAATCTATGTCAATTATCTCTATATCTTTGCTTTTTAAAATATTTTCACACTCTATAATATACCGATAGGCTGTATCTCTAAGGTTTGGCAGATAAATCCCGCCAAATACTCCATGCCACAAGACGTCATTACACTCTGCCTTGTATAAGCACTCTAGAAAATTCTTATCATTTATCTGTTTTTTTGAAAGCTCTAGTACTCTTTTGTGTATCCAGTTGCTTTGCGGGTATTTTATAAAAAAGTTTTTCCATATTCCGCCTCGCAAACTGTGCGCCTCATCAAGAGCAGACCACTCGCCCATCTCTTCATAGGAGAGCGTTGGCAAATATACAAGCCCCCGTGCCTTGTTCGTTTCAAAAAACTCTCTGTAGGTTTGAGTCTCAATTACAGTGCCTGCGGTGCAGAGTTCAAAAAAATTCTTTAGCCATCCGTTGGTATAACACAAATCGTAAGTCTGCGGCCATATGCCGAATTTCTCGCCGTCATCAAAGATAATGGCACCGTTGTTGCCCTTTTTTGTTGTGGCAATCGACAAAAGCTCCTCTTTTATATGATCTATGTCGTTAAAAGGGATAGCGTATCTCAAAGCCTTACTTATAGGAAATATCGCTATCTTGTGAGAGTTGTTTTCCGTCAAATAGTACCCATGAAGATTTTGTGTAATGCCGTTTGCTATGAGATGATAATCATCAACGATTACATATTTTATGCCGCATAAACTCAAATCAGATATTATAGAATCATCCCAAACTCTCTCGGTAAGCCACAAGCCGATTGGTGTTTGGTTGAAATTTTCTTCTATAAAGCTATTTAATTTTTGGATTTGGGCTATTCTGTCACATGAGGGTATGGAAGCCAAAATCGGCTCATAAAAACCGCCGCTGAAAAACTCTAGTTGATTTGAGAGATTTTGCATAAGCGAAAAAAGTTCGTTATCGTTTTTTTTGATAAACTCTAGCAGCCAGCCGCTAAAGTGTACGGAACATTTAAAATCGGGAAATAATTTTAATATTTGAAAAAAAGGTTTATAAGCTTTAGCTATAGCGCCAAAGAGCACCTCGTCAAAATTATCGACCGGCTGATGCGAATGAACCCCGAAAAGGAGTTTTGTTTTTTTCATCATATCGTCCCAAAAAAATATTTGCAAATTTTATCCTAATTGAGTTACAATACACAAACTCGACTTTGGGATGGTTACCTCCACAATTATTACACATCGGAAGCATACACTCTAACTGCTTATAATTTTTCGTACAACGAGGTTTAAATATGAAAGCAATCGTTTTGGCCGGAGGATTCGGGACAAGAATCCAACCTCTTACCAGCACTATTCCAAAGCCCATGCTGCCAATCCTTAACGCTCCTATGATGGAACATATTATTATAAAACTTAGAGATGATTTAGGGATAAAAGATATAGCCGTTTTGCTCTATTTTATGCCTGAAGTTATAAAAGAGTATTTTAAAGACGGAAAAGATTTTGGGGTGAACATAACCTACTTTTTACCCGATGATGATTATGGAACCGCAGGTGCCGTTGGGTTTGCAAGAGATTTTTTGGATGAGACCTTTATTATCGTCAGCGGAGATTTGGTAACTGACTTTAACTTCAATAAAATCTATAAGTTTCACAAACAAAAAAAATCAAAACTCACAATCGCATTGACCCCCGTAGAAAACCCTTTGCAGTTTGGCGTAGTCATAGCAAACAAACAGGGCAAGATTGAAAAATTTTTAGAAAAGCCTAGCTGGGGAGAGGTTTTTAGCGACACGATAAACACGGGTATCTACATCTTAGAGCCTGAAATATTAAACTTTATACCAAAAGAGGAAAATTACGATTTTGCAAAAGACCTTTTCGCGCGCCTTATGTCAGACGATATAGAGCTTTGGGGGTGTCATATAGAGGGTTATTGGAGAGATGTAGGAAATCCGCAGAGTTACCGCGAAGTGTATCAAGACATATTTGATGGCAAGATAACGCTTCCGATAAAAGGCAAAAAAACGCTATATCCAAAAGGAATTCTTTATCTCGAAAAAGGTGCATCCGTAGATAAAAGCGTTCAGATAAAAGGAGTAGTTGTAGTCGGAAAAAACTCTAAAATAGGAGGATTGAGCGAACTGAACAACTCTGTTTTAGGCGAAAACTGTACTCTTGATGAAGATGTAAAGTTAAGCAACACTATCTTTTGGCAAGGATGCAGCGTCGGCTCTAAAACAAATATACATAACGGCATAATTTGCAATGACGTAAAAATAGATAAAAAAGTAAAAGCAAAACATGGCGTCATAATAGCGCAAAACTGCACCATAGACAAAAATGTATCTTTTGAAAAAGATATTATTGTATGGTCGGATAAAGCGATAGATGAAAACTCTATCATAAGCAACAATGTGATTTGGGGAGATAAATATAAATCTTCGATCTTTGAATCGGGCAGCGTTGCAGGAAGAGCAAATATAGAGCTCTCATGTGACCTCTGTATCAAACTAGCCGAAGCGCTAGGCTCTATCCTATCCGTTGGCAGCAGAGTCTATATGTCTAGCGACTATCATAAAAGCTCAATTATGCTCAAACGCGCTTTTGTAAGCGGGCTTCTTTCAACGGGGATAAATGTAGTAGATGCATCAACCGTACCTTCTGTTGTTATGAGATATAACCTCTCGGCTCAAGATAATATAATCGCCGGTGTTCATTTTAGGCAATCGGCAAAAGATCAGGAGGAGACTGAAATACTGTTTTATACGAATGAGGGATTCTTCATTGATACAAATTTCTCAAAAAACATAGAGAGAGTCTTTTTTAGGGAAAATTTCAGAAGAGTAAGATCCTCTCAAATCGGTGAGATTTATGAAGATTCTGAGACAAATGCAAGATATATAGATGCCATCAGAGAGAAAATGGATGCCTGCCTGTTTAAAAACAGAGATATAAAAATAGTAACCGATTTGATGTTTGGCTCAACCTCAAAAATTTATCCGGACATCTTAAACACTCTTGATATAGAGTTTATACTGCTAAATGCCTACAAGGACGATAAGCAGCTGCAAAAGTTGCCCTCTGTCATCAACAGAGCACACTCTGAAGTAGGCAAAATTGTAAAATCACTAGGATTTGACTGCGGTATTTTGATATATCCAAACGGTCACAAACTTCAATTTATAAGCGACGAAGGAACTCTTGTAAAAGATTATATAGCGCTGCTTGTTTTACTCAATTTGCTGGATTTCAACAACACTGGGATTAAAAAAGTTTTTCTTCCTGCTTGGGCACCTGATTTTGTAACATACAAATATCTTGATATAACAAGGAATAAAGTCTGCGGGCTAAAAGCGAAAGAGCTAAAAGAGTATGATCTCATAGCAAATACAGACGGATATTTTGCATTTAGCGAATTTTCCCTCAACACAGATGCAGTTTATTCAAGTTTTAAATTTTTGGAGCTTTTAATACAAAACAAAACAACCCTAAGTGCCGCTATAGATGCGATACCAGAGTTTGCTTACAGGGGTGAAAACATATCATGTCCGAGCGCACTCAAAGGCAAAATGATGAGAAAATTTCTGGAAGATTCCAAAGGCAAAAAAAGCTCGCAAGCCGACGGTGTTAAGATATGGGTTAGCAAAAACGAGTGGATTTTAATGGTTCCTAGCGAGCATAAACAATTTCTAAATATCTATATTCAGGCAAAAGACGATAAA
>JBAZIE010000017.1:0-52036 GCA_041652055.1 Sulfurimonas sp. | reverse complement strand
TTTTTAAGATATTTGTAAATTGTTGGTTTGGAGGTATGAAATTTATGTATATTTCAAAATGAGACTGTGAAGAACAAGGTTCTTTCACAGTCTCTCAAGCTTGGGAACGAGAAAGTCTCTCCCCCCCCTAGATGGGAACGAGAGAAAGATTAGAATGCGTACCAAGTTAAAAGTGCATTTCCAGCAGTTCCGTAAGCAATATCAGATCTTATATCTCCTGATGTATTAATACCATCATCAAATTTTTCATCAAGTTGACGGATTACATCGTTTGGAATGTTGTCACTTTGAATATTATGCCCAGTTACATCGGTTCTTATTAAATATTGATCTCCATACGGACTCTTTTTTGCAATCAAAGCCTCAGTAGTTGCAGCCGAATTACCAGAAATAACACCCATCGCAATAAAAGCACGCCATGACTGAAGAGCTTCACCAGCTTCCATTAGTCCATCACCATCTCCTACAATAGTGGTAACAGTACCTATAGTTCTAGCAACGTTGTCATCCCCAGGAAGAGCATTAAATCTATCTTGATATGTATAAACGGCTGTTACAATGCTATCAATATCCGACTTTACTCTTTTTACTTTTGTACTCTCAATCATTCCCTTGCCCTTAAGCACACCGCCTATCAGCAAACCAACGATTACTAACACTATAGATAACTCTACAAGTGTAAAACCTTTTCTCATGTGTAACTCCTATTTTAATTAAGTGGGAGATTGTACTATATCTTTTTAAAATTACGACTAAAAAATATTAATTTTTACACAATTTGGGTTTATTACTCCATATTTGATATCAAATCATACATGGGTCCCATAAGTCCCACCATCACAAGCGCCATAAAACCGCCTACGATTATAAGCACAACGGGCTCTATAATCTTTCCAATATTCTCCGCAAAGTTATCCACTCTTTCGTAGTAGTGGTTGGAGACTATCTCAAGTTGGCTCTCTAATGTTCCCGCCGACTCTCCAACGCGCATCATTCTTATAGAAAAAGCAGGAAAAACTGCTGTTTTTAGGAATGCGGCAGAGAGCTGACTTCCTCTTGCGACATCTTTTGTTGCTTCTTCAAGAGAGCGTTGAAATACCTCATTTTTTATATTTTTCCCTAAAGTCTCAAGAGCGCTAAAGATAGGGATACCTGACACTAGAGCTAGTCTGAGGTACTCTGAGATAAAAGCAGTGTTAAAACTTGTGATAACATCTCTAATAACGGGAACTTTTAACATAAACTTGTCTGTATGCCAACGTACTTTTTTATATTTTTTATGGAAAATCTTAAATAGTACCAGTAAAAAAACTAAGCTAGCTATCATGTGTCCTATATAGTTTGCTAAGAAGTCTGAGAGCTGCATCATGACACGTGTCATAAGAGGAAGTTCAACATTCATCTCTAAAAAAAGTCCCGTCATCTGCGGTAAAACATAAATCATCCAAACAAGCATCGCACCCATAACCGCTACAAATGCAAAAGATGGATAGATAAGTGCTGATTTTGCTTTCTTTTTTAGCTCTGTGATGCGGCGTAAAAAAGTCGAACCACGCTTTAAAGTAAGTTCTAGCTGTCCCGTCTCTTCGCCTATTTTCATAAGGTTTAGTATCATAACACCGACGATATCTTTGTAAGGCATAAAAGCGCCGGAGAGGGATTTACCTCTGTTGATATCGTCTGCTATATGAAACATCATATTTTTAAACTTTTTATTGTCGCTATCTTCTGCTAAATCTACAATCCCCTGATGCAGAGGCAGTCCAGACTTGATAACAAGATGGAGATTGTCCATCATCTCAATGACCTCATGCGTTGAAACTTTTGTTCTGCCTGAGGGCATGGAGGAAGAGATGGATGCTGGAAGTTTAAATATTTTGAGAGGATAAACCATATCTCTCTCAAGATTTTTCAGCAAAATATCATAGTCGGAAGCTTCTAAAAAATCCACCCCTTTTTGACCACGACGATTGATACTAAGAACAAAAAAGTGCATTAGTTGACGACCCTATCTATCTCTTGAAGTGTTGTAATGCCAAGAAGTACTTTTATCTGTCCATCCTCTTTTAGGGAGTGCATCCCTTTTTCATGTGCAACTGCAAGTATCTCTTGTGTTGTTGCCTTTTTGGTAATCATCGCTTCTATGTCTGCGTCTATCTCCAAAATCTCAACGATAGACTCTCTTCCTCTATAACCGGTTCCCCTACAGTTTGGACATCCATCTGCTTCATAAACTTGAAAATCAGGATAAGCATCAAGGATATGTTTACTAATGCCAAGTCCAAGAAGTTCCTCTCTTGAGAAATCTTTTGCAACTTTACATTTAGAGCAAAGTTTTCTCACAAGTCTTTGTGCGATAACCGCCAAAAGTCCAGAACCAATAAGATAAGGTTCAATGCCAAGATCACTTAGTCGCGGGATAGTACCGACCGCATCGTTTGTATGAAGGGTTGAGAGCACCAAGTGCCCTGTTATAGAAGCGCGTACTGCAAGTTCTGCCGTGTCATGGTCTCTTATCTCACCAACTAGCATAACATCGGGGTCTTGTCGCATAAAGGCGCGGATAGCACTTTTAAAATCATATCCCGCTTTTTCGTTGAGTTGTGTCTGTTTGATGAAAGAGAATTTATACTCGATTGGGTCTTCTATGGTTAGAACATTTTTCTTTAAAGAGTCAATCTTACGAAGTGCAGAATAGAGTGTGGTTGTCTTTCCGCTTCCCGTTGGTCCTACAATAAGAATAATCCCATAAGGCTTTGAGAAGTACTTTTCTATCTTTTGGACATTGGATTTTGTAAGCCCAAGCTGTGAGAGACTAAAGAGAGAGGAGTTTTTTCCAAGCAGACGCATAACAATATTTTCACCGTAATTTGTAGGAAGCGTAGAAATCCTCAAATCAAATTGTTCATTTAAAAAAGAGTAGCTAAAAGCTCCATCTTGCGGCTTTCTCTGCTCTGAAATGTCAAGTTTGCTGAGTATCTTGATGCGTGCGGCAAGTTGTGTATGAAGCTTGAGCGGTAGAGCGTAAAAGTGCTGCAATACTCCATCAATACGGTAAGAGATATGCGTCGCTGAACTCTCAGGAGTAATGTGAATGTCGGTCACATGGTCTTTGATGGCGTTGTTAAGTAGTAGCTCAATAAGATAAGGGATGTTCACCTCAATATCGCCCAAACTGTTTTTAATGATTTCGGCTATCTCATGCTCTATAGGGTTGCTTAATTGGTAGTAAAATATCTCAACATAGCGTGCTATCGTCTGCTTATCTTCCACAACAAACTTGACATTACGCCCTGAAATCTTGCGAAGATAGTCAAGAGTTGCGAGGTCGTTAACATCTTGCGTTGCGACACTCAGCGTAAACTCATCCACGGTAATTGGAAGGATACTTTTTGTCTTTGCAACGTTGTAGGGAACAAGTTTGAGCGCGTCATTGGACGGAATAACATACTCAAGATTGATATACTCAAGCTTATTTTGTATAGCAATAGCCTGCGCAATCTCTCCGGAGGTAACAAAGTCAAGATCTTGAAGTGTCTCACCGAAGTACTTTGGATTTGCCTTTTGTACATTGAGCGTAACTGCTATCTGCTCTTTAGTGATAAAGCCTAACTCTTCAAGAAGTTGTCCAATTGGTTTGTTGTCTGCCATGTTTTAGCCTTTTTTTTAAAATCATTTTGACGTTTTCCTCTCACTCCCATGCCCCTGCGTAAGGAGTGTATGTCTTGCGTTGTAACTCTTTTTGTATGCATTCCCATCGAGGACGATGAGAACGAGGAAAAAAGAGTGAAGAGTGGAAAAAGTAACTTAATCACAATTCCCGCTACTATTGCATCGAACAACAAAATTATCATTTGTATCTAAATCCTGCACAAGTCCGCTTTCCTGAAGCCACCAATTATCACAGCTACTCCATTTAAATATTTCCATATTTGTGCCGCTTGGAACATCAATTGTTGTACTTGTTTCACAGTTACCGCCATTCAATTTATAACTTCCGTTAGAAATTGATGAAATAGTATAATATATCACAGGTGGAGGTGTTACGCCGCCAGAACCACCGTCTGTAATATTTGTGTCATATGGGATAGATGCGCAGGTGTTGTTTACATCACAATAACCGCTTAAACACTCTGAATTTGCAGTACAAGCATCGCCCATATAACCGCTACATAAACCACCTTGGCAAATACCGCTTTTGCAATCTCCTCCATCAATACATGGAACATCAAAAGCTCCTGTTTGACATGTACCGCTTACACAAATGCCATTTTGGCAATCACCGTCAATAGCGCAACTCTCTCCGGCAGACCCTGTTGTACAAACTCCACCTGCACAGTAACCACTTACACAGTCACCACCATCCATACAAACATCTCCACTCAACCCCGAAGAACATAGATTGTTAACACAATATCCACCACTACACTCACTGTCTAAAACACAAGAAGCGTTTGCCTCTTTGTTGTAGTTTGGGTCGATGGTTATGGAAAACTTTTTTTGTGCGGATTGATTTGAATTTGACACGGTTGCATTACAGTAAAATTGAAGAATTGTTGCATTTGTTGGAGTTCCATAAAAATTAAAACCATCTGTAGTTGTGTTAAAATCAATACCTTGCTGAGGTCTTGGAGTACAATCCATACTTACTGTTTCGCCAGGCAAAGTATTTTCAACTTCTAGTTTTGCTGTTCCTGCTATACTTGGATACACAACTCCAACCTTGCCATTTGGAAGTTTATCTGTTACAAATCTAAACTGCTTATCTACACAACCGATGTCGTCTTGCAGTTGTTTTAGCGTTACCCATTCGACTACATCATCATAAGACTCTGCTAGATTTATAGGCGTTGCATTGTCATCAACCTGCGCATCTGCACCATGAATAGTGACCACATTGGCAATAAGTGCAGTTTGCATGTTATAGTTAGCTCCTTCATGAGCGACTACAAATGCGACATTATTTATCGTGCTGCCTCTATTGATGACTATTAAACCAGTAGTCGTAAATGCACAAATGTCGTCATATTGAAGGTTGTTATCTGCTGTGTAAAATATAGGGTGATTTGGGTCTTTTGATGTAGAGAGGTTGGCATCAAATTCTGAATTTAATGGTAAAAAATACTCTTTCGCAGCATATCCAAAAATCGCATTTTTTACCCCTAAAATCTGCTCTTTTGCTTCGGCTGTTTTTGCCTTTTCACGCATCATCTTCATGACCTTAAATGAGCCGCCGATAAGCAATCCAATGATAGTAAGTACTATCGACAACTCTATAAGTGTGAAAGCTTTTTTTTGCATGTTATTCTCCTAGTTCGTTTACTCTTTTTTGAATGGGTAAATATAGCGGATGCGAGTTATCTACCTTAGCAAGCAACTCTCTATAGTGTAGAAGTGCTTCTTTGCTCTGTTCCATATCAAGTGCCCGTGCGTAAGCAAACTTATGATAGTCGTCTGACTTGTTTTTCTCGTATGCCATTTTGTAAAAAGATGCTGCTTTTTTGCTGTCTTCTCTCTTTTCAAAATAGTAACCCGTGAGTAGCAACAATCTTCCACTTGAATCCAATGAAATATATGGCAACAAATCCTCATAATAACTCTCTTTATTATTCATAACAGCACCATAGGCATAAGCATATAGCAATTTTCCATGGTACTCTTGCTTCTCTATGAGACTTTTTGCCTGCATCCAAGCTCCTCTTTTTCCATAAAGGTAGCAGAGATTGTTTACTACTTTTTGACTCGCCTCTCCTGATGCTACAAGCATCTCGTAGTAAATCATCGCCTCATTCTCATCACCCTTTCTATATGCCTCTTGCGCTTTTAAAAGCATCTCTGATTTGACAGATTGTGATAACTCTTTTTCACTCTCTTTTTGTGGCTTAATTTCTTGGGCTATCTCTTCTTTAGCTATCTCTTCTGGCACAGCACTCTTTGCTTGTAGTCTACTCTCTTCCATAAGTAATGAAGAAGATTTCACTATAAACGCATCTCTAAAGCCGCTTTGTTGAAACTGCTGTAAAAATGGTTGTATATCACTATATTTTTCCATAGGAGCGTATCTAGCTTTGATACTCTCTCCAAATTTATAGAGTTCTGTACCACTTTTTAAATTAATCGGTAGTTTTTGGAGTAGTTTTTTTGCTTGCTCTACACTGTTTTGTGTAAAAAGCTGGATTGTATAGACAACCTTATCTGCTTGCTCAACTTTGTTTGGCACGAAGCCCACAGAGGAAGCAAAAAGAGTATAGGTGCAAACGAAAAAAAAGATAATTTTTTTTATCATTCAATTATCTTTAGTCTGATAAGGATAACAAGTTCACGTTTTTCCTCACTATTACGTGTTTTTGTAAAAAATAGTTTACCCAAATAAGGAATATCACCTAAAAGAGGCACCTTTTGTTCTTCTTTTGTGGTAGTGTTATTTATAAGACCACCGATAAGCACAAGGTTGTTATCTTTTGCATAGATAACTGTTCCTGCCTCTTTAATATTTAAAATCGGAGCAGTTGCGACAGAGATACCGTTTTGGTCTTTGTAGTCAGTTATCTCTTCTATACTTGAAGTAATCGGGATGATATTGAGCATTATCCTGCCATCTTCCAAAATCGTAGGTGTTACCCCCATTGTTACTCCATCTAAAACATCTCTTCGATTGTATGTAACCTCAGTATTGCTTGAAGAGGTATCACTTGTCGTTTGAACTTCTTTTTCCCAAAATGGAACAAGCTTTCCAGAAGATATGATAGCTGACTGCCCGCTAAGGACATTTATGCTTGGATTTGAGAGTGTATCGACATTGCCTGACTCATCAAGCGCATCAATAACAGCAGAAAAACTCTTTGTGTTGTATGTCATAGTTCCAGCTACAGCGCCTCCAAGCCCTAAAGTTTGTCCGATGCTCAGTTGATCGCCAGTTTGAAAAACGCTATTGGAAACAACATCCCAGTTTACGCCAAGTGCATGGCTGTCATTTAAGATAACTTCAAGTATCTTTGCTTCGATAAGCACCTGTCGGTTAGTCTGTTTTTTGATTTTTCCGATTATCTCTTCAATGGCATCTACGTTTTTCTTTCTGTCATGGACATTTAGCGTGCCGCTAAAGCGATTGAGTGTGTATTTTCCCTCTGGGCTTATTAGAGATGCAACGTTTTTTTCAAATTGCGCATAAAAATCATTTGTCTCTTCTGGATTGTTAAATTTTAAAGCAAATTCGCCCTTAAGAGAGTTGCTTGATGAACCACCGGACGAACTGCCTCCGCTTGCCGAGCCCAACGTATCTCCGCCAAGGTCTGCACCAAAGGATGTTTTGGAATGAATATAAGGAATAGAGAAGTTTCTCTGCTCAAATCCTTTTACATGTAAAATATTTCCCTTGAGTTGATAGTAACACTCAGAGATATCCATCACAACATTTAGCGCTTCTTTTAAGTTTGCTTCTTTGATGGAGATGGTGATGGGAGTATCTGGGTTGACATCTTTGTCGATGATAAGATTTAAACCGGCCTCTTTTGCTATTTGGAACATCACGTTGGAAAATTTTGCACCCTGCGCTGCAAATGTAATCTTTTTTTCATCAAAAATAGAGATATCTTCATATATGGAAGGTAGAACAATAGGCGGCAGTGAACCTTTTCTGCCCTGCTCTTGAAATGCCTCTATCTCTTGCGTTGCACTTTTTGTTTGCGCCATCTTGTCTGTTGGAGTCGGAGTTGTCTGATTTGAACATCCAGTAATGAACAATAGCAAGAAACCTATTTGAATAAATATAGCCATTTTAACCCTTTGTTAGTTTTGATAAGTACTTTTTCATCTTCTATTTCTAAAATTTTAGCACCATCCACTTTATTGCCTTCTTTGAGAATAAAATCGTTTATTATAGCAGTTTTATCATCTGGAAAAAGCGCTTGAAGCGTATAGTTGCGCTCTTTTTTTATAACTTCCACTGTTTTTGTCTGGGTCTGAGGTGCTTTTACTGCAGCCTCTAGCGGCGTATCCCTATAAAAAACATGTTCTGCTACCCACTGAGACTCTTGTTTCCTCGTTAAGATTTTATTTTCAATCTCCATATAAACATCATGTTTTGCGTCTATCTCGAGATATTTTTCCATCTTTGCATCAACCTGATTATTTGCATATCGCTCATAACTTGGAAAAACATCATGGAAGGCGCCCACAATCTCTTGACCAAAAAAGTAGATAAAGAAAGAGGCAATAAAAGGAGATAAAAGCAAGAAGAACTCTTTAGAGCTTAGATGCATTGGTGTCTCCTGCTTGTGGCTGTATCACATCAAATTTACCCACTAAATTTCCGCCACTTATTTTCATCTCTTTTAGTTGCAAAAATCCTTCTTTATAATTTAAATCCATTATATTTGAAATTTTTGGAGTGTTTTTAAGCGCAACACCATAGGATAAGCCCATTTTTTTCACACTCTCTTCTTGGTAGATATACTTCTCTATAAGCAGACTGTATAGCTCCTTGTTCGCATCAAAAAATGTTATGAGATTTTCATCGCTCACCTTAAAGTCACCCTCTTTTTGCACACTCTGCGCCATGATGTCATCAAACCATTTGCTAATTTCAGCGATTTTTTCAAGTTTTTGCGTGGTTGTTTTATACTCTGATATGATTGACTCTACCTCTACTTGCTTACGTTCAATCCACTCTAAAGAAGCGATAAAAAAAGCAGTCAATAGCAGATTAAAAGTTATAAGTGCTATTTTTTTCATCTTCTTCTCCTTCGCATTTGCGGTGCCGGTTTCTCAATTTTTTTGCCACTCTCAAGTGTGAGAGTTAAATCAAAGAAGAGCTTTGTGTAATCTGTTTTATTTTTGTACTCTTTAGTAAAAGCTGCATCAATAAGATTGAATTTTGCAAAAAAATCTTTTTCAAAATTATAAAGTTCTTTGAGTGTTTCAAATGGACGTTTAAATGTGACCTCCATTTTTGCAGTTGAATCCAAAGAGTTCCAATTTACATCTTGTGGCTTTTGGAGTTTTATAAGCTCTTTTATAGGCAAAATCAAATCTATAGGATGATGTTGCATGTATTTTTGCTTCATTTGAAGATATGCCAAACCTTTTTGAAGCTCTTCTTTGGAGCTCGAGTTTGTGGAACGGATAGCTCTTTGAAGCCTGTTTTTTGCCATATCATGACGCTCAAGTACCTCCGAATAAGCGCTAAACTGCTCATAAGCAAAAAAAGCGCTTACAAAAAGTGCAACAGTGGAGAAAAGCAGCAGTGCATTTGAACTAAACAAGTACTGTTTTTTGGCTAAAATTTGTTGCGGGAAAAATTGTAATTTTTTAGGAACAAAAAAACTTCCCAAAGAGTATATATAGTGTTGTGCTTCTTCTGCCTCAAATCCACGAATAAAACTATTTGGATAAAGCACTGTTATGGGAAGATTTGAGGACATGTAGATATGGTCAGTTATAGTATCGTCTATAGCAAGTGCGCCACTAAGCACTATGGCGGAAAACTTTATCTCTCTAAAATTTTGCTGTACATAGGAGATAGTCTGTGTTATCTCTTGGACCAAATTGGACTTTCTTATCTCCGCATTATCTGCTACTACCGTATTCACACGACTAAAAAGCAGTTCATTCTCATGAACAGCAATAGTCGTTATCCTATTTGCTTGCGTATGAATAGAAAAGTAACTTCTCTCTTTGATACATTCACAAGAGATGCCAAAGAGAGAAAATTTGTTTATCGTAACGCTTTTTATCTCTTCTTGTGCCAAAATAGGGCTGAGTGATTGTATGTACTCTTCTTCAAACACACCATCTATTTGATATGTTATCTTCTCGTCATTCTCATTTTTTGGCAAAGAATGATAGTTGAAAAGGATTTTACCTTTGATATTTGCATCATGAAGTTTTTTAGTAATAAGATGCCGAATAACACTATCGCTTTTGATAAGCTGTTCAATAGAGACTCTCTCATCGATGATTTCATTTTGCTCTAGTGTTATATAAAAAGATTTTTTTTTCTCTAAAAAAAGAGATAATTCAGAGGGTTCCAACACTTTATGCTCAGCGACATCAAATGAGTTTCCTGTTTTTTTTACAACAAGAACGGTTGCATACTCATTTTGGATGTTAATTGCATAAAAATATTTCATAATCTCTATTCTTGTCTCCATTCTAAATTTTACGAATAGTAGCATTATTTATGCCAATTTACGATTAAAAACTGTATTGTACCGCTAAATTACAGATAGCATTATACGATAATATTTATTTGATTTTGGCTATTGTGAGCGGAGAGTTAGGTAGTTAATTTTTGGTTAAAATTGCACGTCATAACTAGCGATATAACTAGAATAGGTGAAAGTTTTTATCTATTTTATACTGTAAATATCGGAATTAAAAACGCAAAATATATCCGTCGTCGCTTTTCCCATGTTGTAGCTAGTTTTATATTCAATATCAGCTTTTTTACAAAACTCTTCGATTTTATGTACGGTATCCTCATCACTAGAACTAAATCGTAAAATCGAATCACCCCTATAACCAATTTTACACTCAAGACCGGATATATCTAGCTCAACACCATATTTTATTAGCAGTTTCATATCTTTAACAAACATAACCATCTCCTAATATTTCTTATTTTATCAATTTTTCAATTATAAGCAAGAATTATACCTAAATTAGATGAATGTGGAGTTTAAAGATGTATAATGTGATTTTTGTGGTGGACAGAGAGGGATTTGAACCCTCGGTACAGTTACCCGTACGCATCCTTAGCAGGGATGTGGTTTCAGCCGCTCACCCATCTATCCTTTGAAGATTGCAATTATAGTCATATATAAATAATTTATAGCTTAAAACTCCATTTTGTTCTTTTATCATCAATGTGAAATATTCAAATATAGACCGGAGGATATTTAATTTAGTGATTTAGATAAAATAGTGTTAAATGTAACGAAATTTAAAGAGCTGCTTAAGAAGGTAAAGATAGAGGGTTAAAGCTCCTCTAAAATTTTCTCCACAACGAATGTAGGATTTTCGGCCTTATAAATTGGACGACCTACTACGATAAAATCAACATCTGCACTCTTTGCATATGCGACATCGGCAA
This sequence comes from Sulfurimonas sp., assembly GCA_041652055.1. Lineage (GTDB taxonomy): Bacteria > Campylobacterota > Campylobacteria > Campylobacterales > Sulfurimonadaceae > Sulfurimonas. The sequence goes on along the minus strand of JBAZIE010000017.1, from coordinate 40,944 downwards.
CTCTCTGCTGATCTGCGGCATCTTCACCGAACGGGCGGATTCCCGGAGTCAGCGTCATAAATTTTTCGTTTGTAATCTTCTTGATTGATTCGCTCTCATAAGCGGAGCAGACAACACCGTCAAGTCCGCTCTCATAAGCATCTTTTGCGAACTGGTCAGCTTTTTGAGCGATTGAACCCTCATATACCTCGGCAAACTCCTCTTCATTAAACGAGGTGAGTGCTGTAACAGCCAAAACTATCGGACGGTTTTCATACTTTTTTAGCCTATCCATAACCTCTTGCATGGCTCGTTTTCCCGCACTTGCGTGGACATTAAACATGTCAACGCCAAGCCCCATAATTGACTCTGCGGCATCAGCCATAGTGTTTGGAATGTCATAAAGTTTCAGGTCTAAAAATATTTTAAAATCGGGATTTATCTTTTTAATATCTTTTAAAAACTCTTCGCCGTCGCGGATATAGCTGCGAAGTCCGACTTTTAGCCAGACATCGTACTCTTTTATCTTATGAACAAGCTCTAAGTTCTCTTCTTTTGTGGGTAAATCGAGGGCAACGCATAATTCCATCATTTTTCTCTTTGTTTTAATGATGAAATTATAGCATTTAAAACTATTTTACCAAACTCTTAATAGTCGCGACAATGCTTGGGTCTTCAAGAGTTGAGATATCCTGTGTAATCTCCTCGCCTTTTGCGATTGAGCGAAGGATGCGTCTCATAATCTTGCCTGAGCGAGTTTTAGGAAGCCCAGGAACAAAAACGACATCATCGCAAAGAGCGATATTTCCAATCTCTTTTTTAATCATCTCGTTAAGCTCTTTTTCTATAGCTTCGTAGCTATCAAAACGGCTGTTTTCTAGCGAATGTTTCATTACAACATAGGCAAAAATCCCCTCGCCTTTAATCGGATGAGGCTTTCCTACTACCGCTACTTCTGCTACTTCATCCTCTTTTGCAAGTGCCGCTTCAATCTCAGCTGTGCCCATTCTGTGTCCTGAAACATTTATAACATCATCCGTACGCCCTGTAATTGTTATGTATCCGTCATCATCGTAGTTGGCACCATCACCAGTGAAGTAGACTCCTCTGCCGTTTTGATTGACATCCCCGAAGTATGATTTTACAAATCTATCTCTGTCTCCCCAAATTCCTCTTATCATAGCTGGCCAAGGACGAACAATACACATAAACCCTGTCTCATGAGGCTCTTTTTTGTTACCGTCTTTGTCAAGAATCTCAGCAATAATTCCCGGAAGCGGCAGCGTTGCACAGCCCGGTTTTATAGGTGTCGCCCCAGGAAGAGGAGAGATAACATGTCCACCTGTTTCGGTCTGCCAGTAAGTATCCACGATAGGACATCTGCTCCCGCCAACCTCTTCATAGTACCATTTCCATGCAGCTGGGTCGATTGGCTCGCCAACTGTTCCTAAAACTTTAAGGCTTGATAGGTCATATTTTAGAGGCTCATGCTCTCCCATCTTGTGAAGCACGCGTATAGCAGTCGGAGCAGTGTAGAACTGGTTTACCTTATAATCTTGAACCATTTTCCACGCACGGCCTGCATCAGGATAAGTAGGAACGCCCTCAAACATAACTGTTGTCGCACCCATCGCCAGCGGTCCGTAAACTATGTAAGTATGACCCGTAATCCACCCAATGTCTGCCGTACACCAATAAGTGTCATTCTCTTTAACGTCAAACACCCACTCCATAGTCATCTGAGCCCAAAGAATGTATCCCGCCTGATTGTGCTGAACGCCTTTTGGTTTGCCCGTACTTCCTGAAGTGTAGAGTAGGAAAAGCGGGTCTTCAGCGTCCATAGGCTCTGCTTCGCACTGATTTGACTGATTTTTAATGAGTGCGTTATAAGAAAAGTCTCTCCCCTCATGCCACTCTATCTTCTCGTTGTTTCTCTCAACTACTAACACTTTTTCTACAGGACTTTCGCCTTTTACGGCCTCATCGACTACCGGTTTTAACATGTAAGGCTTATCTTTTCTGTATGCTCCATCAGCCGTAATAACCACTTTTGCGTTAGCATCGTGGATTCTGTCTCTTAGAGCCTCTGCCGAAAAGCCTCCAAATACGATAGAGTGGATTGCTCCAATGCGGGCACATGCAAGCATTGCATAAGCAGCTTCAGGAATCATCGGCATATAGATAACAACACGGTCTCCTTTTTTTACACCAAACCCATTTTTAAGCAGGTTTGCAAAACGGTTTACGTTGTTGTACAGATCAAGATAGGTGATAGTCTGCTTGTCGCCTCTGTCTCCCTCAAACAAAATAGCCGCTTTGTTTTTACGACTATCCAAATGACGGTCTATACACTGCGTTGAAACATTTAGTTTTCCGCCCTCAAACCACTTCACAAACGGAAAATCACTCTCATCCAACACATTTGTAAAAGGCTCTATCCAATCAAGCTTCTCTTTTGCGTATCTTCCCCAAAAGCCTTCATAATCCCTTATCGCTTCATCTTGCAATTCCTGATACTCACACATATTTTTTATTCTTGCGTCTTTTGCAAACTCTGGGTTTGGCTTAAAAATCTCTTTTATCATTTTTTCATTCCTTGTGTTAATTTTAAGTATATCATAGCCGCCATGATGGCATCATTGACGGCATTGTGCACTCCCATATTAGGGATAGAGCAGTTTTTTAAGATTGTATCAAATCGTAAATCAATATTTCCTTGAGGAATTAATGAAATCGTTTTATCAAAGTAAATTTCAGATACTTCAATCATCCTGTTTGGCAGTGTTATTCCAAGGAGCGGCTTTGTGTATTTGTTTATCATACTCACGTCAAACTCCAGATAATAACCCACAAGTGGTCTTGAACCCACAAAATTTAAAAACTCTACAATTCCCTCCTTTGTTGTTTTTGCATCTCTCAGATCAAATGGGCGAATCCCGTGGATTTTGATGCTTTTTGAATCTATCTCTTTTGAAGTTTTTAAAAAAACCTCAAATGTCTGCGATGTTAAAATTTTGTTATCTTTTATCTTTACGGCTCCGATGGATAGTATCTCATCCTCTTTTGGATTTAAGCCCGTCGTCTCCGTGTCAAAAACAACATACTCGCCGCTCAAATCCTCTTCAAACAAAAACTCGAAATTTTTGTCTTTGAGATTTTTGCGGTTTGCGTTGCTCTTGAACTTGGAGATGAAATCAAACATACTCAAACCACCATGCCAAGGTGAAAATGAAAAATCATAAATTTTTTAAATTTGTTTATGACTTTAAAACTGTCTTTTAGCAAATCTCTCTGATTTTTCTCCAGCGTTCTTGGGTTTATGCAGTTGCTCTCATCCGCACTTTTTGCCTCTAACGTAGCTTTTAGTCTGATGGCGCTTAGAGTGTCAAAACTCTCTATAAGCTCAGTTGCAAATATTTTATCTATCACCCCGATGTTGTTTAACTCTTTAATTCTCTCTATAGTATTTGTCGCTTTTATCTCATACTGCAGACTAAGCGTTCTAATGCCGTGAACAAGCGCGAAGATACCCCCTTTTTTCAAATCAAGTTTGTCGTTATGCTCTTTTTCGATAACAAAGCCAGAAAACAGAGAGAGCGGCGTTTCAAAATTTAAAACAGCTTTTGCAACATGTGCCAAAACATCGTCCCTTGCGTGAAAAACGGTATGAAGATAGTTTTTCAGTTCATCAAGAAGAGCGCAATCCCCTGCAACACACTTTGCGTCCAAAAATATACTAAGATTTCTCACACTCTCATCGCTCATGTCGTATGTCCACTTGCCTATAAGCGTCTTATATGAGCTTATATTTCTGCGCCAAAACTCATTGCTGACCATGACATTGCCTGGGCATTTTGGAAATCCAAGTTCAAGAAGATGTAAGTTAAGCCTCATCATCGGCTCTCTAAAAAGCTCTGCGTCAACTCCATCTTTTATGATAAGCGCATTATCCTGATCGCTTCTTATCATCTGCTCTTCTCTGCCTTCGCTTCCCATAACTATAAGAGCGCACTTATCTCTAAGCTCTGATGGAACCGACATCTCAAAGAGTTTTTTATACACCTTCTCATTAAGAGCGGCTATGAGTTTTGTGATGTATCTTACCTTGACGCCCTTTGCTCTGAGTGTAATTATAAGGTTTTTAAAATCATGCCCGATAGCCCTCAAATCATCCATTTTTTGCGCTTTGTCAATCTGAACGGCGACTAGATGCGAGTGGCTTGCAAAGTAGCTTAGGAGGTCAAGCTGTTCCAAAACACCTACTATCTCCACCCCACTCTTTACAACCACCCTTTTGATAGAGTTATGTGTCATGAGCAGAAGCGCATTAAACAAAAAGTCGTTTATCTCTATTGTTATAACTCCCTTTGTGGCGATTGCAGAGATATCTTTGCCAAGGTCATTATCTCCAAGAAGAACTTTTTTTCTCAAATCAGTGTCGGTAACTATAGAGTAACCGTTTTTCTCTTTTACGATTATTACCTTTGCCCCAAGCTCCTCTTGCCTCTCAAGTGCGCTGTGTATGGTTTCGTTTGCTTCAACTACACAAGCTACATGTAGAAAAATATCTGAGACTTTTGAGATAAGAAAAGGAGATAGTTCGCTCTGTGCATCGTAATCTTTTAACTGTTTGTGTCTTGTTATAAAATCCTGCAAAAAGTAGCCCTGAACCTGTTTGTCTTGCATCAAATCAAGAAAATCATCTTTTTTTATCTCATAGCAGATTAAATCCTCTTCGACTATGAACTTCGCTTTTGTGTTTCCATAGATAAGCGCATCTGCGTCAAAACTGTCGCCTGCATTGTAAACGTTGTGAATCTCTTCATCGACATACTCCGTAACGGAGCCTTTTATGATAATATAAAAGGCGATTGAGGAGATGGACGGAGAAATGAGAAGCGTTTTACTTGGATAGTAAGCAATATCGATTTTTTGCATAAGAGTATCCATGCTCTGCTTGCTCAAAAGCCCAAACGGGTGAATAGCTTCGATAAGTTTTCTTTGATCTTGTATGCTCACAAAATATCCTTTGCTACGTTTAAGCGCTCTGACTAAATCTAGATTGCTTCGTCGTGAACTCCTCGCAATGACTGTCATTGCAAGTCACGAATTTCTCAGAATGACGGTCATTGCGAGCTTTGCAAAAAGCGCGGCAATCCAAAAACTAAATCGTTCATAGAATTTTTGATTCTATATATAGAAAAACTCCACATTAAAAAACCATTAGTGGCTGCTCGCGCCCTCTGCACCGATACCAGTTTGGGCTCTGATGAACTGAGCTTCAAACTTCTCTTTCTCCTCTTTTGCGCTCTGTGAATTATCTGTTACAGAGAAGAAGTACGTTGCTACAAACGCCACTGTCATAGAGAAGAGTGCCGGATATTTGTATGGGAAAATCGCTTCCGCATTTTTAAGCACATCCACCCAAACAGCAGGCCCAAGTATAAGCAGAACAACTGCAGTTGCAAGTCCCATGCTTCCGCCGATAACCGCACCGCGTGTTGTTAAACCTCTCCAGTACATTGAAAGGAAAAGAATCGGGAAGTTTGCAGATGCAGCAATAGCAAACGCAAGACCCACAACAAACGCGATATTTTGGCTCTCAAATGCAATTCCTAATAAAATTGCAACGATTCCAAGAGCTACTGTCGCCATTTTTGAGACTTTCATCTCAGTAATCGAATCAACTTGCCCTTTTTTGATAACTGAAGAGTAGAGGTCATGGCTGATTGCCGAAGCACCCGCCAGTGTTAGACCTGAGACAACCGCTAAAATCGTAGCAAACGCAACTGCCGAGATAAAGCCCAAGAAGAAGTCACCGCCTACTGCATGGCTTAAGTGGATAGCCGCCATGTTGTTGCCGCCAAGTATCGGCTGACCGCCGCTAATAGCCTGTTTTGCAAGGTCTAAATATTCAGGCTTGCCAAGCACCATAACGATAGCACCAAAACCGATGATGAACGTAAGGATATAGAAATAACCTATAAATCCTGTTGCGTAAAATACAGATTTTCTCGCCTCTTTTGCGTCACTTACCGTAAAAAATCTCATAAGAATATGAGGCAATCCCGCAACACCGAAAATGAGCGCAACAGCAAGTGAGATAGCCGAAATCGGGTCACCTACAAGCTTTCCCGGAGCCATAATGGAGACATCTTTAAGCTCAACCGCATGTGCAAAAAGTTTGCCAAAATTGAAGTCATAATGTGCCATAACCGCGATAGACATAAATGTTGCACCTGAGAGAAGCAAGAACGCCTTGATGATTTGCACCCAAGTCGTTGCAAGCATACCGCCGAATGTCACATAAAGAATCATAAGTATTCCGACGATGAAAACCGCAATCTCATAGTCAAGACCAAAGAGAAGCTGAATAAGTTTTCCGCTCCCGACCATCTGCGCGATTAGGTAAAGAACAACCGTCGTGATAGAACCAAACGCCGCTAGTATTCGGACAGGAGTTTGGCGAAGTCTATACGAAGCAACGTCTGCAAATGTATATTTTCCCAAGTTTCTAAGAGGTTCCGCGATCATAAACAAAATTACCGGCCAGCCGACTAAGAAGCCTATCGAGTAGATAAGTCCGTCATATCCGCTTGCGTAAACAAGCCCTGATATTCCAAGAAAAGATGCCGCTGACATGTAGTCGCCCGCAATCGCCATACCGTTTTGAAAACCTGTAATTCCTCCACCCGCCGTGTAGAAATCTTTTGCGCTCTTTGTACGTTTTGCAGCCCAGTACGTTATGCCCAAAGTAGCACCCACAAAGATAAGAAACATTACTATCGCAGAGAGATTAAGCTCTTTTGCAACCTCAGCCGTAGCCGCACTTGATGCAAATACCGCTATAGTTCCTAGAATTAAAAATAAAAATATTCTATTTATCATCTACATTCCCTTCACTTTATCTTTGATTTTATTGTTCAAATCATCAAATTCGCTATTTGCTCTTTTGGTATAAATCCCTGTAATGATAAAAGCAAAAAAGATAACTCCCATACCGACAGGAATCCCTACCGTTGTAACAGAACCCTCGGAGAGCGGAGTTCCCAAGACTTCCGGAAAATAAGCAATCATAAGGATAAATCCAAAATAGACTACAAGCATTATGATGGATAGCGTAATGGCAAAAGAGCTTCTCTTTGCCACCAACTCTTTATAATTCGGGTCATTCTTGACCACTTCTACGATATCTTTATGCATCTTTTTTTCCTTTAAAAGTTATAGTTAGCGATAAATCTGTACTCATTCCAACCTGTTTTTCCGCTTGCACTCTCGGCATACGCTCTTGGAAAGTTTCCACGAAGACGAAGTTGAAGATTTTTGAGCGCCTGAGGATTGTAAATAGCATCAAATCCTGCTTCGCTTGCTGTTCTCTCTAAGCCGTATCCGCTGTTTGCATCCATATCAAACTCTGTATAATAAGCAACTGTTGTAAGGTTAGCACCCATATCTTTAAAGTTGTATGACGCCGCTACTTTTGCCGCTTCTACTCCCGCTAAAAACATGTGACGTGTAACCATCCCTTGCGTATATGCAGGCATTCCGCCCCATAGAGAAACGATAGCATTTGCAATGCCGCCATCAGCGAGTTCTGCAGCACTGTTTTCACCTGTTTTAGAGTATGCAAATGAGAGGTCAAAACTCTCTATCTTAAAGCCGAATTTTGCCGCAGCGTATGTACTATCTATCTTGCCGCCAAACTCATCTCCAACCGAATCTTCTTTGATGATTTGCACGCCTGCGTATGGCTTAAGTGCATCGGTTACAAGACATTTCCATGAGTAGTTTGCTTCACCGTAGATGATGTTCATAATGTCGTGCGCGTAGTAATCCCAAAGCTCAAGTTTAAGATTTTGGATTCCGGTATATGTAGCCGAAGCCATGGTGATACCGTCTGTTTTTTCATCAAAAGCGTATGTTCCGACATTCGTAAAACTTCCGACATGGTTTTTACTATCAACAAAAGAGTAGCCCGAAGTTGCCGACAACAGAGCATTTGGAGCGTCAGCTGCAGCATTATATACCCTACCGAAAGTTCCCTGCGCAAATTTTGTTACATGTCCAAGTGTGAGAGTTGTGTTTGTGATATCTCTGTTTGTAAGCACATATGCCTCAAAGAGATTTGGAATCATCCTCGCATCATCATCACCCAGCATAGGTGTTACTAACTTTTGACGACCGCCTTTAAATGTCGTGTTTTTATACTTGTATTGCAGATAAGCTTCGCCCAAAATTGAGTAGCCCTCATCATCCTTGCCAAAAAGTGTCGGGTCTATCGTTTTTCTAGAGTCCACCTCATGCGTAGTGTAAAATGCAGCGCCCAAGCTAACTCCATTTAGCTCTGCCGTCTCATACTTCAAATGTCCGCCTATTGCAGTTGCACCTCTGTGTGTTTGATTTCCCGCACTGCCCTGATACTCTCTGTCTATATAAAACATCCTAACTTGTCCGCCTGTTTTTCCCTCAGAGAACATGCCATTTAAATCATCCGCAGCATTCAAAGAAGCCGTCGCAACAAAACTGACCGCGACTGCACTTAGTGCAATATACCTTTTCATATCTCTCCCTTTTATTTCATGCACTAATCCTAAAATAGTAAAATAGCATGAACGTAGCATTAATAAAAAAAAGTGATACAACTCTCTTCTGCAAAGAAAAATGTGTAAGAAAGTAACAAACACAATAACATAAATTTTGCTTAAATAAAAAATAACACTTTTTTTTAAGAAAGTTCTCTAAAAAAATTGGATTATAATCAGCAAAAAAAGGAGACACCATGAAAGAGGTCATAAACGCATACAGAGCACAAAAAATCAATGTTGACTCTTTTTTAAAAACACTTATCAAAAGCCTCCCAAAGGAGTATATCAATAGTGCATCATTGATTATGCAAAGACACCGCTACATCCAACTTATGTATGGAGTGGATGAAAAATTTCGACAAATAACGCCCGTCATCTCAAAAAAAGAGCAAGATGTGACGCAAATCGGGAGCGACAAAGGGCACTATTTTGCCAAACTACAGCTTGATGAAGATAGCATCTATGTTTCAAATCCCTACATTCACCACAAAACAGGAAAAGCAAGTCTCTCGGTTGTTCATTTTGTCGATAACACCTACTATATATTTGACATCAACCTTATCTATCTTTTGGAAGATTTAAAACTCATCGAGTACAACACGCTTCACGACAAAATCAAAAGAATGGTTTACTTTTTTGGCTCGCTTTTACTCTCATTTGTCGCTGTAGCACTTATGGCATACGGCGGATTTGTCTTTTTTGCGCTTATGTTTTCACTCCAAAATTCAGACTTTTTGCACGACATCTTTCGCTCCATCATCTCCATCACACTCGGTCTTGCCATCTACGACTTGGCAAAACAGATTTTTGAGCATGAGGTCATCTACGAGTCTTTCCACCAATCCGAAAACAAACAGTACAAAGTCCTCGGAAAGTTTCTCATAGCCATCATCATAGCCCTCTCCATCGAAACACTAATGGTCGTCTTTAAAATCGCCCTAGAAGACACATCCAAAATGCTCTCAGCCTTTTATCTGCTTCTTGGCACAACCATCATGCTCGTAGGACTAGGCTACTTCTACAAAACCGTCCAAGAATCCACCCCAAAAGATGAGTGTTAGAGGGTGGTTATGGAAGTTTGTTCATAAACACTTTACAAAGAACTTGTCTATAAAACTCGTTCTTTGTCTTGTCGTGCCACGTAACAACATAATCAATCTCAACATCACTCTCTAAAATATACCCTTCTTTTTGTTTTTGAATGATTTTAGTGTTTAATCTATCTGGTTTTGTTATATCAAATTTTGATAGTTTTGCAATTTGAAAAGAGTCTTTTTGTATAAAAAATTGATGATTTTCATCTACGATAATAGCTTTTTGCGAAGCAACAGGTTTTACTCTTTGCACGCCTTTTTTGGAGCTGTTATCTGAAAGAGCAATGTCGCCTAACCCCATCATAAAAACAATTCTATTGGGCTCTTCTACTCTCTTGTCATATTGAAAAACCTCATCGCAGTAAGCAGAAAAAGCAGTAAAAAATCCATCTTTTGTGTGGATGCTAAGTCTGTTTTTTGCTCTAGTAATTGCAACATATAAAAGTCTTTTATCATACTCATTTTTAATAAAATTATCTTCTACACAAAGATAAACCGAATCAAATTCTTTACCTTTTGATTTATGCATAGTAGATATAACTACACCGACACGGCTCTGTTCAAACTCTTCAAATTCTATCTCATTTAAATACTCTTCAAAAACTGTTTGAAAATGAATCGGACTATTTTGAATCTCTTCATCATATTCATTTATAAATTTATCAATCACACTGCATGCTAAGTTATAATTTTTTGAATTTTTGTAAATATTTTCAAGTTTACTTCTTGCACTTTCAAAATCAGCCTCTTGCCAAAACTTTAAAAAATCCCTTAACTCTACTAAATCGCCAAGTGCAAATCCATCTTTTGAAGTTATATATTTTGCTTTTACACCATTTGCAATAAGCTGTGAATAAATTGTCAAAACCTCATCATTGTTTCTTGCTAAAACTGCTATACTTTTTGATTCATCGCCTATAATATGACTCACAATATTTTCAATATAACTAGTATTGGTATAGTTTGTTAAGGATATACTGCCCAGTTTTTTTGAAAAAGATAGCAGTTTTTTTGTCTTTAGCCTATCGGTCAATATTTTACTAAACTCATTTGCAAACTCCACAATATTTTGTTTACTTCTATAGTTTGACAACAACTCGTATTGAGAAAAATTTTGGACTTCATCCTCTTGTATCTCTTTAAAATCTTCTTTAAATTGGTTTATATAAAAAATATCTGCTCTATCTTCTCCAAAATTATTTATACACTGGTCATCATCGCCAACAGCAATTATTTTTTTATCTTTTGACATGTTTGCATGAATTGCTTTTATAAACTCATAAGTATTTATTCCTACATCTTGATATTCATCTAAAATAAGCATTTGAATGTAAGGCAACTCTACTATATTGTCGTTTAACATTTTAGTCGCTGTTTTTATTACGCCATGTAATTTAATTTTATCGTTATCTACTTTTTTGCCTAACAAACTTATAGCAAAAGCGTGAAATGTATATATTTTCATGTTATACACTTGTGAACCGATAAGCTTTTCCAATCGCTCTTTAAACTCTGCTACAGCTACGCGTGAGTGAGCCAACATCAAAAAATATTCTACTTTATTGTTTTCGATTGTAACTAATGACGCTATTTTATGTACCAGCGTTTTTGTTTTACCGCTACCTGGACCCGCTAACACCATTATTGAGCTGCTTTGTCTATCCTCAAAAACTCTTTTTTGTTCATCATTCAAATCGTAAATTATCTCTTTTAATCTTGCTTCGGTAACTGGGAGTTTAATTTTTTTGTTATCAAACCCATATTTTTTCTTGAACTTTTCATACTCCATTCCAAAATAATCTTTTACAAAAGTAGCTGTTTTCTCCCATCCATCTTTTATAAGTTTTTCTAAAAAAGCTATTTGAATATGGATAGCTTCTATTTTTCTTTCATAATACGGTTTAAGACTTTTATTATAATTACGCCTTCCATATGGAGTATTTTGCTTGATATTTTCTTTTTTATCAATCTTAAAAGTTTGATAGTAAATAAGTCTTCCTCGTCTAAGTTTAAAACCTTCAATGAGTTCGTGAAGATAGACTATTGAGTGATGAAACCCCTCAAGAGTTAGTTTTTGCATCTCATCAAACTCTACCTTTAATCTGTTTGTGGAAATATCAATTTCTGCTTCTTCCCTATCAGCCAATGTTTCAAGCATCTTATCTATTATAAATTGACAAGTTTTCATTCTTGTTTTAATCATTTTCTCTAAATTGTCCATATTTGTTCTATCAATCGTAAAATTACAAATATCTTTATGAAAACTTGCATTAAAACTATTTGCTTTTAATTTTGAAAGGTGAACCCAGCTTTGGATGATTTTTTTAATGGTTTTAATATGGTTTTTTTCATCAATAGCGCTGTTTATTTCTCTTAAGTTCATACTTGTTGAAAATGAAGGCAGATTTTTTAAAAACTCTAATACACCATTCTCTAGCTCAAAATGTGTCTTAAAATCATTTAAAACTGATTTTTTTACATAAACACTGATGTCATTATTAAACTCTAAAAGTTTCTCTTTTTGCAATGCATATAAAACATCAAATATTATTTTTCTCTCAATACCTACAATATCAGCTAAATCATCAACCTCAATAGCATCTATTTTACTTCTTTGAATGATATTTTGCATGACCATTATCATGTACTCATAAATTTTTTCATACTCTTCTTTTTTTAAGTCTAAAATATCATGAACATACTCCATGCTTCGTTTAACTTTGTCTATAGAAGTTGCAAATATTTTATATCCATTCCTTCCGCGCGCTATAACATTCGCCTGCTCCAACTCTAAAAGAGCTGTTTTTATAATAGCTTCATAATCTATTTTAGAATCTTGCGTGTCAATCCCCATTTTTTGAGCTAACTCTTTTGGAGAGATATAAATTTCATCTCTTTTCATTTTTTTAAGCTCTTTTACTATCCGCTCTATCTCGTGATAATCAATTTTAGAGTTATTTAATTGTGTAAAAGTTTTATTAAAATCATTTTTGGAATAAAGCACAATACACTCAGCCCTTAAAGACTCTATTCTGGCACCGCGACCTGATTCTTGCAAATAAGCTTCAAGACTATCTGATTGTTCGTAATGAATCACAACTTGGATATCAGGCTTGTCAATACCCATACCAAACGCCGTTGTTGCGATAACTATATCAATTTTATTCTCTATAAAATCGTTTAATATTTGACTTTTGTTTCGTCCTTCTCTTTTACCCTCTTCTATCTCTTGGTCAATTTTTGAATAAAACGGCTCAATAACCAAATCAAGTTCCAAAACTCTTTCGTCGTCATTTAACTTCTCGCTTAACTCTCTACACTCTCTGGCATTTTGCGGTATATATATGATTGTGGGCTTTTTTCCAACCCGCAATAACTCTTTTATCAGAGATTCATACTTCTCTTTTTTCGTTGCAACTTCAATTGCTCTGTAATCTAGGTTGTATCTTTTACTTGAAGCAATAAACTCTTTTAAAGTGATGCCTAAATTAGAATAAAAATAATTTTTAATATCTTGGAGCACTTCAGGTTTTGCCGTTGCCGTAAAGCATGAAACTGGGATTTTTGGCTGAAAATCCGATGCATCTTCTAGCTCTTTAATGGAGGATGCAACAAAATAGTAATCATGTCTAAAGTCATGTCCCCATGATGAAAAACAGTGTGCTTCATCTATGACAAATCTCTCAATTACTCTCTTTTTTAAAGCCTTAAAAATAGAGTTAGACCTTAGTGCCTCAGGTGCAAGATAAAGTATATCAACAACACCGTTTTCAATCTCTGCAATAATATTCATTCTCTCAATAGGACTTAAGTAACCGCTAATTGCAACAACTTTAAAATTTTGATTTTTATCTTTAAAACTATCCACATGATTTTTCATCAACGCCTGCAATGGCGAGACTACAACCGTTAAGCCTTTATAGGCTTTTGCTTTTATGAGTGCCGGCAGTTGAAATGTAAAAGTTTTACCCCCACCTGTGGGCAAAATAGCTAAAATAGAATCGCTATCCAGTGAATTTTTTATAATATCTCTTTGAGAGATTTTGTTATTAAAGTCAAATAGAGAGCTGCCCTCCTTTTCAAATTCTCTAAATGATGCGATACCAAACTCTTTTGATGCAAAAGAGTTTAAATCAACCCTGTTCTTATCAAAAGTTAATTTTTTTAAAACATCCACAATCTTTGGATATCGTACTAAAATTACCGATGATATAGATGCTTCTTTATCTGAAAAAATAAAAGAGATTGCAAAAGCCAACTCCATTGGATATCTTGTGAAAATTTCATCAAAATCATTGTTTGTACAATCTATCTTATTTTGAATGATTTCATAAATATTTATTTTCTCAAGCAATAGATTTTTATAACTAAAAAATGCATTAAAATATTCATTTTCACTCAAAAGTGCTATAAATATTTTTTTCAAACTTTCATCTAAAGTATCAAATTTTTTATCAAGTAGATTAAACAACCATTTAGTTTGTTCTGCATCTCCAAGAGGCTGATTTTCAATATTTAGTTCAGTTTTATAAGGCTTGTCTAGTTTATGGGTTTTTTTATTTGGGTATAAAAGCATAGATAAAAAGAGAGTGTCGATAATCTTAATATCTTTAAAAATTTGGTTAAAGCTTGTTTGCGACAGATATTTTTTATCATGGTCTATAAAATTATGTCCACAAATAAAATTTGGCTTTTTTTGATTAAAATTTTCTACTATTTTTTGCACAGAAGTAGTTGAGATTTTGAGTTCATCTATAAACAAACCAAGCGTCTCTATTTTTTTACTCGTTGTATTTACTTCAATATCAAAAAAAGCTATTTTATTCATAAAGCATCTTATTTTTTCCACAGATGTTAATTTTAATTGTGAGTTAGTAATTATATCACGGTTTATCCACCATATACCCCATCCCTCGCACATTGATGATGAAATCTTCTTTGAGGTTTTTTTTGAGGCGGTTTATCTCGGCTCGGATGGTGGCGTTGTCAACTATCTGCTCACTCCATACATAGCTCTGAAACTGCTCAAAATCGACGATGCGTCCGCGGTTTCTTGAGAGAAGGTCTATGATTTGGGATTGGCGTTTTGTGAGGATTTGGGGTTCTTGGTTGAAAAGAAGCGTGGAGTGTTCTTGGTCGTAACTGTAGTTTTTAGAGAGTCTCAGATGCACTCTTGGGGTCTCTTGCGCGATTTTTACTCTATCTACACGCAATGAAAGCTCTTTGAGATGAAACGGTTTTTTCAGGTAGTCATGACACCCCAAATCATAAGCGCGGGAGATGTCCTCTATGTCCACCAAAGCACTTATGTAGATAGCACTTGCATGGATTTTAAGTTCATGAATCTTCTCCAAAAAAGAGAGCCCATCAAGCCCCGGAACGGTGATGTCTAAGATAAGCAAATCATAAGAGCGCTCTTGAATGGCACGAAACGCATCAAGCCCGTTAAAAAAGCTCTCCACCTGATGTCCTTGCGACTCTAAGTACTCGCTGATGGACTCACTTAGCATCACTTCATCTTCTAGCAGAAGTATTTTCATCAATCCCCCATCACTTTAAATCTGTAGCGAAATGTGGTTAGAGAGGCATCGGACTTAACGCTCACTCCAACACCCTCTTCCTCGCAGATGCTCTTAACGAGTCTAAGTCCCAAACCAAAACCATCTTTTGCTTTCTCTTCTCTATAGTAAGCATCAAAAACCTTGTCCGTATCTTGAATCGTCTTTGATTTGCTACTTACCACAAACTCTGCAAAAGCACCGACTTGAAGTAGCGACACATCTACTTTTTCATTTGGAAGCGTGTATTTTATGGCATTTGTCAAAGTATTGTCTATGATGCGTTGGAGTTTTGTTTCATTAAAATGGACATGCAACTCATCGCTTGGGGTATGATAGACGAACTCCAAAAGTGAAAATGCCGCCACATCACGAAAAAAATCAACCCTGCTGCTTAAAAAATTGTTGAGATTTACAACCGTTTTTTTGTACTCTATATGGTCTTTTTTGACCAGATAGCTCAAATCGTCGTAAATGCTAAATATATTTTTCGTCGCCGCCTCAATCTTGGAGAGCTGCCTATCTTTTGGGTGTTTCATAAGATAGAGTTCCATACTCGTAAGTATCACGCTCAAAGGCGTGTTTGTCTCATGGACGGTATAGCGCAAAAACTCCTTTTGCGATTTAAGAAGTTCTTGCGAAAAAATCTTCTCCTCTTCAAGATTTTTATTGATTTCCAAAAGAGCCGCAGTCTTTTTTTTCACTCTCTCTTCAAGCCCCAAATTAAGCTCTTTGAGGCTCTTTTTTTGCTCGTTTATCTTAGCAACCATCTCGTTTGCATAACCCGCCATCTCTCTAAAATCTTGAAAAAATATATTTTTGGCACTAATGGGTTCTTCCATATCCAAAGCTCTTTTAAGCGCATCCAAAAATGTCTGGGTATCTCTTTGCAAAAGTTTGCTAAAGAGCGTATTTAGCCCTAAAAATATAGCAAAGATAATGAAAGAGAGAGTGATGATAGCTAAAACAGTTTTTATAAGAAGTGATTTGAGCTTTTTTTGATTTTGTTCTAAAATATCACTATTTGAAAGCTCGGGATTTTTTGCGATAGAACTCTGCTCAAGCGCCCTCTCATAATCCTTGTACATCTCCTCCACCAAAACGCCTACAAAGACCATTGTAAAGAAAAAAACGACCAATATCGTAAAGATATCTGCCTGCTTGATAGTAATATTTTGAAAGAGTGACTTTATTTTCATATATGCGATTATATATTATAATACCGCTAAATCTTTTTAAAGGCAAAAAATGTTTGGCAAAAAACTAAGACGATATGAACTCACAGATGCAGAGGTTAGCAAACTTCAATGGGCAAAAATAGCAACAAGTAAAGGTGATATCTGGCTAAAACTTCTTCCTGAGGAAGCTCCAAACACTGTAGCAAACTTTGCACACTTAGCAGAGTCTGGTTTTTACAACGGTCTTAATTTTCACCGTGTGATCCCTGGATTTATGGCTCAAGGCGGCTGTCCACACGGAACAGGCACTGGCGGACCAGACTGGGCAATCCCATGTGAGACAAAAACAAATGTCACAAAACACAGAAGAGGCGTTATCTCTATGGCACACGCTGGACCAAATACGGGCGGAAGCCAGTTTTTCATTACATTTGTTGCAACACCGCATCTTGATGGCGTTCACACTGTTTTTGGAGCGATTGAGAAGGATGATGCTGAGAGTTTTGCAACACTCGATAGCATTAAAATGCAAGACGGTATCAACTCTGTTGAGATTTTTGAAGCTCGTTCATAAAACCGCACACTAAATGCTAGTACACATCTGTTGCAGTGTTGATTCACACTTTTTTTTAGAAAAACTGCAACGTGACTACCCAATGGAGAAGCTTATAGGCTTCTTCTACGACCCAAATATCCACCCCTACTCCGAATACCGACTACGCCTCCTTGATGTAAAACGCTCATGCAAAAGACTTGGCATCAAACTTCTTGAGGGCGCTTACGACTTTGAAGCATGGATGGAGGCGGTGCGAGGGTTGGAAAATGAGCCGGAAAAAGGCAAAAGATGTGAAGTCTGCTTTGACAAACGCTTTGAAGTCTCGGCACAAAAAGCACTTGAGTTAGGCGAGAAAAGCTTTACCACATCCTTGCTTGTCAGCCCCCTTAAATCACAAGAACAGCTCAAAAAAAGCGGCGAACTCTTTTTTCAAAAACACGGCATAGAGTTTATATCTTTTGACTACCGTGCAGATGGCGGTACGCAGGAGCAGAGCCGTGTAAGCAAAGAGGAGCAGCTCTACCGCCAAGACTATTGCGGTTGCATCTATGGGCTTACCATGCAAAGAGAACTTCAAGAGCGGCTGATGGATGAGATGTTCTCCCCCATCTCCAACCGGACACTTCCAGCATCCATAGAAGAACGCCTTGAGATGTACGAGCAGAGATACACTCTTGAAGAGCAAAACAAGCCTTACAAAATCATCAAAGAGAAGTTTTTAAACTACCGCCAATTTAGTTTCAAGCTCTCCATAAACAAAAATGAAATCATCCCCGCTTATGCTCTTTTTTACTCAACACTTCCAAGAAAAAAAGCAGAGGGAAAGATAGAATTTTCGCATAACAACATCCACTACTTTAACCGTGAAGAGATTAAATTTGTAACGCTTAATTTTTTTAATTCTACATGCAACTTTAATTACAAAACTCTAAAAGAGCTAATATTTAATCCGCCCTCTGTTGATGAGGAGTTGAAGTTTAGAACTTTTTTAACATCTTCAAACTATGATTTGAGTCCGATTATTATCATAGACGAAATTCTCCAAACAAAGATTACCGTAGAGCTTTATGCAAAAACTTATGAAGATGTCAGAGAAAAACTAATCATTCTATAATATTTTTTTTGATAGAATATCCAAATTTATTAAACTACAAAGGTTTTGTCGATGATTATGGATGTTATGGAAATTCAAAAAATTATACCCCACCGTTACCCCTTTTTACTTTTAGACAGAGTTACCGAAATTAAAGAAAATGAGTCTCTTATCGGGTTTAAAAATGTAACTATAGGCGATAACGTATTTCAAGGTCATTTTCCCGGTCATCCAATCTATCCAGGTGTTATGATTTTAGAGGGAATGGCTCAAGCCGGAGGCATCTTGGCATTTAAAAGCATGGGCAACATGAGCGAAGAAGGATTGGCTTCTAAAGTTGTCTACTTTATGAGTATCGATAGAGCAAAATTCCGCGCTCCTGTAAAACCGGGAGACAGACTTGAATATCGAATAAGTGTTATTAAAAACAAGGGTCAAATATGGGTACTAGACGGTAAAGCTTATGTTGATGATGTTTTAGTCTCGGAAGCTGAACTAAAAGCTATGATAGTTGACAAGTGAAAAACAAGTGAAAAAAGATAAATTATTAAATAAAATTTCTCCATTGGCAATCATCGAAGATGGCGCAGTTATAGGCAAAAATGTCGAGATTGGCGCATACTGTTTTATCTCAGCCGATGCTACTATCGGCGATGGGACAAAAATAGAGCAAAACAGCTGTATCTACGGAAAAACGACGATAGGCAAAAACAACCATATATTTTCCCATGCCGTAATCGGCTCTCCTCCGCAAGATTTGAAATTTGCGGGCGAGGATGTTGAGCTGATAATCGGCGATAACAATAAAATAAGAGAGTTTACTCTTTTTAACCCTGGAACAAAGGGCGGTGGCGGAAAGACTATTATCGGTTCGCATAACCTTTTTATGGGATATGTACATATCGGACATGACGTTATCATCGGAAATCACTGTATTTTGGCAAATGCAGCAACACTTGCCGGACATGTCGAGATGGGCGATTATGCGGTAATCGGCGGAATGACACCGATACACCAGTTTGTTCACATCGGCGAGTATGCGATGGTTGCCGGTGCATCTGCTTTAGCGCAGGATGTCCCACCGTTTTGTATGGCAGAGGGAAATCGCGCAACGCTTAGAGGTTTGAACCTAACAGGTCTTAGAAGAAATATAAAACGTGAAGAGATTGACGAGATAAAATCTGCTTACAAAGACCTTTTTGAAGCCGGCAAGTCTCTTAAAGACGTTGCCAACGAACTTTTAGAAAAGAGTTCTAACTTGAGAGTTCAATCTCTTTGCAATTTTGTTCTAAAAACAAAGCGCGGAATTCCTTATGAAAGAAAGAAAACAGATGAGTAAAAAAGCACAAGTGCTTTGGACTATCTATCCAAGTAAACCGAGTGTTAACGTAGGTAACGGAATTACTTCCGGTACCGTAATAATTAGTAAGAGGAAAAATGTATGATTTTTAGAACATGTAGCTTTTGCGATGCGTATGAGAGCGATGCCAACCCGTTAATTGCAGGAAACGGCGTGTATATTTGTAAAAACTGTGTTATCTCTGCATATAAAATTATGTTTGGGGATGACAAAGCTTCTGACATCTCAAAAAATAGTGAGTTGGTTGACGCGGTAACAAAACTAATGACGCCCAAAGAGTTAAACAATTTTTTAGCCGACTACATCATCGGTCAAGAGCGCGCACGAAGACTTTTAAGCGTAGCCGTATATAACCACTACAAAAGAATTTTTAAAACCCACAACGTAAAAGATGACGAAACTGAGATTGCAAAATCAAACGTCTTGCTTATAGGTCCAACCGGAAGCGGAAAAACGCTTATGGCTCAAACTATTGCAAGAGTGCTAAACGTTCCTATAGCCATTGCTGATGCAACTAGCCTAACAGAAGCGGGATATGTCGGAGAGGATGTTGAAAATATTTTAACAAAACTTCTTCAAGCAGCTGATGGCGATGTTCAAAAAGCACAAAGGGGGATAGTTTTTATTGACGAGATAGATAAAATCTCACGCATGAGTGAAAACCGCTCTATCACTCGTGATGTTTCCGGTGAGGGCGTGCAACAGGCACTTCTTAAGATTATCGAGGGCGCTGTTGTCAATATTCCACCAAAAGGCGGACGAAAACATCCAAATCAAGAGTTTATTGCAATCGACACAACTGGGATTTTATTTATCTGTGGTGGTGCATTTGACGGTCTTGATGAGATTCTAAAGAAAAAACAGGGCGAGAATATTTTAGGCTTTGGACATGAAAAAAAGAGCAAAAAAGAGCAGAAAATGAGCTATGATGCGGTCGAGCCTGACGATTTAGTTAATTATGGTCTTATTCCTGAGCTTGTAGGTCGTCTTCCTATCATCGCTTCACTCAATGAAATTACAGAAGATGATATGGTGCGCATCCTAACAGAGCCAAAAAATTCAATCATTAAACAGTATAAAAAACTATTTTCAATCGACAATGTAGAACTTAACTTTGAAGAGGATGCGCTAAGAGCGATTGCGACAAAATCTATCAAAAGAAAAACAGGCGCTCGCGGACTTCGCGCAATTTTAGAAGAAAATATGATAGATATCATGTATGAACTTCCGGAATACAGCGGATATGAAGTCTTAGTAACAAAAGCCGTAATAGATGACGGAGAAGCTCCGGTCTATATCAAAAAAAACACAAAACAAATAGCATAAAGGTAGTAGAATGATATTTAACAAACTAATCGGACTTTTTTCAAATGATTTATCTATAGATTTAGGAACTGCAAATACAATTGTAATAGCAAAAGGCAGAGGCATTATCATCAATGAGCCCTCTGTTGTTGCCGTTAAAACAGGTAAGTTTGGGCAACAGAGAGTTTTGGCGGTCGGACATGAAGCAAAAGAGATGGTAGGCAAAACTCCCGGAAATATTAAAGCGATTCGCCCTATGCGCGACGGTGTCATAGCCGACTTTGACATGACTGAAAAGATGATTAGAAAATTCATCGAAAAAGCGCATGGAAGAAGCTCCCTTATAAGCCCAAGAATTATTATCTGTGTTCCTTATGGCTTAACGCAGGTTGAGAGAAAAGCGGTTCGCGAGTCGGCCCTTAGTGCAGGTGCTCGCGAGGTTTTTCTTATTGAAGAGCCGATGGCAGCGGCAATAGGAGCAGGAATTGACATTCGTGAACCTCAGGGAAATCTAGTAGTTGACATCGGTGGCGGTACTACCGAGATAGGTGTTGTTTCACTCGGCGGCCTTGTTCTTTCAAAATCAATCCGTACTGCGGGGGACAAGATAGACCAAGCTATCGTCAACTATGTAAGAAGAAAATACAACCTTCTTATCGGTGAGAGAATTGCAGAAGAGATAAAAATTGCTATTGGAACGGCCGTAACGCTTGATGAAGAGTTGAGAATGGTTATAACAGGAAGAGATCAGGTTGAAGGGCTTTTAAGCTCAGTTGAGCTGACAAGTGAAGACGCGAGAGAAGCTATGAGAGATCCTCTCAAAGAGATTGCAGAGGCTCTTCGCGATGTACTAGAGCAGATGCCTCCTGATTTGGCAGGCGACATTGTAAATCACGGTATTATCCTAACAGGCGGTGGAGCACTTATTCGCCAGCTTGACAAATATCTTGCTGATATCATAAAAATCCCTGTATATGTTGCAGACGAGCCGCTTCTTGCGGTTGCTCGCGGGACAGGCCGTGCGTTAGAAGAGATAGATTTGCTACAAGAACTATTTGAAAATGAGTAAAGGGCTACTTAGCTTTTTTTCGATATTTATTGCACTCCTTATGGGTGCGCTATACTATACTGATATCATTCAGTCTCCCTTTATTTCCGCTTTAAACAGTGTAAAGTCCAACTATCACTCAGCTACTGAGTTTGTTCAAAGCAAAATAGATAAACACTTTTTTCAAGCAAAACATATTGCAGAGCTTGAAGATAAGCTCCAACAATATGAGAATAATCATCTAGTTATGAGACAGCTCGCTTCTGAGATAAATGACCTTTTTGTAGAAAATCACTCAACACTCAAAATAGATCCGAATATCGAGTTGGTTAGGACTATCTCTTACCAAAAGTTCGGCGATTTAAACAGAGTATGGCTTGAAATTGACGATTACAACTCTTCACGCGTTTACGGTCTGACGCATAACGAGCTCGTCGCAGGCATCGTAATATCGCAAAACGGCAGACCGTTGGGACTTTTAAACAGCGACACTAAGAGTTCGTACGCCGTATATGTCGGCAAAGAGAGTGCCCCTGGGATAGCCCACGGAAACAACTCCAACCATCTAATCGTAAAATTCATCCCTGCTTGGTTTTTAATTCAAGAGGGCGATGAAGTGGTAACTTCCGGTTTGGATGAGCTGTTTTTTAAAGGTCTCAAAGTTGGAACAGTAACATCTGTTACAAAATCGCAAGGTTACCAAACCGCGGTAGTAGAACCATTCTTCAAAGTGAACAATCCAAACTATTTTCATATGATAAAAAAAGTCAGATAACTCATCAAATATTAAGTGCTTTTTACCTATAATAAACAAATTTTTTTGTGTACAACTATTAAAGGTAAACTATGCCAAAACGCACCGACATTCACACTATTTTACTTATCGGCTCTGGTCCGATAATCATTGGTCAAGCCTGCGAGTTTGACTATTCGGGAACCCAAGCAGTTAAGACGTTAAAAGAGCTTGGATACCGCGTAGTTCTTATCAATTCAAACCCTGCAACCATTATGACAGACCCCGAGTTTGCCGACAGAACGTATATTGAGCCTATAAGAGAAGATATAATTGCTAAGATTATTAGAGATGAAAAAGTAGATGCTATTCTTCCGACGATGGGCGGGCAAACTGCTCTAAATGTGGCTACTAAAATGTATGAAAAAGGTATGCTGGAGGGTGTTGAGTTTTTAGGTGCATCCCCCGAAGCCATCCATAAAGGTGAGGACCGTTCAGCTTTTAAAGAGGCAATGATTAAAATCGGAATGGACTTGCCATTCTCGATGTACGCTTACAACATGGATGATGCATTAAAAGCTGCGGAGAAAATCGGTTTTCCTATAATCATCCGTGCATCATTTACACTTGCTGGCGGTGGAAGTGGTGTTGCTTACAATATGGATGAGTTCAAAAAGCTTGCTCAACGCGGACTTGATGAATCTCCTGTAAGCGAAATTTTAATAGAAGAGTCTCTTCTTGGTTGGAAAGAGTATGAGATGGAAGTTATCCGTGACAAAGCGGATAACTGCATTATCGTCTGCTCTATCGAGAACTTTGACCCAATGGGTGTTCATACGGGAGACTCTATAACTGTTGCTCCCGCTCTGACATTAACAGACAAAGAGTATCAACGCATGCGTAACGCCTCTTTTGATATTTTAAGAGAAGTAGGTGTTGATACCGGCGGAAGTAACGTTCAGTTCTCAATTGACCCGCGCACTGGACGTATGATAGTTATCGAGATGAATCCTCGTGTTTCTCGCTCATCTGCTCTAGCTTCAAAAGCAACTGGATACCCTATTGCAAAAGTTGCAACTCTTCTTGCAGTTGGATTTACTCTTGATGAAATCACAAACGACATTACTGGAACTCCTGCATCATTTGAGCCGGTAATCGACTATGTCGTTACAAAAATCCCTCGTTTTACATTTGAAAAATTCCCTGAAGCAGAAAATACACTAAGTACGAGCATGAAAAGTGTCGGCGAAGTTATGGCAATCGGGCGAACATTTAAAGAATCAATCCAAAAAGCACTCTGCTCACTTGAAACGGGCTTATGCGGATTTGATGAGATAAGTTCGGATTTTGAGTTTGTAAAACATGAGATTCGTCGTCCCAACGCCGAGAGAGTTCTCTATGTTGCAGAGGGCTTTCGCCGTGGTATGAGTGTAGAAGAGATGTTTGATACATGTCAGATAGACCCATGGTTTTTATACCAATTAGAAGAGATGATAAAAACAGAGAGCATTATAACGGATAAGATTTTATCTGATGAAGAGTTTATGAGAAGTGTAAAAGTTGACGGTTTTTCAGACAAAAGAATTGCTCAACTGATAACTAAAAACTCAAATAAAAAAGTAAGCGAAGATGATGTTTACAGAGCAAAAAAATCTCTTGGCGTAAATCTCGAATACAACGAGGTTGACACATGTGCTGCGGAGTTTGAAGCACTTACTCCATACCTCTACTCTACGACAAACATAACGAGACTTCCAAACGTCAAAAGCAGGGTAAGTGACAAAAAAAAGGTTCTTATTTTAGGCGGCGGACCAAACCGTATCGGTCAGGGTATTGAGTTTGACTACTGCTGTGTTCACGCTGCGTTTGCACTTAAAGAGATGGGCATCGAGACAATCATGTACAACTGTAACCCAGAGACTGTTTCAACAGATTATGACACTTCAGACGTACTATATTTTGAGCCGATTGATTTTGAACATGTTAGAGAAGTTATAGAAAACGAAAAACCTGACGGCGTTATTGTTCACTTCGGCGGTCAAACTCCTCTTAAACTTGCAAATGCCCTAACAAACATAGGAGCAAATATTGCAGGAACGCCTTCACGTGTAATTGACTTGGCGGAGGATAGAGAGCAGTTCTCAAACTTCGTAAACAGCCATGGATTGAAACAGCCTGCAAACGGATTGGCAAGAACCAAAGAAGAGGCACATGATATAGCCCAAAGATTAGGTTTTCCTGTTCTAGTTCGCCCATCCTTTGTTCTTGGCGGACGAGGCATGAGAATCGTTTACTCGCAAGATGAGCTTCGTCACTATATGGATTTGGCAGTGCTTGTAAGCAACGATGCGCCTGTTTTGGTAGATAAATTTTTAGATCAGGCTATTGAGCTTGACGTTGATGCAATTTGTGACGGTAAAGATGTTTATATCGGCTCAGTAATGCAGCACATTGAAGAGGCTGGAATCCACTCCGGAGACAGTGCTTGTTCGCTTCCTCCGGTTAACTTATCAAAAGAGATGATTGACAAAGTTGAGCAGCAGACAAAAACAATTGCGCTTGGTCTTGGCGTTGTTGGACTTATGAATGTTCAGTATGCGATTTATCAAGATGAAATCTACCTTATCGAAGTAAATCCGAGAGCTTCTAGAACGGTTCCTTTTGTAAGCAAAGCGACAGGAATGCCGCTTGCTAAAGTTGCAACTCGCGTAATGGTTGGTGAAACGCTTAGAAGCGCGTTGGAATATTATGATAAATACAATATTGTCATGGAAGAGAACGGACTTTTAAAACCTCGCCTTAAAGGGCATATCTCTGTTAAAGAGGCAGTTTTTCCATTCCATAAACTTTACGGTGCGGATCTAGTTTTGGGACCTGAGATGAAGTCAACAGGTGAAGTTATGGGAATCAGTTCAAACTTCGGCATAAGTTTTGCAAAAGCGCAAATTGCGGCAGGAAACAAAATAGTAACAAGCGGAACATGTTTTCTCTCTTTCGTTGACACAGACAAAAAACATGCTCCAGAGATTGCAAGCGGCCTTCATAGACACGGCTTCAAACTTGTTGCAACAAAAGGTACTCAAGCTATCATAGAAGCAGCGGGAGTTCCGTGCGAAGTAGTTTTAAAAATCTCAGAAGGTCGTCCAAACATTGAAGACAGTATGAAAAATGATGCTATCCATATGGCGATTAACACCTCTGACAACAACACGTCAAAAAAAGATGCGGTAGTTATTCGTCAGGAAGTTCTTAAGAGAAATATCCCTTACTTTACTACGCTTAGTGCCGCAAGAGCGCTTATCCTTGCCCTTGATGAAATGAGGGATGAGTCATGGTCAAATTCGAAAGCTCTGCAAGATTTTCTAGCTTAGAGATGAGCGTAATACTCGCTCAAACCGACACTACCGTCGGTTTCTTGTCACATGATGCACAAAAGCTCTACTCCATAAAATCCCGTCCCCAAATAAAGCCTTTTATAAAAGTTTACAAAGATTTCAAAAGCTTTTTAAATGACGGCAAAAGAGTTGTAAAAAATAGAAAAAATATGGTTCGCCGCGCTAAAAAAACAACCTTTATTGTAGGCGATTTTTCATTTAGAGTTGCAAAATCAGACCTAAACTCGCAAATTTTAAGAGACTCTTTATGGTTTTACTCAACATCCGCAAATAGAAGCGGAGAGAAATTCAGCAGAGATTTTTGTGAATCAAAAACAGATATAATAGTAGAAGACGAAGTCGGCTTGCTTGAAAACAGCGCGTCTGTTATTATAAAAATAAACTCTAAAAAACAAAGAAGGCTAAGATGAACAAGGCTATACAAGCGTTATTAACGGGTATGTTTATTACTTTTATATTGGACTTTTTTCTTTTTTTGGGGATTTTTATAAATTATATAGATTTTCACAAGGTTGACCTATACTACAACATTCTCTTTGCAGACAATCAAAACGGATATCTTTTCTTTGGACTATCAATTGTTTTAGGATTTTTAGTCATCTATATAAAAAATTATAAAATAAGTTTGAGCATCATTGCTATACTATCCGTGGCTGCACTCTCAACATTCATTGAAGATATCGGGCAAAGTGTAGGCGAGGATATGCTTATGACAAAAAACACAACCCTAAAAACTCAAAAACATCTCTACGTCGGCGATATTATTTATGATGGCAGGCAAAAAGTAACCTTTTATGACTATAATTTCAAAAAAACAGTGGTACTAGATAAAAAGGATTTAATAAAATGAAGCATATCTACTCGATTGCAGGAGGCGTAGCACTGGGGAGTGCCGGCATAGTTATGATGAGTGTTCTTAGCGGATGTGAATCTTCTCAGCAGCAAGAGCAGCAAAACAAATTTTTAGTAATAGAGCAGCAGGCAAACGGAAAATATCTTGTAGTTGAAGAGATGCCAACTGAGGGACCAAGCAGAGCAATTATTCGCGAAAAAGATGAAAACAACAACACTATTGAGCGTTTTATGAGCGAAGATGAGATGAGAGCCATGGCAGAGCAGGAGTTTCTAAAGACACAAGACGGTACTTCAGAGACACTCTCAAGCGGTGATTCAAGCGCAGGAATGGGACTTGCCGGCACCATTTTAGCCGTTGCGGCAGGCTCGCTTTTGGGGAATGTGATTGGCAACGCTTTGATGAACAATAAAAACTTCGCCTCTCGTTCATCTGCGGTAAATAAAAGCGCATACAGCCGCTCAGCGGCAGGACAAGCGGCAAGAAGCGGTACCTCGACTAAAAAGAGCTTTTTTGGCGGCTCAAGTACGGCATCATCTTCAACCAGCTCAACATACGGAAGTTAACATTGGTAAAATTAACAAAAATAAAACCTCTAAAAAATGAGCAGCTTGAAGAGCTTGGATTTACTTGGCACACGGACAGCGATAACAGCAAGTATATAAACGATAGCATCGTAAAGATTAGCGAGAGTGAAGCAGAGGCTTACTATGAGGCTGCAAACGAAATCTATGACATGTACGTTGAAGCTGCCCAGCATGTAGTGGAGAACAACCTTTTTTTTGAACTTGGAATTCCTTTTAATCTTATCGATGCAATAAAAAAGAGCTGGGAAAATGATGTCCACTGGCATATTTACGGCAGATTTGATTTTGCAGGCGGAATGGATGGCAAACCCATAAAACTCTTAGAGTTCAATGCCGATACGCCTACATCTTTGTTTGAAACAGCGCTGCTTCAGTGGGCGCTTTTAAAGAGCAACAATATGGATGAAGCGAAGCAGTTTAACAATGTTTATGAATCTATAAAACAGAATTTTAGACGTTTGATTACTCTATTTGATGAGACTGAGCTCTTTGATGAGAGATATGACGGATGGAAAATACTCTTCTCCTCAATTGAAGGAAACGACGAAGAGAAAGCTACTACTAGGCTGCTCCAGCAGATTGCTACGGATGCGGGCTTTAACACAGGCTTTGAGTATCTTGGAGATGTAAGGTTTGATGAGAGCGGCATATATGACAGAGATGACAATCAGTATGAATACTGGTTTAAACTCTACCCTTGGGAAGATATAGCAACGGATGAGCCGGAACTCGCTACCATCCTTACAAGCATTATGCAAAATCAGAGTGCGATTATATTAAATCCGGCGTACACTCTCCTTTTTCAATCAAAAGGGATGTTAAAGATTCTCTATGACCTCTTCCCTGATTCGCCTTATCTTTTAAAAACATCTTTTGAACCATTAAAAGGAATAAAGCATGTAGAAAAAAGTGTTTTTGGAAGAGAGGGAGCAAATATAAAAATAGTTGACGTAAACGGTGCCCTGCTTTGCGAGCAAGATGGTCCTTACGGCAATCATAAAAAGGTTTATCAGGAGTATGTAGAACTAAATATGGATGAAGAAGGCTTTAAATATCAGGCAGGCGTTTTCTTTGCCTATGAAGCTTGTGGAATGGGATTTAGAAAAGGCAAAGAGATTATGAACAACATGAGCAAGTTCGTGGGGCACCATATCTCCTAGCCCTTGCTTTAGCTATAAATTTTTCTGGTGATTAAACTCTGGAACTATTTCCTTTAGTTTTGCCAATTTATCTTTACATGTTAAAAGCTCTTCTATATCTTGATTTAACTTATCAATATTATATTTCGTGGGCTTTGCAACGGTGATAGACTCATAAGGCGTCTTTGCATCGCTCTCATCTATAAGCAGCTCTTCATAGAGTTTCTCCCCTGGGCGAAGTCCGATAAACTCTATAGTTATATCTTCTCTTTTACTTAGCTCTATCATCTTTTGCGCCAAATCTACTATCTTTATTGGCTCGCCCATATCAAGGATAAAGAGCTCTCCGCCCTCTCCTATTGCACCGGCTTGAAGAACAAGCTCGCAAGCTTCAGAAATTAGCATAAAATATCTCGTAATATCAGGGTGCGTTACCGTAACATTTTGCCCGTTTTCTATCTGAGATTTAAACTTAGGTATGACGCTTCCGCTGCTTCCAAGCACATTTCCAAATCTAACCACAACTATTTCCGTACCGTTGCAGTTTGAATTCTGGGCATACAACTCACAGATGCGTTTTGTTGTTCCCATAACATTTGTAGGTCTGACCGCTTTATCAGTGGAAATCATCACAAACTTCTCAACACCATGTTTAATAGAGACGTCAATAACATTTTTAGTACCTACGACATTATTTAAAATGGCTTCGTCTATATTTGACTCAACAAGCGGTACATGTTTATATGCCGCTGCATGTATCACTATTTGCGGTCTATGTTTCTTAAATGTCTCATCCAAAAACTCTCTGTTAACGACACTTTGCATTACAAGAGCCGTCTGGGTTTTTTGTATCTCTGAAGCTATGGCATAAAGGTTATATTCGCTATGGTCCAGAAGTATAAGTTTTTTAGCGCCGTATCTCTCACACTGTCTGCTTATCTCACTTCCTATGCTTCCGCCTGCACCGGTTATGAGAATAGTTTTGTCTTTTACAAAAGATAATATTTTGCCTCTATCTAAATCCTTTGGATGACGAGCAAGAAGGTCTTCGACGGATATATTTTTTAACTGCGTAGCAAAATCTCCGGTATCTAAATTCTCATCTACCGATGGCAGTATCTGAATATGTGCAAAATATGGCGATAAACTTTCATATATATCTTTAAACTTATTTCTGGAAGCAGAGGGCATTGCAATAACAAGCAAATCAAACTTATTGCCCTCGCCTATCTTCTCCTTTAGCTTCTCCC
The DNA here is from genome assembly GCA_041652055.1 of Sulfurimonas sp. Taxonomy (GTDB): domain Bacteria; phylum Campylobacterota; class Campylobacteria; order Campylobacterales; family Sulfurimonadaceae; genus Sulfurimonas. The sequence goes on along the minus strand of JBAZIE010000017.1, from coordinate 11,231 downwards.
TAGAAATCACATGTATAGAATCTATTGAGCGGTTTTGTACCGCTTTGTCGTCGTCTATAAAGTATTTAACTCTATACTCTGTATTTGCAAATTCTGACCCTAGTTTAATCCCAGCCATTCCGGCACCGTATATCACTACCGATTTTGTTTTTACTACATGACTTCTATTTACAAGATAGTAGTATGCGTACATTATAAAATTTATCACAAAGAGATATAAGAAGAGTTCTGAAACAAAAAATGCAATTCTTATCTTTGTATAAAATATCGGCATGTAAATTAAAAATGCAGCAATGTATACAAAGCTTTTTATAAGAAATGTTTTTTGGGATGCCTTGGACCAAGAGAGAGAGTAGTCGCTAAAAAGCACAAAAGATGAAATCATACGAACGGCTACTACGCTAAGCACTACATCAAGCTCAAATGGAGTGTGAAAAATAAAAAATGTCCACCAAAATGTAGCAAAAGAGAGCACTATAATTACGAAGAAGTTTAATACTCTTTTATCTACAGCCACTGAATCTCTTTATTTTATAATTTTACTTCTCTAACGTTTTTAGCTTCTGTTTTAAAATAATTTTTCCAGCCTCAACACCCGGTTGGTCATATGCATTGATGTACATAAACTTTGCGCACACTGAAGTCAAAAGCTCATATTCATACATCAGACTTGCACAACTTCTCTCATCTATTGTGTCAATCGTAATAACGTCGCATGGGATATCATGTAGATTATTTATTGACTCTATCGTAGCATCTGCCTGCTGGTTGATGAGTGAGGAGAACTCTATCCCCTCGATGTAGTCCAGCTCCTCAAGTCCCTCTAGTTTAACATGCGGGATTTTTAGATTGCTATGAAAATCCTCAACCTTGATAACAGTAACCGTCTTATCACGTCTGCCCTCTACGATAAGCTGTAAAAAGGAGTGCTGATCAATGGGTCCGATAATTCCTATCGGAGTAAGTCCTTGTCTTGTGCTGTTTATATCAACTTTGCCTAGACTCTCTCCCCAAAGCTGTATGTACCACTTGTTAAAGCCCTCTAATCTTGACGAGTATGAAAAAACAACGTTTATATTAAAGCTGTTTTTGTACTCTACAAAAAATCTAGCCTTTTTAAGCACTCTCTCGTATGTTTGCTCTTTTTGAAAAAATGAGTTATAAACTCCTTTTGCACCCTCTAAAAGCTCGTCTATATCTATGCCTACGATTGCTAACGGCAATAGACCAACCGCGCTAAAGACAGAAAATCTCCCGCCTACATTTTTTGGTATCTCAAAGTTTCTTATTTTATTTGCTTTTGCATACTCGTTTAGTTTTGAGTCGCTCTCGGTAACGACTAGAGTATTGTGCTTGTCACACTTTATAAGAGAGTTGATATATTTAAAAATAGAAATTGTCTCTATTGTCGTACCTGATTTTGATATAACTATAAAAAGAGTGTCGTCCAAATCGATATTTTTGATTTTTGATTTTATGTCTATCGGGTCGGTAGTTTCTAAAAAGTAGAGTTTTTTAGTTAAATTTTTTGAATATTTTAAAAATTTATATATGGCATATGTCCCAAGAGTGCTGCCGCCTATTCCTATAACTACAATGTTTTTTTGTTTAACACTTTGGGCATACTCCTTAAAGACGGAGGTGTCTTGATGTACAAGATTGTAGTAGCCTATCTCTTCTTTCTCTCTTACTATCTCGCCAAAAACATCCTCATCTGAGATGGTCGGATTGAAATTATGCTGATATTTCATCTTCAGATACTTTTTTTGTTATAAAAATAGTTTGTCGCTTCGACAAATCCATCTACACTTCCGCAGTCAAATCTTCTTCCTTTAAATTTGTAGGCAATTACTCTTCCCTCTTTTGCCTGCACCAAAAGCGCATCTGTTATCTGAATTTCTCCGCCCTTTCCTGGCTTTGTCTCTTCTAGAATGTCAAAAATATCAGGTGTTAAAATGTATCTTCCGATAATAGCCAAGTTTGAAGGCGCATCTTTAGGCTCAGGTTTTTCTACCATGTCTGTAACTCTCAAAACACCATCTTCCTCTTCAAAACCTGCAACAACACCATACTTATTACTATCTTCAAGTGGTATCTCTTCAACTGCCACGATAGAACATTTGTACTTATCATAGAGTTTTACCATTTGCGTCAAAACAGATTCGCCGTCGTTATCACATAAGTCATCTGCCAAAACAACGGCAAAAGGCTCATCCCCGATAAGTGTCTCCCCTGTTAAAATAGCGTGACCCAAGCCTTTCATCTCGACTTGTCTTGTGTAAGTGATGGTGCAGTTTTTAACAATATCGCGAATCTCTTTCATGAGTATCTCTTTTGAAGTTCCGTTTATCTGATGCTCAAGCTCGTATGATCTATCAAAATGGTCTTCGATAGCACGTTTACCGCGACCCGTTACTATCGCTATAGTGCTTATTCCCGCTGTTCTTGCCTCTTCTACGCCGTATTGCAAAAGCGGTTTTGTAAGGATTGGAAGCATCTCTTTTGGTATAGCTTTTGTAGCTGGAAGAAATCTCGTTCCATAACCTGCAGCAGGAAAAAGGCATTTTCTAATCTTTATAATATCTCTTGGCATCTTCTTATCCTAATAAATCATAATTTTTTGAATTCTATCCAATCACACCATAAACAAACTTAAACCCTAAGTCTGTACACTTTTGCCTGAGGAGTCATGATAACCTCTTCAAAAAGAGTTCTGTCATACTCTTCTAAAACCATCAGCTGAATATAGAGTGAATTATATGTTTTTTCATCTACCACTAAAAAAGTATTATAACTAGACATGTATATAATGTTTACACTTGCAGTTGGATTTGCCATCTGCACATTTTTTGAAAGTTTCATGTTTTTATCATACGATGTTTGGACAAATCTCTTTATCAACACCTTTTGATTGTTGATTGTTACAGTTGCACTTTGCATGTCAAACAAAACACCCTGTCCCAAATTGACAATATTTTTCTCCTGCTTAAACATTTTTGTCGCATAAAAAAGTGAGCGTTTTTGCATCGCACCGTTCATAAGATTTATATTTGAGAACATCTCAACGGTCGGGTAGATATCTATCATTCTAAATGGCAGATAGAAGTAAATATCTCTTGTCTTTTTAGGAAGCTCCACATCTGCTTCAAGCGAGAGCAGAAAATCGTTTGTGTCATTAAACCCGTAATCTTTTGTCATCTGCTCTATATTAGAAAACATTGTCAAATTTTTATCTCTAATTAACTCTTCACTCTCTTCTCTAAACTTAAAACTCTTCTCCGTATACTCTACGTCAAGTCTTGCCATATTTGCCGCTGAGGCTTCTGGATTTGTAAGGATAAAACTAACAGGGAAATTTACCTCTCCGCTGTGTTTGCCGCCATCAATGAGCGTTTTAACATCGCTGTAGTATCTCAGCGGATAGCCGTAATCCCACCATGCGACCACATAATCCTCTCTCTGAGCTATATCTTTTAATTTGTCTAAAACGCTAACTTCATCCGCATTAAATACAGCAGGAACTCTGTAATCCTGAACGTGCGCTATATTTGGATATAAAATCGCAAGAGTCAAAGCGATTATCGTGAGAAATTTTAGTCTGATTGTCGGCATGTATCTAGCTAACTCTGTAATCAAAAAAGCGACTCCAAATGCCAAGACAGGAACCGCATAGATGGTAAAACGGAGCCCGCCGACATATGCCAAAAAGCCAAGCCCGATAAGAGGAAGTCCAAGGAGCATGATTTTGTGTCTGTATGCGAGATAGATAAAACCTCCAACCGAGACAATAAATGTAACCACATGTCCGCTGATTCTGTTCGCAAACATCTCAAAAGAAATATGACCTGCCTCCCTTACCGTCTGTACAACGGAGTAGAAATGAAGCTTTAATCCCTCTTCGCCCGCCGTTACGGCATTTTTAAAAACATACCCCTTTAGCTGACCCCAAATCGGATTAAATCCGCCAGAAGCAAGGAAGAGAGCTACCGACGCGCCTAAAATATAGTAGACATATTTATCAAACTGTTTTTGCTTGTAGATATAAAAAACACCCAAAACCAAAATAGCTCTTATATACCCCTCAAGACCAATCATTGCAAGCATCATGATGGCTAAGAGTTTGTAGTTGTAGATATTTTTTCTGTCCCATATTAAGACATAAAGCAATATTAATCCAAAAAATGAGAACTCAAGCGAGTAACTTTGAGGATACCACCATCTGTATATCAAAATATCTAGTGCCGTAATGAGGAGATACTTATCTTCATTTGTTTTAATCGCCCAAATAATCGACCAAAGAAGAAACATAGGAAGTACGATATTTAACATATCGGTATCATAGTAGCCAATCATCGTGCGGTTGTAGTAACTGTGTCCGATACTTGCCAAAAGTGCCGCTACTAGTCCTAGTTCCAAATTGTCTAGACTCTTTGCAATTAGTATGATGGGAACGACCACAAGCGAGCCCAAAACAACAGGCATAAAAAGAATTATTGTCTCAAAAGAAAAAGGCAAGATATAGGCAAAAAGAGCCGTCATCTGCGAGGCTGCCGTAGTTATCGGAGAGAGGTCGTTTTCCTGACTTACACCGCTAAGTATATCTCTTGCCCCCTCTGCCCAAAAGTAGCCATCATTTGTATTAATCATAAACTGGTCATTAAACTTAAACGGTTCATAATCCGCAAACTGATAGAACCAAATCATCCTAATAGCAACCGAGAAAAGAAATGCTATCGCAATGTAGAGCAGTGTAACTTTTGTATCTTTTGCCAATGTACCCACGGTTTTGTCCTTTAGTTATATCTCATTGTACAGACTATCTCTCTCTACGGGAATAAATCCGCTGTTTTTGATAAGAGCAGTAAAATCTTCAAGCTTTACGCCGTTTGCACTCTTTGCACCGGCCGCTGAGTTTATAGACTCTTTTTCTATCGTTCCGTCTAAGTCGTTTGCGCCAAACTCCTGTGCAACAAGAGCCAAATTTACAGTTGAAGTCACCCAGTAGGCTTTGAGATTAGGAACGTTATCTAAAACTATGCGGCTAACCGCCATAGTTTTTAAAATCTCATTTGCAGTTATCGGCTCTTTTATATTTAAGTAGTTATTCTCAGTCTGATAAACAAGCGGGATAAAGCAGTTAAAGCCGTGTGTAATATCTTGCAACTCTCTTATGCGCATCATATGGTCTATACGATTTTCTCTGCTCTCAACATGTCCAAAAAGCATAGTTACATTGCTTTTTTTACCCCTAGAGTGCCATTTCTCATGTATTTCCAACCATTGTGACGATGTAACTTTGCCTTTACAGATATAGTCACGAACCTTCTCGTCAAATATCTCTGCACCGCCTCCGGGCATAGAATCAACGCCGTTTTGTATCATCAAGTCAAGTATCTCATCATAGCTTTTGCCATATTCACGGGATAAAAAGTCAACTTCGGCAGCGGTTAGCGCTTTTACATGCAGGTGTGGGTAAGCACTCTTAATCTTTTTAAAAATCTCCAAGTACCACTCAAGCCCCGTATTTGGGTTGTGCGCCGAGACGATATGAACCTCTTTGATATCACGAGAGACTGCATCTTTTACAATCTCCATTATCTGCTCATGTGTCATTGTGTACTGGTTTGGATTTTTTCTAGTGGCGCTGTAGGCACAAAATTTGCAAACGTCGGCGCAAACGTTAGTGGGATTTATATGGCGGTTTATATTGTAGTATGTTTTTTTACCATGAAGCTTTTTTCTTATGTTGTCTGCCAAAAAGCCAAGCTCAAAAAAGTCCATTTCATAGAGTGAAAGCGCCTCATCGAAGCTCACTCTATGACCTGCTAAAATCTTCTCTTTTAAATTCATCAATTATTTTAAAGCCTCAAACTTATCAAGCTCGTCCAACTGCTCCCATGGATAGTCGCTCTGTCCTACCTGCCCGCGAGCCGCTACATCCGCATATAAAAAAGTCTCTTTTGAAGGATGGTCAAGGTTAAATTTACGTGTTATCCAGTTTGGAGTAAGCGGAAAACTCTCTTGCACAAATGTTGAGAGTTTATCATCATCCAAACCGTTGATTACGGTTCCGTATGTATCAACCGCAACAGATGTAGGACGTGCAACACCGATGGCATAAGATATCTGAACCAACGCTTTTTTAGCAAGTCCAGCCGCAACGATATGTTTTGCGATGTATCGTGCCGCATAAAGTCCGCTTCTGTCAACCTTTGTATAGTCTTTAGAACTCTGCGCTCCTCCGCCAATCGGTGCATAACCGCCGAAACTATCGACTATAAGCTTTCTCCCCGTCAATCCTGAATCGTGCAGTGAAGAGTGAGATACATATTTTCCCGTAGGGTTTATATGGATGATACAGTAGTTTTTATTGTATAACTCACTTGGAAGCCCTGCATCGTCTATAAGTTCACCGATAAGCTTTCTAACGGCAACTATGTCCATCGTATTTACACATGGAGCAGAGACCACGATAGTGTGGATTTTTTGCGGTTGGCACTTCTCGAAGTTCTCTTTTTTGCCATAATCCATAGTAACTTGAGTCTTGATGTCAACGCCTAACTTAGACGGATTTGCTTTTGCAAAGTTGTAAACCTTCTCCATCAAAACTCTTGCATAAGTGATGGCGCTTGGCATATAGTTTTTAGTCTCGATATCTGCGTAACCAAACATAATCCCCTGATCACCCGCACCAGTCTCGCCGTCTTCTTGGTCAACACCTCGGTTAATATCCGGAGATTGAGAGTTTAGAAGGACTTGAAGCTCTACCTCTTCTGGGTGGAGACACTCCTCTTTTGTGAAGTACGGATTTCCATCGTAGCCTATATTTACAAGAGCGTCATGCACAATTTTTTTATAATCTTCAGTCGTAACTCTAGTTTTTGAGGTTACCTCTCCGCCAATAATTATATGTTTTCCCGCGACAAAAACCTCTGACGCAACTCTTGATTTCGGGTCTCCGATAATTAACTTATCAACTATGCTGTCTGCTATAATATCAGCGCACTTATCCGGATGTCCCGGGCTTACTACTTCACTTGTAAAAAGATACATATTATATTTTTCCTTGGGTTATTATCAGCTTATAAAAATCTTTTTTTATAAACTAGTTTGCAAAGAACCATTTGATTTTTGTTTATATGATTAAACCTGGTGCTTTCCACATCGAAGTCGTAATATTATCATCTACTAACTTTAATTGTACTTCGTAAGCTTTTTTAAACTTAATTTTTATCTCATCGTAAACTTTTTTATTCTCAAAATTCGGTTCATAAATTTTGTCCCAAACCACCAGTTTTTTTGCCGCTTCAGATATACTTTCATACACCCCTGCACCAACACCTGCTGCCATAGCGGCACCTAACGCTGTTGCTTCAGTGACTTTGGGGATTTTAATCACGCATCCTGTCACGTCTGCTACTATCTGCGACCATAATTCGCCTTTGCTTGCACCGCCCGCAAATACGATTTCACTTATTTTTACGCCCGTAAAATCTCTTATTTTATCAAGATTTATGCTTGAGACTATCGCGGCATTTTCCTGCAGACTTCTAAACATTGATGCTCTGTTACATGTATCTGGATTTATGCTTAGGTTTAAAAAACTCGGAGCTGCGTGATACCACTTGCCGTACTTCATAGAGTCTGAAAATATCGGCAAAATACCGTATGAACCGGCAGGAACTTTTGCGGCTTTTGCTTCCATAAGCGCGTAAACATCCACGCCCTGCTCTTTTGCTTGAAGCTTCTCCATATCGCAAAAAGCATCCCTAAACCATCTCATGACAAGCCCGCTAAAAAAGGTAATACCCTCCGCTTGCGAGAGTTCTGGGATAACATGCGGATTTACTCTTATGTTCCTATCAAGCGGCGGAGGCGTATTTTTGTCTATGTTTACCACCTGCTGCCAAAAAGAGCCGCCAAGAATTGCCACCTGTCCAACCTCAACAACGCCCAAGCCTGCCGAACCGAGCTGAACATCGCCGCCTCCCATAACTACTTTAGTATTTGTTGACAATCCGCTCTCTTTTGAAGCCTTGTCCGTAACACTGCCCATAAGCGTTCCCACTTCCAACACTTTAGGAAAAATATCATCCTTAAGCCCGACTTTTGCAGCCATTTCGCTGACCCAGTCACGCTTTTTCAAAGAAAATATCCCAGTTGTTCCGCCGTTACTCGGATCTGTTGCAATAACTCCGCAAAGTCGAGCCAAAATCCAATCCCCAATCATAGAGATTTTCGCCACTCTCTCATAGATCTCGTGCCTATTATTTTTTAGCCATAAAATTCTAGGTATTGCCCCAAGCGCAAAAGTCTGCCCCGACTCAGCGTAAAACTCCTCTTCAATCCCTTTGAAGTTCTCTTTTAGGTATCTTACCTCTTTGTCTGCCCTCGCATCCACATTCGCAACCGCCCAAAGCTCTCTGCCCTCTTTGTCATAAAGAACGATTCCCTCACGCATACTTGTAGCACTAAGAGCAGCTATATTTTCGCCGTTTAGGTTTGCAGTTTTGAGCGACTCTCTTATACACTCACACACCAAAAGCAAGTTTTTTTCAAAATCAAAACTCATAGAGTTTGGCACATTCGGCTCTTCAAGATGCGTCCACTCTTTTTGAGCAACGCTTATCTGATTGCCCAAAGTGTCAAAGATAACTGCCCTAACACTCCCGGTTCCTGCATCTATCGCCATTAAGTAGTTCATATTTACTCCTTCTTGCTCACAAACAATTCACTTAATTCTGCTTCAAAATCTTCAATAGACGGTAATGAGCTTTTGAATTTTTCAAGTAATATTTCTGTTAATTCAAACTCACTTACACCCATTGGTTTATTTATATCTCGCAATGAAAATTCAACTTCAATGTTGTTTTTATCACGGCACAAAAGTATCCCTATGGTTGGATTGTCATTTTCTTTTTTGAGTAAACTATCTACAGCAGAGATATAAAAGTTTAGTTTTCCGGCATATTCTGGAATAAATTTTTTATTTTTAAGTTCAATAACTACATAACATTTCAGCTCAATATGGTAAAAAAGAAGGTCAATATATCTATCAACCCCAGCTATTTCTAAGTGATACTGTTTTCCTACATAAGCAAAGCCACGACCAAGTTCTAGCAAAAATTTTGTGATATTATCAATAAGTTTATTTTCTATATCTCTCTCAACAAAAGGTTTTTCAAATGTCAAAAAATCAAATACATACGGGTCTTTTATCGTCTGTGTCGCCAAATCTGAAAGTGGCTGAGGAAGAGTATTTTGAAAATTATTCACTCCTTTTGCATCTCTTGCATAAAGGTTCGTTTTGAGATTTAGTGCTAAGGTATCTTTGTTCCAATTATTTGTGATAGTTTGTTTGATGTAATATACGGCTTCGTCTATCGTGTTTGCTTTATTTAAAATCTCTATATGATGTCTCCAAGGTATCGTAAACAATATCTCGTCTAATAGTCCAACGGGGAGTTGGACTATTCTGTTTTCCTCGCTTTGCATTAGTCCAACGGGGAGTTGGACTAATGCGCAAGCGTAAAATTCATAAAATTTTTTGATATAAAAAAGATTTGTTCGTGAAAAACCTTGAAGATCTGGAAACTCTTTTTTAAGGTCTTTTGCCATATTTTCTATAAATTTACTTCCCCATTTTGCCTGCTGTTGTTTGAGTGAAATCATTTGCCCAAGCTCAAAATAAAAATGCAATAACCCACTATTTACACTCACTGCAAGTTTGATTTGAGTCTGTTTTATTTTCGTAGCTACTTGAAGTATAAAGTTTTTGTATTCGTTTTCATTGGCTATTTCACTCATTTATTATCTCCAATATTTTAGTTTTATTTTCTAAAGTGTTAAGTTTCTTTTAGATTGCTTAAGATGTTAACAACTCTTTTTGAAGTAGCATTTTGATAAACGATTGGTAAGGAACATCTAGCGCATTTGCTCTTACTTTTATGGTCTCAAGCATATCCTCAGGAAGTCTTAGCGATATTGTTTTGGTACTTTTTTTAAGATTGCTAAAGCGTACAACTTTTGCACTTTTAACATCAAAAAAATCAGTCACATCGTTTTTTTCCCAAAATGCTATCTCTTCGTTTTGGTCTTTAAATTTTGGTAAAGTTTTCATAGAAAGTTCTCTCCTTTTTGCTCATAGGTCTTGCAGATATCACTCTGATTTTATTTTTTCGTTTTGTAAAGATGACTGTCGTAAGCTCTTTTTCGTTTGTATATCCAAGCGCAGCACATCTACACTCATCATCGGATGAATGGTTTTTGTCTTCAAGTAAAACCAACGGTTCATTAAAGAAAATCTCCTCTATGATTTGCCATTTTAAACCATGTTTTATCTTATTTTTAAGAACATTCCCATCATCCCACTCAAAGCCGACCAACTCATCTAAGTCTAAACATTCAAACGCCATAAGTTCCCTTTGTGTATATTGTCATTATATACATTTAAAAATAAATTGTCAAAATATTTCATTTTGTTATGTTTTTATCATTTAAATAAACATTTTTCGTATTCGTTTATTTAGCAAATATCAAGCTATTTGATATATAATGCTTGTTGAATAAATGATTATGTAAGCACGTAAACAGAACGGAGGAAAATTTGAAAAATATGAGCTATGAATATGCAGGTTTTTGGGTTAGAGTTGGAGCATCTTTAATAGATTTGGCTTTATTGTTAATGATTACATTGCCCTTAACATTAATGATTTATGGTAGTGATATGGTATGGAACAGTGAAGACATTATTTTAGGTCCTGCAGATTTTTTAATAAATTACTCTTTACCATTTTTTGCAACAATAATTTTTTGGATGTACAAATCAGCTACCCCAGGGAAAATGGTTTTACACCTAAAAGTTCTTGATGAAATAACAGGAGATAAATTAACTATAGGACAAAGTATTGGAAGATATTTTGCATATATACCTGCTATGCTAATTTTTATGCTCGGAATATTCTGGGTAGCTTGGGATAAGAAAAAGCAAGGTTGGCATGATAAATTAGCTAAAACTGTTGTGGTAAGAAACAAAAGACAAGTTGAAGATGTAAAATTTACATAGCAAGCACTAGAAACCCACTCTCCTCGTTCCACCTCTCCCGAGACTGTGAAAGAACCTCAAAAAAACATTTCAAAGAGTGCCTAAAACTCTCTTTGAAATAAGATAAAAATAGATTTAAAAACTCCCTATTTCAGTACTCTTAAACCCCAAAAAAGATACAATTATT
>JBAZIE010000016.1:2935-52339 GCA_041652055.1 Sulfurimonas sp. | reverse complement strand
GAGTACTGAAATAGGGAGTTTTTAAATCTATTTTTATCTTATTTCAAAGAGAGTTTTAGGCACTCTTTGAAATGTTTTTTTGAGGTTCTTTCACAGTCTCTCCCGAGGTGGAATGCACATACATATCAATACAGAAAAATAATCGTATTAAACTGGTTTACACCATACGCATAAACTCTATTATTTTATCGTAAAGTTGAACTGTTGCACTTGACAAAAAAAACAGTAAGTAGTAAAATGTATCTACAATAAAATACAAAGGTGTACATTTTCCCATGAAAAAAGCAATCAATATAAGACTTGAAGAGTCACTACTCGATGAGTTAGACAGTTATGCACAGGAACTTGATAGAAGCAGAACATACCTTATAGAAAAAGCAGTCACAACTTACTTTGACACACTTGATGAGATAATTTCCGACAAAAGAATCGATGAGGTTAAAAAAGGGAGTGTTGAGATTTTTTCACTTGAACAAGTCGCTGCTAAACTTGGGTTAAAATGATATTTAAAGTAATCATTCCAAAATATGCTTTTAAAGAACTCTCAAAAATAGATACAGAGGATCAACAATTTGTTTTTGACAAAATCAAAGAACTTGAAAAAGGTCTTTTTATCGGTGATAAAGCTTTAAAGGGGATACATAAAGGTAAGTTTAGAAAAAGAGCAGGTAATTATAGGATTATCTATCTAAAAGAGAATGATATTTTACTTATAACGCTTATCAGAATTGCGCACAGAAAAGAGACCTATTAAACTCGCTTTAGATAAAAACTACACTCTCACTTAGCGGCGCTCTCTCTGGTTTATAGGTATTGATTTTGGCATCCTTTTCCTCATATCCAAGGACTACGCTATAAAGAAGGGCAAGATTATCTGGAACATCTAGTACTTTTGCTACGACTTTTCCAAACTCCGTTGTTGAGCCCTGAGGGCAGCTCTCTATGCCAAACTCTTGAGCCGCAAGCATAATGGTCTGCATATATGCGCCGCAATCAATAAGAGCGCCTTGTGCGCCATCTATCATTGCCTTATCGGTAAAGACAAAAAAAACACTCTGCGCTCCGAACCATCTAAAGTTATCATGCCACATTTTTGTTCGTGTTTCTATATCTTTTCTGTCAACGCCCATTAGGCTGTATAAGCCCACACCTGTATCTATTCTTCTCTTTTTATAAGGAGCTTTCCAGTTTATAGGATAGTACTGGATAAACTGGTCATTTTCTATGCCGCTTTGCATCATCTGGATTATTGCATCGCCAATATTTTTTAAAATCTCTTGATTGCTTATAGCGTAAGTTACCCAAGGTTGCATATTTGCTCCGCTTGGCGTCATGGCTGCGGCATTTAAAATTTTTTCTTGGATATCGCGCGGAACGGGTTTTGGTAGAAATGCCCTTTTTGATGAGCGATTGTGTATTGCATCGATAATTGTTGGCATATAAAACCCTATAAATATTTTTGGAATTATATTACAAATAAAATTAAAATCACATATACAAAGCAGAGACTAAATATACTTGACAAGAAGTCACTCAACTTGCTATAATATTTGCATAAATAAAACTAAGGAATTTAAAAATGAATGGTATATTTGAGAAATTAACAAATAACATGACTGAATCAATTGAGTCCGCAGTATCGCTAGCTCTGCATAATAAAAATCAAGAGGTGGAGCCTATACACTTTTTGTGGGCGCAGCTGACAAACTCAAACTCTGTACTAAATCAGATGTTCAATAAAATGAGTATTGATAAGGTCGCGATTGAACTAGACGTAAAGAGCCTCAGCGAGAAACTGCCGAAATCATCATCCATCTCAAAAGAGAATATAAAACTATCTAGAAATTTTGTTCAAACCTTAGAAAACGGTATTGGACTTATGACAAAAAACGGAGACTCTTTTTTAGCGGTAGATACCTATATTTTGGCAAATCTAAAGAACGAGCCGTTTCTTAGTCTGCTGAAAAAATATATAGATATCTCGGAATTGGCTAAAAATATAGAAGCATCTCGCGGCAGTGCAAAAATTGATTCTCAAAGCTCTGATGAAACGCTGGAGTCTTTGAAAAAATATGGAATAGATTTGACCATGGAAGCAAAAGAGGGCAAGCTCGCTCCGGTAATTGGACGAGATGAAGAGATTACCCGCATGATGCAGATACTAATCCGTAAAACTAAAAACAACCCTATGCTTCTTGGCGAACCAGGGGTTGGTAAAACGGCTTTGGTCGAGGGTCTTGCACAGAGAATTAGTGATGGCAAGGTTCCGACATCTCTTCAAAATAAAAAAGTAATCGCTCTTGATATGAGCGCTTTAATCGCGGGTGCAAAGTACAGAGGCGAGTTTGAAGATAGACTAAAAGCTGTAATTGACGAGGTTAAAAAGAGCGGCAACATCATACTTTTTATAGATGAGATTCATACAATTGTCGGAGCTGGGGCTAGCGAGGGGAGCATGGATGCCGCAAATATTCTAAAGCCTGCACTTGCTCGCGGAGAGTTGCATACCATAGGGGCAACTACGCTAAAAGAGTATAGAAAGTATTTTGAAAAAGATGTGGCTCTTCAGAGACGATTTTTACCTATAAATCTTAGTGAGCCGACTGTAAATCAATCGCTTCAGATACTTCGAGGTATAAAAGAGAGGCTGGAGACTCACCATAATGTAACAATTACAGACAGCGCTTTAGTTGCAGCTGCAAAGCTCTCCGACAGATATATAGCAGATAGATTTTTACCTGATAAAGCGATTGACTTAATAGATGAAGCGGCAGCTGAGCTTAAGATGCAGATAGAGTCAGAGCCGCATGCGCTAAGCAATGCAAAGATAAAAAAATCAGAGTTGCGCGTAGAGCAAGAGGCTCTTAAAATGGAAGAGTCACCTGCAAATACAAAGCGACTTGAAGAGATTAAAAAAGAGTTGGCGGATGTTGAGGAGAAGGTTAGAAGCCTTGAGGCGCAATTTGCATACGAAAAAGAGGTATTTGGAAAAATATCAAGCATAAAAAATGAGATTGAAGCAAAAAGAAGAGAAGCACATGTAGCAAAAAGCACGTCTGAGTTTAACCGTGCGGCTGAGATAGAGTATGGAGAGATTCCGGCACTTTTAACTCAGGAAAAAGAGATTACCGAGAATTGGGAAAAGCTTCAAAAAGAGGGAACGCTCCTAAAAAACAGCGTTGATGAGGAGTCTATTGCTTCTATTGTCTCAAGATGGACCGGTATCCCGGTTAAGAAGATGCTTCAAGCTGATAAAGATAAAATTTTAAATGTTGAAGATGAGTTAAACAAAGAAGTTATCGGTCAGAGCAAGGCTACCCATGCAGTTGCCCGTGCAATTAAAAGAAATAAAGCAGGGCTTTCAAGCGGCAATTCGCCAATAGGAAGTTTTTTATTTTTGGGACCGACCGGAGTTGGTAAAACTCAAACGGCTAAAACTTTGGCTAAATTTCTATTTGACTCACCTGACGCCATGATACGAATAGACATGAGTGAATATATGGAAAAACATTCGGTCTCGCGTCTTGTAGGCGCTGCACCTGGGTATGTCGGATATGAAGAGGGCGGACAGCTTACAGAAGCGGTTAGAAGAAAACCATACAGCGTAATTCTTTTTGATGAGGTAGAAAAAGCCCATCCTGACGTATTTAACATCTTGTTACAGGTTTTAGATGATGGAAGATTGACGGACAACAAGGGAGTTACGGTTGATTTTACAAATACTATTATTATTTTGACATCAAACATCGCGAGCGATAAGATTATAAACAATCCAAACTCGGATGCACTGCATGAGATGGTTTTGGGAGAGCTGAAAAAGTCGTTTAAGCCTGAATTTTTAAATCGTTTAGATGACATAGTTATATTTAATGGTCTTGGGCGTGAGCAGATAGTCGGGATTGTAGATATTTTCTTCGGTGACATTGCTAAAAAAGTTATTCAAAGAGATATAACATTGACTCTAAGCGATAGCGCAAAAGCTTACATAGCGGAGGCTGGATTTGATCCCGTTTATGGAGCTAGACCGCTTAAACGCGCTTTATATGAAATAGTAGAAGATAGACTGGCAGAACTCATACTAGAGGGTAATGTTGTTGAGGGCTCACATGTTGATTTTGATTTTAAAGACGGTGAGATAAAGGTAAAAATAGAACCTTAACCGCGCTTTAAGTAACTTTTTTGTAATATTGCGGACTTAATTTTAAAGAAGGATATGTCATGAAAAGAACATACCAGCCTCATGGTAAGCCGAGAAAGTCTACTCACGGTTTTAGAGCAAGAATGGCAACAAAGAACGGTCGTCGCGTAGTTAATCGTCGTCGTGCAAAAGGTCGTAAAAAATTGTCAGCTTAGGAAATTTCTATACACTGAAGCTTCATAAGGAGTTTCAGTATATCTATAGAAAAGCAAAAGATGCACATTCAAACAGTGTAGTGCTGTTTTTTCTTCCTGCAGCCGACACTAAAAAAGTGGGGTTTACGGCTACTAAGAAAATCGGTAACGCCGTAAAGAGAAACAGAGCAAAGAGAAGACTTCGCGCTCTGTTTTTGGAACACTCCTCTCAACTAAAAGATGGCACATATATATTTGTTGCGAAACAAACAATAGATGAAACAGCCCATCAAAAACTCAAAAGTGACTTCGAAAAAGTTTTAATTCGCTTAGATGCAGTGAAGAAAAAATCCAATGGTTAGAAAATTTTTACTTAAGCTTTTGTGGCTTTATCAGAAGTTTTTTACATTAATCGGATATGGCAGTTGTAGATATTACCCATCTTGTAGTGAATATGCAAGAATTAACTTCGAAAATAACTCCATTTCAAGTGCTTTTTACCACACTTTTACTAGAATACTGCGTTGTAATCAATTATTTGACGGTGGCATAGAGTATCCGCTACTAGACAAGCTGTCATTAAAACCCGCTAGATTGGGGATTGATTCTATAAAATATTGGTTGGTTCCAAATAAAAAAAACCGCTTTTTTATTATAAAAAATTTTTCATACAAAGGGCAACCGTGTTCGACAAAATGACATCAAATCAGAGACTAATAGTAGCAGTATTGCTATCATTCGTATTTTTCGTAGTTTATACAGCAATTTATCCGCCAGAGCAACCGGAAGTGGCACAAGCAGATGCTCAAAAGGTGCAGAGTGTACAAAATCAGCAAACACAAAATACACCTCAAGCTACAAACATAGAGAATACAGTAGGGCATCAAATTTCAGCTGATGAGCAGATGGCTCAAAATGAATTAAGCACTTTAGTGACTATCAACAACCCAAAATTTATACTCAAGTTAGACACGTTGGGAAGAATCTCCTCAAAAATCCTTCTTCAAGACAAATATAATGACAAAGATGACCAGCATGCGGAGTTGATACCACCAATTGGTACAAAACCTCTTTTTGTAAGATTTTTGGATACAAACATAAATGATGAAGCGACAAAAGTTGCTTACACTGCCGATGTTTCTCAGCTGACTTTAGAGGACAAACCACAAAAGGTTACGTTGACTCAAAAGCTCTCAGGTCTGAGCGTTACAAAAGAGATTACTTTTTATCCCGATGGACATTATGATGCAAAAGTGTCGCTATCAGAGGATAAGAGATATTTTATCTATTTGGGTCAGAGACCTCGTATAACAGAGCAGATGATGACTGTCTCAGGTGCTATGGTTTATACGGATGATGAGATAGTTACAATAGTAGAAGACGGGGATGCTGAGGGGCGTAAAACATTCAGCGGAGTGGAACTTATCTCTGCGTTTGACCAATACTCTGCATCAATTATGTATGGATTTACAAAAGAGACGAGCATTACTCTAGAGAGAGACAGAGAGAACAATCCTGTTATCTATTTTGAAGCTCCTCAAAATGCCTCTTTTGGTGGCTATATAGGGCAAAAAGAGTATAAGACGCTGGATGCTATCAATCCTGTTTTAACCAATGCTATCGAGTACGGCTGGTTTACTTTTGCTTCTAAGCCGCTTTTCCAACTTCTTATGTGGCTTCATGGCATTTTTGGAAACTGGGGCTGGGCAATTATCGGGCTTACTCTTATAATAAGAGCAGTTCTTTATCCTTTGACATACAAAGGTATGGTCTCCATGCAGAAGATAAAGGATATTGCACCGCTAGTCAAGGAAGTTCAGGCAAAATATAAAGGTGACCCGCAGCGCACAAATGCTGCTGTCATGGATCTTTATAAAAAACATGGAGCAAACCCTCTTGGAGGTTGTCTTCCGATGGTGCTTCAAATACCGGTCTTTTTCGCGATTTACCGCGTTCTTTTAAATGCGGTTGAGCTTCAGGGCGCTCCATGGATGTTCTGGGTTCAAGACCTCTCAAGAATGGATTCAACTCTAGTTTTACCTATATTGATGGGTGCTTCAATGTACTATCAGCAAAAGCTTACTCCAAGCAACTTTACCGACCCTATGCAGGAAAAGATATTTAAGTTTCTGCCTATTATCTTTACGTTCTTCTTTATAACGTTTCCGGCGGGTCTTGTTCTTTACTGGTTTGTAAACAACCTTTTCTCAATCGGACAGCAGTTTATCGTAAATCAGCAGTTTAAAAATGCAAAAGATGCACAGATAGCAGCTCACAAGCATACGGAGAAAAAAGATGATTAAGATAGAATCAACTACTCTTGAGCAGGCATGTAAAGATGCCGCTTCGGCACTTGGTTGTTCTGCGAGCGAGTTGATTATTGAGATTGTTCAGGCTCCAAGCAACGGTTTTATGGGGCTATTTAAAAAGAGTGCGATTATCGTCGCGGCAAAGAAAAATCAAGAACTAAAAAAGTCAAAGTCTTATGACGCACCAAAAGAGACGCAAAAAAGAGATATAAAACCTGAGCCAAAAATTCAGCCAAAGCCAGAACAAAAGTCAGAGCCAAAAAAAGAGTACAAACAAGAGACTAAAAAGTCAAAAAGTGAAACAAAAAGTGCTCCGCGCCAAGTCGCTAACGACGCTTTTATGCCTCAGTCGTTTGTCAGCATACAAGATGACGATGATTATGATATGGCGGATATCAACTATACGGCGGATTATGAAGAAGAGGGCGATGAAAAGCATGAGAGCAGTGCTCTGGCAGGTGTAAATGCATATGAAGTTGCTTCTAGAGTTGAGAGAGAAATAAACGAGCTTTTTAGTTCTATCTGTTTCAAAATTGACAGGATAAATGTTAGCGCATATGATGAGGCAACGCTTTTAGTTGAGTTTAAAGGCGAAGACGCGGCTCTTCTTATAGGAAAAGAGGGGTATAGATACAAAGCCCTCTCGTATATGATTTTTAACTGGATTAACACAAAGTACCAGCTTCAGTTGCGTCTTGAGATCGCGGAATTTCTAAAAAACCAAGAGGAGTCTGTAACTAGATACCTCACTACCGTTTATGAGAACGTGGACAGAGACGGACGTGCGCAGACTAAGATACTTGACGGTGTTTTAATCCAAATCGCGCTAAAAGAGCTTCGTGACAAATATCCAAACAAATATGTGGCGGTTCGCTCTACACGTGAGGGACTTAAATTTATCATTATAAATGATTACCACAACTAAGAGATGAATGAAGATACCATAAGTGCCATTGCGACCGCAAACGGCATAGGCTCCATAGCTATTATCCGCATTAGCGGAGATAGCGCTTTAGAGATTGCAAAAAAACTTACATGTAAAAAAGATTTCTCCCCAAGATACGCAACTCTTACAAATATATACGACTCTAAGAGCGACCTGATTGACGAAGCTATCGTTATTTACTTTAAAGCCCCTTTCTCATTTACCGCAGAAGATGTTGTAGAGATTCAGTGCCACGGCGGTTTTATTGTTGCGCAGAGCATCTTAAAGGCGACTATCGCTTATGGAGCAAGGCTTGCAACCGCAGGCGAATTTTCCAAAAGAGCTTTCTTTAACGGCCGAATAGACTTGAGCGAAGCGGAGGCTATCGCACAGCTTATAGAAGCAAAAAGCGAAGACGCCGCAAAGATATTGGCGAAGCAGATGAAGGGCTCGCTAAAAGAGTACATAGAGAAAACAAGAGACGATATTATTCATATGCTGGCTTACTCAGAGGTAAGCATCGACTATGCGGAAGAGGATTTACCGGAGGATTTGGTTTTGCAGATTGAGGCAAAGCTAGGCGAGCTTAAAAAATCTCTGGAGAAGACTCTTGTAGCAAGCAGGGCAAGAGAGGGGCTTATGCAGGGTTTTCGTGTGGCAATAGTGGGAAAACCAAATGTTGGTAAAAGCTCACTCTTAAACGCACTCTTAAACTATAACCGCGCTATTGTGAGCGACATCGCAGGAACGACGAGAGATACCATCGAAGAGCAGGTTAAAATCGGCACGCACCTTATCCGCATCGTAGATACTGCGGGCATCCGTGAAGCAAGCGATGAGATTGAGCGCATCGGGATTGAGAGAACGCTTGAAGCGATAAAAGAGAGTGACATAGTAATCGCGCTATATGATGGCTCAAGAGCGGCTGATAGCGAAGATGAGCAGATAATTTCGCTTATAAAATCAGAAGCGCTTAACAAACACATTTTACATGTTAAAAACAAGATAGATTTAGAGCCGAAATTTCTACATGCAGATATAAAATTTGACATTGAGTTAAACTCTAAAGAGAGTGTTGATGAGCTAATCCGCACTTTGGAAAACATAATGAATATCGCAAACAGCTCCGATGAGATGATGCTGATATCACAAAGACAGATATCTGCGGTGGAAAATACGCTAAGACTTATTGATGAGGCACTCTCTCCGCTAAGAGATCAAGAGCTTGAGATATTTTCGTTTTGCCTAAATGAGGCCGTAAAAGAGATGGCTTCAATAACCAGACCTTTTGAAAACGATGAGATGCTTGACAAGATGTTTGGCAGCTTCTGTTTGGGAAAATAGAGAGTGAAGTATATCGCTATAGATTTGGGCTTAAAAAGAATAGGTTTGGCGTACTCCGCACATAAAGATATGGTTACTCCGCTGCGTGCTGTTGAGCGAAAAAACAGAGACCAAGCCGCACGTGATGTCAAAAAAGTACTTGATGAATGGGAAGTTGATGCTGTTGTGGTCGGCATACCGATGGGCGGAAGCTCTGAGGATGAGATGAGACGCCGCGTAGCGCACTTTATGAATCTTGTTGATTTTAAGGGCGAGATATTTTACCAAGACGAGAGCAACTCCTCAAAAGAGGCGGAGAGTATGATGAAAGGCGAGATAAAGCAGATAAGAGATGGACGCATCGACTCCATCTCTGCCATGATTATCTTGCAGAGGTTTTTGGCAAAAAAATAAATTGGAGTAAGCTCTAATTAATGGTAGTTTATCATTTTGAGAGATTTTTTATAACCTCTGCTCTCTTATTAAGGCTTCACGATAGTATTTCGTTGCGGAATCAATTACGAATAGATGTTATAAAAAGTTTATTGACTGATTCATAAAAAATACTAACGTATTGGTTTAAAAAATTCAGATATATCCACATCAAAAAGTTTTGATAGCTTAAAAAGATGCAACAAATTAAAGTGTTTACCATGCTTATAATTTTCAGTATTTGCATAAAATCCTGATGACTTTTGCCCGATTGAAAGCGCTACTTCAAGTTGGCTAATACCTTTTTCAATTCTTAATTTTTTCACATTGTAAGATATTGTTTTAAAAAATTCTTCCTTCTCTTCATCGTTCACAATATCAGGTATGTTAAACACTAGTATCATTCCTATAGATAATATTTCTATAAGTTTAGTTTGGATACTATTTTTTCACAATTATATATAGAAATCATTTCTATAGGATGCAAGGTTATTATGAGAGAAAAGTTTGCCATCAGTTTGGGTTGGATAATTGGTTTAGCTGTTTTTGGTGGGTGGATGAGCATTGTTGGCAATCCACATGTGATAGAAACATCGATAGGTTTGGTGATGGCTGTAAGTGCAGGGCTTTGGATTTACTTTAAATTAAATCCAAAAAATAAAGGAAAAAAATGAAAATTATGAAATATAGCTTAATGATTAGCGGTGTGTATTTGCTAACAGGATGTCTCGGTGGACAACCATCAATTCCAAAAGTTGAAGAGGCAGAAGTTAACAAGTATGAAAAAGCTTATATGGCTGAATACGAGACAATAAAAAAACAAAATGAAAATTATAAACCTTCTTTTAAATGGGTGCAACCTAAAAATAAAAAAGAAGAATGTAAGATATATGTTGGCATTAACCCTAATGATGACAAAACAATCAAATCTGGCTATTCTCTTCTTTGGGATGGAGAATGTAAAGATGGATTTGCTTATGGACTAGGTAGGGAAATTGAGAATACAATGCTTGAAAATTTACAACAAATTGGATTCTATGAAAATGGCAAAGCTGTTGATTATTGTGTAGTTTTTGACCCTATAAATAATTGGGAAGTAAATGGAGAATGTTCATACGACTTTAATAGACCTGACCATTATGTAAAAACTTTAATAAATGAAAAAAATGGAGACTTGCAGATTTCATATGAATTTGGTATAAAAGCCTCTCGAAATAATGCACAAATGATAATGAAAACATATCCTTTTTATAATCAGATTGATTATCTTAAAGTATATCCAAATTTCTCATATGTTATTGCAGATAAAACTAGGGATGAGTTTGATGACAAATCCTATATATTTGGTATCAAAGATCATAAAAACGGTCAATTAAATGGATTTGGATTTCAAAAATCAAAAGCGGGTTATATGAGTAGTGGAGAAGTGATAGGAGGAAGGATAGTTAGAGCAGTCGAGCTACCAGAAAGTTATATTAATAGAGGAAATGCAATATTTTCAGAAATAAAAAATGAGGCTAATATTGCATTAAATGCACAAAGAAAAGCACTGAATATTAAAGAAAAATACAAAAATCAAATTTGCAAAGATAGTATAAAAATTGACTTTATGGACAATGATGAGTATAAAGCTATCTGCAAAGAAGATGAAAAAATTGCAGAATTAAAGATAAAAATTGATGCGAAGTTAGCACAAATCAATCAAGCGAAACAAGCTAAAAGAGAACAAATGAGTCAAGAAAGATTAGTTCAAGTAAGGGAAGCTGAAGCAATGGCAGCGCAAAGAAGAGCTGCTGCGGCTGAAGAAGCAAATAATCAAGCGGCTTGGGATAGTGTAAATCGTTCGATACAAAATATGAATAACAATATGCAGATGCAACAGTTAAATAACAATCTTATGATGTATAACTTTATGCCAAAAAGACATGATGTGTATTTACACTAAAAATATAGCGCTGAAAGGGAATTTTTAATTATGACGATTGAAGAGATAAATTTGCAGATAGCAGAAATTGATAAAAAAATAGAAATTTTAAAAAGTAAAAAAAACCATAATTTAGGCGGTAAACAAGAACAGTTTAAAGAGATAGCAGATTTAACCGTAGAACTGTCTTCTGCTGAAAAGCGCTATTACGACTGCAGAACTTTACTTGGTTTTGCTTACCCAGAAGAGCTTAGCGAGGAAGATAGAATAAAGGTTGAAATGCAAATGCCAATACTTGATGAACACATTAAAACTATTAGAAAAAAATTGGAAGCTATAAATCTTAAATGAGTGTTTGTTAACTACTAATCAAAACTTGTTGATATTGAGCAATATCTTTTTTAAAAGTGCGCTAAAGAGCTCTCTCTCCTCGTCATTAAATGCTTCAAAATATTTGCTGCACTCTTTGGAGATTTCAAAAAGTGATTTTTTGACTATCTCTTCACCGCTCTGGCTCAGGCAGACAAGCGTGCATCTCTTGTCATTTTCATCCTCTTTTCTGTAGATAAAACCTTTAGCCTCAAGCCTTTTTAAAACTTTTGTCATACCGCCTGATGAGAAGATGGTCAGGTCATAAAGCTGAGTCGGAGATAGTATTTTCCCGTGCGTAAAGAGTGAGGCCAAAACATCCACTTCCGAGTTTAAGAGGTCAAACTTCTCTTTTAAAAAGCTCTCCGCATGCGTAAAGATTGTCTTTTGGATAAGTGCGATGGGAAAGGTCATCGTAAAAACCTCTGGAAGCTCTCCGTCAGCGACTTTGTCGTAAAAATTTGTAACAAGATTGTTATCTACTCTGTTCGTTTTCATAACGACATTATAGCAAAAATATATCTTTCTAGCAAGATATATTTAAGAGTTGTTATGATAATATTTTGCAAAATCAATAAAAAGGAGAGTGGTTGAGAGTCTTATTACCTATGCTTTGTCTGCCAATTTTTTTATATGCATACACGTTGGATGAGCTTATAGAACTTTCGCAAAAAAACAGAGTCGTTGAGTCCGCCGCACATATCGTAAATGCGAAAGAAAAAGCTTATGAGAGTACTAAAAGCTCTTATCTGCCTACGTTGGAGCTTGGTGCGACTTATCAAAATGCTTATGAAGAGACTACTGCACTAGCAAAAGATTCCATTAAAGTTCAAGCAAATTTGAAGTATACCATTTACGATGGCGGAAAAAAAAAGAGCCTTTATAATCAACTTGAATCGGGCATAGAGTCTAGTAAAGAGAGTATTGAGGCTATCAAAAACAGCATCTCGCTTGATGTTTCAAGACTCTATTTTGAGTTTATGGCATTGAGTGCAGACAAACAAGCAACGCTTCAAGAGATAGAGCAGCTCAAAGCCGAATTTCGCAGATTAGAGCTTTTTTATGAGTCGGGTTCTGTGACAAAAGATGAGTTAGACAAGATTGATGCGACACTTAAAAATGCGCTTGTATCGCTTCATGAGATTGAACTTGAAAAAGAGAAAATCCTTCATGCGTTAGAGTACTATACAACAAAAAAAGTTGAGACGATAAAGAGCGGTTCAAAAATAAAGCTCTTGGATGAGCCTGTTTCTAGTGTAAGACCTGACATAAAATCACTTGAGTATGATGCCGCGACACTTTTACATGAAGCAAACGGAAGAAAAAGCGAGAATATGCCAAAGGTCTACTTTGACAATATGCTAAGTTACAGTGAGTACTATTTTGAGGATAAGCCCCAAACCAGTTTTTTAGTAGATACGCAAAATATTGCTATGATTTACGCTTCATGGAACGTCTTTGATTTTGGCTCAACTACAAAAAGTTATGAGTCCAAATATGAAGAGTATCTGAGTAAAAGAGCAACGATAGAACATGAGAAGCATAGGGCAGATGTCGATTATAGACTTGCAAAAAAATCATTAGAGATTTCAAAGCTCAAGATTGACGCATCAAAAGCCGCACTTGATGCCGCAACATCGGCATACGAACTTATCAAGTTTAAGTATCAAAATGGAACGATTGACAATGTCGCATATCTTTTAGCGCTTAGTCAAAAGTATGATGCAGCAAGAGATTATGAAAGAGCGCTTTATGATTTAGAGATTAAAAAAGCAGAGTTGATTTATTACAGTGCAAAAGATATTAAGGAGTTTTTATAGATGAAAAGTTTAGCATTATCGCTTGTAGTGGCGTCACTACTTTTAGTAGGATGTAGTGATGAAAAAGGTGCCGCCTCAAGTCAGCCGCAAATGGCTCAAATGCCTCCGTTGCCGGTAAAAGCCCAAGTGGTGAAATATGAGAAAGTTGATTTTGCAAAGAGTTACTCTGCAATTTTAAAACCTTTTGAGGAGGTTGCCGTCTTTGCAAGAGTAATCGGGGTTTTAGAAAAAGAGAATTTTACAGAGGGCGCATTTGTGAAAAAGGGTGATGTACTTTATGAGATACAAAAAGAGGAGTACAAAGCTGCTCTAGATGAAGCAAAAGCAGCTCTTTTAAAAGCAGAAGCAAATTTCAACAAAGCTTCAAAGGACTGGAGCAGAGCAGAGTATCTTTTTAAAAACAGCGCAATAAGTGAGCAGCAAAGGGATGAGCTTTTATATGCTTATGATGATGCAAAAGCAGAGGTAAAAAAATCAGAAGCTTTAGTTGCGAAGGCAGAACTAAATTATAGTTATACAACTATAAAAGCGCCTATAAGCGGTATGATTGGAATAAGTAATAATGATGAGGGAAGTTATATTGATTTTGATGCACAAAACGCCAATCTTACAACAATAACAGCAATAAATCCTGTATATGCGGAGTTTTCTCTCCCGAATAGTGATGTTTTAATGTATGCATCACAAATCAAAACCGGTGCAGAGGTGACGTTCAAGACAGGTACAAAAAGTTTCAGCGGTGTAGTGGATTATATAGCTCCAAAGGTTGATTCGCAGACAGATACTCTTCTGCTTAGAGCAATATTTCAAAATCCTAACAGAGAGCTTGTCGTCGGTTCTTACGTTGAGGTTAGCATGGAGGGATTTAGTTATGAGAATGTTGCTAAAATCCCGCAAAATTCACTTATAAGAACCCCAGATGCAACCGTTGTTTATGTTATAGACAATGGAGCTGTTGCTATGCGCCCTGTGAATGTGCTTCATGTGAAAAATGGTGTAGCTATGATTGAAGGCGGTGTAAAAGAGGGTGACATGATTGCTGCAAGTAATATTGCAAAACTTAGACCAAACAGCAAAGTTACTATCGTAGAGGGCGAGTAAAATGTTTAGCGCATTTTTTATAAAACGACCCGTTTTTGCTTCCGTTATCGCCATTATCATCGTTTTGGCGGGCGTTATCTCGATGCGCTCTTTGCCTATCAGCGAGTATCCAAGGGTTATCCCGCCGCAAATCGTCGTCTCTACTTCCTACCAAGGAGCAAGTGCCGAGACCATCTCAAACACGGTGGCTGCCCCGCTTGAAGAGCAGATAAACGGTGCAAAAGATATGCTCTACATGAACTCTCTTGCCGCAGATAACGGCTCTCTTAGTATCAGTATCTTTTTTAAAGTCGGAACAAATCCAGACGATGCGAAGATAGATGTAAACAACCGTGTTCAAGCTGCTCTCTCAAAACTTCCTGATCAAGTTCAAAGACAGGGCGTTCGCGTCAATGAAAAATCGCCCGATATGCTTCAAGTCATCATCTTAAACTCGCCAAAACAGACAAGAGATGTCACTTTCCTCTCCAACTATGCACTTATGAATGTCGTGGACAGTTTAAAGCGGGTAAAAGGTATCGGCGATGTTGTGATATTTGGCGCAAAAGATTACTCCATGCGTATCTGGATAGACCCGCTCAAGCTCAAAAAATACGCACTCACGGTAAGTGATCTTATAGATGCCGTGCGCAAACAAAATGAGCAGTACGCCGCAGGAAAGCTCGCTTCAGAGCCAGTTGCAGGCAATGAGATGTTTACCTACACCATCGAGACTCCATCAAGATTTAGCGAGCCTTCACAGTTCTCAAACATCATCATAAAAGCCAACGAGGACGGAAGCTCGCTCAAGCTTAAAGATGTAGCAACCGTAGAGCTTGGTTCACAGAGCTATGAGATGAAAAACAAGCTAAACAACGCTCCTGCCGTGCCTGTCGCACTATTTTTGCAAAGCGGTGCAAATGCGCTAGAGACGGCAAAAGAGGTAAAAAAAGTTATCGCAACACTCAGCGAGAGTTTTGTGGATGATGTAAAGTATGTGATTCCTTATGATATTACCGATTTTGTCGAGATTTCCATCAATGAGGTTGTCAAAACTTTTATTGAAGCCATCCTTTTAGTTATCCTTATCATCTTTTTATTTTTGCAAAATTGGCGTGCGACACTTATCCCTGTTTTAGCCGTTCCCGTATCCATCGTCGGAGCGTTTGCGGGGATGTATATGCTGGGCTTTAGTATCAACTTGCTTACGCTTTTTGGGCTTGTTCTTGCCATCGGAATCGTCGTGGATGATGCGATTATCGTTATAGAAAATGTCGAGAGACACATCAAAGAGGGGCTATCTCCGCTTGATGCCTCACTCAAGGCGATGCAAGAGGTCTCTGGTGCGCTTGTGGCTATCGTTTTGGTACTCTCTGCCGTCTTTATCCCTGTTGCGTTTTTGGGCGGACTAAGCGGCGAGATGTACAGACAGTTTGCCGTAACCATCGTTATTTCGTTAGCTATCTCTGGGTTTGTGGCACTTACTCTCACGCCGTCTTTATGTGCCGTAATGTTAAAACCGACGCACAATGAGCCAAAATATTTTTTCAAATGGTTCAACAGTGCATTTGATTTTATTACCAGAGGCTACACGGCGGCGGTAAAACTTACCATCAGATACGCATTTTTGAGCCTGCTTCTTTTTGGCGGACTTATCTATGTCACTTACGACATGTTTATCCACCTCAAAACGGGACTTGTACCATCAGAGGACAAAGGAACGGTTTTTGTCTTTAGCTACAATCCCCCAGGTGCGGCACTTAGCAGAACGGACGCACTCACAGAGGAGATTTACAACATCGCTTCAAAAGATAAAGAGAGCATAAAAAACATCGTTCAGTTCGCAGGACTTGACTTTGTCACTTTTGCGCAGAGAACAAATGCAGCGGCTACCATCTTAAAGCTTCAACCGTGGGATGAGCGAACAAAACCTGAGCAGCATGCAGGACAAATAGCCGCACAGATGAGCAAAAAACTCTTCTCTACAAGCGAGGGTTTCTCTTTTGGTGTTGTTCCTCCGCCTATCATGGGGATGGGAGTTGCAGGCGGATTTGAGCTTTATGTGCAGAACAAAAACGGCACAGACATGAAAGAGCTTCAAAAGTATGTCAATGAAATCATCCAAAAAGCAAGCAAAAGACCAGAACTAGCAGGGGTGAGAACGACACTAAACACAAGCGTTCCAAAGTATAAAATCAGCGTCGATACCGCCAAAGCAAAAGCAAAAGGGATAGACATCGACCAGATTTACCAAACGCTCAATGCGACTTTTGGAAGCTTTTATGTCAACGACTTTAACCTTATGGGCAGAACTTACATGGTAAACATGCAAGCAGATACCTCTTTTAGAAAAACTCCGGAGGATTTGGAGAAGATCTATGTCAGAAGCCCTAAGGGCGAGATGCTCCCTCTTAGCTCCTTTGTTACGCTTAAGCAGATTGTGGGAGCGGATTTGGTAGAGCGGTTTAACCTTTATAGTGCCGCAAAAGTGGCAGGGCAGGCAAATATGGGCTACAGCTCTGGAGATGCGCTAAGAGCCATGGAAGAGGTTGCCGCCGAGGTTTTACCGCAGGGGTATGCTATCAGCTGGATTGGTACGGCGTTTCAGGAGAAGCAGATAAGCAGTGCAGGAAATATGGCGTTTCTCTTTGGAATCATCTTTTTGTATCTCATCTTGGCGGCGCAGTATGAGCGATGGTTGATGCCTATATCGGTCATCTTAGCCGTGCCGTTTGGCGTTTTTGGGGCAGTTGTGGCAAACAGCATGCGAGGACTTGAAAACGATATCTACTTTCAGGTAGGTATCCTTGTCTTAGCAGGGCTTAGTGCCAAAAATGCGATTCTTATCGTCGAGTTTGCTATGCAAAAAAGGGCACAGGGCATGGAGTTTGTCGAGGCAGTTTTAGAAGCCGCAAAGATTCGTTTGCGCCCTATCATCATGACCTCTCTTGCCTTTACGCTCGGAGTTATCCCACTGGCTATCAGCAGCGGAGCAGGAGCGGCAAGCAGACACTCCATCGGCACGGGAGTGGTAGGCGGAATGCTTAGTGCAACATTCTTAGCGATAGTTTTTATACCGCTTTTTTACATTCTTGTCTCAAAAATCGGCAAAAAAAAGTAACTGAAGATTTAGGTAATCATTGAGGAGCCAACCACAAGTAAAGATCCGTCACTGCGAGGAGCGTGTCGACGTGGCAGTCTCACAGGTTGTTAACAAAAAAAGAGATTGCCGCGCTTCGCTCGTAATGACAAAATGACTGCAAATCTAGAAGCTAAAGAGCCTTAAAAAACTCCGCGGCTTCAAGTTCATCATCGTTTAAATTATCTTTTGCATAATCTTCATCTTCGCTCATAAGTCTCTTTACTTCTCTCTGGCAAAAATCAAATAAAACATCCCTCGCATTTTCTAAATCATCCACAAAACCAAGTCCGCTGAATTGGTACGGCTCCTCTTGCTCTATGCAGATAAGAGTGCCGTCGCACTTCTCTTCAAGAAGTTCAACAAGTGTTCTATATTTGATATTAAATTCGGCAGCATGCCAGCCGATATTTTCCATCTCTTTCGTAGAAAACTCATCGACACCGTCTGCTGTAGTATCGTCATACGTAGCTCTTGGAGTGTTTAGGCCTATAATCTCCTGCCAGTTTCCAAACGCTTTTATAAGTACTCTGTCGTCATCTTCGAGTATCTGATAATTTTTTCCAAAGGCGGATCCTATCGGAAGAGTTGCATCTGGGGAGCCCCTGTAAATCAAGATATCATTTACCGTAAAGGGCTCGTAGCAGATGGAGCCATCCACATGGATGCCAAATATTTTGCCTGAATCGATTGCTTTTTTTAAATCATCTCTGTTTGCAACTATAATTTCTTTAAAAAGATTAAATTTTTTCACCAATATTCCTCTGTTTTTGTTGACATTATAAAAGTTTTTGCTTTATTTTAGTATAATGCGAAAAAATTTTTAAGCCTTTAAGCTTAATATAATTCAAGGAAAAACAATGGCATTAACTGTTTACTACGACAAAGATTGTAATATCGAACTAATCAAAAGCAAAAAAGTTGCAATGATAGGATTTGGCTCTCAGGGTCACGCACACGCAGAAAACCTAAGAGACAGCGGTGTTGAAGTAGTTGTTGGTTTAAGAAAAGATGGCTCTTCATGGGCAAAAGCTGAAGCAAAAGGCTTTAAAGTTATGACAGTTGGCGAGGCTTCTGCTTACGCTGATTTGGTTATGATTCTTCTTCCGGATGAAAATCAGGCAGAAATCTACAAAAACGAGATTGAGCCAAACCTAAAAAATGGTGCAACTATCGCATTTGGACACGGTTTTAACATCCACTACGGAAGAATTCACCCAAGAGCAGACATCAACGTTACTATGATTGCTCCAAAAGCTCCGGGACATACTGTTAGAAGCGAGTTCGTAAGAGGCGGCGGTATCCCAGACCTTATTGCTATCGGACAAAACCCAAGCGGAAAAACTAGAGAGTTAGCACTCTCTTACGCTTCTGCTATCGGCGGCGGAAGAACTGCAATTATCGAGACTACATTTAAAGATGAGACTGAGACTGACCTTTTTGGTGAGCAGGCTGTTCTTTGCGGTGGTGCAGTTTCACTTGTTCAAGCAGGTTTTGAGACATTGACAGAAGCTGGATACGCTCCTGAGCTTGCATACTTTGAGTGTCTTCATGAGCTAAAGCTTATCGTTGACTTGATGTTCCAAGGCGGAATCGCAGATATGAGATACTCTATCTCTAATACAGCTGAGTACGGCGACTATGTTTCAGGCAAACGTGTTATCAACGCAGAATCTAAAGCGGCGATGAAAGAGATTTTAAAAGAGATTCAAGACGGAAGATTTGCAAAAGACTTCATCCTTGAAGGTCAAGCAGGATACCCTCGTATGAACGCTGAGCGTGCAAATGCAAAAGCTTCACTGATTGAGCAGACTGGTGTTAAGTTAAGATCTATGATGCCGTGGATATCAGCAAACAAAATAGTAGATACTACTAAAAACTAAAATAGCGACGCATTTTCTGCGTTGCTACACTCGTCGCACCCCAAGAGTACTTCTTCACTTTGTTCAGGGCGTGCACACTAGTGCACTTCCTCATTATGCGCCTTGAAACTCCACCACTATTTTTATTTTTCAATATCTAAAATCAAAGAACTATAAATCAAAAATCTTTAGTTTTTATCTATAATTATGTATAATTTTTTTACAATAATAAAAGGGGTTATGTTATGATTGATGCGAAGACACGCGCAAAATTGGCGGAGTTTGGAAGCGAGCTGCTCTATAAGACATCTCTTGCAGAGGGTTTGCCGCTTATCTCAACTTATGTCAAAGAAATTATCGGAGCGGATAGATGTTCCATCTTTATCTACAATCCCGAAACAAACGAATTTTGGACAACTTTGGCAGACGGCGTGGAGAGGATTGTAATGCCCGCTGAGAGGGGTATTGTCGGAGAAACACTAAGATCAAAAAAAGCGACCTTTGAAAACGATGTGCACTCAAATCCCTATTTTATGGGTGAGCTTGATAAAAAGACCGGATATACTACAAAAAGTGTTATTACTGCACCAATCTTTAACTATAAAAAAGAGGTCGGCGGAGTGCTGGAGCTTTTAAACAAAGAGGGCGGCTTTAAAGAGGACGACCTAAAATACATGAAGTTCTTTGCCCAGTATATAAGTGAGTTTTTAGAGCTTATAAAGCAGTTTAAAAACGATTAACAAGTTTTAGAGCAACTGTTGAGCTCTGATGAGAGTTGAGAGTAAAATAGCAGTTTTATCCACATGTGAGCTCTTCATTTTAAGCTCGCTTGAAAGAAGCAGCTCGTGCAGTTTATAGTATACGGGCGGCTTTATCTTTATGGATGCCGTTGCTTTGTCCTCAACCACAAACTTTGGAGCGTTGTACCCGAGTATCTCCATAGCGTTTGGAGCGCCGTTTACGCGTATGTAGATATTGAACATGTAGAGCTGAGTCAGGTATGAGGTGAGTGCTGTGAGAATCCTTATCTCATCCTCTCCGTGTTCAAGCAGGCTCACAAGGTCGCTCTTAAAATCTTTCTTATTTAAAATCTTTTTTATAAAACTCTCTATACTTATCTCTGCTAGGCCAAAAATCATATTGTCCACATCTTTTAGAGTTATTGCCCTATCATAAACGGAGAGTTTCTCCAGCTCGTTGCATGCAAGAGCGATGTCACCGCTTTGAATATTTAGGAGATGGTTTATTGTGTAGCTGTCTATATTTACATGTTTCTCACGCGCTATTTGCGTGATTGTTGCAACAGCTTCGGTGTGGTTTGGATGAAAAAATCTTACACACATCGTTTTTGTACCGGAAGCAGGTTTTGCGTATGCAGCGTGCTCTGTTCCGTAATATGCGTACACAAAAATATTGTCTGAATTTTTTTCGCACTGTTCTATTAGTGTATCAAGCTCTTTTTTTGGAAGTTTTTTCTCGCTCTTAATGATGAGGATATTTTGGTCGCCAAAGAGCGAAGCTTGGGAGAGATGCGCTTTTGCGGAGTTGAAATTGTACTCGTCATGATAAAACTTTAAAACTGAAGCACCCTCTTTGTTTGTAAGAGTGTTTGTATATCTGTCGATTAAAAAACTGCTCTCTCCAAAGAGTATAAAGCTGTTTGAGAGGGAGTTGTTTTGTATATGTTTGTCTAGCTCGCTTTTGTACACGCTTAGATATCTTTCTCTATTATCTCAACAACGCTCGCGTAGATTTTTGCTTTAGGAATGTCGACTTTGTCTATCCTTACTCTTACGTCATCAAATAGCTGGGCATTAAGATTTTGTGTTATTAAAAATCTAGCTCCCTGAATCTCGTCATGAAGCTCGGCTTTGAAAAACGGGTCTGTTGATGTAATTCTTGCTTTAAATATTTCGCCTATCTTCTCATCTGCCCATCTTGCAAATTTTCTTGCCATAAACTCAACCTCTATGGTTGCAGCTTCTCTCTCTTTTTCACTCACACTTATACAGAGTGATTCGATGTTTCTCAAAACATAAGAGCCCTCAGTCGTGTCATTGTTTGCTATTGCTTTTAGGAGTCTGTGTACTATCAGGTCAGAGTATCTTCTGATAGGTGAAGTAAAGTGCGTGTACTCTTCAAAACCAAGCCCGAAGTGACCCGCATTTAGCGGTGCATATCTTGCCTGCATCTGAGACTGGATTATCAGCGTGTCAACTTCAGAAGAGATATTCATCTCCTGGGCCTGCTTCTGTATCTCGGTAATGGTCTCTTTGATATTTTTTTTAATATCTATATACATCCCGATGCCCGCAAGTTCCTGATAGAGGTTTTGCAGCTTTAGCTGGCTTGGAGGCTCATGGATACGGAATATTCCTCTTTGAAATCTCCTTGCAGCCTCTTTGTTTGCCAAAAGCATACAGTCTTCTATGAGCGCATGTGATGGAGTCTCCTCGGAGTATGACGTGCTTACTATATTTGAGTTCTCGTCTATAAACATCTCAAGTTCATGTGAGCGAAAGTTATATCCGACTTTAAATCTTTTTTCTCTGAGTGCGTCCGTTATAACTCTTAGTTTGGAGATATAGTCAAAAATCTTCTCCTCGGAGCTGTTTTTTGCGCTTAGTGTTCCCTCAAAAAACTCATCTATCTCTTCGTAGTTAAATCTTCTTTGCGAATGGATAATCGCCTCGTAAACCTTTGAACTGCTTACTTCTAAAGTACTTAGGTCAAGTTTCATCTCAAAAACATATGAGAGTCTGTCGACATGCGGCTGGAGTGAACATAGAGTCTCGCTTAGCTGACGTGGGAGCATCGGGATTGAGCGGTGCGGAAGGTAGATGGAAAAACTTCTATAAATTGCCTCGTTGTCAATCGCGCCAAAAGGAGTTACATACTCGCTGACATCGGCTATGGCAACGTAGAGGGTAGTGCTTTCTTCATCGTAGCAGATGGCGTCGTCAAAATCTTTTGCGGTAACCGGGTCAATCGTGCAAAAAGGCAACTTTCTCAAATCCACTCTAGATGGATATTTTGAAGCGTCAACTTCTTTAAACGATGAAGCTAGCGCTAACACCTCTTCGCTGAACTCATCATGTTTGTTGAAGTGTGCAAGAACGATTTTCTCATCAACAAGAGGGTCTTTGATATTGCCAAGGCGCTCCATGATGGTGAAATCTTGATTATTTACTTTGAAAACGTCACCATCTTCGTAAGTGTTTAGCTCATCTATGCCAATCTCAACTCCTGCGGGAAAATCTGTTTTTAAATCAAGCAGAGATTTCTTGCCATCTTTTTCCACAATATAAGCGACGCTGTATGTTTGCGCACGTCCTACGACTTCGACTATTTTAGCACTCGGAGCGCCACGTTTACCGAGCAGTCTTTGAGCAATTACAAGGTCGCCCTCTGTTGCTTTAATGGTCTCTACATCTTCGATAAAGAGGTCTCTGACATATTCGCCGATAACGTTGAGGTATGCGGTTCCGTTTTGGACTAGACCGAGAGTTCCGGCGCGGTATTTGGAGTTGAACTTATAGACACTCTCGTTTTTTGTAATGTACTCTTTTGCCAAAAAATCGTCTACGTATTTGCGTTCGTCCTGGGAGATATCCTGCTCATCCAAACCATTGGTGAGCCTAATTAGAAGAGATTTCATCAGAGCCTTTAGATGTTTTGTAAAGCTTTGTCAAAACTTTCCATATCAAGATCATATTTTGTTATCAGCTCTTTTGCCGCCAACGTGCTCTCTTCGGTAATAACGCCGTTGATAGGTACTGCGGTGCGAACAACTTGCAAAATTTGCGCAGCTTTTTTGATCTCGTCTTTTGCATTTTCTGGTTTTAGACAGTTGCGTATAGTTTCAACCAAACCCGCTTCAAATCTCCAGTGTTCAAAAATAGTCGCACTAACTTCGGGCGTATCTACTCCCGTCACTTCTCTCTCGGCAGCTTCTACGTTTTGAGTAGCTATGAGAGCCTCTTTGAACTTTTCTTGTGTCTTGTCGGCTATGATTTGCTGAGCTATGAGAACTTTGCCGATTTCAACCAAAAATGCTGCAGGAGAGAGAACGCCTAAGAGCTTGTTCTCTTTTCTTATGCACCATGAAGTCGTTAGAGCATGCTGTTTTTTTGAGAGGAGAGAGAATATGTCATTGTCGATGCCATACGGTGAGAGATCAAGAGTAAAGCTTTTTTTCACAATACTTGCAAGAGCGAAACCTCTTACCGTTCCCATGCCAAAAAGACCTACGGCTTGGTTTATCGTGTTTATCTCGCGGCTAAATCCATACAGAGGAGAATTTGCAGCTTTTAAGATGTCGGCCGTTAAAAGAGGGTCTTTTTCTAAAATCTTGACCATATCGTTAAATGTGCTGTCTGGGTCTTGATAAACAGCCTCTATCTGCATTGCAGACTCTGGAAGTGGCGGAAGTTGTTTGATTTTTTTGAGTATCTCTTCAGTCATTTTTTTGCTCTTTTAAGTGTGTAATAAGTTGAGGTAAATGATACATAGATATTCATAAAAGAGCACTGAATGTTTACAAATAGTTGATATTATTTTCACATCATTTTTAAAAGGGAAAAATATGCAAAAAGAAGCAATGCTTACACAATTGGGCTATGTGCCAAATAGTGCGCTACTCGAACAACTTGATAGAATAGTGGAAAATACGACGGGTTATGAGAAGATACAAAAGCATATCATGGATTTGCATGATCATCTAAAGGTTGATGACTCCTATGTGGCGATGTCAAACTCTAACGACTGCTTTAAGATAAAAATTGATTCTAAAACTCCTGAAATAGCACAAGAGGCACATGAAAAAATTAAGCACTTCAGCGAAAAATATAAAGTAAAAGTTGATAAATTAGAAAATAAAAACACCTACTACATAGTAGGGTTTAACCACTAGGCGGCGCTGCAGTTGCAAGAGCCGATGAGCATCGAGGGTTATGACCTGTTAATAGAGGAGTTTAAATACTTGCTAGAGGTCGAAAAGCCCAAAGTCGCACAGGAAAAATTAGTTGCCGCGGCTTTGGGGGACAGAAGCGAAAATGCCGACTACCAAGCCGCAAAAGAGAAGCTACGTCACATTGACAAACGGCTTTTTTATCTCAATTCCATAATACAAAAATCTCAAATCATAGACCCTTCAAAACTATCACACACAAAGGTCAGTTTTGGAAGCAGTGTAAAGATTTTAAACATAGATACGGACGAAGAGGAGCTTTACGCAATATGCGGGGTTTTGGAGTCAGAACCTGAAAATGGGCTTATAAGCGTGCACTCTCCTCTTGCTCGTGCCATGATTGGAAAAGAAGTCGATGAGCAGTTTAAAATCCAGCTTCCAAACTCTAAAAAAGAGTATGAAATAGTAGAAATTTTTTATAAAAATATATTTTCTCTCAAAAAAAACATTCGTAAAAAGTCTGATTTTTCATTTCATTGAATTTCCTGCAAAATTTAAAAACACATTCACTAAGGCTTCGCTGGGCTGCAGAATCGTTCTCTTAGTTTTAATTTTGCAGGAAGTTTATTTATCATTGGTTAAAACTCTTTTTACCTCACATTGGATATAATCCATTTTTAAAAACCAAATTTTTAGGATTTCCCCGTGAGCCAACAACTAGAAAACATTGAAAAAGTACTCTCTTCTCACAAGCTATCAAGCGATGACTATGTGCATATTAAGCAGATTTTAGGGCGTGAGCCGAATTTGGTCGAGATAGGTATCTTTTCTGCCATGTGGAGTGAACACTGTAGCTATAAGTCGTCCAAAGTTCACTTGAGCGGCTTTCCGACAAAAGCTCCGTGGGTTATTCAAGGACCGGGAGAGAATGCTGGCGTTATCGATATCGGCGGAGGATATGCTGCCGTGTTTAAGATGGAGTCTCACAATCATCCTAGTTTTATAGAGCCTTATCAAGGTGCAGCAACTGGTGTCGGCGGAATCATGAGAGACGTATTTACTATGGGCGCGCGTCCTATTGCAAACCTGAATGCTCTTAGATTTGGCGACGTCCTAAAAGATAACAAAACCTCTGCGCACCAGAGATATTTGGTTCGCGGCGTTGTTGCTGGAATCGGCGGATACGGAAACTGTATGGGAGTTCCGACAATCGGTGGCGAGACAAGTTTTGACGAATGTTACAACGGAAACATTCTTGTAAACGCTTTTACTCTGGGTCTTGCAAAAAGTGATGAGATTTTTTACGGAAGAGCTGACGGTATAGGAAATCCTGTAATTTACGTAGGTGCAAAAACAGGTCGTGACGGATTGGGCGGAGCAGTTATGAGCTCTGATAGTTTTACGGAGGAGTCAAAATCTCTTCGTCCGACAGTTCAAGTGGGCGACCCGTTTACTGAAAAACTTCTGCTTGAGGCTTGTTTAGAGCTATTTAAAACAGATCATGTTGTCGGTATTCAGGATATGGGTGCAGCCGGACTTACTTCAAGCTCATTTGAGATGGCAGGAAGAAGCGGCAGCGGTATGATAATGCATTTAGACCGTGTTCCTGCTCGTGAAGAGGGAATGCAGCCGTATGACTTTATGCTCTCAGAATCACAAGAGCGTATGCTTCTTTGTGCAAAAAAGGGAAGCGAAGCGGAGATTATCAAGATATTTGAGAAGTGGGATTTGGATGCGGCGGTTATCGGTGAGGTAACGGCAACAGGCAATATGGAACTTTTCTGGCACGGTGACAAAGTGGCGGAAGTTCCGGTTAATCCTGTGAGCGAAGAGGCTCCGGTACTAAGACGTCCGATGACTCGCCCTGCATACTTGGATAAAATCGCAAATGTAACAATCAACGACTTTGCAAAAGTTTCAAATCAAGAGGCATTTAACAAGCTTACAAAATCTATGGAAGTAGTCGACAAAGCTTGGATTTACACTCAGTACGACTCAATGGTGCAGACAAACACAATCAAAAAAGGCGGTATGCTTGACGCTTCCGTTATCCGTGTAAAAGAGAACGGCAAAGCGCTTGCAATGTCGGCTGACTGTAATGTTCGCTACTGCTACATAGACCCAAAAGGCGGAGCTGCAGCTGCGGTTATCGAGAGCGGTAGAAATGTTGCTATGAGCGGGGCTAGACCTTTGGCGATTACCGATTGTCTCAATTTTGGAAATCCTGAAAATCCTGAAGTTATGTGGCAGTTTGGCGAGAGCTGTTTGGGGATTAAAGAGGCTTGCGCGGCACTCACAACTCCTGTAATCGGCGGAAATGTCTCACTTTATAATGAGACAAACGGAGTGTCGGTATTTCCGACTCCATCAATCGCAACTGTCGGCGTTAATGATGATGAGAATAGAGTTCTTATGTCAAGCTTTCAAGGCGAGGGAAACACACTTTATCTGGTCGGCGAGTCAAAGTCAGAGTTCGGCGGCTCTCTTTATATGAAAGAAATCTGTGGAACTGTTGCAGGAAAACTTCCTGAGATTGACTACAAAAAAGAGTTGGCTCTTTGGGATTTGGTAATCGAAGCAAACAAAAAAGGTCTTTTGTCATGCGCAAAAGATGCAAGCAGCGGCGGTGTTGCGATAGCGCTTGCTAAGATGGCAGCGGTTAGCGGACTTGGATGTGACGTAAATATGAGCGTTGCTGATGATAGAGATATTTTTGCAGAGAGCATGAGTCGTGCGATTATTGAGGTTAAGCCTGAAAATTGTGCAGAGTTTGAAGATATGATTGGTTCTCTAAAGTGCGAGCAGATTGGAACAATCGGCGGCGACAGTATTAAAATCAACGATGTTTCTATGAGCATTAGCGAGTTGCAAGACAACTACTTTAACACATTTAAAAGAGTTATTGAGAGAGATATCTAGACATAATTTTATTTTAACATGTAGAAGAGCTACATGTTAAAAATTTTCTAATCTACTTTCATATATTCAAGTGAAAAATCTCCGGAGATTCTGTTTGTAATACTAGTTCTATATGCCGGAGCAATTGAGGAGATTGTTAATATCTTCTCCAAAATATCTCTGTGCATAATCGGATTTGCAAAAGCCATATTTGCATCCAATATGGAGACTTTGCTCTCATCTTGAGAGACCACACTTACTTCATCTCCTGCTTCGACAAAACCTTCTTGAAGCACTCTATAATACCAACCCGTTAGCCCCGTTGTGTATATCTCGTTTGTAAATTTTTTGTTGTGCCATCGTTTGGCGATTTTCCAGCATGGTTTTCTCGGCTGTGATACCTGCAAAAGTGCAGAACCGATTTTATGTATATCGCCAAGGCACACATTGCTCTCATGAAGTCCTGAGATTGTGAGATTTTCAGCCAGAGCGCCAAAAGGAATTGTATCAAGAGCTAAAAATTCTGCCCATTCCCCGTAGTTTTCATAGCTGTTTGCAAACACCGCCTTTTCCAGCCCGCCGTGATGGATTTTATCCGCCACTTCATCGCCTTCTAGACCTGTTTTGCTAACAAAAATCTTGCCGTTTACCACCTCTTTAAACGAGGCGCTCTCCCAATACTTCTCTAAAAACTCTCTGCTCTGTTTGTCGCCGTAAGATTTTACACGTCCGACTTGAGTTGAAATTAATTTGATGCTCATTGTTAACCCCTTATAAAAACAGCTATTTTAGCAAATAATTTAAAAAAAATTATTTCAACATGTAAATTTAAATCTCTTCCATCCTAAAAACTTCATAAGCAACTTCCTCATATGGATGAACTTCTTTTAACCTTTTTACGGCTTCATGTATAAGCTCATCGGCGCAAATCATCTCTACTTTATACTCCGCCACATGTTCTATTTTGTCGAGTTCGCCGATATGCGGATGTGCCTTGTTTATGGGCTTGAACTGTCCAGTTCCGAGTGTTTCAAAAGAGCAGCATTCGTAGTTTTCATATCTGCCGACTCCCATCGCAAAAAGTGCGGCTTTTACTCTCTCTTTATCTTCAGATGGGACAAAAAAGTTTAGCTTATGCATCTAAAATATCTTCAAATAGTCTAAAAGTTCTATATCAAGCTGATACTTCTTGTTTGCCACTTCTTCTATACTTTTGTACTCAAAACCTTTTTTTGTGTAGCAAATCACGCTCTCATCTTTGCCGCCAAGCAGACCGTCAATTGCGTGATTAACAAATTTATAAGCCATAAGTCTGTCATAAATTGTCGGGTTTCCGCCTCTTTGCGTATGCCCCAAAATAGTTACTCTTGACTCCAGCCCAATCTTTTGCTCAAACCACTTTGCAATCTCGCTTGATTCCTCTTTTATCCCCTCTGAGACTACGGCAATAAAATATTTGCGTCCGCTTCTTATCTGCTCTTTGAAGCTCTCTTCATACTCTTTTAAATCATAGTTTATCTCAGGAATAAGGCAAAGTTCGGCTCCGCTGCATAGAGCTGAGACAAGTGCCAGATAACCGCAGTTTCTTCCCATTGTCTCTATGACAAAAGCTCTTGAGAATGAGGCTGCCGTGTCTCTTATGTTGTCGATGGAGTCTTTGATAACATTTAGTGCGGTATCTACTCCCAAGCAGTACTCGGTGCCGTTTATGTCATTGTCTATGGTAGATGGTATGCCGCAAAATTTTATTCCGCTCTCCTTGTAAAAAAGGTCCATCCCTCTAAAAGAGCCGTCACCCCCAAGAACTATTAACATGTCGATTCTAAGAGCATCAAGATTGTTTTTAGCGACTTCTCTAAAGCCCTTCTCCATAAATCTTTTGCTTCTGGCAGAGCCGATTATTGTTCCGCCGCGGTTGATAATTCCGGATACATGTTGATGGGCAGCTTTGTATATTTTGTTATCAATGAGCCCCTCAAAACCTTCATAAACAAAGTACGGCGTTAAACCATTTTGCAGTGAATACTCTACAAAATGTTTCAGTGCCGGATTCATACCGCTGACATCGCCGCCTGAGCATAAAATGGCTATATTTTTCATCTGTCATTCTCAATTTTCATTTTTTTAAGTTTACCATCTTCTAATCTCTAATTAGATAAAATTTCATAATTTATTTTTTAATGTACATGTAATAAGGCTATAAATGAAAAAAGCATTGGTAAGTGTCAGCGATAAGAGCGGCGTGGTTGATTTTTGTAAATCATTGGTAAAAAACGGTTTTGAAATCATCTCAACGGGTGGAACATATAAAATATTGGTAGAAAATGGCATAAAAGCTATCGAGATAGATGAGGTTACAAAGTTTCCAGAGTGTTTTGAGGGACGTGTAAAAACACTAAATCCATACGTTCATGGCGGGATTTTACACAGACGCGACAAGCAGTCGCACTTAGATCAGGCAAAAGAGTTGGGCGTTGAAGCGATTGATTTGGTTTGTGTAAACTTATATCCGTTTAAGGCGACAATCGAGAAAACTGACGACTTTGAAGAAATCATAGAAAATATCGATATCGGCGGACCTGCAATGGTTCGTTCGGCTTCTAAAAACTTTGATAGCGTTATGATTGTAACGGACGTAAATGATTATGTAAAAGTAGTAGACGCGATAGAGAATGAAAAAAATACGCTTGAATTTAGACGAAATCTCATGATAAAAGCATTCGAGCATACCGCAGCGTACGACTCAATGATAGCCAA
This sequence comes from Sulfurimonas sp., assembly GCA_041652055.1. GTDB lineage: Bacteria > Campylobacterota > Campylobacteria > Campylobacterales > Sulfurimonadaceae > Sulfurimonas. Next base: position 22,260 of record JBAZIE010000016.1, on the reverse strand, counting down.
CTACATGAACAAACGTTTTAACGGCGGTTTTGGCGAAAAGCAGTTTATTGTTGGCTCTAAAGTGATGGATACCCGTTACGGTGAAAATCCTCACCAAAAAGGCGCGCTTTATGAGTTTGACAAACACTACTCAGAGAACTTTAAAACGCTAAAAGGCGAAGCAAGTTTTAACAACCTGAATGACCTGAGCGGAGCTGTTAAGATTGCTTCTGCCTTTGGAAATGACAATGCGGTTTGTATAACTAAGCATGGCAATCCATGTGGGTTTGCAATCAAAGATACACTTTTAGAGGCTTATGAAGAGGCTCTAAAGTGCGACCCTGTTTCAGCGTTTGGCGGTGTTGTAGCAGTTAACGGCGTTGTGACAAAAGAGCTGGCACTTAAGATGAACGAGATATTTTTGGAAGTCATAATTGCAGGGCGCATTACCGAGGAAGCTAAGAGGTTTTTGCTTCTAAAAAACGTATCAAACTATTTGAAATGGGACATGATAAGTTGGTTCTTGCAAATGACGAGAAGGATTTTAAACATATCGATGGCGGTTTTGTATATCAAGATGCCGATAAAGTAAATGACGATGAAGTTAAAAACGCAAAACTTATGACGAAAAAAGCTGCTACTGAGCAAGAGAAAAAAGATATGGAGATAGCTTACAAAGTAGCATCTCTTACAAAATCAAACTGTGTTGTCTATGTCAAAAACTCTGCGATGGTAGCCGTGGGAATGGGGATGACAAGCCGTGTGGATGCAAGCCAGTGCGCGCTTAAAAAAGCAAAAGAGATGGGACTTGACGTAACGGGTGCCGCACTTGCAAGCGAAGCGTTTTTTCCGTTTCGTGACTCCATTGACGCGGCAGCTGCAGCAGGCGTGAAGTCTGTAATAGAACCTGGCGGAAGCATCAGAGATGATGAGATTATAGAGGCTGCCAACGAGTTTGGCATGAGCCTTTACTTCTCAGAAGTTAGACACTTTTTACACTAAGATTTTTTTACATGTCAAGCATTTTGCTCTACATGTAGATTTTTTATTTGAGTTATTTTATATAATCAATAATTTTCTTTTTCTCCTTTATCTCAACATTTTTATAACTCTCTTGAATTTGCTCCGAAAATCTCACTATTTCATGCTCAAAACTTGAAATATAGTTGTTTTTTAATTCCATTTTTGTCTCATTAATTGAATTTAAGATCTCTTCTTTTAGCTCTTCTCTATGTAGTTTTTCATCAATGGTATTAATTATTACATCAGTGCCAAACCAAGCTATTACTCCACCGATAGCTGCACCTACCGGGCTGCATATTATAGACCCCGGACCACAAAGAATTCCAGCACTTGCACCGGCAACAGCACCTCCTGCTGAGGCTGCAAGTTTTGTACCTGCTTTTGCTCCTGATGTAATAGCCGTTTTTGCAGCAATTTTTCCAGAGACAAGAGCTGCAACTTTAGTTCCTATTGCCGCACCCACTACACCCAGTTTTATTTTTTGTTGCATGAAATTATTGTTTATCTCTTCTTTTACGCTATCAAGTGCTTTAGAGTTTAGTTCTAAATCCACTTGATCCGTAGAAATTGATTCCACAAAATCTTGATGATTTTTCATGCTCTTTTCATAAAAGTTTGTAATATTTTTTGAAGATTTTTCAAGTTTATCAAAAAAATCATTTCCAAGCAGTTTCTCATTTATATATTTGTCATAATCGCTAAATGCCATCGTTCCTAATTCTACGTAGCCGCCGACAAGTGAGTAGTGAAAGTCTAGAAAGTTGTCTATATTTTCATTGATTATTTTTTCAAAGAGCATATCTACTTCATCATCTATTTTGCTGTTTATATTTTGTATTTGTAAATTTAGGTTTTCTTTAATCTTTTCTTGATTTATAAACAAGTTTTGTCTTATCCTCTGAGATGGCAATTCAAGCCATTTTTCAACAACAATCGGCTTTCTATCCTTTTCATTTTCTTTTGAGGAATCACTGTTTATTTTGTATAGCGCAATTAAAGAAATAACAATAAACACAATAAGAAACACAACTATCGTACCCCAAAAATATTTTTCATTTTTTGACATGTTAGATTTAGCAGTTGTCTTCTTGGTTTTTTTATTTTCTAAATCCTGGGAATTATCTTCCATCGTCTCTCTTAATGATTTTGTTTAATAAATATACGACCTGTACTATAAAACGATTTAAACCTAAAATAGCCATGGAGTTTATTAGCAAAAAACCTATCCATAAAATATTTTTACTGTTTTGCTCTTCTATGGCACTATCTGATTCTTTCATTAAGAACCAAACACGGCTGTCTATTTCAGTTTGTACTCTTAGAACAGTATCAATAAAGCTGCAATTGGAAGAGATGGAGTCTGTAGCAGCATTGATTGTTTCTATTAAAGTTTCTCTCAGATATTGAGGCTCATTGCTATTTAAAAACAGATATGCGTATATGCAAAATAGCAGTAAAGCTGAAATTTTAACTGTTGTTTCTTTGGCAAAAATCTCTAAATGTTTATCATTTACAATATTTGCAAAAAAGCTTAAAAAAAACCTATATATTCCAAAAACTGCAGCTATAAATATAATCAATAACAGGTAAAAAAGAGAGTCAAAATTTATAGATATGTACATCAGTGTAAGTGAGTAAGAAATTGACAATAAAATAAAAAGGATTGAAGTTAAAACAGGAGATGTCAAAAATTTTGAAATGAGTGTGCTTTTTTTAAAGTAACAATCTCGAAAACATTTTTTCTGCTTCATTTTAATCTCTATATAACTAGAGGCAATAACTACAGTTACTATGATAGGCATCAATAAAGAAAAACAACCTATCTTGTAACTGCTTACCCACAACAACAATACCAAAAATATTACGGAAACGGCACCTGCAACTTGTCTGATATCAAAGTAACCCATTCTCTATCCATTCTCAATAATTTATACTTATAGATATTTGCCCAAAAACAGACCATTATCCCACATAGTATTGCACTTTGTCAAGGTATTTTTTTCTTTACCTTTTCATTAACCCATCTCAACTATAATTTTCAAAAAAGCTATGAGGAATAAAAATGTTTAAAAGAGTAGGACTTTTTTTACTTACAAATATAGCCGTTATGGTAGTTATTGGGATAATCGTCAATATTTTTGGATTAAACAGATTTTTAAATGAAAACGGACTTGATTTAGTCTCTTTGTTTCTCTTCTCTCTGGTTGTTGGTTTTAGTGGCTCTATCATCTCTCTTTTAATGTCAAAACAGATGGCAAAGATGGCGGTTGGGGCTAGAGTTATAACAAACCCTGCAAATCAAGAGGAGTTTTGGCTGGTTGATACCGTAGCAAGACTCTCACAAAAAGCTGGGATTAAGATGCCTGAGGTTGCAATATTTGAAGATATGAGCCCAAATGCTTTTGCAACGGGAGCATTTAAAAACGATGCTTTGGTTGCGGTTAGCCGTGGTCTTCTAAGAAGTATGACCCAAAAAGAAGTTGAAGCAGTGCTAGGACATGAGATAGGGCATGTCGCAAACGGAGATATGGTAACACTCACGCTTTTGCAAGGTGTGGTAAATACTTTTGTGGTCTTTTTTGCACGCATTATCGGTTATGTGGTTGATAGGGTAATTCTTAAAAACAGAAACGAGGGCGTAGGTGCGGGTTACATGATAGCAAGCATTTTAGCAGAGATAGTTTTGGGTGTTTTGGCATCTATGATAGTTATGGCATTTTCAAGATATAGAGAGTATAGAGCCGATGAAGCAGGGGCATATTTATCTGGCAGAGAGAATATGATAGCCGCTTTGGCGGCTTTGGCACGCTCAAAAGAGGAGCCGCATTTACCTGAAGCTATCAAAGCATTTGGTATAAATGGCAAAGGTTTTGCAGCACTTTTTAGCACACATCCTTCTCTAGAAGACAGAATAAATAAGCTAAGAAATATGAATTAAAGTTGATTGACATCCACTCAACTCCTATGATATAATCTCACTTAATAAAAATAATATAAATTTAGGAAAAAATAATAATGAGCAAATCTTTATACGAAACACTTGAAATATCAGAAAATGCAAGCGAAGCAGAGATTAAAAAAGCATATAGAAAATTGGCAAGACAGTATCATCCGGATGTTAACAAAGACAAAGGCGCTGAAGATAAATTTAAAGAGATAAATTCCGCATATGAGATATTGAGTGATAAGAAGAAAAAAGCGCAATATGACGCTCACGGTGATAACATGTTCGGTGGGCAAAATTTCCATGACTTCTCTCGCTCGCACGGCGGAACTGGGGATTTGGATGAGATTTTAAGAAGTATGTTCTCAGGCGGAGGATTTGGCGGATCATCATTTGGAGGAGGTGGATTTGGTGGCTTTGGCGGCGGAGGTTTTGGCGGACAACAGCAGCCAAACCTTGACATAGAGACAAGCGTGACAATTCCATTTAGCGTATCTATTTTAGGCGGTTCCCACTCTGTTGCGGTTAATGGAGAGAGATTTGACATCAAAATTCCAGCAGGTGTTAAAAGCGGAGAGAAAATGCGTGTTAAGGGCAAAGGACATGCCCAAGGCGGAAGAGCGGGCGATCTGTTTTTAAAGATAAACGTAGCGTCAAATCCTGACTATATAAGAGAAGAAGATGACCTGATTAAAAAAGTTGATGTTCCGCTTTATGCAGCACTTTTTGGCGAAAAAATATCAATCCAGACTTTGGAAAAAGAGATAAAGCTAAAAATCCCGCAAAATACTAAAAACGGACAGAGATTTCGTGTAAAAGAGATGGGGGTCATGAACCGCAAGACAAAAGAGCGTGGTAATCTCTACCTTGAAGCAAATATAGTTCTGCCAAAAGTTGAAGAGCTAGACGAAAAACTCTTAGAAATGATGAAAGAAAAACTACCAAAGGAGTAACAATATGATGCACCAATACGATGAGCCAGTTTATTTAATTAGTATTGTTGCTAAAGTGTTGGAGATTCATCCCCAAACACTTAGACAGTATGAGAGAGAAAACCTCGTCACTCCTTCTAGGTCTAACGGCAAGATAAGGCTCTACTCTCAAAAAGATATAGACAGAATCAAGTTGATACTAAGGCTGACTCGTGAACTTGGTGTAAACCTAGCAGGTGTGGATATTATTTTGAGACTCAAAGAGAACGTTGACAGCATGGAGCAGGATATTTTGGAGTTAAAGCAAGAGGTCTTAAAAGCAAAAAACTCTCAGACCGTATCGCATGACAAGGCACTTGTTACTAAAAAAAGCATCTATGAGATGATAATTTTTAAGAAGTAATTATTCTTTAAGTCTTACTATATCCGCACCTACGTTTTGGAGTTTTTTCTCCAAAGAGTCATAACCTCTGTCAAGGTGGTATATACGGTGAATATTTGTTATGCCATCTGCTACAAGACCCGCCAAAACAAGTGCACTCGAAGCACGTAAATCAGTCGCCATAACATCTGTTCCGCTTAGTTTTGATTTTCCCTTTACTGTTGCGACGTTTCCGTTTAGAGAGATGTCTGCACCCATTCTTTGAAGTTCGCTGACATGCATAAACCTGTTTTCAAAAAGTCTCTCTTCAATTATAGAAGTGCCCTCTGCCTGAGTTGCAAGTGCCATAAACTGAGCCTGCATGTCGGTAGGAAATGCAGGATATTCTTGAGTAACTATCTTAACCGCTTTTATAACTTCTGAGGGATGAATCGTGATTGTGTCTTCTGTTGTCGTAAATCTGCTGCCCATCTCTTGAAGCTTTGACAAAACTGCACCCAAATGCTTAGGATTTACATCTGTTAATGTAAGTTCAGATCTTGTTATTGCGGCTGCACAGAGGTACGTTCCAGCCTCAATACGGTCTGGAATGACGCTAAACTCATCAATATGTATAAGTTTGCCGTTTGTTCCATGAATAATCAAGATAGCAGTTCCGATGCCATCTATCTTGACTCCGTTTGCATTTAAAATTTCGCAAAGTTGAACAACCTCAGGCTCTCTTGCGGCATTTGTTATAGTAGTGACACCCTCTGCAAGCGCTGCAGCCATGACAATATTTGCAGTCCCTGTGACGGTAATCTTGTCAAAAATGATATTACACCCCTTAAGTCCCTCTGGCGCCGTAGCATGGATGTATCCTGCCTCTATGTTTATAACGGCTCCCATCTGCTCAAGCGCTTTTAAGTGCAAATCAACCGGTCTTTGCCCTATCGCACATCCTCCTGGAAGTGATACTTCACAATGACCAAATCTTGCTAAAATAGGCCCCAGTACAAGTATAGATGCACGCATTGTTCTTACAATGTCATAAGTTGCTTTTGTCTGTGTAAGAGTAGATGTATCAACTGTCGTAAGGTCCTCTTCTCTGTTACATTTTGCACCGAGATTTGAGAGCAGTTTTAATAGTGTGTTAATGTCTGCAACATGAGGCAGATTTTTTATGCTGACGCTATTTTTAGCGAGTATAATCATCGCTATTAGCGGAAGAGAAGCATTTTTGGCGCCTGAGATTTTTATATTTCCGTTTAGGGAATTAACTCTTTTGATTTGTAGGTAGTCCATTTATCTCTTTTGCCCTAGTTGTTTTTGGTAAAATTATATCTTATAAATCAGCGGTTTTAAATGTAAGTTTGTAAGAACTTCGTAAATTCTTCTTTTGGTATAGGCTTTGAAAAGAAGTATCCCTGAAGCTGATCGCAGCCCATCTCTTTAAGCAGGTTTACATGCTCTAGTGTCTCTACGCCCTCAGCAACTGTGGAGAGATTTAGAGACTTTGCCATAAGTATGATTGTTTGCGCTATTACCCTGTCGTTGTGGTCGGTTGTCATGTCCATAACAAATGATCTGTCAATCTTTAAAGTTTTTATCGGGAATTTTTTCAAGTAAAGCAAAGAAGAGTGCCCCGTTCCAAAGTCATCTATTGCAATTGAGACACCGATTGAATTAAATTCGGTAAGAATTCTAAGCGTCTCGTTTAGGTTATACATCGATATAGATTCTGTTATTTCAAACTCTAGTTGAGATGGAGAGATATCATGGCTTTTAATTATTGAGGAGATGTAACCCACAAGATTTACATCTTGAAATTGTCTCGAAGATAGATTTATAGCTATAACTAAGTTTGAATATCCTAATTCTTTTAAAGTTTTTATTTGTAAAACCGCATTTTCTATTATCAGATATCCGAGCTCTATCATAAGACCCGTACTCTCAGCAATATATATAAATTCGTCGGGATATATTAGACCGTCTTTTGGGTGAACCCATCTCACAAGCGCTTCAGCACCTACTATTTTGTTTGTAAACGTGTCTATTTTTGCTTGATAGTAAACCTCTATGTCGTTTTTGCTCTTTATTGCTTCTACCAAATCTTGTTCTATATTAAGACGTTTATTTATGCTTCTTCCCATGCTTTGCTGATATAGCCTGCAACAGTTTCTGCCGCTATTTTTTGCCTCATACATGGCTATATCTGCGTTTGTAATCAAATCATTGACATTTAGCGCATGTTCCGGATAGATTGCAACACCTATACTTGTAGTTATATAGAGCTGGTGCTTTCCTATCGTATGTTTTTGCTGCAAAGCGGCTTGGATTTTTTCGCCAATATATTTTGCGTCTTCTAAAGTTTTGATGGATGAGAGCAGAATGACAAACTCATCACCGCCAAAACGCGATACGGTATCTGCTTCGCGAACCTGTTTTTTTAGAAGCTCTGAGATATATATAAGCAGATTGTCCCCGACGCCATGACCCAGAGTGTCGTTGATTAGTTTAAAATGATCCAAATCTAAAAACATTACCGCCAGTTTTGTATCGTTTCTCTTTGCAAATTGGATGGCTTTTGCTATTCTGTCTTGGAGTAGCAGCTTATTTGCAAGATTTGTAAGAGAGTCGTAATATGCAAGTTGCTCTATTCTTTGTTTGTTTTCTATCTCATTGGATATATCCATGCTAACTGCGGTTATTTTTGCAGAGCCATCCTTCTTTTTACGCACTTTTCCGCTTGTTTCTATATATATTTTTTTGTCGTTTGAGAGTTTTAGAGCATATTTCATATTGAACTGAGAGCCGTTTTTGATAGCATCTTCCAAGACAGCCACGACTTTTGGATAGTCGCAGTCATCCGTAAAATTTAAAAAATCTTCCCAGTGAATTTGTGTGCTGTGTTTTATGCCAAGTATGCGGTAAATCTCATCACTAATAGTGAAGCACTTCGTAACGATATTGTATTCCCAGCTTCCCACTTTTGCAATTCTTTGAGCGTCTTTTAGGTGGGCCGCTTTTTTATACACCTCTTCGTTTAGGCTCTCTAGGTTGTTTGCTATCTCATCAAGCGGCCTTAGAGATTTATATAGAAGCAAAGAGACTATGACACCAGATAGCAAGAGCGCTATGATAAGCGTTTTATAGCTGTCTCCGTACATAATAAAAATCACCGACATGGATATAAAAATCAGAAATAAAATAGCTACTTTTGCAATTATGGAGTGAATATCTAGCTTCATGCAATCTTTCTGAAAAATAATTTAATCTGTAGTTTAAATGTATTATACATAATGATTGTCTAAAATGGTGCTTTTAGATATAATTTCTCAAGAAAATAGAGGAAAAACGATGAGTTCAGCCTTAGACAGATTAAAAACTTTAACAAATAAAATCTCCAGTTACGAGCGCGCCAGAAAAGATAATATGGTGCTTCTGCAAAATCTATTTAATGAATTAAATATAAACCAAAAGGTTGAAGAGTTTAGCGAACTTTTTAATTTTAAGGCTATAAACCTCTCAGGGGCATCACTTCTTAGTGAGAACTTAGGCGAGATAAAAAAAGGGAAATATCTGCAAATATTGGCAATCGGCTACGATAAAGAGGCGATTGTTAAGAGCAAAAACGTCTCTCTTGGATATTTCGGAAAAGCTGAAAGTGTCGATGAGGAGCTAAAAAAAAAGATAGTGGAGTTTATAATCCGCTTCAGGTTTGAGAAAAGTTTTATGACGCTTGAACACTACTACACAATGTTGGAGTCTCTCAAGCCTAATGAGTAAATTTTATATAACTCTTTGGCTCAGATGGGCGGCTCGCCTAACTATTTGCAGTCTCATTTTTGCGCTGTTTTTTTCATTTTTTGCGACACTCTTTATATACTTTTTGCGCGATATGCCTCAGTTTAGCAGAGACGTATCGTTTGCGCTTTTTGAAATTTTTAAGTTCTGGTTTCCTGTTTTTTGGTCGCTTGGCATACTTTTGGCGCTTTTTAGAGGACTTAAATATATATTTAACAACTGCATAAATGGATTTGAGCTTAAACTTTTAACATGTGATGGCAGCCAAACAATAGAGTCTGTCGGTTATGGGGATTTGATAAAAGTTTGGCGAAAGTGGCTTATGCTGCTTGTTTGGCTTGTCGGCTCTTTTACAATTTTAGCTACTGTTTTTACAAATCTTTTTACTTCTTATGGCGGTCTTTTTGAGTGGTTTGATATCTACGCTCTCTACGGCTTCATACTTCTTGGAGGCTACATCTCTTTTGTCATTATGAGTTCTAAGTGTAAAAAAGTAAAGATAGTTACATGTTAATTTTTTTGGACTTGGAAACAACGGGTTTAGAGAGTAGCGACAAGATATGTTCCATAGGCATTATAGGCGTTAGGGATGATGAGATTATTTCGATATACGAGCTTGTAAACGAGGGTAAAAAAATCTCACCGAAAGCTTCTAGTATAAATCATATAACAAATGAGATGATTAAGGCAAAACAACCGCTCAAAGAGAGCAGGGCATGGAAGTTTTTGCAAGAGTACAACAATGAAGATGCAACCATAATAGCTCATAATGTAAACTTTGACATAAAAATGCTTCATGGAGCAGGATTTATCTGGCATGGCAAAATAGTAGATACGCTAAGATGCACAAAGCATCTTATATCTGAGTGTGAATATTTCTCTTTGCAGTTTTTAAGATATGAGCTCAAACTCTATCAAAATGAGAAAAAAGAAGCCGAAACCTGCTTCTTGGAAAAGAGTGACTTGAGTGCGCATAACGCGCTTAGTGATGCTCTGTGCGTAAAACTTCTGTACGACTATCTGCGAGAGATGAAGAACCATGAGGAGTTAATATCTCTCAGCTCTAAAAATGTGCTTGTAGAGAAATTTGACTTTGGAAAATACAGCGGCCGTTATATAGAAGAGATAAGCATGTTTGACAGAGGATATCTGGAGTGGATGGTTATAAATATCCCAGATTTGGATGAAGATTTGAAATACAGCATAAATAGATATTTAAACCCAAAATCTAATTTTTGATGTGTTATACTTCCTATAAAATGTATTAAGGAGTGTTTTTTGAGAGTAGCCGTTGAGTGCAAATCACCGCTTTTACAAAAATCACTGGAGCTTTTTCTCGGCAAGCATCTCAGTTCACTTAAAAATTGCGATATTCTCATAAGAGATGTGAAATGCCTTGATGATAAGAGATGTTTTTATATCTCAGGCTCAAAAGATTCGGATTTGGTTAAACCGTTTTCAAAATCGCAGCTTTTTTTAGCGCTTGAAAACAGATATAAAAGTCTCAATAAAGGGAATTTATACTCATTTCCAAAGTCAAATGAAGACGAAGAGAGTGATTTTGCCGATGACGCTCAGCCTGACTTTGAGATACTGCAAAGGCGTATAGAGTCGCTTACAAAAGAGTATCAAGAGAATATTTTAAAAGCGGTGCGTGCGTTTTATGAAAAGTAGTCCAATAACAAAAAAGATAGTATCCGGTAAGTTTAAAAATAAAACCATAAAGCTTCCCTCAAAAGCAACTACAAGAACTTCAAAAGCGATAGTGCTGGAATCGTTTTTTAACACTATTCAGTTTGAGATAATCGATGCAAATTTTGTAGAGCTCTTCTCAGGAAGCGGCTCCATCGGGCTTGAAGCTTTAAGCAGAGGTGCTAAAAAAATTATCTTTATGGAAAAAGACCATGAAGCGCTAAAGATTTTAAGAGAAAATATCGCACAAACTGATCCATCTGCATGTGAGGTGCATAGTGGCGATACATTTGCAAATATTGCTTCCGTTGTAAAGAGTCTTCAAAGAAGAGGCGAAGATGCATATTTTTATATTGACCCTCCTTTTAGCATAAGAGAAGGGATGGAGGAGATATACGACAAGACAATCTCTCTGATAGCATCTCTTCCAAAAGAGTGTGTAAAACTCATCATTATAGAGCATATGAGCGGCTTAGAGATACCAAAAATCATAGGCCCCTACACCATAAAAAAATCCAAAAAATTCGGCAATACATCGCTGACCTACCTTGAGAGTGAATAAAGTGGAATAAAGTTTGCTACTTATCGCTATATTCAAGGATTAGCGATGAGAACATTTATTCTATTTTTACTTACTTTTACCACCGTATTTGCTGCTAAGATAAGCGATGTCGCAAATATTGTAGGCGTAAGAGACAATCATCTTATTGGATACTCACTGGTTGTCGGTCTTCAAAAGACGGGTGACGGCACCACTTCAAAGTTTACACTCCAGTCAATCGCCAACATGTTAAAAGCGATGAATATTGACATGAAGCCAATTGACATTAAATCAAAAAACGTTGCGGCAGTTGTAGTAACGGCTGAACTTGCTCCGTTTGCAAGACAGGGGGATAAGATAACTATAACCGTTTCATCAATCGGCGATGCAAAGTCGCTTGAGGGCGGAACGCTTCTTATGACTCCATTAAAAGGGGTTGACGGCAAGATATATGCGCTTGCTCAGGGAGCCATCAGTATCGGCGGAAGAAATGGGCAGGGAGGGGGAGATTCACACCCTACGACAGGCCTTATTTATGACGGTGGATTGGTTGAGAGAGAGATAAGCATTGATTTGTACAATCAAGAGTTTGTAACACTCTCACTAAGAGACGCAAACTTCAAAAACAGCGTATCAATTCAAAAGACCGTTAATGATTTTTATAGCACTGAAGTTGCGGTAGCAATGGACTCTAGAACCGTTAAGTTGAAAAAGCCGCAGAATAAAACCATGATAGAGTTTTTGGCTGAGGTTCAAGAAATAGACATGGACTACAATGTAAAAGACAGGATAGTAATTAACGAGCGAACAGGAACAATAGTTTCGGGCGTTGGAATCCCAATCAAGCCCATAATTATGACTCATGGAGACATAACCATAAAAATTACCGAGCAGGAAGATTTAAGTAAGCCGGCAGGTTCTATGATTGTGGATGAAAATATGGTAATCGGGCTTAATGAAAATGAGCTTTACACAAAATCAGGAACGACAACGGTGGCAAATCTAGTGCGCTCGCTTCAAAAACTTGGTGCCACGCCAAAAGATATAATTTCAATCCTTGAAGCCATGAAGAGTGCGGGAAGCATCTCTGCTGAATTAAAGTTAATCTGATGCAGAGCGCTAATTCTATAAATTTACAAACTGCATATATATCGCAGCAACACACTATTCCTAAAATAGACGAAAAGGCGGAGAATGCCGAATTAAGAGAGCAGACTGATGCTTTTGAGTCGGTAATTATTAAAATGCTTATGGACAATGCGATGCAAAATGAAAAAAATCTTTTCTCTGAGGCGAATGACCCAGGTGATAAGATATATAAATCTATGTACAGAGAAGAGCTTGCAAAAGCTAGTGCAGGAGGGTTTGGATTTTCTCAGATGCTATATGACTTTTTGAGTGAGAAACGTTAATATTTTTCTTTATTATGCCGATATAGTTAGACAGAATTATAGTGACAAATGAAGTAAAAAAGGATAGGTTATGATTTCACAAATTAATAGTGCAAGCGTCCGTAGTGCTTATGCCGGCAATTTTGGCGAGAGCAAGGAAATTGCGCAAAAAAATGGGGCTAGCGTCTCAAAACAGGGTGATACAAGTAAGGTTGAACAGGTAAAAGAGGCTCTTTTGTCTGGTGAATATAAAATAAATCTACAGGCTCTTTCAGAAAAGATTGCCGAAGAGTTGATGTAGTTTTTTAAACAAAGAGAAGGATTTTATTATGCTGTCATATCATTTACAAAGTGCATTAGGCGACCTCAGAGATTTGATAAAAATTACGGAGTCTGACATAGAAGATATTCAGGTGGCAAATCATAATCCTCAGTTTGAGAGACTAAAATTAAAAGAGGAGAAGCTAAAGAGTTTTGAATCAAAAAAAGCAATGATTGACCATGAAATTTCTGCTCTTACACGTCTTCATCCGAATTTAGAGTTGCTAGAACTTTTAAATGAAGAACAGCATGTTATGCTAAATAAGCTAAAGGTTGAACTTTCAAATCTTCGTAATATAAATAAACGCTATGCAAGACTTGTGCTAGCAGTTAGCAATCTTTATAACACATTTTTAGAGAGGTTGGTTCCGACTGAGATGCAGGGTTATAACAAGGTTGCTTCGAAAGATTCGACCATATTGAAAGTGAGAGTGTAATATGAGTTCAATATTCAATACTTTAAATATCGGCTACAGTGGGCTTTCAGCAGCGCAGGTTGGAGTTGACACCACTAGTCATAACATAACTAATGCCGAAAGTGACGGATATACTAGACAAAGAGTAGTAACGGCAGCGGCTACCCCGATTTACGGCGCAGCTGGAAATGTGGGCAACGGTACCGAGATAATGGATATTTCCCGTATATTTGACAACTTTGTTTATGACAGATATACCGGAATTTCAGCAGATAAAGAGTACTCTGATTTTACAAAAAGCACGCTAGAGGAGCTCTCCACCTACTTCCCTGAGATAGATGATGTAGGTATAAAGTCTGATTTAAAAGAGTATTACAATATGTGGCAAACATTTTCAGACAATCCTGATAATGATGCTATAAAAGTAGCACTTGCAAAACAGACAGAGACCCTCTCGGCAAGCATAACATCGACTCAAAATAAGATTGTGAGTCTTCAAGAAAGTATTAATGGGCAGCTGTCTGTAAATGTTAAAGAGGTAAATGCTTTAGCAGAGGAGCTTGCCGGTGTCAATAAATCTATTGAAATTGCCGAGGCAGGAGGTGCTTACACCGCTAATGACTTAAGAGATAAAAGAGGTTCAATCGAATTAAGACTTGCTGAACTTATAGGGGCAGAGTCGAATATTGAACAAATTACCTCAAATTCGGCAATTGACAGTTCATCAAACGAAGGATACGGAAGCTATACATTAAGCGTTAACGGCTTTAATATAGTTGATGGAGGCTCTTTTCATCCTATACATATTTCAAACGACAATAATCCTAACGGCTTTTATGAACTCTCATACGAGAGACAAGACGGCGTATTAATTCCTATGGATGAAAGTATTGACGGCGGTAGAGTAGGTGCAATTTTAGATCTCAGAGGAGACAAGAGACTCGACGACAATTCAGGTACACCAAGCAACGGAGTGTTGCAGCAGGTTATAGACCAGATGGATGCTTTTACCAATACGCTGATAGAATCAACAAATAATCTTTATGCAGCCAGCGCTACAACTAAGATGGAGTCAAATACATTAAATATAAACAACACTCAGTCATTGGTTAACTCTTCTCTTAATATTAATAAAGGTTCTTTTGACGTTGTCATGTATGATATTGATGGAAATGTAACAGCAAGAAGAGCAATCAATATAGATTCAGCAACTTCTATGAGCGGTGCTGCAGGTTCCAATTCGATAGAGGGGCAGTTGAGTGCAGAGGGTGATGATAACAGTGACGGAAACGCAAACAACGATATTGACGATTTTTTACAGTTCAACTGGGCTACATATCCTGATGGAGACAATGCTGTAGAGTTTATCATGGATCCTGCTTATGCGGCAAAAGGGTATACTTTTGCAATAGAAGATAATTTAACGGACGGAGATTTTAGTACCGGTTCAAACTTTGCAGGTGCATTGGGACTCAATAGATTTTTTGACGGAAGCAATGCAAAAGATATAGACTTAAACTTTAAACTAAAAGAGAATACGACAGATATATCGGCAGGCAAATCACCTCTAACGGGAGACAATAAGTTGGCCATGGATATGATTCAGCAACAGTTTGAAGTGTATGACTTTAATGTTGGAAGTGCAACCTATGAGTCTACTATTTACGGTATGTTTGATGTTATTGCAACTGAAGTCGGAGTTACCACAAATCAGGCAATTTTAAACAACGAGACTATTTCTGCACAATATAATGCGACTGAGTTAGAGTATTTTTCTGTTTCAAAAGTAAGTATAGACGAAGAGTTAACAAATCTTATAAAGTATCAAACAGCGTACGGTGCGGCTTCAAAGATTATTACTACGGTAGATCAGATGATGCAGACACTGCTTGGAATCAAGCAGTAACTTTTAGATGCCTAAATTTAGTATTTTTATACTTCTTTTTGTTTTTCTATTCTCTTTTTTAGGTTCTGTTTTTTACCAAGTTGACGCTTACATGCTTGATAACAGCGCTATCTTGCTTCCTCCTTCTTTTGAGCATTTTTTGGGGACTGACAGACTTGGAAGAGATATTCTTGCACGCCTTATTGAGGGTGGCAAAGTTTCACTCCTTATCGGGGTTGGAAGTGCGTTTATTGCCTCTGTAATCGGGCTTATATTAGGCTCTATGGCTGGATATTTTAGAGGCGGTGTGGACAAGAGCTTTATAGTTTTGGTTGACCTCTTTTTAACATTTCCCACTTTTTTTCTTCTTCTTGCACTTGTGAGTTACGTAAACGCTTCCGCATGGGTTTTGATAGTTATTATCTCCATTACCGGATGGATGACAACGGCAAGGCTTATCCGTTCAGAGAGTTTTCAAATAACCTCTCAGCCATATATAAAAATACTAAATATCGCAAAAGTAAGCAAACTAAAAATACTTTTCAAATATTATGCTCCAATCTTAGCACCCATCTACTTTGTCAGTTTTACTTTTGGAGTGGGCGGAGCCATACTCGCAGAGTCAGGACTTAGCTTTTTGGGGCTTGGAATAGTTGCGCCGCAGATGAGCTGGGGAACGATACTAAGCAGCGGCAAAGATGTTGTAGAGATTGCCTGGTGGGTTAGTTTTTTCCCTGGACTTATGATATTTTTGGTTACGTTCTCACTTATAAATATCTCAAATTATTTGCAGCAGCTAACCAATAAAAAAGAGATTCAATAAATCTACATGTAGAGTCTAAATAAGTGAAACAAAAGAGCAATATAGATATACTTCCCGATATAAATTTAGGATAAATTATGATTTTAATGATTGATAATTATGACAGCTTTACATACAATATCGTTCAGTATTGCAGAGAGTTGGGGGCTGACCTTAAGATTATTAGAAACGATGAGCTCAGCGTTGAAGAGATAGAAGCTCTTCACCCTGAAAAAATCATAATTTCTCCAGGTCCTGCAACTCCTGATGATGCAGGTGTTACATTAGAAGTGATTGAGCACTTTAAGGACAAAGTGCCTATTTTGGGTATATGTCTTGGTCATCAAAGCATCGCGCAGGCTTTTGGAGCAAAAGTTGTTCGGGCTAAAAATATGATGCATGGCAAAACATCCATCATGAGACGCACAAAGGATTGTGAGATATTTAAAGATATTCCGCAAGAGTTTATTGCTACAAGATATCACTCTTTGATAGTGGAGAAAAACTCTCTTCCCGATATTATAGAACCGACTGCATACAGCACTGACGATGATGAGATAATGGCACTTAAGGTAAAAGGCAAAGAGATTTATGGCGTGCAGTTTCATCCTGAGTCCATAATGAGCCAGTATGGTCATGAGATGATTGGAAACTTTTTAAAAATATGAACACAAAGCTCATCCTGCTCTTGATTTTGGGATTGGATGCGCTGATGCTTATATTTCAGATTGACGAGTTGTCAATCTCCTACAACGAGGCGCTGATTTTAGGCGGTGATTTCTCATTTTTACAGCTTTTGATACAATCTTCAATATCTGTTTTTGGTCAAAACGATTTCGCTCTGCGATTTCCTATGATAGTGCTGCATATATTAAGCGCGGTACTGCTTTATAAAATTTCCGCAAAATATCTACATGTAGAGAGGAATAGACTCTGGATTCTTCTTATTTTCGTCCTTTTGCCAGGGGTTATGAGCTCGGCAATTGTAGTTAACAGCGCAGGCGTAATTCTTTTTGGGCTGTTACTGTTTGTCTATCTGTATGAAAATTATCCTATACTCTTTATCTATCCGTTGCTAATTTTTTACATGTTGATTGACGGCAACTTTGTCTATCTTTTTATGGCGTTGATACTATTCTCATTGTACAAAAAAGAGAGACGGTTTCTGCTCTTTAGCATAGCGCTGATGCTCTCTTCGCTCTTTATTTACGGCATTGACATGCACGGCTCACCAATAGGTTATTTTTTAAATACCCTCGGACTTTATGCCGCAATTTTTACACCGATTATTTTTGTTTATCTTTTTTATGTTCTTTATAGAAAATATCTTACAAAAGATATGGAGATATTATGGTTTATAGCAGCAACGGCGCTTGTTTTTTCACTTTTGTTGTCGTTTAGACAGCGAATAGGCGTTGAATATTTCGCACCTTATCTGATTTTAGCGCTCCCTCTTATCGCCCAAGCGTTTGAGAGCTCCTATAGAGTTCGTTTGAGTATGTTTAGAAAAAAATACAGGTTGGCATTTGTTGTATCACTTGCACTTTTGCTTATAAACAGTTCTGCAGTTTTATTTAACAAATATCTATATCACTTAGTAAAAGAGCCAAAAAAACACTTCTCTTACAATTTACATGTAGCAAAAGAGCTCTCGCAGGAGCTCAAAAAAAGAGGTATAAACTGCGTGCAAACAAACGCTAAAATGGCAAAAAGGTTAGAGTTTTATGGTGTAACAAAATGCAACAATTATTTACTTGAAGAAAATTACTTAAATGCGACAAAGTTAGACAGTGTAACAATTAGTTACAAAAATAGACTGGTTTACTCTGCAAATGTTACTAAAATAAACATAAATTAAATCTATACAATACTTAATCTGCTCAAATGGCACTAGATTGGTTTACATGTGATAATATTTCGTAAATATTAAAAATAGGGAGTTGCAATGGCTCAAAAAGCGATTAGAGAATTTGACGCAAAGTCAATTTTGGCTAAGCATTGGGATAAGTATTTTCCAGGTTTTTCTTATGCATATGAAACGATTATGGTTCAAAACGGATCAGAACTGACTAAAGCTGCAAAAGAAAAAACATGGTTAAAAGAAAAAGCACTGGTTGCTAAGCCGGATATGCTATTTGGTAAAAGAGGAAAAAACGGTTTAGTTTTATTTAAAGATTCTAAACCGGGTGATGTATCTTTAGCTAAAGCGTCATCTTGGATTGATGAAAAATCTTCTGAAAAACAATCTGTCTCTTTCTCATTTGAGGGAGATACTCCAACAGGCGAACCAAAAGTAGATATGCTTACTCATTTTATCGTTGAGCCATTTACTCCGCATTCTCAAGAAGAAGAGTATTACATCTCCGCTACATGCGTAGGTGATGATGACGTTCTTTACATGTCTGCTGAGGGCGGCATGGAAGTTGAAGAGAATTGGGACAAAGTTGTAGAAGTTAAATTCCCAATTACTGCAACAGAAGAAGAGATTGCAGAAAAAATCAAAAAAAGCATTCCAAAAGATGTTGCAAAACATGATAAAGAGGCGTTTGCAGAGTTTGCAGTAGGCTTCTTTAAAGCTTACAGAGAGTTAAACTTTGCATACCTAGAGATTAACCCGTTTGTTCTTCAGGGTAAAAAAGTTGAGCTTCTTGATATGGTTGCAAAACTTGACGACACTGCAGGATTTATGATGAGAGAGGAGTGGGGCGATGTTGAGTATCCTACATCTTTTGGCATGGAAGAGAAATCTCCTGAAGTTTTAGCTATCGAAGATGCTGATAGCAAATCAGGCGCTTCACTAAAGTTGACTATCCTTAAACCTGAAGCGAGAATTTGGACGATGGTAGCAGGCGGCGGCGCTTCAGTTGTTTACGCTGATACTATTGCTGATTTGGCTGGAATCGAAGACCTTGCTAACTACGGTGAGTATTCAGGCGGGCCGACTACAAGCGAGACAAAATTTTATGCTGAGACGATTTTAGACCTCATGACAAGAAGCAAAGATGCAAAAGGCAGAGATAAAGTTCTAATCATCGGTGGAGCTATCGCAAACTTTACGGATGTTGCAAAAACTTTTACGGGAATTATCCAAGCATTTGATAATTACGCTGATAAAATGAAAAAAGTCGGTATAAAAATTTATGTTAGACGTGGCGGACCAAACTATGAAAAAGGTCTAAAAGATATCAAAGAGGCTGCTGATAGACTTGGTCTTTATATAGAAGTTTACGG
>JBAZIE010000016.1:0-2902 GCA_041652055.1 Sulfurimonas sp. | reverse complement strand
TGAAACACATGTCACCGACATCGTGCGTATGGCACTAGCAAAGTAAGGAAAAGAGATGGCACAATTATATACTAAAGATACGCAGGCAATTTTTTGGAACAACAACTCAAGCGCTATTCAGAGAATGCTTGATTATGATTACACTATAAAAAGAAAAAAACCTTCAGTAGCTGCTATCGTTGCTCCTACTAGCAGCTCTAAATTTGATAAGTTCTTCTACGGTCCAGATGAGATTATGATTCCACTGTATAAAAACACCGCAGAAGCTAAAGCTGCTCAGCCGCAAGCTGATGTACTTTTAAACTTTGCATCTTTTAGAACAGCTTACGATGTGACTATGGAAGCATTGGAGCTTGGCGGTTTTACTTCGATTATGGTAACTGCTGAGGGTATTCCTGAGAGACTTGCACGTAAAATGAATGCTACTGCAAAAGCAAAAAAAGTAACGGTAATCGGACCTGCAACTGTTGGCGCTATTGCTCCGGGCGCATTTAAAATCGCAAATATCGGCGGAACAATTGAAAACATAGTTCAGTCTAAGCTTCACCGTGCAGGTTCATGTGGTCTTGTAACACGTTCAGGCGGTCTTTTCAATGAACTCTCAAACATCATTGCTATCAATGCTGATGGTATCGCCGAGGGTGTTGCTATCGGTGGAGATAGATTTGTTGGTTCGGTATTTATCGATAATCTTTTAAGAATGGAAGCAAATCCTGAAGTAAAGTACATGTTACTTCTAGGTGAAGTTGGCGGAACTGAAGAGTACAAAGTTATCGAAGCTGTAAAAAGCGGAAAAATAAAAAAGCCAATTATCGCATGGTGTATCGGCACAATCGCTAAGTACTATGACAGCGGCGTACAATTTGGTCACGCTGGAGCATCTGCAAACGGCGATATGGAAACAGCTGAAGCTAAAAACAAGGCAATGAAAGAAGTAGGAATACATGTTCCTGCATCATTTAATGATTTACCGGAAATAATAAGCGCTGTTTACCATGAACTGCATGCAGAAGGTATTATCAAAGATATCCATGAGCCTGCTATGAACGTCTGTCCAAGTGTGAGAAAATCTAAAGAGTTTATCTGTACGATTTCTGATGATAGAGGCGATGAGGCTACATACGCAGGCTTCCCAATCTCTTCACTTGCAACCCCTGACACTGGAAAAGGAATCGGCGATGTTGTTTCACTTCTATGGTTCAAAAAACAGTATCCAAAATGGGCTACTGATTTTATCGAGACTGTAATTAAAACAGTTGCAGACCACGGTCCTGCGGTCTCCGGCGCACACAATGCAAAAGTTACGGCAAGAGCTGGAAAAAGCGTTGTTGAGTCACTTGTAACAGGACTTTTAACAATCGGACCAAGATTTGGTGGTGCAATTGACGATGCTGCAAAATATTTCAAATATGCAAATGACAATAAGTTATCTCCTGCGGATTTCTTAAATTATATGAAAAAAGAGGGTATTCCTATTCCGGGTATCGGACATAGAATCAAATCTCTTAAAAACCCAGACCTGCGTGTAGAGGGACTTAAGAAATATGCAGCTAAATGTTTCCCTGCAACTCCGCTTTTAGATTATGCACTAACTGTTGAGCAGTTAACAACATCTAAAAAAGAGAATCTTATACTTAACGTTGACGGTACTATCGGTATCTTGATGGTTGATATGTGGAGAGCGCTTGGTTACTCTGAAGAGGAGATAAATGAGTTTATCACTTCAGGAACTCTAAATGCGTTCTTCATCGTAGGAAGAAGCATAGGCTTTATCGGTCACGTGCTTGATGAAAAACGTCTTGCAATGCCGATGTATAGACATCCGATGTCTGATATTCTTTATGATGTTCAGGTAGCAGAAGAGATATAATCCGTTTTTCTAACTTCAAGGAGAACTATCTCCTTGAACCTCTCTAGCTCTCTCTTTTTCGTACAATCTTTATAACTTCATTTCCAAATTTCATATATTTTTTGATATACTTGTAGCAAATAGATTTAACTGGATTACTATGAAAAAAGCATTTACTATGATGGAATTGATATTTGTAATTGTCGTAATCGGGATTTTAGCCGCGGTAGTAATTCCAAGAACTGGATCAAATAAACTTAATGAAGCTGCCCTGCAAGTTGTTTCTCACATAAGATATACACAGCATTTGGCGATGGTTGATGATAAGTTTAATGAAGCTCCTGATGCTGACGAATGGTATAAAAGAAGATGGCAAATAATTTTTGGAACGTCAGCTAGCACAAATGATAGGCCAGCATACACTATATTTTCAGACACATCAGGAACTGGTGAACCTGATAAAAGTGAAATGGCAAAAAATCCTCTTGACAGCACAAAACTACTTAGCGGAGGATATTCCGGTACATTACATACTACGAATGATGCAGACGAGGTAACTAAAGAGATGAATCTTGGCTACTATGGCATTACTGGTTATAGTTTAGCTGGCGGTTGTTCGGGGGCAAGAGTCTCATTCGACCATTTGGGCAGACCGTTTAGAGGAGATTTAAGTAGTATGACTGGTGCCTATTCTGCTGGAACACAAAGATTGATAACGTCACAATGTACGATTACATTAACAGACAGTAGCGATAATGTTGCAATAGCAATAGAACCTGAAACTGGGTATGCTTGTATATTAAATAGTGCGGGAACAGACTGTCTTTAAACTTCTAATTAATTCCCCCGAAGATTAAGAAATAAATAAGCGTTGTTTGCCTATAATTCCCATCCACAAACAAAGAGACCTAAAGTTTAGGTTTAAAAATCTAGGTTTGAGATCATTGAAAACTAAGCAAGTAAATAGACTTTGATAACTAGAAATAGTTAGATAGTCATTAATAAGTTTACTTAGAAATAACTAAATAACATAACCGTCTATTCTATTTATAC
>JBAZIE010000015.1:0-52680 GCA_041652055.1 Sulfurimonas sp. | reverse complement strand
CAAGAATGTTGTGTTTTGAGAAGTTTGCACTCTCTGCAGCAAAGTCAACATCACGAATATTTGATTCAGCCGCCGTAACGTTTACCTGAGTTACAGAGATATTTCTGATAGTTGATTCCAACTGATTTTGAGTAGAACCGATGCCTGAACGAATTGTATCAAGCTGTGCTAATGCATGGTCAGCTTTTCTGATTGTAAGCTGTGCCGCATCATATGTCGTAACATCAGATGAAGATATTGCGTTAGAGACCGAATATGTAGTAGCCGTAAAACCTCCAGCTGCCTCTGCACCACCACCGATAGTGATTGCATTGTCAGACTCAAGCTCAATAGTACCGTGAGAAACTACACTCAAGCCAGCTGCCACAGCACCGTTTAACTCAACAGTACTAGCAGCACCGAACATCTTAGCAGTATCGGCAGCAGCAGCCACCGTAGTACCAGCAGCAGTAGTTGAAAGTGTAATATTATTTCCATCTTCAGATGTTAACTGAAGTTTACCGCCATCAACGATAGTAGCAGTAACACCCGTCTCGTTTGATATACGGTTAAATGCAGCAGCCAATGTTCCTGAAGAGTCATTTGCAGAGAAAGTTACATCACCCAAATCTACACCGTTAACAAATACCGTTCCGGCAGTAATGGTTCCACCTACTACACCCGCCGCACCAACAAGATCAGTATTTGCATCGGCAGTAACACCGGTTGTGCTTGAGATACTGTTTATAATCTCAGCTTTTTGTCTAGCCGAATCCGCAGTCTGAGCTAAAGCGTTCAAGTTTGTATCCGTACCTGCAACAGAAGCTGTTGTAGCCGTGCCATTTACAGTAAAGTCAGCAGCACCGAAAGCATCAGTCGTAACCACCGTACCCTCTTTAAGCGCAAACTGACCGAGAGTTGCAGTACGAGTACTATCTATAGATACGCCGACAGTCTCATTCGCATATGCACCAACTTGGAAGTTTTTATCCATAAAAGAACCATCAAGAAGAGCCTGACCGTTAAACTGAGTAGTTTTTGCGATTGTATCCGCAGCTTCCAAAAGTTTGTTTATATCTCTTTGAATTGCCATACGAGAATCAGCATTTTGACCATCAGATGCAGCTTGGATAGCTTTGGTTCTTACAGTGTTGATGATGTTTGTATATTCATCAAGTGCACCATCAGCCGTTTGAGTAACACCGATACCGTCGTTTGCATTGTTAATAGCTTGTCCAAGACCTGATGCCTGAGAACGAAGAGAGTTCGCAATTGCAAGACCAGAAGCATCATCAGCAGCCGTGTTGATACGAAGACCAGAACTTAAAGACTTAAGACTTTTATCAAGTCCAACATTGTTATTTGTAGCATTTCTGTGTGCGTCCATCGCACCGATGTTTGTGTTAATTCTAAATCCCATAATAAATCCTTTTCGGGTAGAGCCTTACGCTCTTGAGTTAATTTTTATCTCGGCTTCCTTGCCTTGATGTTAACTAAATCGACAGCAAAAAAAATAACTTTAATAACTTTGCAAATATTTTTAAAATTTTTTCTTGTTTTTGCTATTTCTACTTTTTTTGCTACACTTCCAAACTTAAAACAACTATACTATATATATAGGAAAGCTATTTGAACCTAATTATCGTCGAATCACCGGCTAAAGCTAAAACCATAAAAAATTTCCTCGGCAAAGATTATGAGGTCATCGCATCCAAAGGTCACATACGCGACCTCCCAAAATCACGCTTTGGAATCACAATAGATGAAGAGAACCATCTAGTTCCGGCATACAGCGTTGCAAAAGAGAACGCCGCAACGGTTAAAGAGATAAATGCTTTGGCAAAAAAGTGCGACACCATATATATCGCGACCGATGAGGACCGTGAGGGTGAAGCTATCGGATGGCATATTGCGCATGCTATAAAAAAAGACCCTGAGACACTTCCTCGCATCGTCTTTCATGAGATAACCAAAACTGCGATAAACCACGCTTTGGAGAATGCTCGTAAAATAGACATAAACATGGTAAACGCTCAGCAGGCACGCCGTATTCTTGACCGTGTTGTGGGTTATAAACTCTCTCCGCTTCTAAGTTCAAAAATCCAAAAAGGGCTCTCGGCAGGCCGTGTTCAATCATCGGCACTCAAACTTGTAGTTGACCGTGAGAGAGAGATAAGAGCTTTTGTTCCAGAGGAGTACTGGACCATAGATACGCTCTTTAAAAAAGATATAGAGGCGACTCTCATCTCTCACAATGAGGAAAAACTCTCAAAACTATCAATAACAAACAAAAAACACTCTGACACAATAGTAGAGAGTGTAAAAGCTGACTCATTTGTTATCTCAAAGATTGAGACAAAAGAGAGAAGAAGTGCAACACCTCCGCCGTTTATGACATCTACGCTTCAGCAGACTGCTTCAAGCAAACTCGGATTTACTCCTAAAAAAACAATGATGGTTGCGCAGGCTCTTTATGAGGGTGTTAAAACTCCAAGCGGAACGTCGGGTGTTATCACATATATGAGAACAGACTCGCTAAACTTGGCGCATGAAGCAATTACGGCTGTTCGTGGCGTGATTGAGAGCAGATTTGGCAAAAAATATCTCCCAAGCGAACCTAAAGTTTATACAAAAAAGGCAAAAGGCGCGCAAGAGGCTCACGAAGCAATCCGCCCTACAATGCTACAGTTTACTCCAGAGGTCGCAGCATCATTTTTAAAACCTGATGAAATTAAACTTTACCGCCTTATTTATGAGAGATTTATGGCATGTCAGATGAATGATGCGGTTTTTGAACAGCAAAGCATTCTCTTTAGCGGGAAAAATAACGAATACAGAGCGATTGGACGTAAACTTACGTTTGATGGTTTTTACGCGCTAACGGGAACGGAAGATAAAGACAAACTCTTACCTGCACTCAAAGAGGGCGAGAAAGCTGAAATACAAAAGATCAAGCAAGAGCAGCACTTTACAGAGCCTCCTGCTCGCTTTTCAGAAGCAGCACTTATCAAAAAGCTTGAGAGCGAGGGGATAGGAAGACCTTCAACTTATGCTCCGACTATTGCCACTCTTAGCAACAGAACCTATGTGACTATCGAGAAAAAGCAGATTATACCCACAGAGATGGCGTTTACCGTTACGGAGATTTTAGAGAAAAATTTTGCAAATATCGTTGATGTCTCTTTTACGGCAAACATGGAAGAGAAGCTCGATGAAGTAGCAGAGGGTCAAAATGATTGGCAAAAGCTTTTAAGTGATTTTTATTTCCCGTTTTTAGAGCAGGTTGAAGAGGGCAAAACAAATATTCTCTCGCTAAAAACAGCTAAACCTTTAGGTAGAAGCTGCCCTAAATGCGGAGAGGAGCTTTTACTTCGCTCTGGGAGATTCGGAGAGTTTATAGCTTGCAGCGGTTTTCCAAAGTGTAAATACACGGAGCAGGTAGAGGGTCAAGACAAAGAGGAGGGTGAGAAATCAAACTCTGAGCCAAGCGACGAAATATGCGACAAATGCGGCAAAGAGATGGTTGTAAAAAACGGAAGAAACGGTCCATTTTTGGCATGTAGCGGCTATCCTGAGTGCAAAAATACAAAGAGCATGAACGTCGAGGAGAAGATAAGTCTTACTCCATGCCCTGAGTGCGGCGGCAAAATAAGCCTTAAAAACTCAAGACGCGGTCCGTTTTGGGGTTGTGAAAACTACCCTAAATGTAAATTTATATCAAAGTTTGAGCCATCAACCATAAAGTGTAAAGAGAAGGGTTGCGGTGGCGCTTTGGCAAAAAGAGTTTACAGAAGCAAAGAGGTCTATGAGTGTATCAAGTGTAAAACAAGAACGCCCGTAGAAGAGATAAACTAAGAAGCGGTTATGAAAATAGGCATCATTTCAGACACGCACACAAAGGTTAAAAAAGCAGCCCGTGCGATAGAGACTTTAGTAAAAGACGGTGCCGAATTTATAGTTCATGCCGGCGATATAGTGGATGTAGAAGTACTTCACCTTCTCCATGAAAGCGGCGTGAGATATGAAGCTGTTTATGGCAATAATGATGCGCATCTAGCAAAGTTTCACAATCAGTTCAATCTCGTCCAAGAACCGTATTACTTTAAACTTGCAAATACAAAATTTAAATTAATGCATCTGCCTTTTTACATGTCGCCAGATGCGGATGTTGTCATATTCGGTCATACACATAAATTTTCACTGGAGTTTACAGGCAACACTCTTTTTTTAAATTCAGGAGAAGTTTGTGCTAGAAATAAGCCACTCTCCGAATGGGCAATGTTAGAAATTAAAGAAAATGAGTTTGCAGTGACAAGATACACAAGAGCAAGTCAGAGCGAAATCATAGAAAAAGAAAAGTTTACCTACGCAAGGCAAAACCATGGATAAAGAGATATTTTTATGCTCGATATGCAACATAAACAGCGGTACATGTAATGAAGATTGCAAATTTTGTTCTCAAAGCGTGAGATACAAAGCAGATATTGAACGCTATAAACAAAAGGATATAGCGCTTATCTTAAAAGAGGCAAAAGCGGCCTTTGAGAGTGGTGCGTTAGGCTTTTGTCTTGTTACTGCCGACAAAGGTCTAAACGATAAAACTCTTGATTTCGTCTGCTCTGTCGCTGAAATTTTGACAAAAGAGGTTCCAGAGCTCCGTCTTATTGCCTGCAACGGAACGGCAACTATCAAGCAGCTCTTGACTCTAAAAGCGGCAGGCATAAAAGCATACAACCATAACCTTGAAACTTCAAAAGAGTTCTACAAAGAGATATGCACAACCCACTCATGGGAAGAGCGTTATGAGACTTGCCAAAATGTAAATGAGGCAGGATTGGTTCTTATAAGCGGCGGTATTTTCGGACTTGGAGAGAGTGTGGAGGATAGAATAGCGATGCTTGAATCTCTAAAATCGCTCAATCCTACATCTGTGCCGATCAATTTCTACCATCACAACGAAGCACTGCAATTAAAGCCAAACCCGCTTAACGTGGATGAGGCTCTCTCTCTTATCAAACTCACAAGAGAGATGATTCCAAATGCACAGAGAATAATGGTAGCAGGCGGGCGCGAGCTTATGTTTGGAGAGAGACAAAATGAAGTTTTTGAGTACGGAGCGAACTCTATCGTGATAGGAAACTACCTTACAACAAGCGGTCGCGCAGTGGCCAAAGATTTGGAAATGTTAAAGCATCTTGGTCTAGGCATTGCAAAAGCAGTAAAATAAAAGGGATTAATCCCAAAAATAAAGGAAATATATGAGTGATAATATTGTACTGATTGTATCCATTTCACTTATCATTATATTTTCGCCGTTTTTTGCAAAACTTCTAAAAATTCCCATTACGCCCGTTGAGATTATGTTTGGTGCTATTTTTGGATATGTAGGTTTTTTGCACGAAGAGCACCTCTTTGACATAGTTGCAGAGTTTGGATTTTTATACCTGATATTTATTGCAGGAACAGAAATAAACCTCAAAAACACCCTTAAAACGCCTAAAGATTTGATAAACAAGGTAATTATCTACATCATCCTTTTATACGCTTTTTCTATCGCTCTCTCGCTCTATCTCGACCTTGGAAAGATATTTATGGTTCTTTTGCCGCTTATCTCGGTGGGATTAATTGCTACGCTCTCAAAAGAGTACGGAAAAACTCCGTGGCTCTCAATATCGATGACGGCAGGAGCCATAGGCGAGATTGTAAGCATCGGGTTTCTTACCCTCACCTCTTCCGCGCTTCATTTTGGTCTTGGCTTCGCGCTTGCAAAAACAATATTTGCGCTTGTTCTGTTTTTGCTATTTATGTTTTTGCTATTTCGCGCGATGGAGCTTCTTTTTTGGTGGTATCCTGAAGTTTCAACATCTCTCATGCCCCATAATGACAACAAAGAACAGGACATAAGACTCTCAATGGGGATATTTTTCATTCTTGTAGGAGCTATGCTCTACCTTGATTTAGAACTTGCCTTCGGAGCATTTCTAGCCGGAATTTTTATACCGACTTTCTTTGAACACAAGCAGGAACTCCCACAAAAACTCGCCTCCTTTGGTTTTGGATTTTTGATACCCATTTTTTTCATCCATATAGGAAGCTCTTTTAATCTTGATATGCTATTTATGGACGGACTTATAATTAAAGCGCTACTTATTACATTGGCGATGACGCTTATGAGGGTCGCGGCTTCGCTAGTTTTTATAAAAGAGCTTGGTCTTGTTGACTCCGTACTTATGGGGCTATCACACTCTATGCCGCTCACACTTCTTATCGCGATGGCAACTCTCGCACACAATGCCCAAAGTATAGACGAGCTTCACTACTATGCACTCATATTAGCTTCGCTCTTCCAAGCTATATTTGTTATGATAATCATCAGACTTCTAAACGATTTCAAGTTAAAAAAAAGCAATTAAATAGGGTATAATATACCAAAATCTAATATTTTAAGAGGTTTGAGTGTCGCATTTTGTTTTACTTCAACTTGCTAGAGACTCCATACAAGAGATCTTAGAAGCAAGCAGAACTATCTATAAAAAAGAACTTCTAGAACAGTATCTGCACTGCGAGATTGAGCTGATTTTGGCAACAGAGGATGGAGAGATGAGCGAAAGGGACAAGGCAATAATAAAATGAGAACAGTTAAAATATTTTTATTTTTATCCATATTTACGGCATCTATCTACGCACAAACACCATTTGTTTTAAGTGGCGTAAAGAGCTACTATCCAGTAGTTGAGATTAACACAGACAAAATAGATACGAAATATAAACAGATTATCTTGGATATGATTGTTGCAAAATCCACAGAGCTGGGCATTGAGACAAAAAATTTCTCTTCTAGGTCGCTTGCGTTTCTTATAAGCTATATCGGTGTTGGAGATACTCTTGCCATAAAGATGGACCTTCTTCTGGGCGAAAACGTCATCAGACTTGACACAAAAGAGGAGATATTTGTCGTCTCCTACATGAGCGGCCGCATTTTTGTGCCCCAAGAGATTGAGGATGATTTGCTTGACAACGCAGAGGAGCTGCTTGAAATGTTTGGAGCACAATATATAGAGGACCATTTATGAAAAAAATAGTTATGCTACTTCTCTGCACTTTTTTATTTGGAGCGGAATATAGAGATTTTGCAAAAACGATGACCTATGAGACAGAGTATAAAACGGCGCTAAACAAAGCAAAAAAAGAGGATAAAAAACTTATGGTTTTAATGATTTCAAACTTCTGTCCTTGGTGCACCAAGTTTGAAAATAAAACGCTTGCTGACGAGAGTGTTGATATCGCCGTGAAATCTAAATACATCCCTCTCATCATCAACAAAGAAGAGAAAAATTTTCCAGCCTATTTAACCACTCCGATTGTTCCCACAACCTATTTTATAAACCCCAACAAAGAAGAGATTCTTCACCAAAGCGTAGGCTTCTCAAACAAGGTAGAGTTCCTAAATCTTTTACAAAAACTAAAATAACCCTTTAGTTGTGATTTTTTTGGATATAGCAAGCGATGGCGTATCCGTGGTTTAGTCCAAGGGCGATGCTTCCACCCGACTCTTGCGTTATATCCCCCGCTACAAAAAGCCCTTTAATATTTGTCTCATAATTTTCATCATGAACAGGCTTTCCATCCTCCTCTTTTATGCCTGAACTTGCCAAAAATGCGCTTGGAGTAGTTCCGCCGATAGCGTAGATGACTCTCTCAAAAGTGCGGGGCTCAATATCGTTAAAAAGAACTTTCACCATGCCATCGTCGCTCTCAAGTGAAACGATGTCAACCCCCAAGATTGCCTCCACCTCTTTATGTGCAATTGCATTGGTTATATCTCGCTGATTTGTCGGGTTTGCACGCCTGAAGCTCTCTCTTCTATAACAGATGCAAACCTCGTTTTTGGCGCTTAAATCAACCGCATACTCTATTGCGCTGTCTCCGCCGCCAACAACCAAAACCTTCTCGCCGCCCACACACCCATCAAGCGTAAACCCTACCCTGCTTTTAATCTCGGAAGGTATCTTGTACTCCGGTTTGTTAGGCTTGCCCATTCTGCCTATCGTTACAACGACATTTTTTGCAATGATGCTGCTGCCTGCAACAAATACCTCAAAGAAACCATCCTTTTTCTCTATTTTTTGAACCTCGGTATGGGTTTTTAGCTCCACCGAGTGATTTGCCAAAATCTCATCAAAAAAATCGAGTGTTGTCTCTTTTGTCCCGTCCACAAAGTAGATTCTGCCATCAAGCTCAACTTTTTGACCCTTCCAGTCCTTATCTACTCTTTTGTTATCTTTATAATATTTGCGTATCGTAGAGTTATGATCTTGGTCTTTTTCTAGCAAAACTATATCTCTGATGCCTTGCAGATAGCTCTCAACAGCCGTGGCAATTCCAGCTGGACCGGCACCTATGATAGCAAGATTATAAATACGACTCATAATAACTCCTTTGAAACAATTAGACCCATTTTATACTATAATTTGCAAATGAAACGAAAAACTAAGATGAGAAATCTTTACAATTATGCCTAAAATCGATAATAAAACGTTCTATTCTACTGCAATAGAAAAATACGGCATAACAGCCAAGGGCGTAAACTGGCACTCAAAAGAGTCTCAAAAGATGAGATTTGACATTATTTTAGAGATGCTCCCCGATAAGATAAGCTCATACAGCATTGCCGACGCAGGATGCGGTTTTGGGGATTTATATCTCTACATGTTAAAAAAGAAAAAAGCCCCAAAAGAGTACATCGGCATAGACTCCCTAAGCGACATGTACTCCATTGCAAGTGATAGAACGGGGTGTGAGATAGTTATAGCCGATATATGTGCCGACGAGCTTCCGATGGCTGACTACTACGTCTGCAGCGGAGCCATGAATGTGCTCGAAGAGTTTGAAACGCATCTCTTTGTGCGCAACTGTTTTAACGCTTGCAGAGTCGGTTTTATATTTAACGTGCTTCACGGAGAGAAGAAAAGCGAAACATATAACTACCTAACAACCCCACAGATAGAACAAATGGCAAAAGAGCTGGGTGTTAAAAAAGTAATTTTACGAGATAACTACATGCAGGACGATATAACCGCTCTTTTTCTAAAAGAGACTCTCTAATGTGCGCTGTTTTTGGGATTTTAGGCGAATTTGACGCTAAGACTGCAAGGGTTGCTCTTGGCAGACTTGCCCACAGAGGACCCGATTTTTGCGGTGTAGTGGAGAGAGAAAATCTCTTTTTTGCACATCAGCGCCTCGGCATAACCGACATCCATGCACGCTCAAACCAGCCGCTGCGTCATGAGAAGATTTTGCTCTCGTTTAACGGAGAGATTTACAACTTCAAAGAGTTAAAAAATGAGTTAAAAGATGGGTTTGATTTTAAAACCCAGAGCGATAGCGAGGTCATCATCGCGGCATATCTGAAGTGGGGAGTTGATTTTGTAAAGCATCTTCGCGGTATGTTTGCAATAGCCCTTTTGGATGATGAGACACTCTACCTTTTTCGCGACAGGCTAGGAAAAAAGCCGCTCTTTTATCTCCATGGCAACTCATTTATCTTCGCTTCTGAGATAAAAGCGCTTATACCGTTTTTGCAAAAAATAGAGATGGATGAGGATGCGCTTCTTAGTTACCTCTCATATCTTGCTCCCACACCGCCTTTTACATTTTTTAAAAATATTAAAAAGTTAGCAGCCGGAGAATATCTTACCTTTAAAGAGGGGCGCGTAGAAGTGCGGCAATATTTTGACCTGCTTGATACTAAACCAAACCTCATCACAGATAGAAATGAAGCTGTTTTCATGTTGGAAAAAATGCTTGAGGAGTCGATTAATTTGAGGCTTAACGCTGATGTTCCAATGGCTTCGCTGCTCTCAGGCGGAATAGACAGCGCGCTTATAAATGCCTTTGCCTTAAAGGGCGGAGTAAAATTACAGACCTATACGCTTGGCTACAAAAATTTTGCAAAGTATGACGAGAGACAAAATGCAAAAGAGAGTGCGGAGTTTTTGGGGGTCTCAAACATAGAGGTCGAGATAACGAAAAACGAGTTTATTGACGCCAGTGATAAAGTTTTAGAGACAATGGATGAGCCGCTAAACGACCCTGCGGCTGTTCCGCTTTACCTCCTTTTTGAGCATATTAAAAAAGACGGTTACAAGGTAGTTTTGAGCGGAGAGGGAAGCGATGAACTCTTTTTGGGATATAGA
The DNA here is from genome assembly GCA_041652055.1 of Sulfurimonas sp. Classification (GTDB taxonomy): domain Bacteria; phylum Campylobacterota; class Campylobacteria; order Campylobacterales; family Sulfurimonadaceae; genus Sulfurimonas. The sequence goes on along the minus strand of JBAZIE010000015.1, from coordinate 42,505 downwards.
CAATATTTTGAATTTTTGGATGTACAGTCACTGACAAAACTTAAAAATAAAAACTGGCTTAGCAACTATTTTCACTCAAACTTCTCGATGAACAGGGAGTGGGAACGTTACAAAAGAGTTTTTGACGACACACTTTTGTTTCGTACAACAGGCGAGAGTTTTAGTGATTTGCAAAAAAATATGGCGCTGCGAAGAAATGTCAGAGACAACGAGTCACTCAAATATATAAAAAAATATCGTGATAGATTTGAGGCTTCAGAACACCGCGATGAGAGTATCTGGTACAGCTATATTGACCTTCATATTTTTCAAGCAGAGCACTTTTTAACAAAACTTGACCGTGTAAGTATGGCACATAGTATTGAGTCGCGAACCCCTTTTTTAGACCATAAGTTGGCATCAACCGTATTTAGTATTGACCCAAAACTCCGCTACGAAGATGGCGTTACAAAATCGCTTTTAAAAACAATCGCAAAGCCGTATCTTGGCGAAAAAATAGTCTCACGCAGAAAAAAAGGATTTTCAAATCCGTATATGGAATACCTAATAGAGAGCAAAAAGATAGAGCTTATCAGAGAGGTAAATAACAAAAGCGGAATATTTAAAAAAACAGCGATTGAGGAGTATATACAAAAAGCCTCAAGCGGAGGCTTTAAACAGCACGTATGGGGACTTTATATCCTTAGTGTTTGGATTAAAAAGTATCTTCTTTAAACTTCAACTTTTAGCGAGCTAAGAGGGAGAAACTGAGAAATTTCAGGGTCATAATACTCTATCTCACCACTCTCGATATCATAAACCCAGCCGTGAATTGCAATTTCTCCGCTCTCAACTCTCTTGTTTACGGACGGATAGGTTAAGAGATTTTCAAGCTGTGAAACTACGGAGAGCTTCTCTGTAAGGCGGTACAAAACTTCCTTGTCAGCTTTTAGACCAAGTGCTAGGATGGCTTGTGCTTTTGCGCTCTCTCCAAGAGTAAGCCATGTTTTTGTATGTACAAGTTCAGGATTGGTAGCGCAACTTTTAGTATGAATGGCTTCTATTGCTCCACAGTGTGTATGTCCGCATACGATTATATTTTTTACATTTAGTACACTTACGGCATACTCTATTGCCGAAGCCGTTGAGTGAAAATCCTCATCCGGCTTGTAAGGAGCAACAAAATTGCCTATGTTTCTTACCACAAAAAGATCCCCCGGTGCACTTTTTGTTATAAGGTTTGGCAGCACTCTGGAGTCTGAACAGCCTATATAGAGGGCTTTTGGAGTTTGTCCCTTGTGGGCTAACTGTAAAAACTCCTTCTCATACGCCTTAAAAAAACTCTTCTGGAAAAGCTCGTTTCCCTTTATGATAGCATCTTGCATTGTTCAAGCTCCTCATTTTTGTCTCAAATTGTACCCAGTTTTAGTGTCTCACAACTAACTTATGCTCTTTTATCTTATTTATAAGGTTAGCAATAAATGATGTTTTTTCTTCCTCTTTTGCTATTGATTTTGTAGCTTTTAGGTTAAAGAGTTCCATTTTTTTATCAAGGTAGCTTGTATCTAGTTTTCCTGCGATAAAATCAGCATCTTTTACTATCTCTCTATGAAGAGACAAGTTTGTAATAACGCCGTCGATATAAAATTCATCTAAAGCTCTTGAAGCTTTTTTTACAGCACCTTCCCAGTCAAGCGCCCAAACGATAAGCTTTCCAACCATTGAGTCATAGTTTGGAGGGATTGTGTATCCTGCATACGCACTTGAGTCGATTCTTACCCCTGGACCACCCGGAGTGATGTAGTCTGTGATAGTCCCGATTGATGGCATAAAGTTGTTTTGAGGATTTTCAGCGTTGATTCTAAACTCAATAGCATATCCGCGGAATTTAATCTCTTCTTGTAAAAACTTCAGCTTATCACCCTCTGCAATCTCTATCATTCTTTGAATAATGTCTATTCCAGAGATAATTTCAGTTACGGGATGCTCAACTTGAACCCTTGTGTTCATCTCTATGAAGTAGATATTATCATCCGCATCAAGCAGATACTCTACTGTTCCAACGCTCTCGTAACCTAGCTTTAGCATCGCTTTTGTAGAGATTCTGTAAAGCTCTTTTCTTGCTTCAGGGCTTAGTCTAGGAGATGGAGCGATTTCGATAACTTTTTGGTGACGTCTCTGAATTGAACAATCTCTCTCTCCCAAATGCACAACATTTCCGTATTTGTCTGCAACTATTTGGATCTCTATATGACGAGGATTTTCAACATATTTCTCGATGAAAACCTCGCCTTTTCCAAAATATTTAATCGCTTCATTTGTTGCAGAGTCAAACATCTCATCAAACAGTTTTGCGCTTTTAACGATTCTCATACCTCTTCCGCCGCCGCCAAAAGCAGCTTTTATGATAACAGGAAAGCCTATTTGAGTAGCAACTCTTGCGCCCTCTGCTTTATCTATAACCGGCTCGTCTGTTCCTTCTAAAACCGGAACACCAATCGCTTTCATGGCAACTTTTGAAGCCATTTTGTCGCCAAAAAGTGCGATGTGTGCAGGTTTTGGACCGATAAAAATAAGCCCTCTATCTTCACAAGCTTGTGCAAACTCTGCATTTTCAGACAAAAAGCCATACCCTGGATGGATAGCGTCACAACCCGCTTTTAGCGCTAGAGTAATAATGCGGTCATAGTCAAGATAAGCTTGAAGAGCATCTCCCATAATTGGGTAGCATTCGTCAGCTTTTTTCACCCAGATTCCCTCAACATCAACTTCTGAGAAGATAGCTACACTTTTAATATCTAGCTCTTTACAAGCTCTAATAATTCTTAGAGCGATTTCGCCTCTGTTTGCAACAAGTATCTTGGTAATCTTTTTCATTATATGAACCTTGTGGATAAATTTGACGAAATTTTATACTTTTAAAAAAATAAATTCTTCACTATTTATGCTTCTAAAACTATCTGTTATTGCTAAATAAAATATCTTTTTTTGTACTAAAAACATAAATATTTTGCTATAATTATTTTCATAAAACACATTGTAAATCTCGAAAAACTTGTTTTTTCGTAGCTTTAGGGGGATGCAAGGGACTAAAGTCCCTGCCACTAAAACGGACAAGTTCGTTTTAGTGCGTAACATAAATATGAAAAAAGAAACACTACAAAAAAGAGTACAAATAGCAAACGATATTATGTACTACATTTACACGCACATTGAGACAAACATCGATATGGATGAGCTTAGCTCTGATTTGAAAGTCAGCAAGTTTCACATGCATAGAGTGTTTAAAGATATATTTGGAAAAAATATCTATGAAAGTATAAAATCAATAAGACTTCAAAAAGCGTCAAATCTGCTTTTGACAAATAAATACTCAACGATTACGGATGTGGCAAATATATGCGGTTATAGCTCTCAGACATCATTTTTGCGTGTTTTTAAAGAACGATTTAGCATGACGCCAAAAGAGTGGAAAAACGGCGGTTACAAAGAGTATTCACAGCATATTATTGAGCAATCCCCAAAAGCAAAAAAATCAACGGCAAAATTTGATAACTTAGAGCCTACTATCGTAAAAATGCCGCTGATAGAGAGTTACTACATCAGACACAGCGGCTACAATGCACAGATAAAGCAAACATGGCAAAAACTGCAAACATGGATTTTTAGCAATAACATTACGGAGTATAAACAAATCGCTCTTTTTCACGACAACCCGACCATCACACCACTCCATGAGTGCCAATATGTCGCATGCGTGGTTGTAGAAAAAGGCGCAAAAGTTAAAAGCGACAGACTTCCAAAGTTTAATATTTCCGATGGAATTTATGCCAAGTTTGATTTGGTAGGAGAACAGGGGGATATGTTAAAATTTATCCAGTGGGTTTACCATGAGTGGCTGCCAAAAAGCGAGTATGAAACAACCACAAAACCGCCATATGCAATCTACAAAAAAAATAACTACCTAAGCGAAGATAGCAGGTTTGAGATTAGTTTTTATCTCTCTATCAAATTTTGACATGCGCGATTTTCCTAGCACTCAAAAAGAGATAATCCTTTCCCGTCACTACTGCTCTGTACTTTTTTTGCTGAAGATATTTTTTGCAGAAGTGTATATCTTTTAAAACTAGACTGAGCTCGCTAAAGCTGTAATTTGGCGCTTTTGCACCGTAAACCATCTCGCCATCAATCCATCTGCAGTTTGGAAAGCCAAGCACCATTGCGCCACCCTCTGCCAAATAGTTTTGATATATGGACATAAAAGTGGCGTTAAACTCAATATTTGAGCTTTGAAGTGTTCCAATGGAGATAATCAAATCAAATTTTTCTAAGTTTAGCTCTTCAAGTCTGTTTATGTCATGACAAATAAACTCAATATTTTTGTATTGTGAAAACTCTTTTTTGGCATACTCGATAGCCGAAGCGGAGTAGTCAATGCCGACAAACTCAATACTACTAAACTCCTCATCCGTGAGCATCTTTTTTATGACATCAAACTCATCACCGCGATTTACGCCAAGATTTAAAACTCTCTTTTTGCCTTTGACGTTTACAAACTCAAGCGCCTTTTTGTAGTAGTATAAAAAACTAAACTGCGCAGTTTTGTCAATCGCAAAAAAGTCGCTCTGCACGCCGTATTTTTCACTGCCGTTATCATCAGAATTGTGAAAAGAGCTCTCAAGATGAAGTTTTTGAAATCTCAAGATTTTTGTTGTTTCATCTTTTTTTACAGGAGTGAGAAACCTCATAAAATAGAGCTGTGCCAAATCGACAAAAGCCTTGTAGCCAAAATTCTTTACCTCGGACTCTAAGAGCTCCGCCTCAACTATTTCGCCGCTTTTTATATCTATATTTTCAAAGCACTCAAGTATCTCATTTGAACTCTTATTTTTTAAGTCAATAATCATTATTTATTTTACGGTGTTGTAAGAGCGGTCACCCGCATCCCCAAGCCCAGGAATGATAAACTTATCACTATTTAAGCGCTCATCTATCTGTGCGATGTATATATCTACTTCAGGATATGCCTTGCTTACTTTTTCTAAACCCTCTGGCGAGCCTATAATATTTAGCGTGATTATCTTTAGCGGCTCTCTGCCTTTGATAAGCTCTATTGCATCCATCATCGAACCGCCCGTTGCTACCATCGGGTCAACCAAAATAACTGTCTTTCCCTTGCACTCAGGCAGTCTGTCGTAGTATAGAACACTTTTGTGCGTCGTCTCATCCCTCTTCATCGCCAAAAATCCAGCAGATACTCCGGGAAGAAGGTCCACGGCGCTATCAAGCATCGGCATACCGGCTCGCAGAACAGTAGCAACGACTATGTTATCCTCATCAATGACTTCATAACTCTCTTTGCCGCGCCATGTCGTTATGCTCTTTTGCGCAAAAACAGGCTCTTTTAACGCCTCACATACAAGCTGTTTTGTTATTTCGCCAACTGTATGTCTAAAACGAAGAGCGTCACTGCTTTGGTCTCTTAGATGTGCAATCAATGTTTTTGTAACGGGATTTGATAATTCATAAACCATTTTACGCCCTTGAAATAAGCTTTTGCTAAATTGTACAGTTGTAAATATTCATCGGCTCTTAATTTTTTAGGGAATTGTTTTTATCTATCTCCAAAACGCTTTTTTTTATGGCGCAAAGAAGATACTCGACATCATCAATCTCCTGAGAGTAGTGGATACTGATGCGGAGCCATCCCGGTTTTGTTTCTATATTTGAGTTGTCATCCAGCCCCAAGAGGTCATGCCCGTAAGGTCCTGCGCAAGAGCAGCCTGCGCGGGTTTGTATGCCGCTTAATTTTGACATGTAAGAACAGAGCAGATACGGGTTGATTCCCTCTATATTAAAAGATACAATTCCGATATTCTCCTCCTGTAAATTACCATAAATCGTGCATCTTGGCATCTTCAACAATCCATCTATAAGATGCTTAAGTAGCCTGTTTTTCTCTTTTTTAATCCATATAAAACCTATCTCGTTGCGGAGCTGATATGCAAGCGCTGCGCGGATAAGCTGCAGTATTCCCGGTGTTCCGGCATCTTCTCTTGACTCTTTTTCATCTACGAAAAGATGGGTGTTGCGGTCAACATATTCAACCGTTCCCCCGCCTGCAAACGACGGGGCGATGCTCTCATCAATCAACTCTTTTCTTATAACCAAAATCCCGCATGAGCCGGGACCCCCGATTAGTTTGTGCGGGGAGAGGAACATTGCGTCATAGAGCGAGGAGGGAACATTCATATATGGAGATGAGGCAGCCGCGTCAAGGCAGACAAGAGCACCGTATTTGCGAAGAAGCACAGAGATTTTTTCATAAGGCGTGATAATGCCCGTTACATTTGAGGCTATGCAAAAAGCGCCTATAACCTGAGCGTATTTGCTTGTTTTTAAAATTTGCTCAAGCTGTTTTAAATCAATAACGCCATCGCTATTTAACCCGATACGCACCGTGTCGCAAAGCGCTTCGCGATAACTAACCTCGTTTGAGTGGTGCTCGTAGGGTCCTATAATAATCAAAGGGCGCGATGCGCTGTCGCTTTGTATATTAAACCGTTTTCTCGTTGCAGGCGGTATATATATGCCTAAGATCTCCTGAAATTTCTTTATCGCCGATGTGGCTCCGCAGCCCGATGGCAAAACGGCAAACTCGGATCCGAGTTTTAGAGAATTTTTTAGATGTCTGCGCGCATCTTTATAGTAAAAATCCATCTTTGCAGCCATTGACGCCTCTTTTGAGTGCGTATTTGCATATGTTTTTAACACCTCGTCTATGCGCGACTCTATAGCTTTATACGCCAACCCAGAAGCCGTGTAGTCGAAGTAATATTTTTTATGAACACCGATAATGTTTTTCTTTATCTCCTCTTTTAGATCTTTTTTACTAGCCAAAAGCGGTCTGAATATATCTTTATTCATAAATTATCCCCGATGCATAATCATAAAAATTTTTATAGTGGCTCACTTGATAGCTATTAATTATGCTCTCAACAACCCTAATAGCATTATCTGAGACAAACTTTATCCCCGTTTTTCTTCCAAAACTGCTCCCCTCACCCTCTAAGTTGCCGCCCAATATAAGCTCAAAACCTGAAACAAGTTCGCCGTTATGTTTCACTTTGCATCCCAATAACCCTATATCAACTATATGAGGATGTGCGCATGAGTTTGGACATCCGTTGACACTAAAAGAGAGGCGCTCCTCAAAATGCGGAAATTTTCTCTCCAGATACTCCACCAGTTTTGTAGCCAAATCCTTTGTCTCAGAGACACCGTATTTACAAAAATTTATCCCCGTACAAGAGAGCGTTCTTGCCTTAAAAGATGACGGGTTTGCATCAATGCCTATCTCTTTTAACTCCTCTACCACAGAGACTGCATTTTCGCTCGGCAAATCAGTGATGACAAAGTTTTGTGTCGTCGTCGCTCTTATGGCTGTAATATCATATTTTTTAGCTATCTTTAAAAGTCCCTCCAACCCATCGGCTCCTATTTTTCCGCCATTTATCGCACAACCGATATAGCTTCTACCAACTTTTATACTCTCATGTATGCCGAAATGCTCCCTTTTTGCATAGGGTGTATAGGATTGTGCCTCATCTCTTTTAAGTATGAAATCTACTTCTACTTTTGAGTGAAGAACTTGCGTGAACTTGTCAATACCCCAAGAGTCCAGCAGATGCCCGAGCCTTGCTTTGTTTCTGTTCTCCCTATTGCCGTAATCTCTGTATATTTCAGTAACTGCCTTAGCAACGGCTAAAACTTGATGCGGCTCAATACTGCCGATGTAAGATGCTATGCGCTTGTTTGATGCCAAACCTCCGCCTACACTTACATCAAATAGCACTTTGCCGTCTTCGCTTTTTTTTGCGTTAAAACTTAAATCCTGTATCTCATGAGAGGTGCAATGCTTAGAACAACTGCTGATTCCCACCTTGTATTTTCGCGGAAGATTGGAGATGTCTCTATTTGCGTCAAAGTAGTTGTTAGCCTCTTTTGTTATCGCCTCTACATCATAAATCCGCTCTCTATCGACATCGCTGACGGGGCAGGTAACCACATTTCTGGCAACATCACCCGCCGCAAAAGCGGTAGTTAAACCCGCCTCATCCAGCTTTGCAAAAATTACTGGCAAATCTTTAACTCTTATAAAATGAAACTGTAAATCTTGCCTTGTCGTAAAGTCTGCCGTACCTCTTGCGTAGCGCTTTGAAATCTCTAGAGCCGCTTCAAGCCCTTTTAAATCCAGTCTGCCGCTCTCTAATTTAACACGAAGCATAAAGTAGAGCGTATTGTCGTTTTCATCTTGAAGATTTCTGTTTTGGGTATAAAGACCGTACCACTTAAATCTGTCTATATCTTCGGGGTCAATCTCCCTGCCGCTCTTTGCATAGCGGTAGATATCTTCTAAAACGTCCAAGCCGTCTTTTTCTCTCTTTATCCGCTCAACCCTTTGTGCTTTTGTCTCTTTTGACATATTTTTTCCTAAAAAATCTCTTTTGCTTCCCAGTGAGGAAAATGTTTCCTAACAAGTGCGTTTAGCTCTATCTCAAACTCTGAGAACTCGTGAGCTTTTATTTTTGAGTCGGTTTGCGATTTTTGGACTATCATCCCAGCACCTACCGTGTTGTTTGTAACTCTATCTATGATTATAAAACTCCCCATTGCCTTGTTTTTAATGTATGGGTCATACGCTAAAGAGCCCTCTAAATCCAATTTTGCATACCCTATCTCATTTATATCAAGCAGATTCGCACTCTGTTTCTCCAGCGTATTTACATCCGTTTTATAGTAAAAACTATCAATACTCCCGACACTCAGCGATGAGGCGCGTTTTATAAAGTACTGCTTATGTTTTAAGAGCGGCTCTTCGCTCATCCAGACTATATTTACATCAAAAACATCAGCGCTATCTGGCTGTTCATCGCTCTTTACTATGATGTCTCCGCGGCTGATATCTATCTCATCTTCAAGAGTCAGCGTAATAGCTTGTTGCGCGTAGGCATACTCTAAATTGCCATCATAAGTCACAATCTCTTTTACTTTAGAGCTTTTTTTTGAGGGCAAAACCGTAACAGTGTCTCCGACACATACAATGCCAGAAGAGATTGTCCCGCAGTATCCTCTAAAGTCAAGGTTTGGTCTGTTTACGTACTGTATCGGAAGTCTGAAATGAACCAAATCTCTGTCGCTTTCTATCTCGATGTTCTCCAAGAGATGCAGAAGCGTCTCTCCTTTGTACCACGGAGTTTTTTGGCTCACTTCGACAACATTGTCCCCATTTAGGGCAGATAGCGGAATGAGGGTAATATCTTCGCTTAGTCCTATCTCTTTTGCAAATGCCAAATACTCTTTTTTAATATTTTCATAAACATCCTCGGAAAAATTTATCAGATCCATTTTATTCACCGCAACAACTATATGCTTTATCCCAAGCAGTTTTGCTATAAAAGAGTGTCTTCTTGTCTGCGTCTGAATTCCGTATCTTGCATCGATGAGGATTATCGCCAAATCCGCCGTACTCGCACCGGTCGCCATATTTCTCGTGTACTGCTCATGCCCCGGGGTATCCGCAATGATGAACTTTCTCTTGTCCGTCGTAAAGTACCTGTAGGCAACATCTATTGTTATTCCCTGCTCCCTCTCACTCTGCAAGCCGTCAACTAGAAGCGCCAAATCAAACTCGCCATCTGTCGTTCCGCTTTTTTTGCTATCTTTTTTTATGGCTGCGAGCTGATCCTCGAAAATCATCTTTGAGTCATGCAAAAGCCTTCCAATCAGAGTGCTTTTGCCATCATCAACGCTTCCGCATGTAATAAATCTGAGCAGTTGTTTATTCTCATGCTCTTTTAAATAACTCTCTATATCCGCTGCTATTTTTGTCTCTAAAACTGACATGTTAAAAATACCCCTCTATTTTTTTCTTCTCCATTGAACCCGCCGAGTCGTTATCAATCACGCGTCCTTGTCTCTCGCTTGTCTTGGTTAAGAGCATCTCTTGAATAATCTCGCCCAGCGTTGTCGCATGTGACTCAACCGCGCCCGTTAGAGGATAGCAGCCCAAAGTTCTAAAGCGCACCATCTCCTCTTTTATCTCTTCGCCCTCTTCGATTGGCATTCTCTCATCATCAACCATTATCTTAACCCCGTCTCTCTCAACTACGGGTCGTTTTTTGGCAAAATAGAGCGGGACTATTGGGATATGCTCTAAGTAGATATATTGCCAGATGTCAAGCTCCGTCCAGTTTGAAAGAGGAAAAACCCTTATGGATTCGCCCTTGTGAACTCTTGCATTGTAAATATTCCACAATTCAGGTCTCTGATTTTTCGGGTCCCATCTATGGTTTTTATCTCTAAAAGAGTAGATTCTCTCTTTTGCTCTGGATTTCTCTTCATCGCGTCTTGCTCCGCCAAAAACAGCGTCAAATTTGTACTTATTTAGTGCCTGTTTCAAACCCTCTGTTTTCATAATGTCCGTATGAACCGCCGAGCCGTGAACAAACGGGTTGATATTCATCTCTATCCCCTGTGGGTTTGTATGAACTAAAAGCTCAAACCCCTCCTCTTTTGCCCTTTTATCCCGAAACTCTATCATCTCTTTAAATTTCCATCTAGTATCCACATGCAGAAGCGGAAAGGGGAGTTTTGCAGGGAAAAAGGCCTTAAGCGCGAGATGAAGCATCACTGCTGAATCTTTACCCACAGAGTACATCATCACTGGATTGTCAAACTCCGCGACAACCTCTCTAAGTATATGAATCGATTCGGCTTCAAGCTGTTTTAAATGTGTCAATCTCTTTGTATCTATCACTTTGTCTCCTTTATATGAAGTCCGCACTCTTTATGCTCTGGGTTTTCCCACCACCATCGTCCGCTTCGTATATCCGCACCCGCTTCTACTGCTCTTGTGCACGGAGAACATCCGATGCTTGGATACCCATCATCATGCAGAGCGTTATACGGCACGCCGTTTTCTCTTATGTAGCTCCAGACATCGCTCTCGCTCCACAAAATAAGCGGATTTAGCTTAATCACTCCGTTGCCCTCGTCCCACTCCAACATCTGCATCTCTTCCCTCGTCGGACTCTGCTCGGCTCTAAGTCCGGTGATCCACACTTCAACCCCGTTTAAAGCTCTCTTGAGAGGTGCTATTTTCCTCACATAACAGCACTCTTTTCTATTCTCTACGGAGTCATAAAATCCGTTAGCTCCCTGCTTGTGGTAGAGCTTCTCTACATCTCTGCTATCAGGAAAATAGACCCTTATTTTTGTTTTATACTTTAAATTTGTTCTATCCATCACATCATAAGTATGTTGAGGAAGCCTTCCTGTGTCAAGCGTAAATATATTTGCATGATTGTCAATTTTTAAAATCATGTCACTCAAAACCTGATCTTCTGCCCCAAAACTCGATGACAGAGCGATTTTGTCTATATAGAGTTTTAAAAAATGCTCTAAAGAGCTTTTTGCATCTAGATGTTTAAACTCTGCGTTTAGTTTTTGAACTTTTTCTCTCATAATATCCTCTTCTTATATATGATAATCACCGGCAACCGCTTTGTGTCTGCCTATATCTATCTTGTTCCATGCTCTCTCGTGGTAGTAATACAAAATCATTTTTGTAACAACCTCTATCGAGCCGATGGATGCTGCCATAACCAAGTTACCGGTTACAATATATGAAATAACCATCGTGTCAATAGTGCCGAGCGTCCTCCACGAGATGGTTTTAATAACCGACCTATAAGCTTTTTCCTGCATCTTCGCTCCCTGCCCCAGTGCCAAAAACTATATATATTGCATAATTCATAGTGACTCCAGCTCAATGTTTCTGCTCTTTAGCAGTTCATAAAATTTACACGCAAAACAGACCTCTTTTGTCGCTTCTGCAATTTTCCAAACGGTTAAAAATCCGATTAATAACAAAGCGGCCGTCGTCTGATTTAAAAGCTCTGCGCCAAGGGATACAAAAAGAAATGTCAAACCGACATGCGAAGCAAACTCTTTTGCATTCTCATCCGTAAATTTTTCTTTTACACCTATAATCTTGACTAAAAAAGTAGAGATTAAATATATCGGACTCATATGCGGTGCCATATATATTCTCATTAAAAAGTCATAAACCAAAACATATAAAATAGCTACATTTGTGCTAAGCAGATAGGCACCCATCAAGATGACCAAAAGTCCCGCGTGTATGCGACTTTGATTCTCATCAAAAAGATTTTTTGTATTATGTTTAGTTTGTGACATGTTAATTTTTCTCCGATTTCTAATTATTTGGCGAAAGTATAATCAGTTTCAAAAGCATTGTCAAGCGATTTTGTTGTGTTATACAATACTAAATTAGTATAGATTATATACAAAGCCCAATAAATAGGCTTATTTTGTGAATAAAGAAATATATATTTAAATACAAGTAAATTACTTTACATTATTTAAAAAAAAATGTATACTTCTTTTCGATATATTTTTATACGGAGTTGCTATGCCACTAATATCTACCAAGGGAAGTTACGGTTTGGCCGCAATATGCGAGTTAAGCAAACACAAAGAGGACTCTCCTATGCAGATAAAAGAGATAGCGCAAAATGCCAAAATCCCTCAAAACTATCTTGAACAGCTGCTAGCAAAACTGAGACGCGCCGGGATTGTAAAAAGTGTAAGAGGTGCAAAAGGCGGTTACATTTTGGCGCGTGCTCCTAAAGATATCAAAGTGTTAGAGATATTAGTCGCTCTTGAAGATGACCTTAAAATCGTTGATGCAAATATTGAGCATCCGATTATAAATCTATTTTTTGAAGAAGCAAGAGAGAGTGTGAAAAATATTTTTGACATAAATATTACAAAACTCGCCGAGTATCAAAATCAATTTTTAAACTACTCAATATAAAGGGGAAAATATGGGGTCTTGTCCAGTAAATTTTAAAAAAGTTGATCAAAACGTAGTCAGAGTTATGGCTGGTTTGGTATCTGCAATAGGAGTTATATTTGTTATATCTCCACAACTCTCATTCTTAGCGCTTCTGCTCTATGATTTTATGGTACGTGCTTTAGGCTATAAAAATGCAAGCCCTCTCTTTCATCTGGCAAAATTTATCGCAAATGCGCTAGGGCTTAAAAAAGAGGAGATAGACGCGGGGCCAAAAGAGTTTGCTCTTAAGATGGGTTTTGTGTTTGTGCTTATCTCTTTTATGATGTTTATTTTAGGAGAAGCGGTTGTTGCGGCTTTAGTCGTTGGAGTGCTTGCAATCTGCGCATTTTTAGAGGTCGCGTTTAACTACTGTATAGGGTGTCAGATATATATGATTTTAAAAAGATTTACAAAAGTTTTCTAATAATGTTACGCACTGAAACGAACACGTCCGTTTCAGTGGCAGCTGCTAAAGTCCCTACAACCCCCTTATCATGGAGTATGCCATTGGTTAGCATACCTAAAAGCTACGAAAACTAGCGAAAGCGGTTTTTGCGAAGCAAAAAAGTTTCTTTAGTAAAAACAGGTTTTTCGAGATTTATAGAGTATTTTACGAACTTTTCTCTCTAAGAGAGGATGTGTCTTAGCTGCATCGCATACCAAAGCACGATAAGATTTAAAATAAATATCATCATAGAACTGGCGCGCGATACAATCTTTTGAACCATTGTGCGTTCGCTCTTGTGAGTCTTTAGCGCAATTCTCATATGAATAATCGTCAAAAGCGTTATCGTAGCAACAAAGAAGAGTTTGTTACTCATCATATAGCCTAGCGTTGACTCATTTATATCCAGCGTTAGTACTGAGATAAGATTGAAATTGAAGAACAGGAATGTTCCCGTACTTAGCAAAACTACCAACCAAAAAGTCTCAAAATATCCATAAAGAGGCCCCAGATACTCATACGTCTGCGCCTGCGCCTCTTTGCCTTTTAGCAGTATGCCAAGAGCAAACAAAAGCAGTGAGCCTCCTATCCAAGCAGTCGCCCCCAATATATGAACATAAAGCACTACATCAACCATAAAATCCCCTCATAAAAAAATTTAATTTTTAGATTATAGTGTAAAATACCAACAAAAAAGAGGTCAAAATGCAAGAAATAAAAATATTAATATAGCGCTATTTACCCTCTTTTGTGACAAAGTGGCACTCTGTTGTCGAGTATGGGCAAGTTTTGACTATACTCATCTCAAACTGCTCCTCTTCTATGCCGCCAAGCTTTCTTTCATAGTGACGCATTGCAGCACGAAACGCGGTAAGCACCATGTTGGCACTGTCTTGATATTCTGTCGAGATGCGCTCAACCTGTTCGCCTTCAGGCTTTGTCGTATCAACTTTTGGAGCGGGAATTGCGGCATAACTCGCCTGCAAATCTTTTTCCAAATTTGAAGTAATCTCAATCGCACCCTCAATCGTATCGCCCTTTATCATCTCCGTAAAAAGCGAGCCTAGAGTCGTAGTATCCTGCGTGCCGTTTGTCCCAAACATGACATCCAAGATGGTATGCTCATCTCTTTTTATATACATTATCACATAACTCTTCGTAGCATGGTCAATGCCTACTCCGACACATGAAGAATCCTCTAGCTTGCCGTAATTTTCCGGCTGCATAAGATGTCTTCCTATCTCCGCCTCTAAAGCTTTTTGTTCATCCATTTTCTACTCTTTTTGACCAAGCATCTCTATGCTTACGTTATTGTCTTTAATAAATTTTGAAATAATTGCGGAGTGGTTGTGCTCGTAGGGCTTAAGATAGACTATTCTCACAACTCCGCTTGCTATTATATTTTTGCTGCATTCGCTGCAGGGCTCAAGCGTAACATAGATAGTTGAACCCTCTATTGAGATACCTTTTCTTGCCGCCCAGATGATCGCATTCATCTCAGCATGTATCTCATATGTTTTTGACCACTCGTGATGCTCTGAGGTATACTCTCCCTCCCAATGTTCACGACAGTTGATATAACCTGCAGGCGTGCCGTTGTAGCCCGTGCTTAAAATTCTTCCGTCTTTTACGATAACAGCACCCACTTGTTTAGAGACGCACTTTGAGGCAGTGGCTATCTCTTGGGCTATATTGATAAAATTTTTATCACTTAGCATTACTCAGCTGCTCTAATGGTTTGAATATCTGCATTGCCCCTTAGCCTTGCAAAATAATCACTCAAAACCTGCTCTCTTTTTTGTCCCATAATCATATTTTCTATCTGAGCTTTAACATCTTCATAGGCTGTTTTACTCGGTTTTTGAATCTCTTTTATATAAAATGTAACAAAAGAGCCTTTATTATCCATGATAATTGGGGTAAATGTGTTCACTTCTGCTTTTTCCAAAAGTCCCGCAAGCTCAGGAGATATTCTGTCATACGGAAGCGCCTGCTGCTCTATTTTTATATCGTTTGAGTGAAATATGGCAGTATTTACTTTTTTTTGGAGAAGCTCTCTCTCTTTTGAGCTGTACGTTATAGTAACAAAAGCAGTTGGGCGTGAAAACTCATCTTTATGAAGTTCATAATACTCTTTAACCTCATCTTCGCTCGGAGCTTCAGCTGATGAGTAAGCTATAGCAGAGTAGAGTTTTTGCGAGAGAAGCTTCTCTTTTGTTTTCTCTTTAAACTCTGCAGAACTAAGTCCGTTTGAGTTTCTTACAGCCTCATAAAACTCATCTATGCTCATCTTATTTGCAGCGGCTACTTTTTTGATATCATCATAGACTTCAGAGGTTGAGACATTTATTTTTCTCTCCTCAATCTCCGCAACTTCTAGCTTTTTTCTTATCAAAATATCGGTTGCCGCAGCTGCATCGACGTTTGATATGCGCATCTCCTCTTTGACGTCACGAATAGTAATCGCTTCGCCCTTTACAACCACACTGACCCCGTTTATGAGATCCGCACTTAAGAGCGCGCCAAAAAAAAGAGATAAAAATATTTTATGCATCTGTCATCCTGTAAATTAAAAAGAGTATTTTACCCGCTTTTAACAAATGATAGCCTAAAATTGCGCAACTATTTACTAAAGGCTTTTTTATGGTTGTAACTCGTTTTGCTCCAAGTCCTACAGGCTATCTTCACATCGGCGGCTTAAGAACGGCTCTATTTTCATATCTTTGGGCTAGAAAAAACGGCGGAAGATTTCTTCTTCGCATTGAGGACACCGACAAAGCCAGAAATTCACAAGAAGCTGCAGAGGCTATTGTCAAAGCATTTCACTGGCTGGGGCTGGAGCATGACGGCGAGATACTCTATCAGTCTCAAAGAGATGATATCTACGCAGTCTATATCAAGCAGCTGCTTGATGAGGGCAAAGCCTACAAATGTTACATGTCAAAAGAGGAGCTAACAGAGCTTCGTGAAACTCAAATGGCAAACAAAGAGCGTACAAAATATGACGGCAAATACCGTGACTTTACAGGAACTCCACCAGAGGGTATAGAGCCGGTTATCCGTATAAAAGCGCCTCTTAGCGGAGATATCATCGTTCGTGACGGCGTTAAAGGCGACGTTGTCTTTAAGGCTGAAGATATTTTGGATGATTTTGTAATTGCTCGCGGCGACGGCTCTCCTACTTATAACTTTGTCGTTGCGATTGATGACCATCTTATGGGCGTAACAGAGGTTATCCGCGGGGACGACCACCTCTCAAACACTCCAAAACAGATAGTGGTTTATGAAGCGCTTGGCTTTGATGTGCCGAAGTTTTACCACGTACCGATGATTCACAACTCAGAGGGCAAAAAGCTCTCTAAGCGTGACGGTGCAACAGACGTTATGGCATATAAAGAGATGGGCTACACTCCGCAGGCACTTCTGAACTTTTTGGTACGCCTTGGATGGAGCCACGGGGATCAGGAGATTTTTTCAATGGGTGAGATGAAAGAGCTTTTCAATCCTAAAAACATCAACCGCTCCGCTTCTATCTACAACACGGAAAAGCTTGACTGGCTAAACTCTCACTATATAAAAAACACGCCAAACAGTGAATTGGCAGAGCTGCTTGAGCCATACGGTCTGCTTCTGACTTCACATGACAAAAAAGAGATTTTGCTGGATGCCCTAAAAGATAGAGCAAAAACTCTAAAAGAGATGGCACAGCTTGTTGGCGAGATTATTGTCACGCCTGAGACTTTGGATGAAAAAGCAGTTGAGAAGTCATTTAAGGGCGATGCCGTAGATGTTTTAAAAGCCTTTGCGGTAAAAGTCGGCAAAAGCAGCGAGCTTCATCTTCCAAGCGACTATCACCACCTTATGCAAGAGGTTGTTGATGAGATGAAAATAGGTTTTGGCAAAATCGGACAGCCGCTTCGCGTGGCACTGCTTGGCAAAATGAGCGGTCCGGGGCTTGATAGCGTTATGGCGATAATCGGCAGAGATGAGACCATATCAAGAGTAAACAGAGCAATTAGCACCATAAAATGAAAAAGGTTCTCATTCTTCACGGCTGGGGTGGAAGCGATTTCCCGCATTGGCAGAGTTGGCTGGCTTCCGAAATCGCAAAAGATTACGGCTGTGTCAGTTTTTTAAGATTTAGCAATAGTGATTTTCCAAATAAAAATGAGTGGATAGAAGAGTTAGCCAAAGAGTTGAAAGCTTTTAAGCCAGATATCGTAGTTTGTCACTCTCTGGCAAACATACTCTGGTTTCATCTCTGTCATGAGTTAAAAATCTCTCAGGTAAAGAAACTTTTTCTTGTCGCTCCGCCGAGTTTGGAGTGCAAGATTGAAGAGCTGAGGAGCTTTTTCCCGTGCAAAGTGCCTGCAAACCTTCATGCGAAAGAGACACTTTTGATAGCCTCTACAAACGACCCATACATGAGTCTTGATGAAGCAACTTTGCTCGCAGATAACTTAGGAGTAGAGATGCTGATTCTGCAAAATGCGGGGCATATAAACACGGATAGTGGTTACGGCGAATGGCCTTGGATGCTAGAAGAGATAAAAAAATAAATAAAGAAGAACAATGATACAGTTAATAAACATTTCAAAAAGTTTCGGCAAACAGGAGCTTTTTAGCAACCTAAATTTCAAACTTAACTCCGGCAACAAAGTCGGTTTAGTGGGGCGCAACGGGAGCGGAAAATCTACGCTTTTTAAACTTATCCTTGGCGAAGACACTCCCGATACCGGCGAAGTTGTCATCCCAAGAGGATACAAGATAGGAGCACTCAAGCAGTACTTAGAGTTCAGCGAAAGCACGCTAAGAGAAGAAGCGGCGCTTGCGCTCGAAGAAGATATGAAGTACGATGTTTACAGAGTTGAGAAAATTCTTTTTGGTTTGGGATTCACTCAAGAGGATTTGGATAAAAACCCTCTCTCATTCTCAGGCGGTTATCAAATACGCATAAATCTTGCGAAGCTTCTCGTAACCGAGCCAAACCTGCTGCTTTTGGATGAACCTACAAACTACCTTGACATTCTCTCGCTTAGATGGCTTAAAACATTCCTAAAAGAGTTTGATGGGGAAGTAATTTTAATCACTCACGATCGCGATTTTATGGACGCGGTTACCACCCATACAATGGGGATTGTTCGCAGAAATCTAAGAGTTATTGCCGGAGATACGCACAAATATTACGAGCAGCTCCAAGCCAATGATGAACTCTATGAAAAACAAAAAATAGCACAGGACAAAAAAGTAAAAGAGCTTGAAGATTTTATCGCCCGCAACAAAGCGCGTGCTTCAACCGCCGCTCTAGCACAGTCAAAAGTAAAACAGCTTGAGAAGATGGATATGCTTGAAGATTTGGGATACGACTCCTCTTTAGAATTTAATTTTAACTACAAAGATACGCCTGCAAAAGTTCTTCTTGATGTCAAAAATCTAAGCTTTGGCTATACGCCTGAGAATATTCTGTTTAAAAACATCTCTTTTGTGCTCGAAAAGGGCGAGCGCCTTGGAATAATCGGGAAAAACGGCAAGGGTAAATCAACGCTGCTAAATACAATCGCAGGGGAGTTAAAGCCTCTTAGCGGTGAAGTCCATATGCACACTAGCACGGCTTTTGCGCACTTCGGGCAGACAAACATTGCAAGACTCCATCCAAACAGTACTGTACTCGACGAAATCCACTCGGCAAACACAAAACTCTCGGCTCAGAGCATACGCGGTATTGCGGGTGCTATGATGTTTAGCGGCGATAGCGCGGACAAAAAGGTCTCGCTTCTCTCTGGGGGCGAGAAGAGCCGCGTAATGCTGGGGCAAATTTTGGCGCGCGATGTAAATCTCCTCTTTTTGGATGAGCCTACAAACCACTTGGACATGGACTCCATAGAGGCGCTCACCATGGCAATCCAAAACTTTAAAGGCTCCGTTATCATAGTAACCCACTCCGAAGAGCTGCTGCGCCGTGTATGCGACAGGCTTATAGTATTTACAAGAAGCGGCGCGGAGTATTTTGACGGCGGATATGATCTGTTCTTAGAAAAAATGGGATGGGAAGAAGAGATTGATGATGATTTTGTAAAACCAAAACCAAAAAGCAACTTCAAAGACAACAAAAAATTAAAAGCGGACCTCATCAGAGACAAAAGCAAACTTACCTCTCCGATAAAGAAAAAGCTTGAAAAACTTGAAGCCTCTATCATAAAGAGTGAAGAGACGCTTGCATCGCACCAGAAAAAGCTTCTTGAGGCAACAACAAAAGGGGATAGTTTCAAAATCATAGAGTTTTCAAAACTTGTCTCTTTGGAACAAAAAGAGGTTGAAAAGATGTTTGAGCTCTTAGAGATTTTGCAGAGTGAATTTGATGAGATTTCAAACGATTATGATAAAAAAATCATGGGGATGGGGGATTAGCCCTCAACTCGCGCTAAAAATGCGTTAATTTTTTCATTTTTTTCTTGAACTTTTAGAGTAAAAAAATACTCCATTCCTTGAACCTCATCCTCTTTGGAAATAATATGCAGCTTCTCTTGCATCATCTGCGCACTTTTTGCATTGTCAACAAGATATATAAGCAAAAATGCATCATCACTCCAGCGAATTAGCATGTCATCTTGGCGAATAACGTTCTTAAAATGGCAAACAAGTGCCCTTAAAATATTGCCATCACTGCTAATGCAGCTCCCATCTTTTTTATTTGCCTTGATTAAAATAGCGGCAACTATCTTTTCGTTAAAAACAACCGCATCCTGATAACTTTGCGCAACCTGCAAAAAGTAGTTTTTGGCATAAGCGCCGCTCTCTTTATCGATATTTGCATTGTTTTCAATCATAATACGTTTTATAAGTGTCTGCGTGATATCCTCAAATATCCCAATCACATACTCTTCTATTTTATCTACATGCACCCAAAAAGCATGCGGCTCATAACTTGGCGTCATCATGCTCACAACACGCTCTATCTTTGGGAGTTTTAAGATTGCATCAAACCAGCTGCTTTCGTCTTTGATCTTATCTTTGTGAAAATAGCGCGGATGAGGAACAAAATTGTCGACAAATAGACCAAATTGTGCTCTGTACTCATCAAGTGATGAGACAGAAAAAAACCTCTCAAAGCCTTTATTTACTAAAACAGGCTCATTGTCATGAAAAATAATTATTAAATCTTTTTGGGAATCCACCACTCTCTTAATCAGCGCCAAACAAATTTCGTCTCTCAAAACTGCTCCTTTAGAGCTTTATATTTTTAAAAATAAGCAAATCTAATTCCACTCCTCTATTTTGCCAAAAAGTTCCATCTGCGTCAAGTAAAGCCTCACATCAAACTCTACCTGATGATAGGATTGCTGCATATATTCACAGAGACTGTAGAAAGCTTTGTCGTGTTCCCTCTCTTTAAAGTGTGCTAACTCGTGCACGACTATCATCTCCAAAAACTCCAAAGGTGCATTTTTAAATATGGAGGCGATGCGAATCTCATTTTTGCTCTTTAGTTTTGAGCCTTGGACTCTTGAGATGATGTGATGCGTGCCCAAAGCGTTGTGGATGACATTTATCTTGCCGTCATAAAGAACTTTGCTTAAAGTCGGTGCATTTTTCATGTGAGAGTTTTTTAGATCATTCACGTAGGTAAAGAGTGCTTTGTCTGTTTTTATCGTATGCGGATTTGGGTATCTGTTTTTGAGGTGCAGAGCTAACTTATCTTGTTTGATAAGCTCTAACACCTGTTTTTTTGTAGCTTCCGAGTAATGTAGCAGATATTTTAAAGAATCCAAACCGAAAATTTCTTCCCTTTTATTTTTCCGTTCTTTAACTTCTCATGCGCCTCATCAACTTTGAGAGCTTCTATGGCAACATAACTCTGTCTCTCATAAATATCTATCTTTCCGATAGAGCTTCCGCTAAGCCCCGCTTCGCCTGTAAGAGCGCCCAAAATATCTCCTGCACGGACTTTTTCTTTTTTGCCGCCCTCGATAACAAGCGTTATATTTTGCGGTTTCATCTCAAAACCGTTCACACTCTTTAGCCCAGCGGCATCCTCAAAAAGACGGCTCTGATTTTTGTACTCATCTGCTTTGTCCTCTTCGTATGGACTAAATAGCGTAAATGCAAGTCCCTCTTCTCCAGCGCGAGCCGTTCTGCCTATGCGGTGCGTGTATATCTCTTCACTGTGTGGCAAGTCGTAGTTTACAACCATTGAGAGCTCTTTGATGTCAAGTCCGCGTGCCGCAACATCGGTAGCCACTAACACTCTGCAGCTTTTGTTAGCAAACTGAACTAACACGTCATTTCTCTCATACTGTTCCAAATCCCCATGAATAGCAAGTGCATCGATTCTGTTTTTCTGCAAAGTCTGGGCAATCTCCTGAACCTCTGCTTTTGTGTTAGCAAACACAATAACGTTATCGGGCTTGAAATTGCTGAGGATATTTATAAGCGTGCCTAGCTTCTGCGAGTTTTGCACCTCGTAAAATCGCTCTATAATCTTGTTGGCAACTTCGGTAGAAGTGGTTTTTATATTTATGGCATCGTTTTGAATTGATGCGCTGATATCCATAATCTCATCCGTATATGTAGCTGAGAAGAGAAGTGTCTGTCTAGTTTTTGGAACAAACTCCAAAACCTCGTTTATCTCCTCGCTAAAACCCATATCCAGCATTCTGTCCGCTTCATCCAAAACTAACATGTCAACATCTTCAAGCGAGAGTGTCGCTTTTTTAAGATGCTTCAAAATACGTCCAGGGGTTCCTACAACTATGTGCGCACCATGACGAAGCGAGCCCAACTGTGGACCAAAAGCAGTACCGCCGCATAG
The DNA here is from genome assembly GCA_041652055.1 of Sulfurimonas sp. GTDB lineage: Bacteria > Campylobacterota > Campylobacteria > Campylobacterales > Sulfurimonadaceae > Sulfurimonas. The sequence goes on along the minus strand of JBAZIE010000015.1, from coordinate 20,350 downwards.
AGTTAAAATCTTTATGTTGTGCGAAAATCTTGCAAGCATTCTCAGCTCTTTTGCGACCTGATCTGCGAGCTCACGTGTCGGGCAGAGTATGAGTGATTGGACTCTGAATTTTTTAACATGTAGCTTTGCCAAAACACCGATACCAAATGCCGCAGTTTTACCGCTTCCCGTCTTTGCCTGAGCTATTACGTCCCTGCCCTCAAGTATATGAGGCAGGCTCTGTTCTTGAATAGCCGTCATCTCTTTATAGCCAATTTCATTTAAGTTGTGAAGCATCTCTTTGCTAAGAGGAAGGTTTGAAAAATCTTTTGTATTCATTAATATATCTTCTTTACTCTGCCGACTTCGCGGCTCATCAGACGGACCTTAATCCCGTGTGGATGCGTCGGTGAATTTGTTAAAATATCACGAACGATTCCGTCTGTTAATCTACCAGTTGCCTGATCCTCTTTGAGGACTATCGCCACACTCATACCGCTTCTAATCTCTGCTCTTTTTGTTCCGCTCATATTTATCCCTCAATTGCCGCTATTACCGCCTCAAACGCCGAGACTTCATGCATAGACTCTATAACTATTCTAGCAAGAGTACCGCTCTCTAAGCCGTGTCTCTCTTCGAACTCTATCATTGAGGCAGGCTCAAACGCCTCTATATCCCTGACCAAAGCATATATCTCACCCAAAATATCGCCATCATGTAGCAGCGCATCTCTTACAACTTCATAGACATTCATCTCGTCTAATATTTTCTCCAAACTCTCTTCAAACACTGCATCCATAAGAGATAGTACCCCGACAAAATAGGCCTGATTTAGCATACTTTTACCTGCATCAGGAACAACCGCCTTTAAAATTCTCTCCATCATCTCCGTGCGGTTTTTTATCATCAGCATCAGAGGTGAAACTTTAGTATTTGATGATTTTGGGATAGAGTAGATTACAAGCATGAGCCATTTTACGAGAGGCTCCCTGCCGACAAGAGTAAGAATATGGTGAATAGATGAAATTCTGTTTTTAAAATGAAATGCGCCCGAGTTTATATATCTTAACAAAAGTACCGTAATTGCATTGTTTTTTTTGAACTCCTCAGTAATCACTTCAAGCTCCGCATTTTCAACAAGAAGCGAGTAGAGTTTTAAGATATCAAGGCGAGGCGGTTTATACTCCTTGTCGCAAAATACCTTGGGCTTTGAGAAGTAATACCCCTGAAACTCTTCACACCCAAGCTCTTTTGCAAGGTCGTATCTATCTTTATCGAAAATATCGGTTGCCACAACGATTATGTTTTTATCTTTTAGCTCAGCGATACTATTTTTTACATCACCGCCGCTTCTCATATCATCAAATTTGATTTTTACAAAATAGGCTCTATTTAAAATCTCTTCATGCTTCATTAAAGCGTCACTGCTTGGCACAAAACCATCAATTGCAAAGATATAGCCTCTTGCCCTTAGCCGCTCTACTCTTTTTTGAACCTCTGTGGTTATCTCCATGTCGCCATTTAAACTAAAGATAAAAAATTCGTTTGAAACGGTAAAAATCTTATCGCTAAAGAGCATTTTTTCATCTATTTTTACAAACGCTTTATGCTCGCCCAAAATGGATTTTGTTCCGATTTTATTTAAAGCGTCACTTAGAACAGAGGCAAATATAAAGCTGTTCTCTTCGTTGGAGTGTTCTCTTTGGCTATATGGAAGTTCATAAAAATCAAGAAGACCGCTCAAATTGACAATAGGCTGACATCCAAAATAGAACTCTTGCATATAAAATCCTTCAAAGCTATATTTTTTATCACACTAAACGAGCACGTCCGTTTAGCTACGCTAGCCCTCGACCAAGGAGGATAAACCGCTATGTGGTACTAAAGCGTCTTGCAGTTTCGCAAGACATACTTTTACTATAGGATTTTACTCAAAAAGAGCTTAGTTTTGTAACAGCGTTATCTTGAAGCATTCTCAAAAATTGTTTTTGTATCAAACTGCTCGATGTCTATTTTTTGCTTCTGATAAAAAAATTATATTGAACTTTCTAAACAAACATAGATTACTTTGTTGTAAACTCTTCGCAACAACGGTCATTACGAGCCCATGCAAGAGGTGCAGCAATCTAAAAACTTAATTATTCAGAGGGTTCTATTATCTTTTTACTATATAATTACAAAAAAATTAAACACTCTAAAAAAAGAAAAAAAGGATTATTTGTGAAAGATATTTTAGAAGATACTGTTGAATATTTAGACGAGGAGCTTCAAAGTGCTCTGGCAAAGATAGATAATATTGCAGCGATGGTTTATGAAAAAAAAATGGACGCCTACGAGGGGTTTTTGGAGACAGAGAAGTACAACAAAATTGTTCTTGAGATAGGAAACAAACTAAAAGAAAAAGGGATAGACATCACAAAAATAGCTGAGTATCAGCAACTTTAACTCTTCTTTTTGGTTGCCTTGTATATAAAACTAAACACCTCTGCAACGGCGCGGTAAAGCGCCTCAGGAACCTCTTTGTCAATCTCTACTTTTGAGAGAAGCTCTATTAGGTCCTCGTCTTTTCTTATGGGAAGATTGTGAAGCTCTGCGATTTTTATGATATTTTCTGCCGTGGTTCCCTCCCCTTTGGCAACCACACGCGGCGCTTTCTCTTTTGTGGCATCGTATCTAAGAGCGGCGGCTTTTTTCATACTTTTATCTCAAATCCCATATCAATCTCTCGCTGCGGCGTCTCATAAGATGAAATGGGACCTTTTTTTGGGGCATCAAAAATACGTATCTCTCTTGGCGTTATCTGTGCCTCAATCAAAGCGGAGCGAAGAGACGCGATTTCCTCTTTTACAATCTCTTTAAACTCCGCACTATCCGAATAGATGTGAATGTTTATCTGATTCTCCTCATAAAGAGCAAGCTTTAACTTGAGCTCCCCATACTCTTTTAGCTTCAAATCAATATCGCAATAAAAGACGCTGTTTTTGTCTTTTTTTATATTTATATTTCCCTCTTCAAGGCTATCCCATGAAAAAGGCAGATACAAAGAGGAGGAGGAAGAGAGGTGGGAGAGTAGCTGAAAATAGTCTATCTGAAGCAGCAGTTTGTCAACATGCTTTAAAATCTCAGCCTGACTTGGATGCGGCGATTTTGCTATCTCTTCGCTTGCCTTTAGTAAAACTGCCTTTAAATCTCCAGATAAAATCTCTTTGACACCCTCATCAGCCGAGAGCTTTTGAGGAGCTGCAAATTGGGAGAGTTTTGGAACAAGAGCCACTGTCTCTTTTGAAAAGAGCGGGTCTGCTTTTTCAATAACACCCTTTAAAACATCAACAACCATCCTAACCGACTCCGGCAATTTTTTCTCCGCCATAACCTCAAGAGAAGCTTTTGGCATAGGGTTTTCCTGCTGGATGACTTTTAGCGCATCTACTATCTTTACAAGCGCGTCAAACACTCCTCTAACCTCTGGCTTTGTACTCTGCGCAAGCTGTGGGCTCTGCGATGAGAGCGTGCTTAACTGCTGTAGAGCCTCTTGCAGCTGGGCTGGTTTGAAGTTCTCCGGAGTGAGCATTTTTTGAGATACCAGATGTTCCACTTTTGAGAGCTGTTTCTCAAAACCCTTGGTAGTTATAACGTCTGAAGTGCGCAGCTGCTCGTTTAACTTTGAGACAATCTCTCCGACTCCCTTTGCAACATCTGCAAAAGAGCTCTTTGGCTCTTTTGGGCTTTGTTGCAAAGTGTTTTTCTCATCTCGTAAAGGCTCTGAAACAGCACTATTTGTCGCCTCTTTTAGTATCGGCGAGGCAAGCAGCTCTTTTATGTTTTGAGTTAGCAACTTTACGCTGGGAATCTCGCTTTTTGCTATGCTCTTTTCAAGCGAAACTAACAGATTTTTAAGTTCCACCTGAGGATTTTGCGCATTTTTTAGTCTGGACTCTAAAAAAACGCCTGAATTTTGGATTTTATCTTTTAAAACAGGCTCGCTTAACTCTTTGATATCGACGAGAAATTTTTTAAGAGCAGTCCCAATGGGCAGTGGATTTTTTTCGCTCTTAAGTACATTTAGAAGCTCTTTTACAGTGCTTGAAACATTGCCCAAATCTTTTAGCGTTGGATTGTTCTTTACAAGTTCTAAAAGAGTTCTATCGGATGAAGAGTTTTTGCTACTCTCCTTCAAGAGAGAGTTGATAATGGAGTTTAAATCTTTATCTTTTGAAATCGTCTCAAGCTCTTTTGGAGATGCCTCTTTTAAAACAACGGCTAACGCCTTGTTAGTGTTAGCAAGAATGATGCCGAGCTGTTTGTTTGCAGAAAGATTAATCATGCTAAAGTATACCATTTCTCATCTGATGTTACGCACTAAAACGAACTCGTCCGTTTTTCTAAAGAAACTTCGTTTTGTGGCAGAGACTAAAGTCCCTACAACCCCCTAAAGTAAAAATAAAAAGATGGGAATAGGTTTTGCTAAATATATTTGTCTATTAAAAAACTATGTTGACTAACTCGCCAAAAACGAGGTTTTAGTTATTTAATATAGTGTGTAGTTTCTACATGCTATATGAACTATATAGGATAAGGTTATGAAAATAGAAAATTTTGCACTCGATTTGCGCGCAGAATCATCAAAGAGCAGCAGTATCACTATCACAACTTTTGTAAGCGAGCTTGAGAGCGAGGGCGCAAAACGCCTAGAAGAGGTGGAAGCGATAAATAGAGAAGTGGAGTTTTTCAAACGCCTTGAGTTTGAGCTAATCCAGCAGCTCATTTTTGCACTTAACTCAAAACCATGCGAGTTTAAAGAGATAGATGCAAGCAGGCTTAAAAGCCGCGATTTTACAAGCCGCGAGGTCTCTGTACACAAAGAGTATAGAGAGTCGCAAAAGCTTGATGTGAGCATGCAAGGCTTTATCTATACCTCTAACAGAAGAATAGAGCTAAATATAGATATCTCCATGTCGCACTCTTTTGTCTCAAACAATGAGATTATAAAACAGCAATTTTATGACCCGCTTGTCCTTAACTTTGATGGCGAACTGCCCGATTTGGAAAATAAAAATTTCTCTTTTGACATAGATGCAAACGGTGAATGTGACCAGATTTCTATGCTCAAAAAGGGAAACGGCTTTTTGGCGCTTGATAAGAACTCCAACAACAAAATAGATGACGGCTTGGAGCTCTTTGGCATGTTAAACGGTGACGGGTTTGCAGATTTAAGACGATACGACAGCGATAGCAACGGCTGGATAGACGAAAACGACTCTATTTTTAACGGCCTTCGCATCTGGCTTAAAACCGAGGATGAAGACTGCCTTGTAGCGCTTGGAGAAGTCGGTGTAGGAGCCATCTATCTGGGCAACGCAAGCGGGCAATTTGATATTAAAAATGAGAAAAACAACACGCTCGGGCGCATAAGAGCGACAGGACTTTTTCTAAATGAAGACGGCACAAGCGGAATAATGTCGCAGATAGATTTTGCACGACAAAACAAAGAAGTAAATAAAAAGTTAGACTCTTCACCTCTAAACGAGCTCTTGAAGATAGTCTAAGTGGTCTCCCCACGAGGAATCGAACCTCGAGCTATCCCTTAGGAGGGGACTGCTTTATCCTATTAAGCGATGAGGAGAAATTAAATAGAGTGGAATTCTAACATTAAAAACTCTAGATATGTAAATCGACACTTTTTCTCCTCATAGTCATCTTGCATGATTGCTCTCTTTTGAAACAAGTCAGACCAATAGTTAATATTTATTTTATCGCTTTAAAATCTTTGCTATTTTAACTTTTTTGGCTATAATTGCGTCGCTTCTCTTTAGACCTGTGCAATGGTGCTTTGAGTTACTGTGTCAGGGTAGGAATACAGCAGCACGGCTTAGAGTGTTATGTGCCGCAGGTATCTGGGGAGAAGTCTTTAAGCAAACCCTTCAAATTTTAACAAAATCATTTATCTTATTTAATATCAATAGACTCTTAGATTTTTTCCATTGCGAGCGAAGCCACATTGTCATTGCGAGCGAAGCGCGGCAATCTCAAGTCTCTCAGACTGCCGCGTCGTTTCACTTCTCGCAGTGACAACTCCCGTCATTGCGAGCGAAGCGTGGCAATCTAATCTTTTCTATGTTTAGAAATACCGCATGCCTGATTTGGTTTTGGCGGATTGTTTTTAAGATATGTCAAATCTCCAAGCGTTTGCGTTAAAACTCTCTTTTGCTGCAATAGCGGAAGCATACGGTTGTCTTTCTCGTTCATAGGCAGACTCATGTCCAAAAGTACCGCCTCAACCTCTTTGTCTAAATCAAGCAGTGCGTTGTTAATATGTTTAATAGAATTCATTTTGTGAGTATAACAAAAATTCAAAATATTTTGGTATAATTTCGCTCTCAAAGTACATTTTGTACTCTAAGAGAATTTTACAAAGGAGTTATCGATGCCAAAGATGAAATCGGTTAAAGGCGCTGTAAAGCGTTTTAAAGTTAAGAAAAACGGCACAGTTAAGCGCGGTACAGCGTTTAGAAGCCATATCTTGACAAAACAAGATTCAGATACTCGCTCTAAGCAACATAAACCAAAAGTTATTGCTAAAGTTGATGAAAAAAATGTAAAGGCTATGATTAACTAATATTAGTTAATTATTCAATCTCCAGATTGATTCTGGGCAAGACCACCAAGATGTGGCACCTTGAGCACAAAAAAGTGACTGGGTAAAGAAAAAAGGAAATAAAATGCCAAGAGTAAAAACAGGTGTTGTTCGCAGAAGAAGACACAAAAAGATATTAAAATTAGCAAAAGGTTTTTACAGCGGACGCCGTAAACATTACCGTAAAGCTAAAGAGCAGTTAGAACGCTCAATGTACTACTCATTCCGTGATCGTAAGCAGAAGAAACGTGATTTCCGTAAACTATGGATTATCCGTATCAATGCAGCTTGTCGTTTAAACGGAATGAACTATTCATCATTTATAAACGGTCTTAACAAAGGCGGCATCGAGCTTGACCGTAAAATTCTTGCTGATATGGCTATGAATGATGCAGCAGCATTTAGTGCAGTTGCAACAGCGTCAAAAGCAGCATTAAGCAAATAAGCTTAAATTGGATTCCGTGCTTTGCACGGAGTTTAAATCTTATGTAAAAATAGTACGGAGTTTCCGACACTGTTGTAGTAAACCCCGAGCGAAGACTTCTTAGATATAAAAATACCTCTTCCATTAAAAGATGTTGATTTTTTAAACATACTGCTTAAAATTTTAGTATCAAATCCATCACCCTCATCTTTAATAATGGTAACAATATAGCTGTTTGATGCGTGTTCTATCTTATATAATTTTACCGATATATTTTTTGTACAATCTTTTTGCATCTCTTCAAGTTTTGCAAAATAGGTGTTATCGTTTAGTAGTTTGTGTTTTGTTTCAGCGTCAAGCCCAAGATTTCCGTGCTCATAAGCATTCATAAAGAGCTCCGAGAAAACAACTCCGGCATTATAGACAAGCTTATAGTTGCTACTTAGGCTGCTCCAAGTATTTGCATACCAATCATTAGCCTCTTCCGTCTCATCAAGCGTGCTCTCAAACTCTTTTTGCGCAAGTTTATTGCCATCATCTAAGTTTAGCTGATTGATGATTATAAAAGTTATATCATCTTCTTGTGAGTAGGTCCTGCGTAAGAAATTGTTTACCATATCTTCTTTGGAGAAAGAGTTTAAAAAATCGTTCTCAATAAACTCTGCGTACTGCTTGTGGCTCGTAATTGTGCTATTTTCGATAACGCCGTCACTGTAAAAGAGAAACTTTGAAATATTTTTTATTGCACATGTTGATAGATTTAGCTCTTTTGTGTATTTGCTCATCGGCGGATTGTTTGACTTTAGTTTGACAATTTTACCCTCTCTTGTCTGCATAAGAATTGCGGGCATTGCGAATTTGGCATAATTAATAACATCTTCTTTGCAGTCAATAGTTATAAAATCCATTGAAAGCGCCTCTTCATCAAGTAAAATCGATCTGATATACTCTAAAGACTTCTCTATTAGTTTTTTTAAATCAAAATTTTCATTTTTAATCATCTGGTCTATCGTATGATTTATGAAAGAGGTCATAAGCATTGAAGTTAGTGATGCAGACAAGCCTTTGCCCATTCCATCGACAATGGAGTAGAACGCAACGTTATTATTTATCTTTCTTATACAGTAAGCATCTCCGCTTAAGACGTCAAGCGGTTTATAGTAAAAGTCTATAAGCGCCATGCAGTAATTGTCAATCATATGGTAGTAGAAATCATTTCTCACGATATTGAGCTCTTTTGAGAATGCTAAATCTTCTTGATACGAGTTGTACTTCTCTTTTTTCTCAAACTCTCTTATTCTCCTCTCTCTCTGCTCTTTTATGTAGTTATTTGCAATCAGGAGTTTGGATACATTCTCGATAGCCTGCATAACTTCCATCGCCACTATTGGTTTTTTGATGAAGTTGTTTACATTTAGCTGGAGAGCTTGGACGATTACGTCTATATCTTGTATGGCAGAGACAAGAATAATGGGTATGTCTTTATCAATACTTCTGATTTTTTTAATCATATCTATACCGTTAAGAACAGGCATATCGTAATCGGCAATAATGAGATTTATATCTTCATCGTAAAATTTTTGATACCCTTCTTCGCCGTTGTTGGCAAATATTATCTTTTTTACCAAGTCTTCAAAAATAGCGTCGTAGAGGAGTTGCGTGGTTTTATTATCTTCAACACATAGAAGTGTTAAAGATTTTAGGTAGTCTAATACCGAGCTGTCGATGTTGGGGTGCATTAAATTTTAAATTTGCTCAGTTCATTTTGTAATCTGGTTGCATCGTTGGATAGTTTCGTAGCAGCTTCATCTACTAGGTTTCTATGCTCTGTATTTTTCTGAGAAATCTCTATAATCTCATCCATATCGCGGATAAGCTCTTTTGTTTTAGTTGCTATATAGGTGCTTTGGTGCATAACGTCGCTTGATTTATCTGTTGTAATTAGGAGGTTATCTTTTGTCTCTTGTGAAGATGAGATTAGTTCCTGTGCCGAGCCTGCAATATTGCTCATATTTTTTGATGTTTTAAGTGTCTCTTCGGAAATTTCGACAACGTTTTGAGTTATAAGGTTTACGTTCGCACTTATCTCGCTCAGGCTTTTTTGTGTTCTCTCAGCCAGTTTTCTAACCTCGTCAGCAACAACTGCAAATCCACGTCCATGCTCACCTGCACGCGCCGCTTCTATTGCCGCATTAAGTGCAAGCAGATTTGTCTGGTCTGCAATGTCCGAGATAATTGCTAAAACATCTTTTATGTTTTTTGCCTGTTCCGTTAGAGATGAAACTTTCTGAACAAGATCTTGCTGATGCTCACTTCCCTCTTCAATCGCTTTGACAACTGAGTCAAGCTCATTGACAAATCCGTCTAGCACGCCAAACGTCTTCTTTAAATCCTCAGTTACGGTAATAGAAGCCTCTTCGATTGCGTCAAGACGCGTCCCGACTTCACTTACTAAAACATTGATTTTTTCTATTTTTCCATCCGCTTGCTCGCCGTTTTTTGTCAGCTCATCGACTATTTTGTTTAAGATTTTACTCTCTTTAGACGTAGTAGAAGAGACATCTTTTGCCTGATAAACGCTCTCTTTAAATGCAACTATCATGACATGCAGAGCTCTTGAGATTTGAGAAATCTCATCTTTGCCCTCTACTATAACTTCGCATGTCAGGTCAAGATTGCTAGATACACACTCTATCTTCTCTAAGCTACTGCGAACACTTTTGTTTACGCCTCTACTCACTATAAAGATTATTGTAAATATAGCAATTGCGAAAATCGTGTAGCTTAAGAGTGTTATCAGCGCGGTTGAGTTTTCTTTAGATTCAATTTCATCTAAGAGTATGCTGTTTTGTTTTGCAAGCTCGTCATCAACCTCTTTTAAAAGGTCTATCTTTTTAGTTATGGTTTGAAACCACATAACGCTGTCTACGCCAAAGTCTCCCTCTATAGCTTTGGCTCTTGCGATATCTCTCATTTTATTTACCTCAGTAATAACCGGAGAGCTCATTTTTGATTGGAAAAGCGCTTTTGAATCATTGGTTGCCATTGATAGATAGGCATCTAAAAAGGCATCTTGTTCCGCAACAAGCGTAACCCATTTTGCAAAAACTCCTTCTCCAAATCTATTTGCTGCAAAGGTGCCGCTAAGCACTGCTCTCTCAATACCGGCGCGCTCTTTTGATTTTAAGAAGTTGCTGTATGAGTCAAGTGCTTTTACAAGCTCTTGAGTGTTTGCAAGTTTTGCTGTAAGTGAGACTATGTTTAAAATCTTTTTATTCATATTTGTATAATATGCAACAACATCGCCAAGGCTTATTGAAAGAGCATCTACCTGAGAGCGGATATCAGATATCTTGTTCATATCAGCGTTAAAACTAGATATTTCACTGCTAAGCTCTTTTGGAAAACTCTCCATATTAAGAGTTTTAATATAAGCAGTTAAATCATCATGCTCTTCTTTTGTCAACTCTCTTTGCTTTGGCAGGATGTCCCCGAACTTATTGCCTTTTGAACCTATATAGCCGGCACTGGCACCTCGCTCTTTTTGCGTTTCATGAATCAAATGGCTTAACTTTATAGAGAGTTCATTGAGTGCCTGTGCTTGAGCAATCTGTGCGCTGTTTGTAATGGTTTTGCTGAGTGTAAGTACTATAATTATAAGAGCAAACGAAACCACTATAGCGGTTATAAGGTTTAATTTATATTTTATTGTCATATTAAACCCTTTTTGCTTTAAATGTTTGTATTAGATTTAAATCATCCAAAAGATGTAAAAGCTGTTCATTTCCCACACTCATGTGGATATCAATATTATCTTTTAAAACAAGCTTGTTCAGATAGCCTATTACCGAAGACGTAATAGAGAGTGAATCAACAATCACAATATTAATATGCTTATGTTGAAGAACAAGAGCATCCACGCTCTGTTTAATATTTTGAAAATTGCTTATACTTTTGATGTTGCCCGTGATTTTAATCGTATTTGAAGATGTTTCTATTTCCATAATATCAGTCCTTTTGTAATAATAGTGCGTGTTGCGTGTAGTTTATAATTTAAATAATTAAATTTAACTAAAATTGTCTATCCCTTCTATCCAATCTTTCATTTTTTTCTCATAGCCGATGTTTTTAAGCGTGACGAATTTCAGCGGTTTTGACATGTAAGTCTGCTTTACGTACCCGCCAAAATCGTGCGGGTATAGATACTCCTCGTTTTTTTGTCTGATATTTTTTGGAATTTCCAGCATAACACCTTCATTTACCGCTTTTTGAGCTTCATTTATGGCTAAATATGCCGAGTTTGATTTTGGAGAAGCACAGAGGTAGATTACCGCTTGTGAGAGAATGATTCTTGCCTCTGGATAGCCAATCTTTGCAACACTTGTCATAGCACTTGTGGCAAGTGTGAGTGCTTGAGGGTTGGCATTGCCCACATCTTCACTCGCAAGTATGACAAGGCGTCTGGCGATAAACTCCGCACTCTCTCCGCCGTCTATCAGCCTTGCTAAATAATAGATAGCAGCGTCCATATCCGAGCCTCTTATAGACTTAATCATGGCACTTGTCAAATCATAGTGAACACCCGCTTCGCTGCTTCCGGCACTTAATGCGTTTGGTCTGAGAGATTTTAAAATATCAAGTGTTATATCGCTGTTTATGTTTGAAGCAAACTCCAAAAGTTTCAGCATCGCTCTTGCATCGCCGCCGCTGCTTGCGACCAGATATTCGCTGGCTTCTTTATTGCATGTAATATTTGTCTGCGCTAATGTTTGGTTTAAAAGTTTAGCAAGCGCTTCGTTTGAGATATGGAAAAGTTCAAAAAGCATAGAGCGGGAACGGATAGCCGAGGTGAGGGAAAAAAATGGGTTCTCCGTTGAAGCGCCGATAATCAAAACAGAGTTGTTCTCCATAACGGGTAGCAGAACTTCCTGCTGATTTTTTGCAAGTCTGTGTACCTCGTCTATGAAAATAAGAGGTCTCTGGAGAGTGTTTTTATACTGCTCAAATATCTGCCTGAGCTGCTCTATTTTGATGCTTGTTGCATTAAACTCGTAAAAAGGCAGCTCCATAACCTTTGCGATAACACGTGCAATAGAGGTTTTTCCGCACCCTGATGGTCCAAAAAAGAAACTGTGCCCAAGCGCGCCTTTTTCGCATAATACTCTAAGCGGAGTATCTTTCGCACTTAAATGTTCTTGACCTATTATCTCATCAAAAGATTTTGGTCGCAAATGATGGGTGAAATCTGCCACTTAACCCCTCTTTTTAGTGGTTTTTTTACCTATAAAACTCTTTTTTTTATCATCTTTTAATGGCGGCTTTTTCGTGCTTTTAGCTACGCTTTTATTGCCATCTTTGAAGTTTTTATCTTCACTCTTTTTAAAGGCCGGTTTTTTACCATCACGAGCATTAGGCTTTTTACCCTCAGCACTACTTGGCTTTTTGCTCTCTCTAGGGGTTGACTTCTTCTCTTCTTTATTCTCTTCTTTTAAAAATTTAAATAGTGCCGAGTATTCGCTGCGGCTTAGAAATCTAACCTTGCCAGTTGGAAGATTGTTCAGTTCAATCTCGGCAAAACTGACTCTTTTAAGGTCTGCTATCTCTGCTCCAAAATGCGCGAAGAATCTTCTAAGTTCACGATTTTTGCCCTCGCTAAGAGCCACTTTTAAAACTGAGTAATTTGGTTCATTTTTTTGGATTTTATAGCCGATGAAAGGCTTGAACTCCATGGATGTAACTTTAGAGTGGCTATGTCCGCCTGCCGTAGCATCATCTAGCACCATTCCCTGAAGCATCGCCTGCTCCATCTCCTGTGTTACTTCACCCTTGATTTTAATCTTGTAAATTCTCTCCAAATCAGACTCCATAAGAGCAGAGGCAACCTTTGAAGCATCAGTTAAAAGAAGAAGTCCTTCAGAGGCGTAGTCAAGCCTTCCAACCGGAACATAGTGTTTGTACTCCTTGCCTAGAGTCTCATATATTGTACGTCTGCCTTTTGGGTCGCTTTTTGTTACAAGTTCGCCTTTTGGTTTGTTGTAAACGATGACCGTATATTTGTCTCTTGGGGTTACCTGTTTGCCGCTGACATATACTACGGAAACACCCTCATGCACATCGGTTGCGGGGTTAGTCTCTATCTCACCGTCAACTCTTACATAGCCATCTTGTATCGCTTTGTCGGCCTCTCTTCTTGAGTAGCTTGAGTGGTGGGCGATATATTTATTTAATCTCATGATATACCTTTTTCTATCAGAGTATGGATGTGAAGCACCCCTTTTACTCTCTTTTGTTTGTCCGTTACAACAAGCAGTTGTATCTTCATCTCTTCTATAATCACAAGTGCTTCGCTTGCAAGTATGTTTTCATCATCTATTGTTTTTGGATTTATGGTTGCATATTTTAAAACTTCATCATCAAGTGAAAAATCTTTGCTCAAAAGTGCTCTGCGGACGTCACCATCACTCATAAGTGCTAGAAGTTTGTTTTCATTGTCGGTTATTAAAACTGTTCCGAGTCTGCCTTCGCTGATTTTAACGATAGCGTCTTTTACTTTTGTCTGGGGAGCGATTATAGGCAGCTCTTTTGTTCTCATCAAATCGCTCACCTTTACAAAGAGGCGTTTTCCCAAAGCTCCGCCGGGATGAAAAGATGCAAAGTCGCTCTTTTGAAAGTTTTTTGCTCTCATAAGACAGACTGCAAGAGCATCGCCAAGTGCCAGTGTAAGGGTTGTGGAGCTTGTCGGCGCGATATTTAGAGGACATGCCTCTTTCTCAACTACGACTTTTATTACAAGGTCGCTATATTTTCCAAGTGTAGAGTTTTTATCTTTTGTCATGCCGATTAACGGGATATCAAATCTTTTTACATGTGGAAGTATCGAGCTTAGCTCTTCGCTCTCTCCGCTGTAGCTTATTGCGATAACGACATCACTGCCGCTTATCATTCCAAGATCGCCGTGAAGCGCTTCGGTAGGATGCAGAAAAAAGCTTGGAGTTCCCGTTGAAGCAAATGTAGCCGCCATTTTAGCGCCAATAAGGCCTGATTTGCCAACACCTGTTACGATAAGTTTGCCTTTGCAGCCAAGAATAATCTCGACAGCTTTGTCAAAAACATCGTCAATATGCTTTGCGCTCTCCAAAAGAGTGTTTGCTTCAATTGTAAGGGTTTCTTGTGCTATTTGTCTGTAATTCATAAACGCAATTATACCCATTTTGAGTATAAAAGCGTAGAGGACTTATTTGATGTCAGGCTTTGGAGTTTTAGAGGTAGAAGCTGGCAGTTGAGGTATAACTATATCTTGTTTTCTGCCATCAAGTGCGCTTAGGAACTCTTCAATCGAAGCAGCCTCTTTGTCGCTGATGTCAGCTCCAAGCTGGATACGTCCCATCTCTTTGATAGCATCTTTTAGCTCCCAGATTTGACCGTTGTGGAAATATGGCGCAGTTTGAGTGATGTTTCTTAGTGTCGGTACTTTTACCATACCGTTTTTGTCACCCTTAAAATCGCCTACATTCTGGAATTTATATGTGCCGGTGATGTTAAATGCATTCATCGCACCGCCTAGCGCAATGCCGGTATGACATGTTGCACACCCTTTGTCCATAAATGTTTTTAAGCCCTCTTTTTGAGCTTTTGTCATAGCTTTTTCATTGCCGTTTAAATAGTCGTCAAACGCAGACGGAGTTACAAGGGTTCTCTCGAATGTTGCGATTGTGTCAGCAACTTTTTCAAATGTTATCTTTACATCTTTGCCATAAGCGCCTTTAAACCCTTCGACGTATTTAGGCATTGAAGTAACAGTTGCTACTACATGCTCAGGAGTTGCAGCCATCTCAGGAGCCGCTTGAATCGGGCCTTGTGCTTGCGCTTCTAAATGAGGGTCGCGTCCATCCCAGAATTGAGAGTTGAAAAATACCGAGTTGTAAACGGTAGGTGAGTTTAGATGGTGCGGGTTTGCGGTCCATTTGTGCCCAATAGCTGCACTAATTCCGTCATCTCCGCCTTCGCTTAGGTTGTGGCAGCTGTTACAGCTGATAAATCCGCTCTTTGAGAGTCTTGGGTCAAAGTAAAGCTTTTTGCCAAGTTCTATTTTTTCGTTTGTGATAGGATTTTTTGGATTGTCAATAAGCTTCATAAGCTCTTTTTTATCAGCAGGAATAGGCTTTAAGCCCACCTTTTTAGCCTCTGTGACCAAGTCTGTAGCCAAAAGAGATGAAGCAAGAAGTGCCATTGATAATGCAGTTTTTTTATACATGATAGTTCCTTTTGCGAATTTTGTCACAAATCTTACATTTATTTGGCTTAATTTTATATAACGAATTTATATTATTTTTATAAATCTAAAATATACAAATTGCCGGAGTAAGCAAAGGAGTGGTCTTTGTTTATTCGAGATAAGATATAATACATGCTAAATTTTTTTAAAGGAAAAATATGAGAGATAAACTCGGAAAATATGTAAGCAGTATAAATACTTTAAAAGTTGAAGAGAGGGTGCTTTTTTACAACACGTTGATTTTGGCGGAAGAGGGTGCCGGCAAAACAAATCTAGCATGTAAAATAAGAAACTATATCATTGACAATGGTGTTGCAACTCTATATCTTGATTTTTCCAACTCAGATGAGAACAACATAGAGTTAAGATACAAAGACGAGCACTTTAACTACATAAGATTTGATGAGAGCGAAGAGTTCCAAGAGAAGTTCGACGCGCTTGTATCTGCCAAAAAACATATCTATATGGCAACTGATCCTAGTTATTTCTCAAATAAAAGGGACATTACAAGTAAGCTCACGACAACTCTTCAGCATAAGGGGCTATTGGAAAATTATTACTATTTTTTCCATGACATTGAAAATTTAAACGGGTTTTACACAAAGTTTGAAGACTTTTTGCTCTACATGTTAAATTTTTTAAATCTCAAAAAATACGGGCTTACTTTCTTAGCTCAGCCTCATAGCACCTTTGAAAATCCGCAGATAAAACTGCTCTTTACGTTTTTGTATCTTGGAAAGTGCTCAAATCTTGAATATTTCAATACTTCAAACCTAAAAAAATTGCCTAAAAACAGATTTTTTTATCAGTATAGAACAAACTATCATACGCTTCTATTCAATGATATCAAGAGCAATGTGGTTCAGATTGACGAGTATATGTTTGAAGAGTAGTTATGCAAAAACTTTTTGATGAGGTAGCATCTTTAGACAAAAGGTGCTACGAAGAGTTTTTTTTAAACGAGGATATTCTGATGGAGCATGCCGCAGGCGGTATGGCTTGGTATATCCGTAGCAATTTTAAAAAAAACTCAAAAGTCATCATAGTGAGCGGAAGTGGAAATAACGGAGCTGACGGAATAGCCCTTGCCAGACTTCTGCATCTGGATTATGACACATCAATTTTTTATGCAAAAAAACCTGCCTCAGAGATGGCGCTTCTACAGCATAAGCGTGCTCTTAGCATAGGCGTAAAAGAGTGCACAAAACTTCAAGAGTGCGATGTTTTGGTGGACGCCATTGTCGGCACAGGATTTAGCGGCGAATTTAACGACGAGATAGCCTCTCTAATCAAAGAGATGAACTCTTTGGATGCGTTTAAAATCGCATGCGATATCCCCTCCGGATACAGATTTGCAGCGGATGTGACTTTGACTATGGGCGCCTTGAAAAAGAGCATGTTTATGGACAGCGCAAAAGAGTTTGTAGGAGAGATAAAAGTCATCAATCTTGGCATCAGCAGAGAGATTTATGAGAAGCAGAGCAAGTGGAATTTACTTGATTTGGAGGATTTGAAACTTCCAAATAGGGTAAAAAAAGATTCACACAAGGGTTCTTACGGCCATTTAGCGTTGGCAAGCGGTGAAAAAAGCGGAGCAAGCATCATGAGCGCGCTCTCTGCTCTTAGATTTGGAGCAGGTCTTGTAACTCTAGTTGGGTATGAGGATATACAAATACCTCATATGCTTATGTATTCGCATGAAGTTCCAAAAAATGCAACCGCGCTGGCATTAGGAATGGGGCTTGGAGCCGAATTTAGCCATATTGAGCTAAGTAAGTTTGTAGACAACACCCTTCCTTTGGTGGCCGATGCCGACATACTCTCATTGGCGATAATTTTGGAAATTTTAAAGAGAGAAGATGTGGTTGTAACTCCGCACGCAAAAGAGTTTGTTTCACTTCTTAAAATCACAAAAATAGCTGATATAACGACAGAGGAGCTGCAAAAAAATCGTTTTAAATATGCAGAGGAGTTTTGCAAAGCGTATCATCATGTTACTTTGGTTTTAAAGGGTGCAAATGTCATAATCGCAAAAGGGGATGAGTTTTACATAAATCCTCACGGCAGGGCATCTTTGGCAAAAGGCGGAAGCGGTGATGTTTTAACAGGTTTAATCGGGGCTCTTTTGGCGCAGGGATACGCTCCTCTAGATGCAGCCATAAACGCCTCTTTGGCTCACACAAAACTGGCGATAAATTATGCGGGAGCCGACTTTGCGCTAACGCCTGATAACTTGATAGAAGAGATAAGTAGGTTGTAAAAAATAGTATACAAATTTATCTGACACAAAAAGTGTCAAGCTTTAGTGCCAAAGCGGCCAGCGTAGCCAATCGGGACAAGTTCTGATTGGTGTAATAAAATAAATAGATGGGAATAAAAAATGAAAGATATTTTAAAAATCGGAAAATATGAGTTAAACAGCCGTCTAATTGTCGGAAGTGGAAAATATAAAGATTTTCAAACTACAAAAGAGGCAACGCTTGCAAGCGGGAGCGAGCTTATTACTGTTGCGGTTCGCCGTTTAAATATTACAGACCCGGATAAAGAGAACCTTCGCGACACATTTGCAGGCACAAATGTAAAGTTTTTGCCAAATTCAGCCGGATGCGTTACTGCAGAAGAGGCGATTACGACTTTTCGTCTGATGAGAGAGGCTACAGGGATTGATTTGATAAAATTAGAGGTTATCGGCGATACGCAAAAGACTCTCTATCCAGATGTGCTAGAGACCATAAAAGCATGTCAGATACTCGCAAAAGACGGCTTTACCATTATGGCTTATACTTCGGATGACCCGATTATGGCAAAGAGGCTTGAAGATGCGGGAGCGCATGCTATTATGCCTCTTGCAGCTCCTATCGGAAGCGGCCTTGGAATTCAAAATCCATATAACATAGTTTTTGTTCGTGAGGCTGTAAGTGTACCTGTGATAGTTGATGCAGGAATAGGTTGTGCAAGCGACGCGGCGTATGCCATGGAGCTGGGTGCTGATGGAGTGTTAACAAATACCGCGATTGCTGGCGCGCAAAACCCTATGATGATGGCTGATGCTATGAAGCATGCAGTTATTGCAGGGCGAATGAGTTATCTTGCTGGAAGAATTGCAAAGCGTCCTTACGCAACAGCCTCTTCACCGATTAACGGGATGATACAGTTTTAAATCTCTTCCTCGTCATTGCGAGCGAAGCGTGGCAATCTATCTTTTTGTTGCCACTCCATTAGACTGTCGCGTCGCTATGCTCCTCGCAGTGACGAGAATCTTTCCTTTTGTTGTCATTCACCTAATTGCCTCTCTGTCCAATTCACCGCTTTTTAATTTTAACATGTACTCTTCAAGCTCTCTCTTTACGTCACCGCTTAGTATGAAAAGCCCCAAAATATTTGGCAACGCCATAGTTAAAAAGAGCATAAAGCTTAAATCTACTAACAGTGCTGTATTTACGACAGTCGCCATGATGATGAGAGATAGAAATGCTACTTTATAAATAATAGAAAATTTTGAGCCAAAAAGGTAAACCCAAGCACGCTCGCCGTAGTAGGACCATGATATCAGCGTTGAAAAAGCAAAGAGTGTTATGCTGAGGGATAAAATAGCAGGAAACCACTCAATAACCGTTCCATATGCCGCGCTTGTCAGTGCTGCTCCCTGTTTTGCTTCAATCAGTGCAGAGTAAGCTCCATCGTGTGCATAGACGCCTGTTATAACAATAACAAGTGCCGTCATAGTGCATATGACTACTGTGTCAATAAACGGTTCATATAGCGCTACAAGTCCTTGTCTTACCGGATATTTTGTCTTTACGGGAGCATGCGCGACCGGAGAGGAGCCTATTCCTGCTTCGCTTGAGAAAACAGCTCTTTGAAACCCGTGAACTATGGCTCCGGCCATACCGCCATAGATTGCGCTCGTAGAGAATGCTTCATGAAAAATTATGGCAAATGCGTCATCAATCTTCTCGTAGTGATATCCCAAAATCCACAAAGAGGCAGTAATATATATAATAGCCATGATTGGGACGAGAAATTCTGTGATTTTAGCAATTCTCGTAACACCGCCGATAATTACAAAGCCCACAAAAATAGCGATAAAAATTCCAAATACTATTGGGAATTCATTAAAAAAAGATACCTCTTGAGAGACTGCACCTAGGGCTTGAGAGACTTGAAAAACATTTCCTCCACCGATTGCCCCGCCTATCATAAGGAAGGCAAAAATAACTGCCAAAGCTTGCATATCCTTTCTTTGCCAAACCTTTTGAGAGATACTCCATCGCACCGCCCATAATCGTTCCGTCTTTTAAAAACTCTCTGTGCTGAAGAGAGAGTGTCACTTCGGTAAATTTTAAACTCATGCCTAAAAAGCCGGCTATTATCATCCAAAATGTAGCCCCTGGACCTCCTATGGCAACAGCCAAAGCAACACCGGCAATGTTTCCAAGCCCTACAGTTGCACTTAGTGCGGTAGTCAGCGCGCCAAAAGGAGATATCTGCCCTACATCATCTGCGGTATTGTATCTGCCCCTTATAATATTGAATGAGTGTTTAAACATTCTAACATTCATAAATTTTGTTAAAAATGTCAGATAAACGCCTCCGGAGATAAGCCAAACAACTAAAAACGGCAGTTTAACCCCCTCAACTGTTCCAAAAAGAATATCAAAAAATAAAATCGTCTCCAAAAAGGAGTTGATACTGCCAATAAATTCACTCAAAACTAACCCTTTAAAACCTTGTAAAAGTATTGTAACAAAGTAATCTTAATCTCTTTTTGTGTCACTAAATATAAAGTTTTAAAATATGCAAAAAAAGCTATTGACTTTTTTGTAGTTATTAACTATAATTTCGCCTCATTAATCAGCTACAAGGTTGGTTTAATGTGTAGGTCGGGGTGTAGCTCAGTATGGTTAGAGTACTTGGTTTGGGACCAAGGGGCCGAAGGTTCGAGTCCTTTCACCCCGACCACTTTTATATTTTTTAAAGACATGGTGGGATTAGCTCAGTTGGTTAGAGCATTGGTTTGTGGTGCCGAGGGTCACGG
>JBAZIE010000014.1:0-54119 GCA_041652055.1 Sulfurimonas sp. | reverse complement strand
CTTTCCCTGCTTTCAATATGATTCTGCGAACTTTCCCTGCTTTCAATATGATTCTGCGAACTTTCCCAGCTTACAATATGATTCTGCGAACTTTCCCTGCTTACAATATGATTCTGCGAACTTTCCCAGCTTACAATATGATTCTGCGAACTTTCCCTGCTTACAATATGATTCTGCGAACTTTCCCTGCTTACAATATGATTCTGCGAACTTTCCCAGCTTACAATATGATTCTGCGAACTTTCCCTGCTTACAATATGATTCTGCGAACTTTCCCTGCTTTCAATATGACATTCGCCGTAATTGCGGATATATTTATTATTCCAGCTTGATTTTATTTCTCCCTTTAATTTTAAAATTCCAAAAACCTCTAAAACGCAATTTATTTCAATTTTATTGCTTTCAAAAATAATTTCTTCATCTTTTTCGATTTTAGAAATTTTATCAAATTCTTCTTGATTTTTGATTATTATTTTTTTCATAGTTTTTTATTTTTAAAATCCTTTATAATTTATAATATATTTATTTTTTGGATAATCATTTTCAAAGCAAAATTTTATTTTTTTTACGGTTTCAAGATTATTTACAATGAATCCTGGTATTGTACTGCATAAAGTATCATTACGTTTATTTATAGTATAAAATGTATTGTATTTTTCTCTTACGATAGTTATATTTTGCTTGCAAGAGTAAAGACAGAAAAATAATAATAAACACAAAGTCCCGATATAATGATGTAATGTAAAGCCTTTTTTATTTAATTCTTTTTTAGTAATCGGTTGCCCGATTTGTAGGCTTAAAGGTAAATCGGTGCTTTCAATAATTCCGTTATTAACGACAATTATCAAAGTTTTTTCGTTTGTATAAACCTGTTTTTTGGTTTGTTCTGCCTGAGTATAACATTTAGCTGAACAGTAATTTAACAAAGATACCATGCTGTCTTTACCATAAATACGATTAATTTCTTTATTATCGTATTCTTTTTTGCAAAGTTTGCAATGATTTGTTTTTACTTTTGGTTTCATAAGGTTATATGTTTTCTAAAAGAGTACCTATTAATGTTTTTATCACAATTTTTGAGTCTTTTTTCCCAAGTTCTTTTATTAATTCTTCTATTTTTTTTTTGATTTGACGAGTTTCTTCGATAATTCTGTCGTTAATATCAAATTCGTCTTCTGTTTTTGAATATATTCCGGTTGTTTTCATAAAATTAAAATTAATTGTTAATTTTTAAACATAGTTATCCCTGTAATGCCTGTTATTTTTTATCGGAGGACATCCCGAATATTTTATTTGAAAAGAACGAATTAATTATTGTAAATTATAAAGTTGTTGTCTTGCTATTTTTTTAATATTTCTTAAATTATTAGTATCATTCTTTCTGTTTGCAGAATAAGCCGTATTTATATAGACTTGTTCAATTCCTTCTAACGTTCTAACAATAGCGTGGCTCTTATGCAATGATGTAGGGTTAATTCTTTGTTCTTCCCTTCCGGTTGTATAAGTTGATATGTTTACGAAATCGCTTGTTTGCATATATTTAGTTTTTTTAAATATTTGGGTTTTTGTAATGTTCCTCAAATTTTATTTTGATATTTTCAATTTCCGTATTTAAAGTTTTAATATACGTTAATTTTGGAAATTCAAAAATACTCCCTTCTACTAATGCTTCTCCAATAAGCATCTTTTTGACAGCATCAGAAATTTCCGTCCAATCCATATCAAACTCGTCAACGCCAACCAAATGAGTATTCTTATAACTTACTGTAATATCTCCTATATATTTATTATCTTTGTTTACCTCAATATCAACACAAACAATCTTGTGTTTTTTTTCAATGATTGATATGTAAGTATATTTGCAACTGTTTTCTTGATAAATAAAATTTACGCTTTTCATAATTTATTTCCTTTCTATTTAAGTTTATAAAAACTGCTTAACGTACAGTTAATCGAGCCTTTCGACAACGCCTGTGAGCCAATCTCACAAGACGCACAAGATTTTAAATTTGACATTCATTTATTTCGATGCTGCCCCTTACTTCAATGACATCACCATTTATTTTTTTAACACATAAATTTTTGTGTTTTGAAAAATCAGAAATTAAAGAAATTTTATTTAAAGATTTATTTATATATCTTGAGAAATGCCTAAATCCGCCATTCTTCCCTTGATATTCCGTCGTAAAGATCCAACATAATTTTTCATCAACATCTTTATTTGTTTTTAATTTGGAGTTCTTTTTTGCGTTCTTATAAAATTCTTTTTTCTTTTCTTTTAAAATAAATTTTTCAAAAGATTCCTTACTCTTAAATCCCTTTAAATGCCATTCAGGGCATTCGCCGTAAAATTCTTTTATTTTTCTTAAATTTTCAATTTCTTCTTTTAATGAAGTAATTATTTTTGCCTGTTTTTCTATAATTTCTAAATCAGAAATTATTTTCTCAGTTTCAATTTCTTTTGTCGGTAAAATTGTTACTAATTTATCAAAGGAAGAGATTCTATGATAGTTAGTGAATTCTGTTGTAATTTCTTTTTCGGCAATGTAAATTAAAGTTAATCCGTCTTTTTGATAGATTAGATTGCCATTTGGCGTGATTGCTGCATTTGTTTTCATTTTTGTGAGATTTTGGTTAGTAAAAAAATAATTATAATCAAAGATACAACTATTTTTTTATGTGTCAAGGAAATATAGTACATTTAAACTTTACTATTAGTACATTTTTTGTTTACTTTATTTTCGATATTCCTTGATATTATTGCGTTTTCGTCTATTAATCTAAGTAATTCCTTAACCTCATTTTTCATTTCTGCATTGAAATACTTAAATACAATTACTGCTCTTTTTTTAATATGAACCGGAATTTTTTTATTTGAAATTACATTTATTTTTAAATTTTCGTATTCACTTAAATTTCTCATAAATTTCATTTTAAAATATTTCAACAAAAATATAAACATTTTTTTGATTAAAAAAGGGTTTGAGTTCATTATTTGTTGACTATTGATATATAAAAAGTTTACTGTATTATTATAAATAAAAAAAATATTAAAATAAATTTGCTTTTTATGAAAAAGTTTTTATATCTTTGTGTTTTGTTATTTATGTATTGAAATAAAATTGTCGCCGCGATTATAAAGATAGTTTATTTTGTTCTTTTGAATTTTATAAATAAACAATCCCTAATGTTACGGCGATAATGTTAGGGATTTTGTTTTTATGTTCACTCTCGAAGTTAATAGAGTAAAAACAGAATTAATAATATTACTTTGGTCGGATTTAATTAACAGCAGCAAAGTAATATAGTCCGTTACTGCGGGAACTATACAAAGCGGAACAATGGCACTAAAGCAATGAGTTGTATGTATAGCGGTAGAATAAGTTACTGAAAGTTGATTACAACCTTAAACATCTTAATTATGATTTAAGGCACTTAACGAGAGGACGGCTCCACAGAGCAAGTTTAATTTTGAAAAGTGAGTGAGTACTAAGAAGTTTAAATGCTTCTTAGGAAAACTCACTATCACTAAAACTTCAAGAACTCACCAAGAGCAATAAATATATAAACTTATTAATTTTTAAATAAAAAATATAAATATTTTATTGACTTTATAATAAAAATTATTGTATATTTGTACTGAGCTTTTTTAATGTATATATATTTATTTAGTTGTTTAATTGTTTGAAAGTGAAAAATTGCGGGAGTATCTATGAAATAAACCATAAGGTAAAAAATAAAGAAACCGCAATTTTTTTAAAAGAAAGTAAATGCCAAGAAGAACGAAAAGAAAAACTAATCTAAATGAACTCCCAAATGTTAATAGAATTCATTTAATAAATAGAAATAAATTAAATAAAAAGCAGATTGAAGCCGGAAATATCGAGGGGTTAATACCGGTTGTTGATAAAGAAAATAAATTAATAAGATTTGTAAAACCAATATCATAAATTTTCATACTTGTAATATAGCGTGAAAAAAGGTATCAAAATAAATAAAAAATTAAAATTATGAATCCAACATCTAAATTAGCAGAAGGAACTTTAATAGCTATTGAAAATGTAATTAATGCCGCAAAACAAAATACTATTCATAATATTAATATTAGTGATGGTATTGCCGAAATGACTTTTAATGGAATTACTTATCAATTACAAGTATCATTAATTTCAGATAAAAAAATATGGGCAAAGGAAAATGAATGTTTATTTTCAGAATGTGTAAAAATTCATAAATAAATTAATAAACTATGAACGAAATTAAAATATGCCCTTATTGCCACGAAGTAATTAAATATGGGGCTTTGTTTTGTTGGAACTGTAATTGTGCTGTATTAATATGAAAAAATCTGAAAATAAAATAACATTCGACAAAAAGAATTATAGACAGCACTCCGATAAGAATAAAAGAATAATTGAAAAATCTTTGAAAGAACTGCAAGCCGGAAGAAGTATTTTAATTGATTCGAAAAATGAAATAATTGCAGGCAACGCAACTTATGAAGCTGCAGAAAAGTTAGGTATTAAAACAAAAATCATTGAATCTGATGGCTCGGAATTAATTGTTGTGAAACGTACCGACCTTAAAACATCGGATAAGAAACGCAAGAAATTGGCTTTAATTGATAATTTTGCAAGCAGGATATTCAAAAACATCACCAAGATTAATGACAGATATTATTTCTATTGAAGTCGGGAAACGACAATTTGATTTATTTGAGTTTGAAGTGTATGTGATTAAATTAAAGAATGTTAAACAACTTTAAAACAACTTGAAAAAACCTAAACCAAAAACGAATTTTGGAGACAAGCAGAATACTGCAGGTCTTGACAAGCACCCTGAAAACATTAATAAAAATGGGCGCCCAAAGGATTTTTTAACGGCTTTATTGAAGGAAAAGATTGATTCCGAAAACAATAAAATAATAATTACAGGCGAAAAAGTTGAACAAAGTGAAATTACAGGCAAATGGAATAAGACTGGCGAACAAGTAACAATAGAAGTATTAATGCCGACAAAAGAAATGATTATAACTGCATTGTTAAAGAAAGCAGCAAAACAAGACTTAAAAGCAATAGATATGATATTTGATAGAGTTGAAGGAAAACCAAAACAGCAAACAGAAATCACCGGCAAGGACGGCAAGGATCTAATCCCTCCAACAATAACGCAGATTGAAATAATTAAAACAACAAAATAAGTTTTGTCGAACATTATTAAATAAAAATGCCTAAAATTACCGACTTTTATAAATTTAGTCGAACAAAATGAAAATTCAAGGCGGTTTAAACTTAGAATTTTTATTAAATGAATTTTCTTTTGAGAAAGCAGAAAAAGGAATAAAACAGGGATTTGTTTTAGAGGGTTCTTCAGGTTCGGGTAAAACATGGGATATAATACAATTCTTATTAATATACTGCCAAAACAACTACAATAAAAATAAAGACATTCTTATTTTCAGAGAAACATTTGCTGACCTTCGTAAAACAGTCTTAAAGGATTTTGAAAAAATACTACGGCTTTATAATTTATACAATCCCGAATTACATCGAAAATCTACACCGGTTACTTTTGAAATTTTTGGAAACAAAATATTTTTTACAGGATTAGATTCTATGTCTGCTCATGGCGAAAGACATGATATAATTTGGGGTAATGAAGGAATGGAATTAGATTTTGAAGCATGGAAACAATTAAATCAACGATGTAACGAGGCATTTATAACAGACTATAACCCTTCTTATACTGAACATTGGATTTTTAATTCTTTAATAACCCGACCTGACACAAAGTTTTTTCATTCAACTTTATTGGATTGTAGTTTTTTACCTGAAGGACAACGAAAAGAAATATTGTCTTATGAACCAACAGCTGAAAACATCAAGAATGGAACTGCTGATGATTATATGTGGAAAGTTTATGGTCTTGGATTAAAAACCGCAGCGAAAGGATTAATTTTTCAATATGTTAATTGGATTGACGACTTGCCGGATAGTGATAATTATTCTTATGGGCTTGATTTTGGATTTACAAACGATAGCACTTGTTTAACAAAAATGTGTTTACAAGGGAATGATTTATATGTTAAGTGTTTGCTTTACGAACCTATTGACAATGCACCTGCTTTATCTGATACACTTCATAATTTGGGTTTGCCTCGCAATATATTAATAACTGCTGATTGTTCAGATAAATATAATGATACCGAAATGGTCAGAGAGTTAAAAAATTTAGGATGGAATATAAAAAAAGTAAATAAGGGAAAAGGTATTTGTTGGCGTATCGGATTAATAAAGAAACACAAATTAAATTTGGTGAGAGACGTTAATGTTAAAAGAGAACAAGAAAACTATAAATGGCGAGAGATAAACGGAATGTCAATTAATGAGCCATTAGATAAATTTAATCACTTTTGGGATTCATTGGGGTATAATTATTTGGGAGTGTTAAATAATAATTTTGGATTTTAAATAAACAATTATATTATTTTTGTATTATCTTTATAAAAAATTTGTTATGAAAATTCCATTCACGTCCCTCGAAATAAAAAAATCCGAATCTATTAAAGCAAATAGAGTTAATGATGATAAGATAAATATTTTATATGAACAATTGTTAAAGTTTTTTGGTAAAGGTCAACTCATTTACAATAAGAATGATTTAACTAAAATAATAAATGAAGGATATTTATTTAATCCTGACGTTTATTCGATTATAAATAAAATCATTCAAACCGCCTCAATGATTGACTGGCAACTCTATGAAATAAAAGACGAAAAGGCAATAAAGCAATACAAAAGTTATAGAGGTAAGGGAATTGATGAAGCAATATATTATCAATCAAAAGCACTCGAACCAGTTGAACAACCCGAAATAACAAAACTTCTTAATTATCCTAACGAACAACAAACCTCTACGTTATTTACTCAATCATTACTTGGTTATTATTGTTTGCTTGGAAATTCATACTTAAATAAAATAGAGATTGCGGGAAACAAATATAATGTTACTGGTGAAATGCAAGTATTACCAGCGTATCTTGTTAAAATTGTATTTAGCGGAAGTTCTAAGAATATGATTGACAGTTATTCCATTGAAAATTTTAATGATGTTAGATATAATTTTCCAAAAGAAACTGTTTATCATTTTAAATCATTTAATCCCAGCGTTGATAGTGGAATGTTTATGTATGGAGCAGCCCCGACATTTAACGCTGTTCTTACAAAAAGTAATGATAGTTATATTGCTGCGACTGAATTAATACGTAATTTGGGAGCTATGGGAATATTGTCAACCGGAAATGACGACACAATAGACTCTGAAAAAACTCGTAAAATGGAAGCCCGTTATGCCGATAGATTTGGCGGAGCTTCTAAACGTGGGAAGATTTGGATTGTTGGTCATAAAATGGAATATCAAAACATAGCTCAATCAATAACAGATTTAAATTTGATACAGGGACAAGAACAGGATTTCCTTACATTATGCAGATTATTAAATGTTGATAGTCGCATAATGGGTTATGTTAAAGGTTCTACGTTTAGTAATATGCAAGAAGCCCGAAAAGATTTTTTACAAAACAGAATACTTCCATTAAAATATATGGAATCAGAGGCATATAATACTTTTATTTTACCTGCATTTTCAAAACAAGATAATAAAAAATATTATTTAGATGTTGATACAAAGGCAATTCCTGAATTACAAGTTGATATTGATAAGTTATCAACACGAATACAGAATGAAATTAAATCAGGAATAATAAAACCAGCGGAAGCAGCTAAAATGTTAGGTTATCCTGAATTAACCGAAACCGAAGCAAATCAATTATGGGTGGGAACAAATTTAATTCCGATGAAAAAAGCAAATGAACCCAAACAAATATTTTAATGAATAAAGCAAAAGAAATTGATATAATAAATTTACCTTTGGAATTTGTTATTAATAATTTAACTGATTATCAAAAAGAAATTATTTGTAATAAATTTTATATACTCAATAGATTTGCAGAACTTAGAAACGATATTAAAAATAAATATTCCCTTCAAGACATATATTTTATAATTTCAGAAGAAATAGGAATGCAACAAGAAACTATCCGGTTAATGTTGCGAAAAATTTATAAAATAAAAAGCTCCTCCACATAATTGACCGTAAAAACAATCGCATTTATATTCAATCCATATTTATAAAAATAAATATTTAAGATTGAATATGCTTATTATTTGCGGTCAATGGTTCAAGAAATTTAATAGTTAAAAAACTATAACAATATAAAATATAAATCTTAATTATTTTTGTTAGGATAAATATTTTTATATGCCATTTGCTAACGAACACGCAAGTCGTTTAATTTCGTCTAAAGAGCTTGAATCACGCACTGGATTTCAGAGAGTAGCACGTACACATGGAAGTGGCAAGGGAAAAGTTCAAGGCGTTTCTATTCCAGTTACAATAGATGTTATTTGGTATGTTTATAAAGATGGGGCTGTTATAGCACAAACATTACGTTTCCCTATTGAGCATTGGAGTTCCGCCGAAGCGTTAAAATGGTTAAAAGATAATAAGATTAAATATTTGTCTTTTGAAAAAGCAACCAATGGCAAAAGTGAAGAAAATCCTGATACAAAAAACTTTACAAGCCAAATAAAAGATATTGATGAAAAGGGTATTGTTTCAATCTATGTAAATGGATTTGGAAACGTTGATTCCGATAATGATGTTTCTGAAATTGGAAGTTTTGATAAAACTTGTCGAGAAAGATTTAAGCAAATAAAACATCTTAAAGACCATGATAGAACACAATTACTTGGTTGTCCCTTGGAATTCATGCCAGATAATTATGGTTTACTTGTTCGTTCTGCAATGAACTTAGAAAAACAAATGGTAAAAGATGTTTATTCGGACTATAAGTTTTTTATGGAACACGACAGAACTCTTGAACATTCTATTGGTTATCGAGCAATAAAATATAATATTGATGAAGTAACGGGAATAAGACATATAACTGAATACAAATTAATGGAATATTCGACACTTTCTTTCTTAGGTGCAAATTCAAATACTCCATGTGTAGGAATTAAAGGAGAAGCAATTAAAATACAAGAAGAAATAAAATTACTGAATGATATGCTTACTAAAGGCAGTTATTCGGATGAAAAATTTATTCAAATCGAAAATAAATTAATAGAAATTAAAAGTAAGATTGAAGAAATGAAAACACTCAATGGGAAGCCGTCAAATGACACTCCCGAAATAGTTGAGCCGGATTTATTATTAAAATCTGAAATAAATTATAATTACTTAATTATGAACTTAAAAATCCAAAAATAAAATGGAAGATGAAGAAAAAAAATTGCTCGATGTAATCGAAGCAAAAGTAAAAACATTAGTAGATGAATCTAAAACGGGTTTAATTACTAAGGTTGACTTTGATGCCAAAATGGTTGAAATAACAAACGACCTTAAAGCTATCAAGGAAAGTAAAGCAGTTGAAGACTTAACTGCAAAACTTGCCGACATAAAAGAACAATCGGACAAACAAGGAACTGAAATTACAAAATTGTTTAATATTGGCACTCCTCAGAAAAAAGTTGAAACACTTGAAGATGTTATCAAAGAAACTTTAAACGAAACTGAAATTAAGGAATTTTTGACAAAGAAAAAAGGTTCAACAAATAAAATTGATTTGAA
Source organism: Sulfurimonas sp. (assembly GCA_041652055.1). GTDB lineage: Bacteria > Campylobacterota > Campylobacteria > Campylobacterales > Sulfurimonadaceae > Sulfurimonas. The sequence continues at coordinate 44,426 of JBAZIE010000014.1, read as the reverse complement.
GGTAGCGGGGGATATGACAGAATCCGGTAATTTAACAGCAGGAAGTATTCTTATTACTGACCAGCCTCGAAGGGATATAATCGAATTAAAAACTCGACCTATTCACATGAGGGATATTATGTCAATAGGAACAACTCAAAAAGATAGAATTCCTGTTGTGAAGCAAGCAAATTATGAAGACGGAGTTCTTTATAAAGCTGAAAACACAGCATCTAATCAATCTGATTTTGATCTTGTTGAAACTTATGTAAACGTTGAACGTTTATGTACTCACATGATAGTATCGAAGGATTTGCTCGATGATGTTCCTGCATTAACTTCTTTTATTACTAATCATATGCCAAAAAGAGTAAAAACACTGGAAGACCAGCAAATACTTTTTGGTTCAGGTACGACTCCACAGATACAAGGAATAACTGGAGTAGCAACAGCATTTGCAGCAGGTTCTTTTGCAACGGCAATACCGGCAGCTAACGAAATTGATGTATTAAGAGTAGCATTAGCAAATCTTAATGTTGCTTTTTATAGTCCTTCGGCTATATTAATGCACCCAACTGATGTAGCAATAATTGATACATTAAAGACAAGTTCAACAAGAGAATATCTTGGTAACAATTATTTAGTTAGCAGAGATTCAAGTACAGGATTAATGAGTATTGCAGGTATTCCAATAATTCAGAATACAGCAATGACAGCAGGGTATTTCTGTATTGGCGATTTTAACGATGCAGCAGAAATTGTTGACAGAAAGAAACTTACTATACAAATGTCAGATAGTCATTCAGATTATTTCATTAAGAATATGATTTGTATTTCTTTTGAAGAAAGAATTGCACTTCCTATTTATTATAATGGAGCTTTCTGTTATGGACAGTTCAGTGTAGCAAAGGCAGCTATTACAAGTGGTTCATAAGAACTTTTGTAAGAAGAAAAAAGGAAGTGATTAAATTTGCTTCCTTTTTTTTATTTATATTAGTTTATTTATTATTTTTGTATTAATGAAATATCCTATTCAAAAACCACAAACCGAATATATATTTAATCAATTTTTTGGTATAGGTGATATTTTATTTATAGAGCCGATAATGAGAAGGTTTTTTAGAGATGGTTTTAAAATTATTTTACCAGTGCTCCAACAATACATGGACTTACAAACCTATTTTCCGTATATAAATTTCATTGAAAAGGATAAATTAAATATAAATTATGAAGAACAAAAATTAATATCTGATAATGGCAGAATAATTATTCCTATGCGTTGGAGTAGAGAATATTTTAAAGGTTGTTTATATGATACAATGCGTAATAAATATAGAATGGTAGGCATGGAATTAGATGAATGGAGAAAATTAACATGGTTGAGACATAGATATAAAGAGGATAAATTAAAAGAATTATTAAATATAAAAAACGGAGATAAATATAATTTAATAAATTGCAACTTTCACACATTTGATAATTGTTTTAAAAATATTTCTGTTAAAAATGAATATCGAAATATTAATATGAATTTTATTGATGGTTATAATTTATTGGATTGGGCGGGAATCATAGAAGAAGCAACTGAAATACATACTGTAAACACATCATTATTTTTTCTGATTGAAACACTTAAATTACAAGCAAAAGAACTACATTTATATTCACGTAATTCAGAAGGAAGGGATTTTTTGCAAACGGAATACTTACATAGCAAAAATTATATAAGGCATATATGAAAATAAAAATAAGAAATTTTGAATTTCAAGTTGAGAATGATTTATCTTTTTGGAATAATATTAGTAAATGGGAACAATATTCTTTTAATATACTTGATAAATTTTTAAATAAAGATAGTGTATTTATTGATATTGGAGCATGGAACGGAGTATTAAGTTTATATGCTTCCAAAATAGCATATAAGGTATATTCTTTTGAACCGGATAATATTGCTTATGAAAATTTTATAAATAATATTATAAAAAATAAATTATTTAATATTTCTTGTAGCAACAAAGGAATAAGTAATAATGAAGGCAAGAATAATTTTTATATTAGAACCGCTGGTGATAGTGTGAGCAGTTTAATTGATAGGCAAAATAATAATTATATTGCTAATGAAATCAAAACAATAGAAACAATAAAACTATCATCTTTTTTATTAAATAATAAAATTAATCCTACGCTTATTAAAATGGATATTGAAGGTGGCGAGATATTTGTTATTGAAGAAATGAAAGACTATATAAAAAAATATACTCCTACAATGTTTATTTCTTTTCATCCGGCTTGGTTTCCCGACAAAGATAATGACATAAAAAACGTAGTTGATATTTTAAGTATATATAATATTTATAATTATAATTTTACACAATATACTAAAGAACAATTTATTAAAAGTTTAAATTCAACGGAACACGCTTTTATATTTGTAAAATGATAAAAAATATTTTAGTTTTATGTCCGCACACCGATGATGAAATTCATTGCTTTGGTTCACTTGTTAAATTTAAAGAACAAGGAGCAATAATTGATATAATTGCTTTTTCATTTCCTAAAGATATTCCTGAATTACAAAACGAATTTATTAAAAGTTGTAAGTTATTAAATGCTAATAAATTTATATATAATTTTGAATTAAGAAAATTAAAACAGAACCGACAGGAAATTTTAGAAATATTAGTAGAATTTAATAAAAAAGAATATGATTTAATATTATGCCCAAGTTCTTTTGATACTCACCAAGACCATGAAGTTATTAATAGAGAATGTTTCAGGGCTTTTAAATATACTACAATATGGGGTTATCAGGTAGCTCATAATTGCATGGAATTTAAACAAGGGATATTTGTAATATTAAATAAAAAACAACTTGATTTAAAGATAGAAGCGATAAAATGTTACCAAACGCAGAAAAATAGAATGTATTTTAATAATGGATTCTATCAATATATGGCTAATATGTTAGGAGTTCAAATAAAACAACAATATGCTGAGGTATTCGAGAATATAAGAACAATAATAAAATGAATTTATTAACTTAAAATATGCAATATGAAAAAAATAAAAATAAGATATATCGAAGAACGATATCGAGATGATGGTATTTGGTATACATTACAAATAAAAAAAATATTTTTTTGGATTGATATTAAATATCGTCAATGTTTGCCTTTAAATGACAATGTTCAGAAATATAGAAAAAAGACAAAGGAAGAATTATTTAAAATAGTTATGGAAGATTATTTTAAGATAAATAAAACACATATGCAAATAATTGAATTTCCTTCTATAATAAAATATTAATAAAATGCCCAAATTATCATGTCATCAACCAAATTATTTTTCAAATAATAATTATTTTGAGAAAATAAAACAATCAGATATATTTGTTTTACTTGATGATGTTCAATTTGAAAAGAATGGTTTTACAAATAGAAATAGAATACCAACAAAGAACGGAGATTTATGGTTTACAATACCAATAATTCATGAGGAGAAACAATTAATCAAAGATGTTAAAATTGCAGTTGATATTTGGAAAGAAAAACATAAAAGAACAATTGAAAATATTTATGGTAAATCAAAATTTATAGAACATTTTTTTGATAAGGAATCTAATTATAATTATAATAGCGAAAAATTAATTGATTGGACATGGCGTAGTATTTTGTTTGTTATGTCTGAATTAAATAAAATAAATAATGATTGTAGTGCTGCTTTTTTAAAAATGAAATTTTCATCTGAATTAAATATTAATACAACCGGAACACAAAGAATTATTGATATTTGCAAATATTTTAAAGCAGATACTTATTTGTCAGGCAACGGAGCAAAAAAATATATGGACATGGAATTATTTGAGCAGAACAATATTATAGTTGAATTTATGCCAGAAAAATATGAGCCATATTCAATTTTAAATACTATACTTAAATGAAAACGGCTGTAATAATACCAACACATAATAGACCAGAATATTTAAAGAAATGTTTTGATAGTTTACAAAAGACTTTTTTGCCTAAAGAAACTTTATTATTTATTATTGATGATGGTTCTGATAACGAAACAAGAAAAATTATAAAAGATTTTAAAAAAGAAAATTGTATTATTGAAAAGATATTTAAGGAATACAATAAAGGTGTTTACGATTCATTATTAATAGCTTATGATTATTGTTTTAGTAACGGTTATGAATATGCAATACTTATAGGAAGTGATTGTATTGTAAATAATTATTTTTATGATATAATGAACTATTATAAAAAATTATTTCCTAATAATGTTATTAGTGGTTTTAATACATTAACATTATCAGAATTAGGCAAACCTCGACATCCTATTATTTATAATGGTGGATTTTATGTTGTTAAAAATACTTCTTGTTCAGGTTGTAATGGCATAAATGAAAATACTTATAATAAATATATAAAACCAACATTATTACAGCGACAAAAAGAAAATAAATTATGTTATGATACAATTTCATCAAGGAAAGCATCTGTTGATGGTAATTTAATTATATGTACTGTACCAAGTGTAATGGAACATATAGGCGTAGAAAGTTCATTAGGACATGATGATAATCCTGATATTTCCATTGATTATAGAGATTATATAGAACTAACAAATAAACAAACAAAAAAGGAAATAACATTTAATTTAGCCACTTATCCTAAAAGAGAAAAACAATTTAAAGAAGTAATTAATAATTTACTTTCAATAAATATAATTGATAAAATAAGAGTTTACTTAAATGAATATAAAGAAGTTCCTGAATTCCTTTATGATAATAAAATAGAACATATTATCGGAAAAGAAAATTTAAAAGATTCGGGAAAGTTTTACTGGGCAAATACTTATAAGGACGAATACTATTTTACTATTGATGATGACCTATTAATTGATGAAAATTATATCAAAAAACATATTGAATTATTAAATAAATATGATAATAAAATATTTGTATCTTTACATGGAAAAATTTTAAATGAAATTCCGGCAAATTTCAGAGATTTGAATAAATATTTTCATTGCTTAGAACAAGTTATAAATAATGAATGGGTTAATTTTGTCGGTACTGGTGTTATGGTCTTTGATAATTCAAAATATAAAATACCAAATTGCCTTTTTAAATATCATGGAATGGCGGATTTGTGGATTGCTTTGTTTTGTCAGATAAATTATATACCTTGCTTAGTACGCAAGCATGAAAATAACGAAATCAAACTTATCTATAATGAAAACGAAACATTATGGAATCAGCAAGCATCTTTTATAAAACAACATGAAGAAATATTAAGAAGTGTAAAAAAATGGAAATTAAATAATAATATATGAAACATTATATTTTTACACGATGGAATTTATCTGACGTAGACATGAGTGTTTATGATACTGATAAGATATTTAATGCCTATGGTCGTAAAATAGATGCAGAAAAATGGATGCAGGAAAGAATTATTTTATTTGAAAAATACTGCCTGCCATCAATAGAACGCCAAACAAATAAAAATTTTACATGGTTATTAGCATTTGACAAGAAAACCCCTGAACATATTTATAAAAAATATGAAAAATATTCATTTATAAAAATTATTTTTGAATTTCCTGCTGTTTATTTAAGAAATTTATATGGTAACGAAATAAAGGATAATGTTATAATTATAACAACCCGATTAGATAATGACGATTGTGTTGCTCCAACTTTTATAGAAGAAATACAAAAAAGAAATGAAGATATAACAAAATTAGTGGATTCTTTAGGTTGTCAATATGATTGTGTAAACGACAAGTGGTATATATTAAATAGACCTTTTGCTAATAGTGCATTTTTAAGTGTTATAGAAAAGGTTGGTGAAAATAAAGATATACCAATTAAAACTTGTTATTTCAAACCTCATCAAAATATGCACCTAAACTTTACAAATGAATGGATTAACGAAATTCTTTATTGTCAAGTATTACATGGCGATAATTTAGGAAACAAAATAGATGGAATATTAACAGATAAATTAACTAAATTTTTCTAAATATGCACACGGAACAAATTGCATTTTGTAAAAGCGTTAAAGATAAATTTCCAGAATATTTTAATGCTAAAAAAGTATTAGATTGTGGCTCATTAGATATTAATGGCAATAATAGATATTTATTTAATGCTTGCGAGTATGTTGGTATTGATGTGGGGGAAGGTAACAATGTAGATATTATTAGTTTCATACATCAATTTAACAAGCCCGATGAAACTTATGACACAATAATTTCCACAGAATGTTTTGAACATGATATGTATTACGAGCAAAGTTTGCAAAATATTTGCAGATTATTAAAATCGAAAGGGCTTTTCTTTTTTACCTGTGCAACTATCGGCAGACCTATTCACGGAACTAAAACAGAATATACAAGGGATTCTCCCTTAACATCTAAAATTGAAGTATGGTGTGATTATTATAAAAATTTAATTGAAAGTGATATACGGAAAGCTATTGATGTTGATAATATATTTTCAGAATATAAATTTATACTTTCACTTGCACCTATGACATTAAAAGATTTGTATTTTTATGGTATTAAAAAATGATTGACATAATACAATATAAAGACAAAGAATATCCGTTATTTCAGGCAAGTGGATTCTCTGCAAGGTTTTGTTTTCCTTTTGCTAAAGAAGTTTGTAAGGGTATTGGTTTTGATATAGGATGTGCAAAAGAAGAATGGAAACTCGAAGGAGCTATCCCTATTGATAAATCTTTTCCCGACGAATGGGAAGCCATGAACTTACCTGATTTCATGGTAGATTATATTTTTTCAAGTCATTGTCTTGAACATCTTGATAACTGGGTAGATGCTTTGAATTATTGGACAGAACGAATAAGAAAAGGCGGTGTTTTATTTCTATATTTACCGGATTATTCACAGGAATATTGGCGACCTTTTAATAATCATAAGCATATACATATTTTAAAACCTGAATTTATAAGAGATTATTTAATTAATAGTGAAAAATATTGTAATATTTTTGCAAGTAGTATAGATTTGAATAATTCATTTATTGCAATGGCTCAAAGAAAATGAAAATATATAATATAATATCACATAATAAACCAAAACGACTTATCAAAACAGTTGAGGGCATAATAAACCATATTGATATTATAAATATTGCTTTGATTTGTCCTGTTTTAATTCCCAATGAATTGCATAATGAAAAAATAAATTTATTTTTAATGGATTCAAAAACTGATGCCTTTAAATTTCTAAAATCACAAAATCCAGAAGGAATTACTATTAATACTGATGACAATGTAGTGTGTTTAGTTATAGTTCCTGTTTATAATGAAGAAATAAAAATAAAAAAATGTATTGAAAGCATATTAAATCAAACATATAAAAATATACAAATAGCAATAATAGATGATTGTAGCACCGACAAAACGATTGAAGCAATTAAATCATATAAGGATGAACGAATAAAGATTTATAGAAATTATACAAATAAGGGTTGTTATAATTCTATTAACGTAGTATTACAGAACGAAACTGATTGGGATTGTTTTATGATACAAGGAGCTGATGATATGATGCAAACTGATAGAGTTGAAAAACAAATTATTTCAGATGGATATATGGCTTCAATTTGTATGTACAACCATGAAGGAATAGATAACGTACAATCTGGTGTTTATGGTCATTCTATGCTTTGTTATTCAAAAAAAGTATTTGAAACTATTGGCTATTTTGATAATACAAGACATACTGGAGATACAGAATATTGGTTAAGATATTTTAGAAAATTTGGTGAAAAATTATTAAATAGAATACCCGAAGAACTTTATTTAAGTTATGAAAATAATAATGGATTAACAAAAAAATATAAATTATTTGGTGAAGAAAGAAAAGAATATTATAATAAGTTTGAACAAGAACATATTGAAATGAATAAAAACGGCAATTTTTATAGAGATTTTATTGACAAGGAAAGAATTTATATAGGTATTGCCACTATACCTGAAAGAGAAGAATCATTAAAAGACACTATTGATAGTATAATTAATCAGTGCGATGAACTTCATATTTATTGCAATAAATGGAATAATATACCCAATTTTTTGATTAATGATAAGATTGTAATTTATGATAGCAATAAACTTGAATCAGATGACTTGGGGGATGTTGGGAAATTTTATGGACTTCAAAATAAAATCGGTTATTGCTTTACTATCGACGATGATTTAATTTATGATAAAAATTATGTAACAAAAATGATTAAGGGATTAAAAAAATATAACAATCCGGTTACATTACATGGCAAAATATTTAAAGAACCACCTATTGAATCATATCATAGAGGGTCAATTATTATTAATTGTAGGTGTCAGGATATTGTTGAAAATGATATTCCAATACAAATAGCTGGAAGCGGAGTATTAGCATGGCATAGTGATATGATTGATATTAATATAGATGATTTTTATTATAAAAATATGTCTGATATTTTTATAAGTATTTTTATGCACAAAAAAGGATTAATGATTTGGTGCTTAGAACATAAGGCGAGATTTATAATAGAAAGTGAAAAAATAGATGAAACCAAATCAATATGGACTTTAAATAATATGAATGATGAAAGACAAACTAAATTAATTAATGATAATTATAAATATTTTAATTTAATTGTTGATAATAAGGAAAAAAATATTATATTTGCTGAAGAAGAACCTAAGATAAAACAAGAAATTAATATTAAAATTCAAATAATTGATGATATTATGAGTAAAATATTAACAGTAAAAGTAATTAAAGATAAAGACAATGGTATTAAATTTGCTCCAATTGGGAATATTTTACATCTCGAAGAAAGTACGGCAAATGTTTTAATAAGCAAGGGACTCGTTGAATTAATTGAAAATAAAAAACCAGAACCGGCAAAAGTTGAAGCAACGACACATTTACATCAGAAAGAAGAACCAGAAAAAAGTGAAGCAAAGGAAGACAAACAAGTTTCAGAAACAAAAGAATTAAAAGAACATATTGAAACAAAAGAAGCGATAACAACCTTAAAGCGACGGCGACATCCTAAAACAAAATAATTATGGCAGCATTATTTAATAGTATTACGGATTTTACCGGCGAAATAAATATCACTCAGTCTAAATATGGAAAAACCGATTTATCTTTAATAATTGCAACGGTTGAAGAAGAGATATTAAAGAGTTTACTTGGTGAAGATTTATATTTAAAACTCATTACAGATTGTGCAACTGGTGTTCCTGTTACACAAAAATATATTGATTTAGTAAATGGCAAAACATATTCGGTTGATAATGAAGATGGCGTAACTGTAAATGTAAATTATCAAGGAATTAAAAAAATGCTTCGTTATTTTACTTATGCTGAAATATTAAAATATCAAGAATCTCAAAATACCGAAGTTGGACAAGTTGAAGCAGACCAAAACAATTCGGTTAGAATGAGCAAATCACAATTGGCAGTTAAGATTGAAAAATATTACAATAACGGAATTGCTTTATATGGTTATGACATTGAAAATTATAGTGATTATATTACAAATCCTATTTATGGAAATACACCAATAACTGATTGTTATGCAACCTATAATAATAAATATAAATACGATTATTATATTGAATTAGTAAAAGGTTCGTGTTTTAATTTTCTTTATAAAAACAAAACAGATTATCCCACATGGCAATTTACTGTAAAAGATTTAATGTTTCTTAATGGATATTTATAATGGCAACAAGCATAATCACTTTACTTGAAGAAATAATTGAAAGCATACGTGATACTGATACTATTACGAGCATAACAAATTCTGGTACTACATATACTATCAATACTGCCAATACACATAGATTAGTTGTAGGTGATTATATAAAAATAAATTCAATCGAATATAAAATAACTTCACTTACCGTTAATACTCGTTTTACAGTAACTTCAACATCGGCAATAACCGGAACAACGTGGACTGCATCTGCGCCATATTTTTATTATGGAACAGTTCAATATATTTCAAATTCTTTAGATAAAATTACAGATTATCAAAATAAATTTCCGGTTATTGTTTTATTTGAAACAATGCCCGCAGATGTAAATGATAATAATACATCAACAATTGAACGAACTATTGATTGTGAAATGTATTTTATGGATGAAAGCGATTACGTGAATTTTACATCAGATGAGTATTATACGCAAGTTATTAATCCTATTCAATTATATGTAGATTCATTTATTGAAGCATTAAAAGTTCATGCGCAAATAGGTGAATTAGATAGGCATAATGAAACTCCTTATTCGGTTTGGAATATGATCAGACTAAGCACTGGAAAAAATGTTTTTAATGCTAATCTTTCAGGTATTGGATTAAGAATAAATATTCCCATTAAAATACTTCCAAGAACTAATTGCAGTTAAAAATAGTTAAAAAACTATAACAATTTACAGAATAAAGATTAATTATTTTTGTATATAACTAAATTATATAAAAATGAATCTTTGTGATTGCACCCTAAATTATACAAATACTGGTGTTCCAAATTGTAAGGAATTACTGGATGCTGCAAGAATGCTTATTCTTGTTCCAACATATCAAGCCGACGGCTCTACAAGAAATAAAATAGCAACCGGTGATACATTAAATGATGCTTATTTTATAGCATTGATAAATCAGGCAGATAGCTATAAACGTTGGTATCCGCTACCTAAACTTGATAATGTCGAAGACAATAGAGCCGATGCAGTTTATTGGACTAATGCAGCCGGTAAAAAAATATTTGTTTCCGATGCACCAAGAACTTTCAAAGCATTAATAATGAAAGAACCAGTACAATTAAAGGAAAAACTTGATAATTGGGGTTGTTTGGCTCTTTCTGCTTTTATTGTAGATAAAGCAAAGCAATTACATGGCGATTATGATGGCACTGATTTGTATCCATTTCTTATTGACATGGAAACTTTTTATGCTAAATTAATGAAGCCAACTGATACAATTCCACAACATATTGAATTGACATTTGAATTTGATGAAAGTATTGATGACGGCAATATAAGACATATTACACAAACTGAACTGGGTTGTGATTTGCTTGCAAAAACAGGATTGAAAGATGTAACAATAGGAGCAGCAACTGGCTTAGCAACAACAACTGCCACAGTAACCTTATCGCTTGCCTATGGTTCATTTAAAACTGCTCAAAAATGTACAGACTTGGCAAAGACAGATTTTGTTTTATATAATGATACAGATGATTCAGGTCATGCAGCACCGATAACTTTAACATCAGCAACAGAAAGTCCTGACGGTACTTATGCTTTAGTATTTCCGGCTCAAACTTCAAGTGATGTAATGTATTTAACAGGAAGTCATAACGGATTTGAATTTAATCATATACATTTTACTATTCCATAATTTATTTAATTAACTTAAAGCACTTGGGCGGGCGTACATAGCCCGCCTTTTTTATTAAAAATGCAAATATTAATAGATAAAATAAAAGAATTAAAAAAACAACGTATCGAGATTATGATTTTGGATATTTTAAAAAGAAATGATATACAAAAGAAAATTCTTGATATGGTTCGTATTAATCAATTATTAGAGCATGGTGTATCTGAAGACAATGTTCGTATTGGTAGTTATTCTCCTTATACGATTCAATTAAAAAAAGAAAAGGGGCAAAGAACTGACCATATTACACTTTTAGATACAGGAGTATTTTATGATAGTTTTTTTATTTCGGTATTAGCGGATACATTTGTTATTAATGCAAATGATGAAAAAGTAAATGAAAAAGGAGAAACTATTTTATTGACAGAAAAATATAATTATGCTGGAAATATAATGGGACTAACAGAGGAGAACATGGATAAATTAATAATCTTATTAAAAAACGAAGTAAATAAAAAATTATGGCAAACAATAAATCAATAGTTTTGAGTTGTAAAAATTGCGAAGACAAGCCAAAATTAATACAAAGCAAAAAATTAAAACATGGTGTTATAAAATCGCCTGACGGCAAAGAAGTAAGACAAGTATTTGTTTATGATTTAATTTGCTCTAAATGTGATCATATTCATCCTGAACTTAAATTTGTAACTGATAGAATATGATTTATAATTCAATATATAATTTGCCTATTTGGAATTTTCAAAAAATTAATAAAACTGGTGATTTTGGTTTTCTTTATGAACAATATCGAAAGCCGGAAAAGAAAGCTGAATCTATTTGGAGTAAAATAATGGATGAATATATAAAGGAATTTGGAGTTAATGAATTATTGATTGAGTATTTGGAATTACAAAAACAAGCAATAGAATTTTACAAACAAGCATATATTGATGGTGATAGGGCAATGAAAAATTTTGCAAGAATAGCGGAAGAAGAAGCAGAAAAATTATTAGAAAATAATAATAGTGATGATAATAAATTATATGCTTTTGTAGCAAAGCAAATGGGAATACAAATAAATCCGGTAAAAACAAGCACTTATGAATTTATGAATTATTTAAAATTGATAAATGGCTAAAAAAATACAGGCAACTGATATATATGATGTTGCTTCGTTTGAAGCATGGCTAAAATCTTTAGATTTAATTGAAAATAAATTGAAGGATATTTTGGATATTTCGGGAAAATCATTAAAATCAAATATAAAAATAACATCAAGTAAAGATTTACAAGAACAAACTACTGCGATAAATCAAGCAAAAGAAGCAACAAAAGGATTAAATGAAGTTGAAAAACAAAGGAAGGTTATTTCGGCTCAATTAACAGAAGCTGAAAAAGAACAATTTAGAATAAGAGGACAAAGACGAGTACAACAGCAAGAGCAAATGCAACAGGCAAAAGCTGAAATGCAGATTGAAAAGAATCGTAAACAGCTTTTAGATTTAACAACTGCTTCACTTGCTGATATGCGCAGAGAACTTGCTAATTTAAAGGGAATGTCATTTGTAGGTAAATCACCCGAAGAAATAAAAATATTAAAATTGAGAATGGGTGAATTAATGGATAAAATTGCCGATACAAATGCAGGAATTAAAGCACTCGGTCAAGATACTTTTCCATTAATGATTTCGGGATTAAAATTTATATCGGCAGGCGTTGAGGGTGTTGTTGGTACGCTCGGATTGATGGGTATTGAAAGCGACAAGTTAAAAAATGTCGAAAAAACAATGGTGCAACTTATTGCTGTTACGCAAGCGTTAGCTGAAATCGAAAAGGTACTTGAAGAAAGAAAATTACAAGCTATAGCAATACGAATAAGAGAAACGACTTTAACAATAAAGGATAATGTTACAAAATGGGCTTCCGTAGTAGCAACAACAGCACAAGCAAGAGCAGAAGAAACTAAGGCGGTTGCAGTTGGTAAAGGAAATATTATAGTAAGGGCAGCAGCAGCAGTACAATGGTTATGGAATGCAGCTTTGGCAGCAAATCCAATAGGATTAGTAGTTACCGGAGTGATTGCTTTAGTTGCCGCAATAGGCGGATTAATTTGGTGGATGAATAAAAATACTGAAGCCACATTAAGAAATTCCGAAGCAGCAGAAAAATACTTAAAAACAATAGGGGAAACAAATGAAAAATATAAACAAAAAGCACAATATCTTAAAGATATTAATGCAGTGGAATCAGAACAATTAACAAACGAAATATTATTAAAAGAAAACGAATCAGAAAGATTATTATTTAATTGGAAATTATATTATCAATTAGTTTTAAAAGGACATACAGAATATAATGATAAACTTATTGAATCAGCAAAACTATACAAAGAAAATGAAGAGAGTTTAAACTCTTTAAGACGTAGGCAACAAGTTTCCTTACAAAATGAAATTGATAATATTATAAAATCGGATAAAGAAAAAGAAAAAGAATTATCTGAAGCAGCAAAAAAAAGAATTGAATTAAGAAAAAAAGAATATGATGATGCTTTAAAGTTATTAATAGAAGCAAGAAAAAAAGAACAAGACGAATTTTATAAATGGCTTGAAAACGATAGAGAATTAAATAAAAAAATTGATGAAGAAAGAAAAAAAGAAATTACTGATGCAAATCAAGAAGGATTAGATATTGCAGAAAAAGAATATCAAAATAGAACTGATAATATTGCTAAGGAATATAAGGATTTACTTGAAAGTTTTGATAAAAAGAAACAATTACGTGATGCTGCTTTAATTGTATTGGAAGAAAGCCTAAATAAAGAAAATTCCGCCAAACAAAAAGCTCTTGATAAAGAAATTGACCAGAGAACAAAACATCAACAATTACTTCAAGAACTCGCTACGAAAGGCATAGAAAAAGCATCCGATAACTTAGCTTATGAGCAGAAAAGACTTGCAGAAGCGGAGGCAAAAAAACAGAAACTTGAACAAAAACAAAAACAAAATGAATTAATGTTTACGGCTTTAAAAACATATACGGCAAAAGTTGAAGCAAATAATAAAAATCCTTTAAGTTCGACAATAAAAGATATTTCATTATTAAGGGCATTTATAGCGAGTTTACCGACATTTTTTGAGGGGATTGAGGATACCGGAGAAAGAGGTGATTTGGATTCAAGGGGAGGCAAATTAGCGGTATTACATCCACATGAAAGAGTTGTATCAGCTATTGATAATATATATATGAATGGATTAACTAATTTTGAACTATCAAAAGCAGCTATAAAATACAAACAGACTAATTCAGAAAATAATAGATTTGAAAATAACGAAAAAATATTACAAAAATTTGATAGTTTGGAAAATACAATTAAAAATCAAGAATATTATTTGGGTAGGGATTTTGATAAGACTGCACAGGCAGTAATCGAAAGTATAAAAAAAGGTAATAATTTAATGAGAAATCATTATAAAATTAAAGGGTTATTTACATGATAGAAAAATATCATTGTAAGGATTGTGAGTATTTTACCGAATCGACATGTCCCGATAAACGAAGTAAATGTTTAGGTAAATGTTTTGCGAACATGATTAAAAATGAGCCAATAGAAATAAATTCAGGAAATTCAATTTGTAGTAAATTTATTTTAAAAGGAACAATAATAAAAGATTAAATGTCAGAATTAGGCAAAAAAGCATTAATAAAATTTTATCTTAACGGTCAGCAGGTTTCTGCTCCTACCGACTGGCAAGGTATTGATATATTGGCTACATTTGATAATGAAAGTACGCAGGCAAATATTACTATTGATAAATTTACATTTGTATTAACAGAATATCAAAAAATAATTGATTATATTAATAAAGGACTTATTGGCGGAACTGGAATAACTGAGGGATTTCCTTTTAAAATTCAAACATATAATGATAAGAATAATTATTCTGTATTTGATGGATTTTTAAATTTATCAGATGATATCGAAATTGATGAAGTAAATGGAAAAATAAAATCAAAAATAAGACTTTCCGATGGTTTAAATACGTTAGATGAACAATTATCAGCTTTGTCATTTGGATATTTACAGGATGAAAAGAAAGTTTTTACTCAGTCTGATTATACAACTATCAATTACATTGTGGAAAAAAAATTAAATTTTCTTGAAGTTATTATTTCTATTATTATTGAATATTTAATGATAAAAGAATTATGGGAACAAACATATAAGGCTGCTTATGCTATTGCTGATGCAGTGGCTCATATTGCCGGTGGAGTTACAGGAACATTAGCAGGAACATTATTTACAGTGGCTGTCGCAATAATAAATATAACAGTATTCGCTTTAATATTAACAGCAGTAATGGAACTTGGGAAAAATTTAATAAATCAATTTATTCCACCAAAAAGAGAAACTAAATGTTTAAATTTTAATACTGCTATAACTAAAATAGTACAGTATTTAGGGTATTCATTTTATTCAAATATAACTGATTTATCACAGGCATATTATTTACCAAGTAATCAGAATTATGACGAAGATGATAATTTTGGTTTTCTTAAAAAAGTACATGGAACAGAAACCGGAATACCGAATATATCTGATTATGGTTATAATTGTTTGGATTTTTTTGAACTTGCAAAAAATCTTTTTTCCGCAAAATATGCAATTATTAATAATACAATTTATTTAATTAATGAATTTGATAATTTTTGGATAAAACAAAGTACATTTAAAATGCCTTCTGTACTTAATAAAGTTAAACGATATAATACAGAAGAATTAATTGCAAATAGAATATTATCATTTAATGCTGATATAACTGATGAATGGACTATAAGTAATTTTACCGGAACTAATTACGAAATTATAACTGATGCAACTATCACAAATAATTCAAAAGCTAAATACATAAAGGGTTTGGAACAAATACAGTTTGGTGTTGCTTTGGGAAATATAAAAGAAAAATTAAACGGCTTAGAAAATTCACTTGCAAAAACAGCAAAAATGATTGATAAAGTTGTTAATACATTTGGTGGAAATTCTGATTTAGCAGGAAAAATAACTTCAAAAATAGGATTATTAAAAATAGGTACAAATAATTGGACTATTCCAAAAGTTTTAAAATTATCAAATAACAAACCTGCTAATCGTTCTTTATGGTCAGCAAAATATTTATATGAAAATTATCATTACGGAAAATCATTTGTTTCAAATAATTTTTATGGACAAAAAACAAAATATAATGAAGTTATTATACCTTTTGGATTAAATGATTTTATAAAACTAATAAATAATAGTTATTTTTATACAACAGATGGAAAAGAAGCAAAGGCAACAGAAATAAAATGGAATATAAATTCAGATAAGGCAATAGTATCTTACCAGATAAGAGAACCATATACACATAATTTAAAAGAAACTTTTATTGAAACATAATGGAAAATAAAGATTTTGAAAATATTTTAAAGAATTTTGAAGAATTAAAATTGAATTTATATAAAAATTTATCTGATAATGAAAAAAAATTAAATAATTATAAAACAAAAAACAAAAAAGAATTAGTATTAAAACAATTTTTAAATAATACTATAAAAGATATTAGAGAAAATAAACAAATTGATTTAAGTGGTTTTTTAAATAAAATAAAAGAAATAAATGCCAATAGTAACAACACTCATAAGTAGTAAGATATTTAATCAATTAAATAATGCAGCAAACTTCGGTACTGATACGGGAGATTATTGTAATAATTTAGTAGGTTGTGTTGGAGAAAGATTAAGATATATACAACAAGTAGATGTCGGATGGGGTGTAGCAAGTAGTGATTATAATCCTTTTGTTATTAGTGGAACTGGAACTATAATAACAAGAGGTTCTGGGTATTCATTTTTTACAGATGGATTTTCACAGGGAGATAATATTTATTATGAAACATCAACCGGAACAATAGGAACTGCCATAATATCTACATTGAGTGATTTGCAAATGGTAATTATTTACGACCCCGCTCAACCAGTTATGGCAGATGGAATATATGATTATTCAACACACACTTACGTAAATATACATGGAACAACTCCATTAACATCCTTAATTTATAAATTTGGATTAATAGAAAATTCCGAAAATATAAGTTATAAAAATAAAATAACAAATTCAGACCAAGCATATTATGGTAGTTCTGTAGGGGCTGATGATGGTTACGGCAATAGATTAACAAATGCAGTTACATTACAAACATTAGGAGTCAATAAAGACTGGGTAGTAAATGGAATAGTAACATGTGCATATATATCAACTACAAATTATTTTCAGAGATTTGAAATAATACATGATTTTATTATTCCATATTATAAAGAAGGGGAATTAACTAATTTACAAAATAATCAAATACCTGATTTATTACTTGGTTTAAATTCATTAAAATATATATTTGAACAGGAATTTAGAACTGTTTTAACAAATCCAAATACTGCTAAAAAATTTGCTGTTAATAATTCATTAGGTTGCACAGGATGGTTTGGTGAAAGTTTTAATGGATTTAATAATATTTATTCTATTTATTCGCTTGCATATACTGATTATATTTTAGGAACATCAGTTGACAGTTTACAACCGTCAAGAAAAACAAGAGCAACTATTTTTATTTCAAAAAGTAGCGGTTCATTTAATGCAGGAGATAGAGCAGGAATAATGTTTTCTGTTTTACAAAAATCATCAAATTATGAAAATACAACAACTAATTTTGAAACAAATTTTATTTATGATAATATAATTGCAACAGAAGGTGCTTCTG
This sequence comes from Sulfurimonas sp., assembly GCA_041652055.1. Lineage (GTDB taxonomy): Bacteria > Campylobacterota > Campylobacteria > Campylobacterales > Sulfurimonadaceae > Sulfurimonas. The sequence continues at coordinate 26,237 of JBAZIE010000014.1, read as the reverse complement.
CGACAACTGGAATAAATGTATTAAAGTTATGTGATATAGATATTATTGCGGGAAAATTAAGAATAATTGTTGATTTTGAATTTTCGACATTACAGCAATTATTAATTAATGATGTAGATGGTTATATTATAGGTGTTTTAATTGCAGATAATATTCCGGTATCAGCTAATAGTGATAGGGTAATGTTATTAGCAAATCTTTATGATAATGAATTTAATTTTACAACTTCAAATGATATTGATAATTTAATAGAAGTAACTGAATGGAAAATATCGAGTCCAGATATGTGGACAAATGCTCCACAATGGACATCTTTAAATAATCATTTTATTGAAGATAATACAAAACATAAAATTAAATTTTGGTTAGATAGAGCATTCCTTAGTTATCTTAATTCCTTACAATTTGGAATAATAGCTTATAATTCAACTACAAATGATTATTTTATTTTAGATAAATATGATTTCGACATTGCAGGAAATTCAATAGTTGATACAGTCAATGATATTCAATATATTACTATTGATGATGAACGAGGTTATAATTTAGCAATTAATAATTTGCTGTTTCAAGATGTAACCTTAGAATATACAGGGAAAATAGCAACAAAGAATTATTATGAAATAAATATAGGACAGAAAATATCATGGCAGGAATGGTTAAAACAAATTGATGCAAATCCAGTTTTTTATGATTCAACAAAAGAACAAAATAACTTAAATAAAAAAGCAAGTGTTTATTCAAATCTTAATGGATATGATATAAAATTCGCATTAATAACAAACTGCAATGGTATTGATAATCTTGGAATAACTGGAATGGGTAATTATATTTTTTTAAATCCTGATAATTTAATATACGAATATAACGAAGTGAGCAGTCTAATAACTTCGGCAATAAAAATATACCACCCCACAACTGCTGTAGATTTGGGAACTACGATAGGAACTAATTTTAATACATTATTTAAAACAACACATACGAAACCATTAGGATTTGGAACTGCAAATTTATGGTATGTTGAACATCGAATCGAAGTATATCATCAATCAGGATGTGATATTTTTTCAATAAATTCTAAAAATACAAACGACCAAAATACTAATAGTCCATTAATTCCATTAACAGGAGAAACAAAATTAAAATTAACATTAGGAAGTGGTACTTTAATTTCGGAATGTTATATTGATTATACTAAATTAACATCAACTAATTATAAATTAAGTTCGAGAATAATAATTGATAGTGAAACATCTGTTTTGGTTTGTATATTAGATGAAGCAAATAATTGCATACAAGATGAAAATGGAAATATTTTATATGAAGAATAATGTTATATAAAAATTTAACCGACACTAATCCTTATCCTTATTTAATAGGACAATTAACTAAATTGGAATGTACTACATTACCAGTAATTCCAGTCATAAATGACCAAACTTTATGTCCGATTGAATGTTGTTATATTGAACCTGTTTTTGCAATAGCAGCAGGAGAAGACTATCAAAATGATAAATCTGGCTTTTTATTTCAAAAATTAATTGTTGCTGATACTATTACAATAGTTTTAGAAAACCCAACAAATTTAGATAAAACAATTACGGATAATACTTATGGTACTTTTTATTCTACATTTACGGTAAAACCTTTATATGTAGGATTTGTTTTAGATTTTCAAAAATGTTTGGCAACTTTAGGAGCTGGTTTATACAGATTAAAGGTAACAAAAGTAATCTTAGGAGTTACGACAATTTGGTATTCGCAATATTTTAAATTAATGCAATATTCAGAAAGAGCAGCAAATGGTACGGTTCGCATGGAATGGTATCAAACAGGAAATATTTTATCAAATGAATTTAATTATGAAGATTTATTAACAGGTGGATGGTATCAGAGCATAAGATTTAAAGGCAATTTATCAAAGAAAATGCCTAAATTAATTACAGATAATTATTTAGATGAAAATTATAAAAAATTACAAATTCAGGATAAAATTGTAAATAGTTACGAAATTGAAACAACTTTTTTGCCAATGTCAATATCAGATAAATTGATATATGATGGATTGCTTGCTAATACAATAAAAGTAAGTAATTTTAATATGTATGCTGAGGAGTTTGTAATACAAAGAGAATTAATTTGCGAAGAAATAATTGAAAAAAAATCTTATATAAAAAACAAAAATAGTATTTTTTTACTTAAATTTGATGAACGATATGAAAACAATATTAAAACAAATTTCTAAAATTTTTATAATTGCGTTTCTTTTGATTAGTTTTAATGGCTTTTCGCAGTTTAAATTTTCGCAGTATCCAAGAATAAATACTCCATTAAATGATAGTTGTTTGTTTTTAATGTCTTACGATACGGCTGGAATGGGAAGTACTGCTAAATATGTTACAAGGTCATTGTATTGGAAATATTTAATTACTAATTTAAACTTAAAATATTGGAGTTTATTAGGAAATCCTGGAAATGCAAGTTATTTTATTGGCACAACAGATGATAATGATTTGGTTTTTAAAACAAATAATTCAAATGCATTGATTTTAAAAAACAACAAAAAAGCATTATTTTACGGAAATTTATTTGGATATTATTCAAATGCAACATTACATTTAACCGGAATATCATCAAATGCTTCCATTGGGTTTGGTTATAGTTTTAATGGAATTGCTAATGATACTGCCATAGCGGGCGGAGGAAGTAAACTCGGTAAACTTTGGGCTGGTGATTCTGGATTTGGATTTCAACAAGCTACGTCTGGCTCGATAGGTTCTGTTATAACATGGGCAGATAAATATTTATATAATTCAACAACCGGCAGGCATGATATTGCAGGTGCAGTAATAGGTTCGGATACTATCAAGGGAGCATATTTAAAAGTATCGGTAATTCCAACTCCAAGCAATGACACTTCTCTCGGAAAAGTAGCGGTAGTTCTTAATAATGGCAAAATAGGCACTATAAATACTTATGGAATCTTAAATAATGCTTGGAATAAAAAAGGAGATGCTGGCACAAATTCAACAACAGATTTTGTCGGAACTACTGATGCCCAAGATTTTTACTTAAAAGCAAATAATGGAAGAACAACAATAAAATTAAATAATAATTCGTCAACGGTAGAAATAGATACAAATACGTCAATTACTGGGGATTTACATATGCTTGGAACATATTCCCAAATTTTATTCAATAGAGGTGGTTGGATTGACAATCCAAATTCTTTTATGAATTTTATTAATTGCAATATGTCTGTTGATTCAGGCACAAGTTTTAATATTCATCAAGTATCAATATTATCACATTATTTAGATTCTATATTGATGATAGGAAATTCCGATTCAACAAAACAAACAAAAATATATGGTATTTATAATAATACTACGGCTAAAAAAGGAAATATACATATAGATTCAGATGGAAGGATATATAGAACAACTGATACCATTCCATTTGACACAACAGCATGCCATGACACATTACATATACGAGTAAACGAGCCATGTAGTAATTTCACTGTAATAGCAGATACGACAATACATAAAGGCTTAACTGATTTAGATTCATTAAGGATTTTAAGTACACCTCAATATGCAAATAGCGATACCACTAACAATAAAGATCTTATCTGGGATAATGTAAGTAAAAAAATTAAAGTAAGGAGTGCAACAGAAAGTTTAGATTGGAAACTTGCAGGTAATACAGGCACAACCGCAGGAACAAATTTTATTGGCACAACAGATTTACAAGATGTTGTTTTTAAAACTGATTCTATTGAACGAATGAGAATTTCTGGAGATAGTGGTTGTGTAAATATTACAGACTATAAAAACGAAACAATAAAATTTCCATTAACTATTTCTGAAAATTTTTCTGATACAATAGGTGGCACTGGTTACGTTCAATTAGCTTTGGAAATGAAAAACAGAACACCGGGAGCAACGGCAAAATGGTTAAATACTGTTGGTACAGATGCTGACGGTGCATTTTGTATTTATAAGAATATGTGGTTTAATAATCCACCTAATTCTGGTGGTAGGTTACATTTCTATAATGCGGGAGCGGTAGGTGGTTCATTAATATTTGATAGTAGCGGAAATTTACAATACAATTTTGTGCCAACATTTCCAAGTGGTCATGGTCTTCCTTGCTTTAATTTAAAAGGCAATGGAGATGATATGTTGCTTTCAAATTGGCGAATTGCAGGAAAAGATATATTTCAAAATTGCCCCGTAGTTGCTGGTAGTGGACTTGGAACAGTAGACAGATTAACGATAGGTAAGAAAAGCACAGGCGATATTTTTTGGGGAGCAGATGCGACCTTAAGTAATCCATTTACTGCATTTGGAGTAAACGGAAATACATATTTACAACTTACTGTTGGAGATAATGACACAAATTCAGCTTATATGGGTGGTGCGCATATTAGGGGATTTGGTAGAAATGGTTATTCAAGTATGTCGGGTTTATATTTAGAAGGGTATGTTGCTTCAACAACAGTAAACACTGCACCAACAAAAATAAGAAGTTGGAAGAGTAATGGTAGTACAGGAGCAGCAGCAGTAGCAGCAGCAGAACCTTTAGTTGCAATTCAAAACGGCACTACATCGGTAATGACAATTAATGGTAGCGGAGGAACAGTAACAACTGGAAATTTAACAATTAATGGACCTCTATCTGGAGTAACTAATATATCAATGAATGGAGCAGTAACCGGTGCAACTAATTTAGTTACGACGGGAGACATAACATCAGGAGGAGCTTTAAGTGGAACAATGCTGATATATACAGATACTAATGTTTGTCCTTCACCTGCCATAGGCTTTTCTACCGACTATCAAGTCGGACACTATAAAACAACTGCTTATAATAAAAATGGTACTTTAAAATATTGGTACGTAGATTTATGGGGAACAAGTGATACATTAACCCCGTCGGCAATTCCACCAACAGTTTCAATTAAAATAACTCCAACAACAACAACACCATATTATAAAGAAGTAGTAACCTTTAATGCAGTCGGAGCAACTACATATACATGGAGTAATGCTGCAACCGGAAGCACTATAACCGTTCAACAAACGACGACAACTACATATACAGTAACGGGAACTTGCGGAGGAGGAACTAATACGGCGACAGTTGTATTAACACAATGTGATACTTGTTTAACAGCAAGTATGATTGCTGGATGTGATTTATGGTTGAGAGGGGATAGTGCAAGTATAACTTCTGGCAAAGTAAGTACATGGACAGATTTGTCTGGTAGCGGAAATAATGCAACGCAAGTAACGGCAGGAAATAGACCTACGCAAGTTGCAGGAATTTTCAACGGACATTCGTCTATTCGTTTTGATGGCGCAAGCAATACATATATGACCATAAGCCCATTGGTACAAGCGCAACCATATACATTGTTTGTCGTGCATATATCGAGGTATCAAGCAAGTTCTGCAAGAGAAATGTTAAATGGTTTAAATAACGCAGAGCCAAGAGTTGAGGTAAATTGGGGCGGTGCTTCATCGAGTATTGATATATGGGCTAATTCAGCTATTCAATATACAGTTGCAAATTCAGACTATACAGCAATAAACTCTTTTATTTACAACACAACTTCATCCACTATTTATGAAAACGGCACAAGTGTAGCGACGGGTGATATAGGAACAGATAATTTAACTGGATTAACAATAGGTGTCTACTATGACCATTCGGCGTATTGGTATAAAGGAGATATCGGCTTTATAATTAAATATAATAGAATCTTAACAACTGCCGAAAGACAAGCAGTAGAAAAATGTTTAAGTGGCTATAGTAACATAGCATTAACTTATTAATTAATAAAAAACTAAAAATTTAAAAATATGAAAAAAATAATTTTAATTGCAATAATTTTAATTGCAGGAATAACAGTAAAATCACAAAATTGCGATTCTAATTACGTTAAGGAGGCTTTATCTAACCCTGTAATATTGGACGAGACCGTGAATGGTATTCATTGGGTGGTAACTTTTGAAAATATTACTAATAATTACGATCCGAAAGTTTTATATATGATAATATATGTTAAAGTTAAAACAACGGATTCAAACGGCAATGAAATAAATTATGCCAATATTCCTACAGCATTTCAGATAAGCAGGGAAGATATGTTTAGCATAACGTGCAGTGGATTAATAAACAAAGAAAACATCAAAAAACTTGAAAAACAAGCAAGAAAAATATATTTAAAGAAATAAACAATGATAAAGGTAATTATATTTTACTTGGCAATCGGTTTATTTGCAGGAGCAGCGGGAGGAGCAATTTATTTAAACACAAAAGACATTATTTTAAAATACAAAGAAAATAAAGAAAAGAAAAATAAATTAATTTTAAATAAACAAAATTATGATAAAACAAGTAATATCAAATGAAATAGCCGATGTATTTATAAGTAAATATGGGCTAAAAGAAATTATCAATAAGGATATTCCTAACGATACAATTATTGAAAAAAAACTAAAAATATCAGACCGTTATGATTTAATAATTACGGTTGAACAAGTAAATGATACTACATTTAGAATTACTATTGTCATTTATGATAATTTAAAGAAAGATAATTTTTTATTTTTAAACTTAAACTTTGTAACAAATGTTATAAAGAAAGGATTAATAAGCATTTTGACAAACTTTTTTGTTAGAATAATTATAAATAGAATGTTTAAAAAACTCAGAAATAATGAATATTAATTAAAAATTATATGGCAAAAGAAAAAATTAAAACAGATTCCGAAAAATTAAAGGAATTAATGAAATGGGTTAAAAAAACTTATATTCCATTTTATAAAAAAGATAATATCTGGATTAATAAATATTATCCAAAGGCAAGAAATGCGGTTAAAACAATTCCACCGCCGCCACCACCACCTGTGCCACCAATACCAATAGGATAATACTTTTAAGTAAAAAGTGAAAAGATTAAAACAAATAATGAATGTACCACAAAATACAATGAATTGGATTCAGTGTATTCTTATCATTGGTGTTTATTTTTTTCAAATAATAAAAGCCAATGTTAATGATATACCGAAAATGAAAGAGGATATTAAATTAAAAGTTAATAAAGAGGAGTTTGATTCTAAAATGTGCCAAAAAGCAAGTATTGATATGTTAACAGAAATAGCTAAAACAAAAGTTGATAAAGAAAAATACGAACTTGATATGCTAAAGTTAACAAATCTTATAGAAAAATCAACAAGAAGAACAGATAAAGTTTTAGGGGCACAGGAAAGGTCGATGAAATATAATGATAGTGCATATAATAGCGCTATTAATAAATATAATATTGCAGCAAGTAAATATGACACTATTGTTACCAAATATAGTGAAAATAAGAAAGTTGGCAATGTTATTTTATCTTATTAATTTTTATTTTTATGTTTTTATGGGATATTTTGCAATAAAAATCATTAGTACTTTTTAATAATAAAATTTGGTAAAAAATAATAATCTTTAAATGATATTTTTAGTTATTATAATAGTAATTATTTCATTATCAATAATAGCAACGTTATTAGTTATTGGTAGTTATTTATTGTTTCTTTTTAAAAGATACAAAAAAGACAGAATGTTGAGAAAATATAAATACAGAATAGAAATTTAATATTATTATTATTTTCGTTTTTATTTTAAAAATTGTAAATTTGGAAATTACTTACAATTAAAATTAAAAATATGAAAACAGAAGCACGTATATTTTCATTAAAATGGAAAGATGCAGCAAAAGGTTTGATAGTGGCTATAATAACTGCCTTACTAACCGGAACATTAAATGCAATTCAAAGCAATACGCTTGAATTTACCTGGATATTTTTCAAGCCAATAATAATATTTTCAATAGGCGCAGGAATAGCCTACATAATAAAGAATTTTTTAACTTCAAGCGAAGATAAATTTTTAACATCTGAACCGAAAAATACACCGGAACAAAATGCAACGGTACGAAAATAATTATATTTTATGAATATTAAAAAGAGTATATCAAAAATATTTGATGCTTTTTTGGTAGATACTGATTGGCAAATAGGAAAAGGAAAATTTAATGAATCTGATTTAATTGAAGAAGAAAAAGTAATAGAAGAATATATTTGCTTAAGATTAATTGATTTTAATAAAATTAAAAAACAAACTATTTTATTGGCAATTTTAAAATTAAATGAATCAAATTCAAATTAAATTTAGGGCATTATTTATCTTGACAATTTTTGTCATTTTTATTTATTCTTGTAATGTAAATAAAAGATGCCCCGCAATGGATATACGTAAACCTCACGCTGTAAAACATGATTTTAAAAATTAGCTATGAATATACTTTTAAAAAGAAATTTTCATAAAGAACTATATACAATCGGGGCTTTCAGTATAGGTAATGAATATATCTGCGACTCATTAGAACTTCCAAAGCCGATTCAAGCCGGAACTTATGAAATTGAACTAAGATTTTCTCCGACATTCAAACAGACAATGCCATATTTAAAGAATGTACCGCAACAACATGATATAATGATACATATAGGCAACTCAATACATGACACAAAAGGTTGCTTGTTGGTTGGAAAAAATACAATCAAAGGTAGATTAACCGAAAGCACTAAATATTTTAACATTATCTTTGAAAAAATAACCTGTGCAATATCTAATGGTGAAAGAGTATTTGTAGAAATACAAGATTAAATCCCTTTATTTCTTATTTTTAAGCCCCACAATCAATAATATTTCTTTTTCCGAGTTATACCTTGTTTAAAAATTGCGTTCAGGAAATAGCTTTATTTTGAGTTTAAATGATATTACGACGAATTCGACGTAATTAAAAACAGATTATTTATACTTCCTTTTCACCCTATTAAGCCATTTTTGCAAATTATCAATATTTTTTATTGGATAACGGGCAGTTAATTCTTGCGTATCTCCTCCGGTGGTAATTGTGCTAATTATTGTAATATTTACACTACGAGTTGATTCGCATTCCGTAAACATAATTGTATCGCCGTCATTATCCTTTAAAATATGGTTTTCTACTTCTTTTTTTATCATAATTGTCTTTTTCATATTTTATTTTAGTTATTTAAAGTTTATTTATTTGGTCGGAAACTGTACCGTTTTTATTTAAGTGTTTCATAATATTTTGATTTTATGTTGGTATTATATTTTTTTAAAGCAGTATAAAATTTTTTCCAATTAGTTACCTGTCTACTATTTGATGTTCATATATATAAGCGTTTATTAATGTTTTTATTGCATTAATAGTGTCTTTGATTACTAAACTATCTTCGCAATCCATATATGCAAAAAAATCATTAGAACTACCGATAAAAATCTTATAGCATTTACTTACTTTTATATTTGTATCAATCGTAATTGTTATAGGGCTGGGTCTTTCGTAGATATGTATATAACAATAATAATCTATCTTTGAACGATTATTTTCATTTATATTAGTTGTATATTTTTGCGAAAAACCTTGTAATCCGCAAAATAAAAATATTAATAGTAATTTTTTCATAAGTTTAAAATTTAGTTAGTTGTTTATTTTAATTTGCAAAAAACCACATAGAATATTTTATAATTTTATCTTTAATATCTTTTCTATACCAATCTCCCCACAACCAATATTTTTTTTTCTTGGATTTTTTGTTTTTATTTCTTTATTTGTTGAACAATATATTTTTTTCATAGCTTAAAGTTTATTTAGTTTTTTTATTTTTTATCAATCTTAGATTCAGGATATTTATCTTGAATTAATCTCCACCGTTCTAAACTCATTTCAACAACTGCTATTCTATTGTTTTTTTTGTTTTCAAAAATAGCATGGTCTTCATTAAGAATGTCAATTATTAATTGCCTTTGATAACAATTATCAGTATTTGTTTCAAGCCAGATTATTAGTTCGTCAGTTTCCATAGTTAAATCATTTCAATAATCTTTTTAAATTTTTCTTTTGTTCAACTTTTGTAAATTTTTCAAGTTCTGATATTAATTCAAGTATTTTTTCTTTTGATGGTTCTGGTAATTTAATTTTATTAAACGTATTTGCTCCAAGATTAACCTGTTGCGGATGACAATCTGATATTAATTGAAGCATGAGTTCCATATCAAAATCCATGATAGGTTCACAAGTAACATAAGTTGGCATAAATTGAGATATTTTATTCATTGCTATTGCTCTTTGAAATACATCAGGAATATCAATAAAATTACTAATATTGTATTTTCTATTTGTTTCAATAGTTGTACAAAAAACCGATTTAAGACTAAATAATGCAATATCAGAATAATCATTTAAAAATCTTGATGGATTTTTGCTTTGAAAAAAATATTTATTATTAAATTTATTGCAATGTTTTAAAATATCTATTATCCATTTATCATTAATGTTTTTTGCAAATAAATCATTTTGTGCAACTACAAAAATAAACTTATTACTACCTAAATCATCCGTTAACATTTCATTACATAATCTTGGTTCTCCGCTATATTTTTCTTTTAATATAGGATAGTAAAATTTTTGTGTTGAACAATAAATACATTTATGAGGACATTTCCCTGCTAATGGATTCCACGTATCTGTAATGAATTGATACATATTACTATGGTCTGTTACTTTATTAAGTGCCATAAATTTTATTTTAAATATAAAATATCAGTTACAAGTATTGCTATTGCTATAAAAATATAAACAAATAGCATAAATATTACTAATGGAATTCTTAATATATATTTCATATTATTTTCTTTTGATTAAAATTTTCCCATTCATACAACCACCAATTTCATTTGAATTTATCAAAATATCAACCGTATTCTTTATTCGTTTATTTAAGCAATCCCGAACTATAAATTTACCGTCAAAAATAAAAGTTCCAAATACTTCAATGGTATCGTTGTAATTTATTCTATTTAATAAATCCTGACTAACGGCAATAGTTTTGTCCTTATAAATAGTCTTAGGATTGATTTTAAAGCCCGATGAAGTTAAATAAGGCATTTCATCAGTTTGACTTTTTAATGCCTTATACGTGCTTATTTTAACTTGTAGGGTATCAAATTTGGCTTTATTTTGAATTACAGGAGTATTTTTTGGCTTTACTTCATCTTTTTTAAAAAAATAGCAGACTAAAGTTGCAATAATTATTCCCAAAAAGAAAGCAAAATAAGTTAATTTAAAACTTTGTTTCCGGTTTACTTTTCCGTGTTTATCGTATAGGTTCATATTTTTATTTATTTTATAAAAGTTTTAATATATTCCATAAATCCTTCAAATGAAGGTTGTTTATGTGTCCAAATTTCTTTTGTTTCTTTATAATTAGAATTAAATCCTAAATCAAAATCATGTTTACTACAAGGTGTGTAGTATTCTCCCGATTCAATTAAATAAACATTAACACATTGTTTAGTACTATCATTATAGCAATCTTTTTTGTAAGAGTAAAACAATACATCTAAAATAATAATAGTTGTTCTTGCTTCTTTTTCTGTTATTTTTTTATTTGTCTGAGAATAACAAAAATTTATTTCCATTATTAAGGTTAAGATTATTAGTATTTTTTTCATAGTTTAAAATTTAGTTAGTTGTTTTATTTTTTTCCTGCAATTATAAATATATATACTTGCAGGAAATTGATTTATTGCAATTAAAAAAGTTCTTCATCCTGATAATCATTTAAGTAATTATCAACAATAAATATAAAATCTTCAATGGTATAGATAACATTAACTTGCCATCCATTTTCTGATAATTGGTTTAAAAACTTATTTTGATTATCTGTAGTTTTATTTTTTCCGTATTTTAATTCGATTGCTAAGCCACAAAAAATTTTATCTACTCCTTTAAAAATAAGTATATCGGGGCAACCGGACTTAATGCCGAAAAGGGATACGAACCAACGTTCATACGTACTTCTACGGCTTTCATTTGGAGAATGATGAACAAGTACATTAGGGTATTTAAACTTCATATACAAAATACATTGAATCTGCAAATGAGTTTCTGGCTTTAAATACTTAAAATATGGATTGCGAGTTATTTTTGAATAAAATACTTGCAGGTGATTAACAAATTCCTTATCTTTTATTTCAGGAAAATCGTAATTTATTTTAAATGATTCTTTATTTTTCATTTTCTTGTTTTTTTAATAAAATCTAAATTAATCCCAAGAGGGTAAATCAATATCTGTTATACTAATATTTAACGATTCTACGCTTACTAACGACGTAAGTTGCTTTATTTTTTCTTCTGAAACCCATTTCGAATTCAACCTGTAATGCAAGGTATTTCCAAAATATCTTGTAGTTATTTTTTTTAACGAATAACTTCTTTTTGTTTTTGAATCAAAATAAGGATATTTATAAAGTTCCTTATTAATCCAAACAAAAAGTATATTTTCAAAATATAAGCCGTATTTTATTTTCTTCATTATGTTAAAATTTGTGTAAAAATAATATTAATATTTGTGATATGCAAATTTATTTTTAACAATCTTATTACATAAACACACTCGTTAGTCGCCATACCTCCACTACGATTTGACTTCATTTAAAATTTTTTTCACATCAATTAAACAAATTGTGAGGCGTAATCTCGCTGAATCATACCATTCCATTTTTTTAATATCTACGTCATCAACTGCCTTTTCAAACAATTTCTTTAATTGCTCAGACTCTTTTTCCCAAGAGTTAATTAGTTCTTCTATTTTTGCTTTCATAATATATTGATTAAAAATTTTAAATTCCCGTCAAACCTGCCAACAATGGCGACTAATGGATTTTGTGTTTGCTAACGCCTTATAAAAAACGTGCTAAATTTCCGTTTCGGTACGTTCGACTAACAATGTGTTTATGTTATTTGACCGTGCCATTTATTAACAGTTTTTTATCCTTGTTGTTTGTCTAAATTTTCATTAATAATTTCGCCCTCGCTAATCTCCTTCCAAACATACCCCCACCCACATTCATATTCTTTTACTTGTTGACAATTTGTTATTTCAAATATATCGCAATTACCACAATCATCTGGTTCTTGCTCAACCAATTTATATTTTTTATTTTTAATAGTTATAATTTTCATAAACCCTCCGTTAATTATTAATTCCATTTAGTCAAACAACATAAACACAAAATCCATTATGTTCAATAATTTATATTTAAAATAAAAAGCCTACGCACCACGTACTAATTCAGCTTTGTTACCATAAATAGTTACTCTATTACCGTCTTTTCTTGGCGTTAAATCCTTCTTTAATTCAAAGCCGTGATAAACTGGCTCAGGCATATCAAACATCTTGTAAACGGTAATTTTATCAATTGTAAAAGCCCATCGTTCATCTTTGATAGTATCACCAATTTTGAACTTGGCATTTGTTAAAGCATATTCTCTATACAAGTTGCTTTTACTCACTTCAAAATGTTTTTCAATTTCCTTTAGTTTTTCTAAATAAGTTTCTTTTTCCATCGCTTTTTTTATTTTAAATATAAATTACTGCCTCACACACAAGCCTACGCACCAACATAACACAGGCTATAAGCAATTCTTTCCATCGCACAGGCTACGCTCAACTGCTCATAGCCTCGTCCGTTAACCGCCATACCTCTGCAAAGCGGTCAACCGGTTTGCTAATATCTGTATTTACAGTTTATACAAGTTCCCATTTCAGAATACATTGTAGCCGTACACAACATATCAAAGCTGCAAACCTTAACTTGACCGCCCTCTTCAATGGCGGTTAATGGATTTTTGTTTAGCTTTCGCTGATGAAAAAAGTACAGTGTGTGTAGGAACGTGTACCCAACATACAGATTGAAGTAATTTGATACACCTGCAATATATAATCTTTTTTTTCATCCCTGTACTTCTTTATTATTTTTCATTTTAAAGCCCCACCCACAAAATTAATTTTTTGAAAATATATTTTCGGCATTTATATATTTTTTCTTTTTTTCTATCCATGAATATTCGTATATATTTTTAAGACCGAAAAATTTACAGATACGTTTTTCAATTTCGTCATAATCCTTAATTGACTTAATAAATCCAATTTTCTTTAGTGTTTTTAAGTCGAAATTTTCATCAATATACTTTTTATTTTTCATAAGCTATTTCCTTCGCTTAGCTTTAAAATTTCAATAATAAAGAACTACTTCAATCTGAATCCCATTATGCGTAATTTAATACCAACGGCTGAACATTCGTCTTCCAAAGTATTCTGTGCATTTCCAAAATTGTTGTGTGCGTTCTTCAAATCTATCCGTAACAGCCGTTGAATAAGAAAAAGTTTGTGTTTTTGCCCCATTACATAACGCTGCTAAAAATTGAGTTCCTGCCCATATTTTACCGTCTTTATATCCTAAGTACCAAATTTTTTCTTTGGGGTCAAAATATACGTGTGTAAAATGTGGATGCTTCCTGACAAACTTTTTCAGGTTAGGACTAAAAAATAAACTACGCATAACATCACCTATAAAACAGGCTGGGTTTATGCGTTCTAATGTAGTTTTTCCTATAATGTTACTTTGTTTCATCTTATTAAGTTTTGTGGGCTAATCCCGCCCGATTTTATAGCTGAATACCGTTATCGGCAATGCCTCCACACCTTCCAATAAACCGCAACAACCTCCGCACAATAAGCCCTCGTATTGTTGCTTTCTTTATTGGACAGCCCGATTGCCGATAATGGTCCGGCCAGTCCGATAACACGGGCTTTAAGTTATTCGACACTGCTATTAATTTACTGTTTTTCATCTCCGTTGTTCTGTAAAAAAAAAGTTTAAAAAAGAAACGCTTACACACTCTTTTGCCTTACGGCAATAAAAGGGCGGTTATTTTATTTTGATTTTAATTTTAATAAAATTTGTTCATAAACAGGTGCTATTGCATCGTTAACTAAATTTCTTAAATTAATTTTATATTCATTTTGAACTCGTAATATTTCTGATTGAATTGCTTTTGAAAAATCCCCATCATTTATATGTCTTTTTACAACCCATTCTATTGGTGTTCTTCTTTCATTATAAGCAGAACTATCACTTCTCCCTGCCTCATCTGTTTTTAATTTTAATGAATCAACGGCTCTTTGAATAATATAATCTCGCAAAAGCATTGATTTTTTTACTGCACCTTTTTCAAGGTCGCAAGTATCAAGCGGAATTGTTTTTATATCTTTAATCATAATTTTTACTGCATCAGTAATCATTGTATCGAGTTTTGATTTAAAGCTCTTATCAATAGTTTCAATATATTGTTTTACAACCTTATCAACTATTGCATCTTGTATTCTTTGATTTAATGAACCCTCATCATAATCAGGTTTCCATTCTACATTTACATTAATGTTTTTCATAATTTTTATAATTTTAGTTTATAATTAAGTTTACTTGTATTCTAATCATTTATTAGTTTTTCCCACCCACGCCACCAAAAGTTTCTTTTTTAAATTTTTTACCGAACAACTCAAAGCCCCAGACCATTAGCTGCCATACCCCTGCAATGCGGTCAATCGGTTTGCTCTATACGCACAAATAAAGAACCGCAATCCTTACATACATAAGAATTTGGTTGGAATAATAATGTTTTATTTTGCAGATTTTTACTCCCACAAAATAAACAAACCTTAACTTGACCGCCCTCCTCAATGGCGGTTAATGGATTTTTGTTTAGCTTACGCTTAAATATATTTTTGATTTTAAAAATTATTTGTTTAATCATATTTGTTATTTTTCTTTAAGTTATCAATATGCCATAATTGTTGTAAATTAGAATAATGAAAACATTGTTTTTGTTGTTCAATATCAGTTAAATCAAATTTACTGCATGGTTTAATGTGGTCAATATTCCATTTATTTTTACCAAAACCATAGTTATTCCAATTCATACCTTCTATAAATTTATTTTCCAACCATTGTTTTAAAAACTCAATAGAACAACCAATTAATTCTAATGTGTACTTACTTTTAGTTTTACCCTTTAATGATAACCTTATTCTTGACCTCAAACTACCTAATATTCTAAAATTCATATCGGTTTGTCGTCTTTTTTTGTTGTATTTTTTTGTTCTTTCATTTTTATTTATCCTTTCCTGCGATGTTAACATATGTGTTAATCGGTATTTTCGAGAATATTCCTTATTTTTATCTTTATTTTTCCTAACATACTTTTTTCTTAATAATGATATTTTTTCTTTATTTTTTATCTGGTATTCTTTCTGATATTTTTTTATTTTATTTGTATATTGTCGTTTATGGGTTTTTCTATATTCCTTCTGATATTTTTTCTGATACTCGATGTTTTTTTCTTGTCTTTATAGGGCATACAAAATAACCAGCCCTACGTTGCTATGACCCGAAAGAATAGACGGACATTGTGATTTCTCACACGCAAGAGCTGGTATGTTTGTTTGATTTAACATTCTTTTATTGTATTTAGCATTACAAAGATAATAATTGTTTTATTAAAAACAAATTGTTTATGCAAGTTTTCGTTTTTTTATCCTTCATGTTTTTTCGTACTTTCATTTAAAAAAATAAAATTATCGCACAATTTGCTTTTCATCAATCTGATATAATTGGTGGTCGCAATAAAATGTATCAGTACCAATGAACAAAAAATGACTCCCTATCCATTTAGCAATTTGCCAATTACCTTCTCTGTTAAATATTACCCAATAAAAACCTATTTTTCTTTTAGTTAAATTTTCCATAATTTTATATTTTTAAATTCATACTCAAAAACCTGCATAAACAAAAATCCATTGGCAGCAATGCCTCCGCACTGAAAACAAATCAGAAAAGCTAATAGCAATAAATATCAATATCACCTATATATGGGCAATCATCTAAAGTACATTTATTGTTAATTAAATATTCGCATTTCTTTTTTTTGTTTTTCTCAATGGATTCAGTGTTGCCAGACCTTAATAAAAAATCCTGTCCAACAAGGTGTTGATGTAATTTTTCATCAACGGCAGTGCTTTTAATTTCTTGATTTTTCATTTCAGTAGTTTTATTGTTACTTTCATTTAAAAGTTCCAAATCTTTAATGAATAACGAAACTATCTTTAACGAAAATTCACATTTAAGCATTTGTAGTATATTCCATTTTGACCGTGCCTTATTATTCTCTTTTTTTAAAATAAATAGTTCCTTTTTCCATTTTTCAATTAATTCCTGTTTATTCATAATTTAGTATATTTAAGTTCACTTTTAAATTCTATAACAAAAAACTACACCAACACCGAATCCATTCGCTGTAATTAATTTTACTACTTGAGTGCATCTATTAATCATCTGTTCATCCTTTCAAGTTTATTCACTACTGCTATCAACTCATTTATTTTGTTCATATAAATAAGCATATTTTGCGCTGTCGGTTCGGGTAATGTTTTTCTATCATAGCCATCAGGTTTCGTTACCGTATCAGGTAAATCCCAAGCGTTTATTTCTTTAATTTCTTTTTGTTCAATTTCGTTTTTCATATTACTTTATTTTAAATTTATTCTTATTGTAAAAACCTGAGTTAATTAATTCTTTTTGTTTTATTACCAATAAAGCGTATTCCGTACTTTGTCCATTGGGAATTTCTTGCTCATCGTAATATAACCTCCAAACCTTTTTGGTTTCCGTAAAACATTGTTTTGTCTTACGATATAATGCTTTTTGTTGGGTTGTGTAGGTCATTTGATTAAATTAATTTAAAAAATTCCGTTTCTAATATGATTTTCATTATCCCAATCCGGCTCAGAATTTTCTTCTTGAATTTCTGTAAACCTGCCATTATTTATATTATATTTAAACAAACACAAAGCAGGTTTCCCTAAATGTTTGAATTTTACTTTTTGCACATGAACTTCGATAATTTCCTTTAAAAAGTCTCGATAAACAGTAAGCCCATACGAACATTTATTATAAAAATTTGCCGAGCCATTTATATCATATAAATTAGGCACTTCGTAAATATTCAACTTATCTTTCTTATTCATCTTACGGGGATGGGCTACTACTATTGTAAGAATATTATAGGTTTCAGAAAACATTGTGATTTTATCAAGCAATTTAGAAATATAATTTGTTTCTGATACTCCCTTTTCGATTTGATGTTCTAAGCGATTAAAGGGGTCAATGATTGCAATTTTAATTCCAAATCTATTAATTAGAAATTTCTGTTTTTCAATAATATTTTCAATAGTATAATTTTCATCGGGGGATTTAATAAAGAAGAAATTATCATTCATGTAAATTTTAGCTTCTCGCATTTCTTCAATACTCAAACATTCCCTATTAAATTTCTTTCCGGTTAACTTCTCAATAATCTTTGCACCATGTAATTGTAGTGGATAATTTTCAGGAGAAAAATAACCAACCTTCCACCCATGTAAAATATTTAATCTTTCAATAAAATCATCGATAGCTTCGGACTTCCCATGAGAAGGAATACCTGTTACTATTGCAACCCTTCCGGTTTGCCATGTAATTGCCTCATCAAGCATTCTATGCTTAGTAATTTTACCTTTTTGTATTCCATTCAAATAAAGGTCATCGAGTTCATTTTCGTAATTAATAACTTTAACAACGCCCTCAATAATAAATTCCTCTGCTATTTCTAAAACTTTCTTTACGATTTCTTTATTTTTATTATGCTTTAAATAAAATTCATTAATGTCTTTCGTTTCTTTTAAATCAATATAAAAACACTTATCAATGCCTAATCGTCTTACAAATTCATTTCTTAAATTTATTCCGGCTTCATCATTATCGGTACATAAATAAACTTTTTTAATTTTATCAAATAAATTAATACAACTATCAAGATAAGACATATTGCAATTTCCTTTATTAGCTCCATTTGGAACGCTAATAACATTATTCATTCCACATTCAATAAAGGTTAAGCAATCTATTTCCCCCTCAGTAATTATAATTTCATCAGTATCATTGTAAATTAAAGCATTATAATTATAAAATATTAGTTCCGCATCTTTAAAAAGTTTAAAATTTTTCTTAGCGTCACGATACTTGATATTAATAAGTTCGGACTCTTTATAATATTTAAAATTAATGCAATTCATTTCTTTTTGTTCCTGTGGCATATATTCAAAAGAAGTTTGAATATACATTTTTTCTAAAGTTTCTTTGGTAATACCCCTTTTATCATTGAACCAACTTAATGTTTTTTCATCAATAGAACTTTTAAGGTCTTCCGGTTTCACATATTCTTTTGGCTTAATATATTCACGTTTCATATAAAAAGACAACCCACAATGATTACATCTACCAACTTGTTTTTCGTGATTCCAACTAAAGCACTTGATTGTTTTCTTTTTACGTTCAGCAGAACAAACCGGACATAATATAAGTTCTTCGCCTGTGTATTTGGTAAGAGAAATATTATATTCTTTTCGGTTTTCTTTTTCTATTATCTGCATAATTCCCTTTTTGTAGATGTTTCTATTGTTTTATTTAGATAACCTTCAAATTTAGTTCCAAATAAAGTTTCTGGTCTTAAATATTCATTCATTTTTTCATCATTTAACCAATCCTTACACTTATTGTCAATAACCTTTTTAAAATCTTCAAAAGAAAATTTTTCTTCTAATCTTGCCATTATAAATTTAATTGCATTTTTACTATCAGCTTTAAATTTTTTATTTGTAGCTTTATTTAAATATTCAATTATATTTATAATTACATTTTCATCTTCCATATGTAAAACATATGATTTTGGTTTCTTTTTTATATGTTTTTTATCTTTATTAATCAATGTTTTACCTTCTTTATTTTTTCCTCTTGAAAGACAATAATTAGCTCTTTTTTCGGCTTCTTCTTTTAATCTTTTATTAAAATATCCTTCATTTGTTTTAATAAATTTACTCTTAATACTTTCATCTGATTTACATATAAAAATCATATCATTTTCACTTAAAATTCCTTTTTGATGTTGCAAGCAAAGTAATCTGATATATTTACCAACTTGCTCATCTGTCATGGTCATTGTTCCAGTTAAAAAATCAGAACTATAAAATAAAAATGCAGGGTCTTTTGACATAATTAAAAAGAACATTCTAAAGGGGGTGGATTAAACTAACGGCTAAGAAAGTCAATATACACCCGCCTTTTTGAATGTTTTATTTTAAATAAATTATTTTTGAGTTCATTTTGCCGTTATTTTAATCCATTACAAAGATAACAATTAAATTTAAAAAGCAAGAAAAAAGTTAAATATTTAATTATTCACCGTAACCGTAACCGTAACCGTAACCGTAACCGTAATTTTTAGTTATTTTTTCCATTATTTTACCTCCTTAAAATTACTATTAAATTTAATTTTCCTGGTTTCACAAATTTTGTAAATATTTTCTCCGTAAGGAAAAGAGTAGTTTAAATCAGTAAATAATATTCTACCGTCAGAATCTATTGTAATTCTGCCACCTGTAATATATTCGTAAACTTTTGCGTTTGTCATATTATTTTTAATTGTTAATATTTTAAGCGGAGGAGCAACGAAAGGTATTTGCTCCTTTTAGACCGCTTATTGTTTATAAAATCAGCGAGTTATAATAATTTCTCGCTTTATCAATTTTAGAATAAAGCATATTTATTTTACTTTGGTCGAAATCAAATTCAAATACCTTGATTCGTTTTTCTTCCGGTATTAAATCAAGATTATGGTTTATTTCGATTTGTTCACTCCATAATTGATAATCTTTGTTAGTTTCATCACAGTTAAATTTGTAATATAATTTTTTCTTTAATTCAGTAATAATTTCATCAGGTGTTTTAACTAAGCAATAAATTAATCGGTATTTCGTAGCTCCTGTTAATGCCATATAGCATTGAGCTTGCCAAAAGTAATTTTTATTTATTTCTTCTTCATTTGCTTTTGCTTTAAAAAATGTTTTTACCGAAAATGAACACTTTATGTCCTCAACTATTTTTTCTTCTTCGAGAATAATGTCAGGTGTTCCGGTTATATACTCATTCGAGTAATTTTTTGTGTTTTTTATTCTGAATTTACCGCCAAATTTATTCTGTACTAACTTCATGCTATCCTGCTCACATAGTAATCCTTTTAGCATTTCATCGGTCATTACGTTTTCTTTATATCCGTAATTGTGTTCAAGCCATAACTCTTCGATATAAGTTTTGGTGGTTTCCGACAAATTACCTGCTTCTTTGTCTGCTTTATTTCGTGGCTCAGTAAGTAATTTATATGCCTGTGAAGCACGAATTTTTAAGATGTTTTCCATAAATTTTATTTGTTTTTTTCATTAATAAAATAATTAACATTCACGGCATTATAAATTACTTGAAATAATTTTTTGCCATTAAAATTATAACCTACATACATAGGAATAACTTGTTCTAATGATGTATTGGCATTAAAAACAATATTCTCTAATTTTATTTCTTTTATAGAATAATCTCTTTTGTATTCGCTATAATTTTTAGTTTTTTCATATATTTCTGGCGTAGTTACCTCTTTTGTATCGGGACATTGAGAATACGCCTCTGAAATTGAACGTATTTTATTTTCCATGATTATTTAGTTTTTTTATTGTTAAATAAATCCGTTTCCTTTGTTTCCGGTGTATTGATTATAATTTCCTTTTGTTTATTATAAATATCTGTTAAATTATATTTTTCTACAAAAGGTTCAACTTCTTCAAGTTTTGCAAGCGTAGTGCAATTTTTAATATGATTTTTGATTCTATCGGACTCTTTTGTGTCGTTCACTTCGTCAATGGAAGCGGTTGTATTGTCGCTATAACTAACATCAAGCGTATCTGCATTATTAATTACAGATTGGTCTGATATTACTGCTTTCTGCATTTCTATACTTAAAGGGGCAAATTTTGATAACAATAATTTTATAACAGTTTTTATTGCCATTGCTTCAAAATCTGTTTCCCATAATCCAAAATTCTTTTTATATGTTTGAGAGAATTTTTTACCATGTTTTTTTAATTCTTCCAGTGTCATATATAATGTTTTTTGAAAGCCGTTTAATAATTCAAAATAAGCTGCATATCCAATTATTTTATCTGATTTATTTTGAGTAAAATCAAATTTATATCCGGTTAATGGATTGCTTTCAATTAATTGTCCTTCATAAATAGGACTTGCGGAAATAGTTTTAAATAAACCAGACCGTTGAGCTAATTGAATATACGACTTGTAACCAAGCTGAAACTGTGCAACGGTCTTATAAGAGCCGTCTTTTTGTTTTTGATTAAACGGAATAATATAAGCCATGCCGAGAGCATTATTCAAGGGGAGGTCGAGTGTCGCAGCAATAGCAGCAGCATTATAGACACTTGAAGGTTCAGCATTAACAAGTAATTCACTTGAACTTACTATTTGTAATACCGATGTAATAAATCCTTGAGCTTTTTTCCCAAGCATTTCCTGAAATTTTGTTTTTACATTTTCTTGTGCAAAAAATGTTTTTACAGTTAATTTATTTTCCATAGTTTAGATTTTAGATACTGTGTAATTTATATTAATATTTTTAATTGATTTTTAAATATTTTATTATATTTTCCCTTATTTTCTTTAGCCCATAATGGCTGTAAGTTACTAAAATGAAAACATTGTTTTTGTTGTTCGGGGTCTGATAAATCAAATTTGCTACATGGTAAAATATGGTCAATTTCCCAGCCATTTCTGCCATAATTTAGCCAAGTCATTCCCGTCGTAAACTTGTTTTCTAAATGTTGTTTTAAAAAATCTATCGAACATCCAAGTAATTCTATTGTTCTCTTGCTCTTGATATTTCCTTTTAATGCCCACCATATTCTATTTCGCAAATAACACGTTATTTTATAATTAATATCAATATTTTTTCTTTTTTTATTGTATTTATTAGCATTAATTTTATAAGTAGTCTTATTATTATGATAGTATTTACTTAAATATAATTTTCTTTTTGTTTTATTTTCTTTTGCCCATTTTTTTGCTTTATTAATTAAATTATCTTTATTTTTATTATAATAAAGTTTCCAAGTTTTTTTATAATTATCTTTATTTTTATTATAATTATTTTTATTTTTAGTATTTAATTTATCTTTATTTTTTAAATAATATATTCTTTTTTTATTTTTTAATTTATTCTTATTAAAATACTGATACTTTTTGTTATATTCTTTTCTTTTTTCCTTGCAATATCTATCGCCTTTTTGATATTTTTTATACTGCTCTTTATGTTTTTGATAATATTCTCGAAAATATTTATTTTTTTTCTCTTTTTCCATAAAAAGTAACCGCCATGAATACAAAGGTTAATCCGTTTGCTTTTTTAAGCACAGGCAATGTATAAATGACGGTATTTTTTTATTTTTTTCATAACGGATTAACAATGCAAATATAACAATAATTATAATAAAAAAAACAAATTTTTTATAATTTCCCTTTTAAGAATTGTATTATTTTATTTATTAATTCATTGATTGATAATTGATTTTCATTTTTTTCTTCCATGTTTTTTATTTTTAGTTAATTATTTTAGTTAAATTTATCAAATGCCTCTGTTTCTAAGTCAATAAGACCTCTTTCAGCTTCTTTTATTTGCTTTTTATAATTATTACTTTTTTCAGCAATATATCTTTTTATTGCCATTTCTTTGAGTTCTTCAAATGAATGTTTAACATCAGCCCATTTGCCTAATAAATAATTATTTTTGACATTATAATAAATTGAGGCAATTGCTCCAGCATCTTCGCATTCTTTTTTTGTATTAAATTCTTTTCCGTCTAATTCAAAGTTTCTTTTATTATCCCAAGTTGATTGATAATAATAACCAATTTGTCCAACACATACAGGGTCGGGGCTTTTTTCATCATACCAAATTTCTATTTTAGTAAAATAGTTTTCTCTTTTTGAAAGTGCAATTAAATCTAAAATTTCAATTGGTATAGGGGTTACGTTATATTCCTCAACATTTACTTGTCGAGGGCATAAACACATTAATATATTAATTAAAGATGTTTTTAATGGCATGAATGGAATAGGACTTTTATCTTTTTGGATAATTTTTGTTTATCCTTGTAATCCCAAAGTATCAACTAATTCATTCCATTTATCTAATTTATCATTATCATAAATTAGTTCGGCTGTTTCTTCAATTATGAAGGTTTCAACAATTGTTTTCATTTCGTTTGAATTTTTATTTAGTTCCATGATTTTTATTTTAGTTGTTCGTTAATAATCTGTATTATTGTTTTATAATTACCTCGTTTATTTGTCTTGATATTATGAAAACGCCTATGTATCGGGAATAAGTCAAGTATTCCGTTAATTCTATATTGATAATCTGTTAATTTAGCAACATTATAGTAAGGTGTAAGTTCTTCGATTTCTTGTTGTCTAACCGGCAGGCGTTCAGCCCTTCGTTTTTGCTGTGCCTCTTTGTATTCTTTCATGTCGTCTGAATCCCAACTCATAGCGTTTAGTTTAAAACGGATAAATAATATTTTTATCAAAGTCATAATTTAAAATACCAACACTCAATATTTCTTCAATCTTTTGAATGTCTTTCTTGTTACGCTCAATCATTTTATCGAGAGTAATTTTCATAAGTAATATTTTTGCAAGTGCTTCCATTAGTTTGCCTTTCCGTTAATCATATTTTCAATTTCGTACTTTGGTACTAAAATCATATCTTGAATTTCTTTTCTAATAAAGTGATAGTAATTCCAAACATAATTGTAGTCCTTTAAATCATTCATATTTTTATTAAACATGATTGCAAGTTTTTTCACTTGGATTGAGCTTTTAAGTAGTGTTGCCATAAGTTTTTGGTTTAGTTATTTGTTTTTTAAAATAATTTTAATCTGTTTAACCGAAATTTCTTTGTAATGCTCATGTAGAACATCGTAAAGCTGTTTATCAGTTAAATTTTCTTTATTCTGAATCTCTTTTGCTTTTAATCTAAGTTCTTTTTCAAATTGCTCCTCAACGCAATAAGTTTCCGGTTCTGATTCTTCTAGAATATCACGTATTCCTTCGTCATTTACGTCATCAAAATAATTCATAGTTATTTTGTTAAAAAGTTAATAAAATCAATTGGCAAACTACAATTTTCGATTTGTAGAAAATCTTTAAATAATGGAGCAATCTCATTTACTGAGTAACCCGCCAAACCGCAGCCAATTTTTGTGATTAGGAACTGATTATCTGGCATTGCTAAAATTTCAGATTTTAAAACATCTACCCATTTCTTTATATCAAGAACAGATAATCTATTTAAGCTTTCATCCTTTGTTGGTAAAGCAAAACATTGTCCTGTAAAACCTATTCCGATACCATATTTAGCATTAAATTGACTAAATGCCGTATACGCTGCTCCTGCACCATGTCTTCCACATAAATTGCTCCCAAAGCAAAAAATCTCATTTTCCTTTAATTCCGTAATATTTTCGGGTGTTATTTTGCATTTGTATTTCATTGTTTTATTTCCTTTCCATATTTATCACAAACATATAGCACCTTACATTTTCTAAATGCAATTTTATGCGTATACGTTGGGCTTTTCCATTCATACGTATCTTTTATTAAAACTTCAATTGCAATATATTTATCATCTTTTTTGTTTCTAAATTCGTCACAAAAATATGGACGAGAGCAAGCATGAAATTTTCCATCTCCGCATTCTTGTTCTGTTGGATTCCAAGCCGCATGAGTTACAATAGAACCTATATTCCATAAAGTTTCGTTTTTTTCTTTTTCCTGTGTTTTAAAATCAACAGAAACCCTTTTAAATAAAATCACTTTTCCGTTTTTCTTTATTATACCTTCTTTTTCAAAATAATCTGTTATAGGTTTATATCTTTGAATGATTGCGGTTTTTGATTTTTTAATTTTTATTTTAAGTTTAAATGGAATTGAAGCAATAGAAAATCCATAAACACAAAGAGTTTTACAAAAATTTTCAATATGATTCTGCGAACTTTCCCTGCTTTCAATATGATTCTGCGAACTTTCCCTGCTTTCAATATGATTCTGCGAACTTTCCCAGCTTACAATATGATTCTGCGAACTTTCCCTGCTTTCAATATGATTCTGCGAACTTTCCCTGCTTTCAATATGATTCTGCGAACTTTCCCAGCTTACAATATGATTCTGCGAACTTTCCCTGCTTACAATATGATTCTGCGAACTTTCCCTGCTTACAATATGATTCTGCGAACTTTCCCAGCTTACAATAT
>JBAZIE010000013.1:0-59903 GCA_041652055.1 Sulfurimonas sp. | reverse complement strand
AAATGAACTCCAACTCTGAAGATATTCAAAAACTCTCAGAGAATGCAACAGATGTTGAGATTAAAATCAATGAGAGTGTCTCAATTGTAAAAGATGCAGTAAGAGCAAGTGACAAAACTGTAAGCGACTTTGAGAAGACGGGAAGAGATGTTGAGTTTATAGTATCTCAAGTTACTCAGATAAATGAGATATCTTCTAAAAACGCAAGAAACGTTGAAGAGATTGCAGCGGCGGCGGAGCATCTTAACTCAATGACGGATGAGCTGCATGCGAAACTGGAGACTTTTAGGACGTAACCTACTCTCTTGTGCTTCTTTTGGGAGCACACTGCTTCTAAGGTCCTTCGTAAGAAAAACAATTATTATTACTTTTTCAAATTTTTATGCTAAACTTTCCGTTCTTAAATTAACACACCATAACAAGTACAGAGGATTTAAATGAAAAAAATGTCGATAAAGATGCAGACAATACTTCTAATCGTAGCCTCTTTAGTGATTTTAGCACTGATATCAACTTCGGTTGCCGGTTCAAAAAGCACCGATGCTCTAATAGAGAACAATCAGGCTCTGCTCTCAACAGTTAGAGATATGAAGAAAAACCAGATTCAAAGCTTCTTCAATGAAAGAGTAGGCGATATCAAGGTTTTAGCACGCTCCGAGAATATAGAAGATATAGTAAAAGATCTAGCTGTTTTGGGCGAACAATTGGGAGTTAGAGCAGCAGATACTTTTCCTATAAACGATCCTCTCGTCAAAGAAAAGACGCAGCCGCATGAAAGTTTCTTTCAAGGATATGTGAAAGATTATGGCTATTATGATCTCTTTGTTATCTCGGCAAAGTATGGACGCGTTATCTACTCTGCAGCTAAAGAGAGTGATTACGGCGCAAACCTAAATACTGGTGACCTTAAAAACAGCGGTCTTGGAAAAGCTTTTCATAAAGCCCTAAAAGAGAAGCGTCCGGCATATGCCGACATGGAGCCATATGCACCAAGCAAAGGCGAACCTGCAATGTTTCTAGCGGCTCCGGTTGTGATAGACGGTGAAGTAGAAGCTGTAATTGCATTTCAAATTTCAGATGCTTCAATAAGCAAGGTTATGAACCACCGTGAGGGGT
Source organism: Sulfurimonas sp. (assembly GCA_041652055.1). Taxonomy (GTDB): domain Bacteria; phylum Campylobacterota; class Campylobacteria; order Campylobacterales; family Sulfurimonadaceae; genus Sulfurimonas. The sequence continues at coordinate 58,787 of JBAZIE010000013.1, read as the reverse complement.
ATGGAAAAACTCAAGAAGATTATCTTGTAGGTGCTGACAAGCTTATGAGAAGCGACAGCGTTCTTAGAAAAGAGACACACTCCCTAAGGGCTTCTTTTGCAAACCCAACGGCGGGCACTGCAGATACTGAAGCTGCTCGCGAAGGACTTGCCGGGAAAAACGGCATGATGACTACGACAGGATTTACTGGAGAGAGTATTGTCTTCTCATACTCATTTATAAATATCGGTGAAGATTTTAAGTGGGCAATTGTCTCAAGAATTAGCGAGGATGAAGTTCTCTCTGCAGCACATAGCATAAGAAACACTCTTATTATCAGCTCTCTAATCTTGCTTGTGATTATAATCGCGATAGCTATTTTCCTAGTTAACAGAAGCGTAGTTAAACCGATAGATAAATTTAAAGAGACCCTTACAAACATAGGAAACAATAAAAACCTTACTCTTGTTGTAGATGAGAACGCTCCTCTTGAACTCTCTCAAATGGCTAGAAGTTTCAATGATTTGATAAAAGCGCTAAAAGATTTAATTGACACCTCAAAGGTAAGCTCAAGTGAAAACGCTTCCATCTCCCATGAGCTCTCAACAACTGCCATGGGAGTCGGAGAGAATGTTGAGAGGTCTGTTTTAGTTATTGACGAAGCTACTAAAAAAGCAAACAGCATTAAAAACGAGATAGCTCAGGCAATCAGTGATGCACAAGAGAGTAAAAAAGATATTATCAAAGCAAACGACAATCTTAACCTCGCAAGAAATGAGATAGTAAATCTTACAAACAAAGTTCAAAGTTCAGCGCAACTTGAGATAGAACTCTCACAAAGAATGCAGACACTCTCTCACGAAGCAAACGAGGTTAAAAACGTGCTTGAGATTATCTCAGACATTGCAGACCAGACAAACCTGCTTGCACTTAACGCTGCTATTGAAGCTGCGCGTGCAGGAGAGCATGGAAGAGGATTTGCCGTTGTTGCCGATGAAGTAAGAAAGCTTGCAGAGCGCACACAAAGAAGCTTGACTGAGATAAATGCTACTATCAATGTAATTGTTCAGTCTATCGTAGAGGTAAGTTCTCAGATGAGCAACAACTCAGAAGAGATTCAAGAGCTATCAAACAGCGCAACTGATGTTGAGATTAAAATCAATGAGAGTGTATCTATAGTAAAAGATGCGGTAAGAGCAAGTGATAAAACCGTAAGCGACTTTGAGAAGACTGGAAGAGATGTTGAGTTTATTGTCTCTCAGGTTACTCAGATAAATGAGATATCTTCTAAAAACGCAAGAAACGTTGAAGAGATTGCAGCGGCAGCTGACCACCTAAACTCTATGACGGACGACCTACACGCTAAACTTGAAACATTCCGCACTTAATAAAATTGTCCTCATTGGCGCCTCCACCGGAGGTCCGGGGCAAATAGAAAAAATCATCAGATCCCTTCCTCGCTTAAGCGACACAACCGTGATAGTCGCACAGCACATGGCAGTCGACTTTATCCCAAGTTTTGTAAAAAGACTTCAGGAACAGAGTATAAACCCTGTTTTAATGGCAATACAAAACAGCACAATAAAAGCCGGCACAGTATACTTCTGCCATGGGATGACAACCATTAAAAGAGAAGGCTATGAGCTTAGTTTTAATGTCGAATCTTCCAAAGAGTACAAATACAACCCAGACATCAACACTGTTTTTAGCTCATTTGTTCAATTTGCAAGTGCTATAGAGATTTTAGCTGTTATACTTACGGGCATAGGCGATGACGGGGTTGAGGGGTGCAAACAACTAGCGATGGCCGGAGCGAGAACTCTCACACAAAACGAAGAGAGCGCGATTGTTGATGGAATGCCAAGCAGAGCAAGAAAAGAGGTTCCAAATATTGAAATCTCTAACATAGAGACAATAAGAGAAAAAATAAAGGGGTTTTGTAGTTAATGTTTGATTTTTTTAAAAAGAGTACCTCTGAGAATAGAAGCGAAAAAAAAGAGGCTGTTATTGAAGATTACAGCGACGTAACGCCAATTGCGCAATATTTTAAAAACGAGACGGGTGTTACGTTTGACAAACAGACAACCATCTTAAAAAGCAAAGTTACTACATTTTGCAAACAGATGGCTATTAGCTCGTTTAGAGAGCTTTTAAGTGCTATAAAAGATGATAAAAAACTAAAACAATCTCTCATTGACTACCTGACAACCAACGAGACATTTTTTTACAGAGAGTTTAAGCAGATAGAGGAACTTGTAAAACTTGTAAAAGACGAAGGCAGAAAAATTGAGATATTGTGCGCGCCATCAGCTACGGGCGAAGAGCCATACAGCATAGTAATAGCTTTGCTTGAAGCTGGCGTGATGCCAAGCAACTTCCAAGTAACAGGAATCGATATAAATTCAGATGCCCTAAATAAGGCTAAAAAAGCTATCTACAGAGAGAGAAACGTAAGAAATTTGCCGCCGCAGGCAATCGATAGATATTTTACACAAGAGGGCGGAAACTATATTTTAAAAGATAGCATAAAACAACATGTTACTTTTATCTTGATGAATCTTTTTGACCCTGCATTTAAGAGTATCGGAAAATTTGACTTTGTTTTTTCAAGAAATATGCTTATCTATTTTGACCAAGAGACAAAACTAAAAGCTAAAGAGATTTTGGAAGGCATGCGTAAAAACAATAAACAAGATGTTTTCTTTGGACATGCGGATCTTTTTTAAAAACGCTAATTATAAAACTGAAGCTTTTAAATAAATATAGATTGCTTCGTCACAAGTTCCTCGCAATGACGGTTACAAGCCTCGGCAAGAGATGCAATAATCTAATCTTAATTCAATCAGATATTTCAATTCGCAATAAAGGTCATTGCGAGCGAAGCGCGGCAATCTAATCTTAATTTAATCAGATATTTCAATTATTATCACTGAAAGTTTTAGATTTGGTGTAGATTGTGCAAAACTAAGCCCGACTGCGTACTGTAGTACGCCGAGCGGTTTTGTTTTGTGCCATATGCGCTGAAGCTAGAACTTTACTATACGCGAGATTCTTCACGGCGTTGTAAATACGCCCATTGAGCATCTACACGATCTTGCCACTCTTTAATGAGGTACTTATACTCATCTTTAAATAGGTGCTTGAAACGGCCTTGAGCAGCCAAATACTCCTCAACAGGAACAACATTTTTAGGTCTGTAAGTGATGTTTAACTCATGCCCGTCAATTATCTCATAAAGTGGGAAAACCAAAGAGTCTGTTGCCAAATCAGTGATGTGCATCGTATCTTTTGGGTCAAATTTCCATTCAGTCGTACAAGGCGAAACAGCATTGATAAATACAGGTCCATCAACGGAGAAACCGTGCTGAATCTTCTTTACCATATCTTTCCACTTGTTTGGTGCAACTTGAGCAGCGTATGGAATACCGTGTGCAGCCATAATCGCTACCATATCTTTTTTGTTCTTCTTCTCTCCGTAGCTTTTTCTTCCCTCTGGAGAAGTTGTAGCTGAAGAACCTATTGGAGTAGATGATGATCTCTGTCCGCCGGTATTTGCATAAACCTCGTTATCAAGAACAACGTGCATTATGTTATGTCCACGCTCCATACATCCTGAAATCCACTGAAAACCAATATCGTAAGATGCGCCGTCTCCCGCAAAAGATACGAACTTAGGATTACGGTCAGGCTGCTTTAGGCGACCTTTTCTCTTAAGAACTTTGTGCATTGTCTCAGCGCCCGCAACAGCCGTTGAGCCATTTTCAAATCCGATGTGAATCCAAGAAGCATCCCATGAAGTATATGGATAAACCGCCGTACAAACCTCTAGACAGCCTGTTGAAGCAGATAGGACCATATCATCGTTTGTTGCATTTAAAATTTCACGAACGATAATCGAGTGTGCACATCCTGGACATAAAAGATTTGCACCCTCAAAACGGTCAGCCGACGTCGAAAACTCTTTTAAGTTTTTAATTTGTTTCATTTCGCTCACGGTTTTCCCCTTATAGATATGCCAGTTTCGGTCCACGAACACCGATAAACTGCTGTAATTTTGTAGTTACTTTACCGGCATTTGCATTTGCCTGAAGTTCATTAAATAGATCTACTAAATGTTTTTTTGTTAAGTCACGACCGCCCAAACCATACACATAGCCCGATAAAAGTGCTTTTGTGCCAGTGTTAAATAGCGCTCCTGCAATCTCGTTAAATAACATGCCAGCCGCACCGTTTGGTGATGAGCGGTCAAGAACTGCGATTGCTTTTATATCTTTTAAAGTCTCTGCTATCTCAAAGAACGGGAATGGACGGATTACACGTAAGCCAACCACGCCTGCTTTGATGCCTTTTGCTCTCATCTCGCCCGCAACTTCACGTGCAGTTTCAACAGAAGTACCCATACATACAACACACACATCAGCATCGTCCATATCATACTTTTCTACTATGTTGTACTTGCGTCCGCTTAGCTTCTCAAAATCATCAAATGCAGCTTGGATTTTTGGCATAACCTTAGTCATCAAATCGTTATGTTGACGAGCTTTATGCTCAAAGTGCCAATCCTCTTCAGTTTGAACTCCATGAGTAACCGGATGCTCAAAGTCAAGCATGTCGTTCATAGGCTTGTACTCTCCTACAAATCCATAAGCAGCATCATCGCTCAAAGTTTTTACGCCCTGCGCAGTATGAGAAGTCATAAAGCCATCTTGGTGAACCATACAAGGAAGTCTTACTTCATGGTCTTCGCAAACTTTAAATCCTATAAAATTCAAATCATAAGCCTCTTGAGGGCAGAATGCGTCAAGCTGAATCCAGCCGCTATCGCGCCCTAAATACATATCCGAGTGGTCTCCGTTAACGTTAAGAGGAGCAGCCAAAGCACGGTTTACGACGTTTAAAACTATCGGTAAACGCATACCTGAAGCTTGGTAAAGAGTCTCCACCATCAAAGCAAAACCTTGAGAAGATGTAGCAGTTGCAACACGACCACCCGCAGCAGCAGCGCCGATACAAGCACTCATAGCAGCATGTTCAGACTCAACCATAACAAATTCGCCCTCTACATATCCATCAGCGGTAAATTTTGCGTAACCCTCAACAATAGGAGTTGATGGCGTAATCGGATAAGCCGCAACAACATCAACCTGAGCTTGTCTTAAAGCTTGAGCGGCAGCATAATTGCCATCCCATACTTCCACATCTTTTAATTCCATTTTATCAAATGCCATTACGCTTCCTCCTCATCTTTTTTAGGCCAGTTTGCAATCACTGTTTCTTCTTCTGCCTGCTCTGGGAACATTAGAAGCGATTTTGGGTTTGTAGGACAAACCTCAACGCAGATACCACAACCTTTACAGTGGTCCATATCCACACCAATAAGCTTTTTATCTCTTGAAATAATCGAAACGTCAGGACAATATATCCAGCAAAATTGACAATCAATACAATAGTCTTTATTAAATACGGGTTTAATAAGTCTCCAGTCAGAAACACTTGCTGTGTATGAACTGTTTTGTGAATATGCACGATCCTCTTGTCTTGTCCCTGCTATATCGTCTATCTTTCCGTCAAACGTGCGAAGCATTGCTCCGATTTCAAACTCATCCCATCCTTTTTTTGCCATGACCCGTTCCTTACTTTACTTCATCATATGCGCGCTGTATTGCAAACATATTCGCATCGATAATTTTTTGTGGTAATTTTCCAAGAACTCTCTTCATGCTCTCTTTAAAAAACTCTATATCATACATTCCGGAAATTTTCATAAACGCGCCAAGCATCGGCGTATTTGGAATTGCACGACCGATAGTCTCATTTGCAATCGTTATACAATCAACCGTGTAAACTTCTTTTCCCTCTAGTTTTGGTTGTGCTTTTTTTAACTCTTCAGTAGTCATATGCGTTGTAATAATGTACTTTGTGCTATCTTTATGATTTATTGTAACGTCTGTTGTAATTGCCAATGCAGGGTCAATTACAAAAACATAATCAGGTTCCATGTATTTTTCGTGATTCATAATTACTTTATCATCTACACGGTTATACGCCGTCATGGCAGCTCCACGCTTTGCAGACCCGTAAAATGCAAACGCCTGCACCTGTTTGCCGGTTGTAGAAATAACATCTGCCAAACCCTTAGCGCCGGTTACTGCACCTTGTCCTGCACGACTATGCCATCTTATCTCTAGCATAAACTCTCCCTTTTAATTAATATAAATATACAAGAACTATAGAATCATCAATTCTATTTTGCCCCTTATTTTAGACAAGTTGCTCTTAAATATAGCTTGATAATTTACTCTTTTTTAAGAAGTAAGAAAAGTGTGTTGTTTTTTCCTATCTTTGAGATACGCCGCTGCTTCAAACGCGTCATTTAATATAACATTTGTAAACTTTTTTAATGTCTCCAAATTATCATAGCCACTCAGCACGGCGATGGAGTTGATATTTGCATTTTTTGCGGCAATTAGATCTAGTTTTGTATCCCCTATCATCCACACCTCTTTATTGCGAGTCTGAAGTCCTTCAAGTGCCTTAATTATCGGCTCTGCGTGGGGTTTTGGGTTTTCTACGTCTTCTCTGCCGATGAGCACGTCAAAATACTTCATAAGCCCAAAATGCTCCATCAATATTCTTGAATATAGCCCTGTTTTTGTAGTAACAATTCCAAGTGTTGCAAACTCCTTTGCGAGTAAAATCGCCTCTTCTGCATTTTTTAAAAGAGTGGTTTTTTGTGTTGAAATGTCGCGGTAATGTTCTTTATAGGTTACTATCAAATCACCTATAAGCTCTTTTTTAACCCCTAGATTTTCATACATAATGTCAAGCGGATAACCTATAAGAGCTTTGATATCTTCATCCTTTTTTTTATCATGTTTATGGACATCAAAAGAGTGATGAAACGACTCTAAAATCGCTTCCGTAGAGTCTATCAACGTTCCGTCCAAATCAAACAGAATTATCAAATTATTTCTCCCATTTTATGTAGTTATGCCAAATTCCGCTAGGAGCAGGTTCAACATTTTTTATATTCTTGTCGACTGTTGTGATTGAGTTTGGAATGTATAAAAAAAGATAGGGATTTTCATCCGTTATTATCTTAAACATCTCCCTCCAAACACCGGAGAGTTTCTCGCTATCTATCATGCTCTGAGACTCTTCTATCATTTTGTTTATTTTGGGGTTGTGGTAGCCCACAAGGTTAAATCCACCCTGCTTGTCATTGTCGCTATGCCAAAACATGTATGGATCAGGTGTTGGAGAGAGACCCCATCCAAGCAAAACTGTATCAAATTTGTGAGGAAAAACAACCATGTTTAAAAACGCCTGCCACTCCATAACTCTCAAAGTAACAATAACGCCAGCTTTTTTTAGTTGGTGTTGCAGTATCTGGGCAGCGTAGGGTCTGATATCGCTTGAGTTTGATGTCGCAATCTCAAAAGTAAAAGGATTATTTTCATCATATCCGGCTTCAGCTAAGAGCTCTTTTGCTCTTTTTATGTCTTGGCTTGGTGCTTTTACACTCTCATTAAAAGCTTTTGTCCCCGGTAAAAAAGGTCCTGTGCAGACTTTTGCATGGTCAAAAAAGAGGATTTGAGCCAACTCTTCTCTATCAATCGCCAAAGAGAGCGCCTCTCTTATTTTTGGATTTTTAAACTTCTCAAGACGCAGGTTAAATCCCAGATATGTGTATGACTGTGAGATATTTTCATAGATGTTAAATTTTTCAAAAAAATCACTCTTTAACTGCCGCTCATACTGCATAGGTTCTATGCTTCCGACATCAAGTGCACCGGACTTTAGCATCATAAAACGTGTCATGGGGTCAGCTATGACATGAAAAGAGATTGTATCAATCTTTGCACGTCCTTCAAAATAGTCATCAAATGCCGATAAGATAATATTTTTTGAGTGCTCCAGCTGATGAAGCTTATATGCTCCCGTACCTATTGGATTTGTGTTAAAAGATGAGTTCATTAAATTTTGCTCATTCTTTAAAATATGCTCAGGCAAAATGCCCATCATCCAAGTCTCTAAAGCTTTAAAATATGGCTCTTTATATATAACTTTTAACGTAAATTCATCAACTGCTTCTACGCTTTTTACAAACCTGAAGTTAGCGCTGTATGGCGAACTTATTTTTGAAGAGATAAGCACCTCATAGGTAAATACAACATCTTTTGCGCCAAAACTCTTTCCGTCATGCCATTTTACATTTTTATGGAGTTTAAAAATAAGCGTTTTATCATCCTCAAAGTAGAACTCCTGCGCCAAATCTCCAATAATTGTGGATAGATCCTTATCATACTTTACGAGTCCGTTAAAAAGAAATCCGGTAATCTCGGATGAACTTGAGTCAGTGGCTAAAATAGGATTTAGTCTTGAGGGATTTGCGGACGTTGCCAGATGAAGTGTTGATGCAAAAAGATTTAATGATAAAAACAGAAATAGAATATAGCGCAAAATTACTCTTTTTTTTGAGCGATTATACCAAAGTTAGATGTAGCGAATTGTTAATGAGAAGATTGGAGGAGTTTTTAACAGTGCAAAAAGCACTGATAAAAAAGTTCTTTGGGCGATTAACGCTTAGAGAACTGGCGAGAACGACGAGCTTTGCGCTTGCCTGGCTTCTTACGTTCAACAACACGTGAATCACGAGTCATCATACCCTCAGGTTTTAGTATAGCTTTTAACTCTGGGTTAAATCTTACTAAAGCACGAGAAATACCGTGGCGAAGAGCGTCCGCTTGACCACCGAAACCACCACCCATAGTAGTAGCTATGATATCGACCGATGTATCTTGTTTTGTTAGCAAGTGGTTGTTTAACACGAAGCTTTTTAGCTTCCAATCCACCTAGCCATGCGTCTAATGAAAGACCGTTTATAGTCATGTTGCCAGTTCCTGGAGCTAACCACACTTTTGCTATTGATGCTTTACGACGACCTGTTGCGTATATTTTTGCCATATGTCAATCCTTACTTAGCAAGTTGTGCAGAGTGAGGATGCTCAGCACCTGCATAAATTTTTAATTTTTTAATCATTTTAGCACCAAGCTTAGTTTTAGGAAGCATACCGCGAGTAGCCAATTTGTAAAGCTTCTCAGGATTTTTCTCTAAGAGTTCAGTCATTTTGGTGCTCTTAACACTACCGAAGTAGCCAGAGTATGAAAAATACTCTTTGTTAGCAATTTTGCCAAGACCGTTAAACTTTGCTTTAGAAGCGTTTACAACCACAACATAGTCACCACAGTCAATATTTGGAGTAAAACATGGTTTGTTTTTACCGCGAAGTATAGTTGCTACTTCAGTAATAATACGACCAAAAGTTTTACCTTCAGCATCAATCAAAACCCATTTTTGATTGATTTGTTCAGGAGTTGCAATTTTCGTAAATTTCATTCTTGAACCTTTCAAGTAATTTTCTTAACATCACATTTTAAATGCTTGTTTAATTGGCGAAAGTATATCTTCTTTTGCTTATAAATAGCTTAATTTATGGTTTATTTAAGGTTTATCTGCAGCTCTACTTTTTTATTGATTTATGTTAATAAAATTAAGATAATTTGTATGATACAATCGTGGTTAAAATAAGTTTTAACATTATAATTTAAAGTAGATAGATGGATAATAGACAAAGTGGGTTTGCTTACGTATTAAAAATTTTTGTAATTGTATCGCTTTTTTCATTTGTTGTTTTTGCAGCTCAAAATCAGCGAGTAATCGAAGAATTAGTATCTCCAATGCCAGAAATCCCGCTAAAAAAGGCAATGGGTGCAAAAGCATACGACGCTGCTATAAACTCTCGAGATTACAGCTATGTAGGAAACTCAAAGTGCCGCTTATGCCACAGAAACTTTTTTTTAGGCAGAAAAAACGACCCGCATGATCATGCAATGGAGAGCTTGGAGTCTTCAGGAAATGATAAAAATCCGCACTGCCTAAGATGTCATTCTACGGGTCATGGTACACCAACTGGTTTTATCGATATGGAAAAGACGCCTCGCCTTGCAAATGTGCAGTGTGAAGGGTGTCATGGTCCTGGAAATATTCATATAGCATTGGCAAAAGATAAAGTTAAAAATGAGGCAAAAAAATTTACAGGCGGCGGTTTTCTTGCCGGTGAGGGTACTACCGAGGTTCTTAAAAACATATGCACGAGCTGTCATACCGAGCGCTGGAACAGATCTTACCATGACTTTGACAAAGCCTACAACAGCTATAAAAAAGCAGATCCAAGCACTGGTCATTGATGATATCATTTGTAAAGAAACACGCAGTTCCCATTATCCTCTCTTCATTGGTGGCGGCGATATCGTACCTTTCGTACTACAACTACAAAACGCAAAAAGAGCTACTTTTAACGCAGCTGCATAACAGCTCATTAAATATTGCCAGCTCTGTCTCTTCGGCAATAGAGCGTTTTCATGATATAAAATCAACCATAAATCTTCAAAAACTTGTCAACGATGTCTCTTTTGGGCTTGAGATTTTTGAGTTTAGATACTTAGAGCCCGATGGCACCATTAAAAACTCAATGTTCAAAGATGAGATTGGTAAAACACTCTCTTCAAAAAGCTTTGTTGAGACAATGCGTGGTGAGAAAAAACTCGGCACATTTTTATTTGAAGTAAGAGACTATGTCAACGTCATGTCAATCTACTACCCTATCTATCTCAACGAAAAGCTAACCGGAATCATAGATTTAGCCGTAGATATATCAGAATACAATATAAAAAGCGGCTTAAAAGAGGATGCTTCCATCCTAAGAAGAGAAACTGACGTACTTAACCTCTTAAAAGCGATGGACGGCTCTATCACCAACAGCCTTGCAATACTAGAGAAGATAAATATAAATAATTTTTTACATGCCTATATGGATTCGGCAAAAAATATTCTTCAGATTTCAATCATTGAAGAGAATCAAAATATATACGCAAGTAGCGACATAACCCTTGTCGGAACACAGCTTCAAAACAGAGAGCTTCCCGAATCGGCGATACTTGAGATAGATGGGAAACTAAGATATCGCACTATCATTGACTCGCATACACATGATAACAACTCAAGTGTAAAGTTGCTGCTTCTCATGGACGCCTCTGCCTATTTAAGCCATGAAAATAGGCTCTTTACCACGGCGACCATAACCGCCTCAATCGCGCTTCTTTTCGCACTTCTTACCTCAAGACTTATATACTTCTCGGCTATTGAACAGTCGCGCACGGAGAAAGAACGCCTTGAGCACTTGGTGAAGATAAGAACACAAGAGATAGAGCTACTGAGCAAAACTGACCCACTAACTGGACTATGGAACAGAAGACACCTCGAGGAGACGCTTGAGGCCGAGTTTAAACGTGCAAAACGCTACGCTAAAGCGCTCTCTATTATGATTATAGACCTTGACCATTTTAAATATATCAACGACACATACGGACATATGGCAGGCGATGAAGTGCTTCGTCAGATAGGCTCTAAAATAAAAGAGTGTCAGAGAGAGACTGATTTTATAGCCCGCTACGGCGGTGAAGAGATTGTGGTAATCCTTCCTGAGACTGAACTAAATACATCCATAAAAGTTGCTGATGATATACGAGAAGCGATTGCAAAAGAGCCGATACTATTTGAATCATTCGTTATCAACGTAACTACAAGCGTGGGAGTGAGCGCTCTTCAAAGCTACCATGAGAACTACTCCATGATTTTTGCAGAGGCAGATGAAGCTCTCTACAACGCTAAAAAACTTGGAAGAAACCGCGTAGAGGTTTTTGAAAAGTCACTCTCCTGACGCATTGTTATCAACAATGTTCAGTCTTTTTGCATAGATAAAACGCTTTTTATAGTATGCTTTGTCTATGGCGTCATACTGAACCCGCTTATTTTTGTAAGAGGCATGGATAATCTGTCCGTCTCCGGCATAAATAGCGACATGAGAAGGCTCTTTCTTGTAAGTTTTATAAAAAAGAAGGTCTCCGATTTCTAAGTTGTTTATATCCACGGTTGAGCCTATTTTTGCCTGTTCTGCGGCAGATCTTGGAAGCGATACACCGAATTCTTTAAAGACCTGCTGTGTAAATCCAGAGCAGTCGGTTTGACGTGAATTTTTATTACCAAACCCGTATGGCGTCCCTAAATACTCTTCGGCTTTAGATACCACCCTGCCTTTTGCATGTGTCTCATAAACTTTATCCACAAGAATATATGGGCGTCCCTGATTTTCGGTAACACTACTTTGAGCAGATAGAGTGCTTGCCCAAATCAAAAAAGCGCTAAGAAAATATTTTTTAGTTATCAAGTAGTCTCAACTTTTTAAATATTATATATGAACAATTTTTAGATCGTCTTTTAGGAGATAACAGATATGTCCGCTGACCTCATCGCCCGTTATCTCTCTTATCGCATTCACGTAAAAAGTAACCTGAGCAAAATGCTCTGCCGAGTGTGAGAGCGCACTTTTGTAGTCAATTACTCTCCAAATATTCTCACCCTTTACCAAAAGGTCGATGTACTTAAGATTTTTTTTGTATCTTAGCGCTTTTTCTCTATAACACTCACCACTAACCAAAGAGATAAACTCCTCGTTTTGTAAAAGTAATTTTACCCTATTTTCTATATCTTCTATCTCAACCTCTTCTAGCGTGTGTCCATATTTGTTTATCATCATATCTTTTGCGTTTTTTATATGCTGCTCTTTCGCGTCAGGCACGACCGAGGTAAACTCGCCTAACATCTCAAGCATATAGTGCATTGCGATGCCGAAGTTTATGGATTTAATATCCTCTTCTTTTTCTTTTTCAACCGCTAAAATATCGCTCTGCGTTCCGTAATAAAGCTCTTTGTACTCCAAAGCATGAAAATCAGTTTTATCGCTGATTTTATTAGAGTTTTTCTTACATGCTAGTTTTCCGTATCTCTCTGGCGCCAAATCCAAAATATCAAACATTGAGTCCTTTGACTTTAGAACAATTATAAGATTCTCTCTTGCTCTTGTAAATGCCACATATAGGGCATTCAGGCTGTCTTCTCTCACCAGAGCTTTCTCTTTTAGGAGGGCCTTTGCGTATTGCGCGTCAACCGAGTCTCTCCCTTTTATACGAAGGTAGATATTTTTGAGCGCGATACCGTCATACTCATAAATAATAGCATCGCGAGACGGTGGAGCTTTTTTTAGCCTGTCCATGACTATGACATGTTCATACTCCAGCCCTTTTGATTTGTGAACAGTAAGCACTCTCACACCGTTAAGCTCAGAAGCAGCCGCACTCACATCCATCCTCTCATACTCAAAAAGAAGAGCTTCAATGTCGCAGTACCCTGCTATTGCGTTTAAAAATCTGATAATATTAAAATCCCCGCTAAAGAGTTTAAACTCCTCTACTGCCTCTTTTACTACATCTAAAATCTCTACCTTGTTAAAATCTACCCTCTTTATAGGTCGTACATCCTGCGAAATAAGGGAGAAAAAATTGTACATGTAGATATCTTGCCCGAAGTATTGATACTTCAGATACTCCAGCAGCGCTTTTATGCTCTTTTGGTTTATAAGCTTTGTTGTCGTCTCCGTCACAACCTCTATGTTTTGCGCATGCAGAGCCCCTTCTACTTCTATGCCGTCGCTGTTTGTTGCACAAAGAACGGCTATCTCGTTAATATCTGCTCCCATATCAAGAAGCCTCTTAACCTGATTTACTATCTCTTGGAGCAGCTCATCGTTTTTAGTGACCTCAACGTAGCCGCCGTTCGCCTCAGTCCTAGAGAGCTGCGGAGTGTAGTTTTTTATCTTCTCTTTAAAAGTGCTGTTTACAAACTCGACGACCTCTTTTTGTGAGCGATAGTTTGTCAAAAGCTTCTCTACATGCGTGTTGTTCTCATCCCTTACGGTGTCAAAAAGAGCGCTCACCCCGCCGCGAAATCTATAGATAGACTGCTTCACATCCCCGACAAAAAAGAAACTTCCGTTGTCAAAAATGCCCTTGCCCGAGGTTATCTCATTTATAAGCGGCTTTAGTATCTCATACTGCAAAATGCTGGTGTCCTGAAACTCGTCAAGAAGCATATGTTCTATCTGCGAATCCAGCCTAAAGTACAAAAACTCGCTGTCATCAAGCAGGTTTAAAATCTCATATACAAGATAGGTTACGTCGCTAAAACTCAGCTCACTGTCATCCATATAGAGCGCTTTTTTACTCTTTGCATAGATATCCACAAGCTCTTTAATGGCAAAAAAGAAGTTCTGCTCCTTTGCCCTGTTTTGCTCTTTTATCGCCTCTTTTATCTTAAAGAGCAAATCATCCATCTCAGCAACATAACACTTTGAAAATGTGCTGTAATTGAGGCTCTCCCTCTCCAGCCACGCCTTTTCGCAAAGCTCCTCAAAACTCTCTGCACTCACACCCTTGATAGCCGTGCTTGAAGCCGCTTTACAGGAAGTTACGATTTTTTTTAGCTCCGCTATGCATGAGAGCGCCTCCTGCTCAAACTGCGTGGCGTTTTGCTTTTTAAACCCGATATGCTTTAACTCGGCAAACTTGATATAAAACTCATCCAACAGCTCAAATATATCGGTTAGGCGTTTGTTTGACTGCAAGGAGAGCGTAATGAGCGTCTCTTTTTTGCCTGCCACGCTCACCTCTTTTAAAAATCGCGAGAGAAGTTTTAGCTCATGCTGTGAACTAAACGTTGAGAAGTCCGGCATCAAAGAGGCGTAGAGTGAGAATTTTCTAAGAATCTTCGTAAAGAAGCTGTCAATCGTCATTATCTTCGTATGAGCATTTAAAAATTCATTTAAAACTCTTTTGCGCTCTGCAAGCAGGTACTCTTTTGGAAGCTCGGTAACCTTGGCTATCTCATCAAGCTCGCCTCTGAATTCTAGCTCCTCTAAAGTTTGAACTATCCTCTCCTGCATCTCGTTTGCGGCTTTGTTGGTAAAAGTTAGTGCGAGTATCTTTGAGGGCTCAGCACCCTTAAAAAGCAGGCTAAGATAACGCACAACAAGCATAAATGTCTTTCCGCTTCCCGCACTCGCCTCGTAGGCTAGGTTATTTATGAACACAATATCTCCATTTATTATTTTAGCCTAGCTGTTTTTACACTCTCTGATATACAACTCTTCCACTTTTGCCCTCGCCCACGGTGTTTTTCTAAGAAACTTCAAACATGAACTTATGGTCGGGTTTATCAAAAAACATCTGATGTCTATTTTGTTCCCCAGCTCTTTAAACCCGTAACGCTCAACTAAAGTCTCTAAAATATGCTGCAGATTGACACCATGCAACGGATTGTTTTTGTTTTTTTCTTCTTCACTCATTTTTCTTCCTTCAATAAATTTGTCAGACAGTGTCTGTTGAATTTGTGGATATATTTTATAAAAAGTTCTAAATAACTTTGTTATCTATGATTTTATTTATCATCTCTTTCCTCACCTAAAAGTATTTGTAACTTTTGACTTATTTGCTGTGGTGTTGGCAATAGATTTTCAAAATTCTTTGGCAAGATTTCTGTAAGTTTGTATGTAGCAACTCCTATTGGTTGATTGCTATCTTTTAGGGCATATTCAACGGTTGTTCTCTTTTTTTCTTTACATATTATGATGCCGATAGATGGGTTTTCATCTTCTAGTTTTACTTTTTCATTTAACGCAGATAGATAAAAGTTCATTTTCCCCGCATATTCAGGCTTGAACTTACCGATTTTTAGCTCTATTGCTATGAGTGATTTAAGCCGTCTATGATACAAAAGTAAATCTATAAAGTATTCTTCATCATCTACTTCTATCTTATATTGATTGCCTATAAAACTAAAATCACTTCCCATTTGTGCTAAAAATTCTCTTATTTTATTTATAAGTCCCATCTCTAACTCGTGTTCATTGTGCTGTTCGCTTAACTCTAAAAAATCGAAGCTATATTCATCTTTTACAGCAAATACTGCTTGATGTTTATATTTTTCTACCATTGTTTTATCAAAATTTGTTTGATTTATTAAAAATGCTTCATATGATTTACTTTCAATTTGATGTATCAAAACATTTTTTGTCCAACCAAATTTTTTGGTCATACCAATATAAAATTCTCGCTCAAGCTCATCTTTAGACTTTTGAAAAATAACTACATTTTTAGTCCAGCTAATTTCTCTAACCAGTGGTTGGAGTTTTTCATTTTCTTTATATTCTAAATAAAATTGTCGCATATTCCAAAGATTTTGAATACTAAAACCTTTCATCCCTACAAACTCTTTTTGTAGTTCCTCTGATAGATTTTGCACTATAGACTTTCCCCATCCATATTCTTCTTGTTTTTTAACTATATTTTTGCCTATGTCCCAATACAAACTTATAAGCTCTTGATTGACACTTTTAAGTGCTTCATATTGTCCTTTTAAAATTCTGTTCTTTATATCGCTTACAAAGCTTTTAAACTCATTTTCTTGCAGGTTCATTTTTATTTTACCTCCCCTAAGTATATTTATAAGATTATCTTGATAAATCCAAAAACTTTGTGCAACTGATAGTTGCCCATTTTGCATATATTTATTTTGTGCCAGACTTCTCACTTCAACCGCTCCATTATCTCAAAGCTTGCTTTCTCTATTTTAGAAAATGCAAACCACTTTTTGCCTAAATCTTTCAGAGATGCTCCTATGTTGATAGACTTCGTCATCAATCAGTAGAAATCTGTCATGTGAAAGGTCAAATTTTTTAAGTTCTATTGGGTTGTACTGACTGTTGTATTTCTCTACATCCAACTTAAGCTGTTTTGAGATATTTTTTGTATGGATAGTTATTTTTACTGTTTGGTTTTTGCTTAGCAGTGTTAAAACCGATTCGTCTATGTAATTGTCAAAAAGAGTTATTGTATTTTTTGCACTTTTGATCAAATCACTGACAAAAGCATACGCATCAAAAATTTGATTATCATAGAAAATACCTTGGGATGGTTTTATCTCAGTAGCCTCTATCGCTTCAAAAATTTTATCAAGTTTCTCATCAGTTTTTATCTCGTAACTTAGTTGGCGTTTTTCTAACTCTTTGAATTGCGACAATAATAAACTATTGTCATTTATTAACTTTCTCATTTGTGCAAAAGTTCGTATAATAGATATTGTAATATCCGAAGCTATTTTACTTTTGAGTATAGTTGCCAACATATACACACCCTGTTCTGTGAACACCTTAGATGAGTATTTTCTATTTTTTAAGCTTTCTTTAAAGGTCGAAATTTTCGACCTCAAGATCTCATCTTCCTCTTTACTCAATTCAAAGTAAAAATCGCTAGGAAATTTATCTGGATTATTTCTTACTGCCTCATTGATTCTTTTTGTCTCAACACCGTAAAGCTCCGCCAACTCTGCATCAAGCATTACCTGCAAATCTCTAACGGCAAAGATTTTGTTTTGGATAGCTTGATTGTCAGTTACAATGTTGTTCATGTTGCTTTTTACCTTTGGTTTAAGTTATTCTTTATAGGATTGCTTTTTCATATATCTATTTTATTTACGAACATTTTCATCCACTAATATGCCGCTTTCTACAAAGTTATTTAGCTTTTCTATTAACTCTGTATCCTCTTCTTTAAAGTATTCTGTTTCTACATTATATTTATATATCTGATACAACATATCTTGATTATTTTCTATAAACAGGAAATCTTCTTTTAGATTTTCTTCTTTTTTATTTTCATTTTTTTGTTCTATACTTCTTTTTAATTTATCTATGAAGGTAGCTTTAATAACTTTTGGACTACTTAATTTAAAAGCAATTTTATTTACTATAGCCCCAGGGATAATCTCTGCATAATTCGGTAAGAATTGATCATGACTAGCTATACCACCTCCCACTTTGATATTTCCCATTCTAAAGATGAGATTATATTTTACAAATATAACAGTGATTAAAACAAGAAGAAATATTTCACTCTTTTCTTTCACATGACTTTTATACTTCAAACAATTATCTAACACTTGAATATATATTCTTGCATTTTTCTCTTCTGTTATTTTTATAGCTTTTAAAACTTCTTTTTTGTAAGCATCCAAAGCTCTATATTTTTCTTTATATATTGTTTCAAACAACTCATCTACCGTAGGGTCTAAAAGTAAAAATTTATTTACGCTCTTCTCTTTAATCCTGCTAAATACTTCGCTGTCTCTCTCTTTAAAAAACTCTTGATTTGTAATGATGATAGTTTTTGTTTTAAACACTTCCGTTAAGTTAGTTATGAAACCAAACAAGTCATTTAAGTCTATTTTAGACGACTTTCTCTCAAAATCATCAAAGCAAATAACTCCACCATTCATCAATTTGCTTATACCTTTTTCTATCTGCTGTTTAATTTTCTCAGCTTGAACTTTTGCAGCACTCTTATCCAATTCAACTTCAATACCAAAAACAGAAATTTTTGGCATAAAACTAGTTACTTTTGTAAAAACTGAACAAGCCGAACTTATAATATCACTACTGCCTTCTATAGAAAAGTTATAGGAAAGTTGATATATCTCATTTTGTAACTCCTCAATAGAGTCTTTACCATAGAGACTAATAAAAACATAACTTTTATCTTTCTTTTTCAACTCTCCAATAAGCTCTTTCTCTACTTCGTTTTTCCAAAAATGTGTTTTTCCACTCCCCCAAACTCCGCTTAACATAAGTATCTCACCATTGCGATTTTCTTGATTTAAATAAGAGTGCTCTCCCTCCATTAAATACTTTTTTATATCACTTTGATTAGCCATTCCTATTCTCTTCCACACATTATTTTATAGTCGCAAAACTGGCAGTTTTTAACATCTTCACATCTGCTAAAGTTCACATCTTCAATGTTTAGCAAATTTTTTATATGCGAGCGCAAAAGTGCCAACTTCTCTTGTAAAAACGGCTCATCCACTATTTTTGACTCTTTTAGGTCATAGTAGCCGCACCCAGCAACATTGCCGAATTTTTGGGACAAAAGATAGTAAAACTCCAGCTGAAAGTCCGTTGCCTCGCTAAAATTTTTCTCGGTGTAGAGCGGGTAGGAGCCGGTTTTGTAGTCAAGCACATATATCTCGCTGCCTTTTTTGTCCACCCTGTCTATCTGCCCGCCGAGCGTCATTCCAGCGAACTCGCTCTGCACGCTCGCTTCGCACTGCTCCACTCTCCATCCATCGGCAAATCTCTTCACCTCGTTTTGGCAAAAGGCGTCCATGCGTCTAGCTTGCATCGCCATAAGATAATCTTCAAGCTCGCTATCTCCGCAGGCATTTTTAAGCTCTGCATCCAAATCACGTTTAAGCTCCTCGGCACTCTCATAAAAGCTTCTCTGGGCATACAACTCTTTGAGCGCGCTGTGCACGGCGGAGCCGATCTCATGCTCTTTTGGCATATCTTTTGGAATCTCGTGATTTTCTATATATTTGACATATTTGTAGTAATATTTTCTCTTACATGTTAAAAAAGTTTTCAGCTTTGTAGCAGAGAGTGTTTTGCCCCTGAAACTGTACTCCAAAACGATATCAGCATCTTCTATTTTGGCGCAAGAAGTTCTCTCAAAAAGCACCCCTGCATAATCCGCCTCGTTGTGTCTGTTTTGCTCTTTTATGCCCAGCTGTTTTAAAAACCTAGACCCGCTGCTCTCTTTGGATTTTACAAACGATATCGCAACCTCTTTGCTTTTATTTATCAACATCTCGTAGTAGTGTTTTTGAAGATTTTCCCGATCACTCATAGTCGGCAGGTTTGCCATCTCTCTAACATGCGTATTTAAAAACATATCTTTATCGCTCTTTTTTGGAACGTTTGAGTCGCTAAAATCAACGATTACCACCGCATCAAACTCTACTGAACGTGTCTCTAAAACGCCCATAATGGTTATCTTTCCGCCTCTTACGTCATCAAGGGTTCTCTCTGCGAGCCTCTGGAGAAAAACAGACAAAAGTGACCTCACGCTCATATCTCTCATATATGGGAGAATATTTTTAAAGCCGTAAAGCTCCTCTTCAAAAATCTTTATCTCTTTTTTGGAAGCAAAACCCTCTTTGTATCTGTTTAAAAACTCCAGAATATCTACATCTTGGCTCTTTTTGCCATATATAGAGCGAAGCGGCGCGTAAAACTCATCCCCGAATCTCTCTAGTCGTGCTTCATTCTCTTTGGAATCCTGCTCGATAAACTTACATGTAGCATTTAGTTTCTCATACAAATAAGTCGTGCTAAACGGTTCGCCCATCGCAAAGTTGAAGTTTGATTTGGTGTCAAATCTCTTTAATATATTTGCAAAATTCTCATCGGGCAAAATAACCGCGATATTCTCTGGCGCATACCCTTTTTTGATAAAGTCATATATCTTCTTTTTGACAAATGCCGCCTGCAAAACAGCCTCGCCAAAAGATTCACATGTTACATTTTTGTTCTCTAGAATTCTCTCTTTTTGAAGTATAGCGTTTGTGTTTAGCGAGATTTTATATCTATACCCCACTTCAAGCCTAGCGCCCAACTCCAATAACTTTTTTTGCATTTTAGTGTTAAATCTGCTCGCGCTAAAGAGTATATCCACGTTGCTAAACTCGCAGCATTTCTCTAAAAGAGAGAGTTCAAAATTTGTAAGATGCCCCTCTACATGCAGCTCAATATTTTTATGGCTTTTTGCATACTCTTCGTTAAAAGTGTAGAGCTTTGGCAGAAATATCTTATCAAGCACTTTTTTCTCACTGCAGAGCTGCTCATATCTCGCGTATAACTCTTGAAGTATTGATATATGCTCCTCATACTCTCCGTAGATGTCCGAAGTGCCTAGTGCTCTTATGTCATACATCTCAGCACTCAGCTCCTCGAAAAATCTAAATATATATGATGAGTTTTTTGTAAATGTGAAGAAGTTTCGCTGGATTTGGAGGTTTTTAAAATTTTTAAAGTCGCTTGCTTCAAGAAGAAGAAAAACTCTGCTGTCTTCATCGAGCGTTTTAAAATCTTTTACTATGCAGAGCTTTGAGATAAAATCGCTCATAGTCGTAAAGTTTGGCAAAAATAGAGTAGCACCCTCTGCATGTAAGAGTTTTTGCCTGATTGCACGAGTTGAGGGGAGGACGCTTAAGAGTTCATTCATAGGCTAATTATAACGCACTTTTTGAAGAAACTTTTGATTTAGTTAGAAATAGCGCCTCCAAAGAGAGGCGCAAAAAGAGATGAGCTACAAAAGAACTCTATTTAAATTTTACAGGCCCTAGGATACCTATTGTTGATTGTCCTGCTTCAACAGTATCTGTATCCGGGTGTTGCGTTACTGCAGTCATATATCCCCATCCATTTACATTTGTGTACCAGAAAGGTGATGTCGTCTCTGCTCCTCTTGAAGTTGCAAAAATTCTATCAAGTTGCTTTGTTTGCGTATTAAACGCCCAGATGATATTGTTCTCATGACTGCCTGTATCTTCACCGATTGTCAAGATATCAGTTCCCGGAATCATAGTAACGTTGTCTGGATTTGAAATCTTATCAAGATGACACTCGTTTCCGTTTGCATCCTCCGCTATAGGCTCCCCTAAAAGAACAGCAGCCATATCTGTTGCAACCATGTTGTCATTGATGCTAAGTTCATAAATTGCTCCACAACTATTTTCTGCAAGCTTTATGTCATTATATCCGCCTAAATCTTTTCCGCTTGGATCGTCTAACATACCTTTGCCTATTTGACTCATAGCAACATAGAGTTTTTTACGAACCGGATCAAAAGAGATACCTTCCTCTTTTCTAAGTTCCGTTGTAGCGCCCTTTATAGCTGCATATCTTCTTGTCTCTAGTGCAGCTACGATACTCTCATCTACACCGCTTTTGATTTTAAGACATTCATGTCCTGCTGAAGTATTTATAGAGCTATATCCTGCTTCACAGTTTCCGTCTACAGGGTCAACTGCATCAAAAAGAGATGAGAATTTCGGCATTTTTGAAACTTCTGCTTTTACCGTTGCATCGTTTAAGTGCGCAAGTTCAATCCAGTTCAAGTTAAACGCACCGCCGTTATCTGCGCTTGTTTGTGTTAGTTTTGCAGCGTAAAGTTTTCCTGCGCTAAGATCTTTTGCAGTATCTGCAACAAACATAAAGAGACCAACGTTTGTTCCGTCATCCGACATATAAACAGTTTTTTCATCAGGCATAACATAAGCTAACTCATGAGAGAATCTTCCCATTGAATAATGTTTTGTATATTGAGCTTTCTCGTCTGCACCGATTTTTACTTCTGGAGACCAGCCATAAAAGTATGGGTTAAGTTTTGTAGCATCTCCGCCAAAGAATTTTGCAGTCTCATCATAATATTTGTTTCCTGTTAGCCCGTCAGCGCCTGCATTCTCTTCTACAAATCTCGCATCAGTTTCATACTCTTCAGAGCCTAAGTGAGAGTTCCACGGTGTTGCTTGACCTGCACAGTGAACAAATCCGCCGAAATCATCTTTTTGGCTGATAAACTCGAGCGATCCTGTTTTTGGAGTAAGCGCTCCCGTTGCAGTATCTTGATTAAGTTCAAATTTATACATAGAACCTATTTGGCACTCAAACTGACTTACCATGTAAAGTTTACCGTTAGCTTGAAGAATTGAAGAGAAGTCAAGTCCTGAACCGACACCGTCGTTTGTCCCGTTACAAACATAAGGACTTCCGTCAGCGAACGTAATAGGCTGATCATTTTGATCTTTTGACTGACCAAAAATCTCACCGTTATCAACATGACCTGTAGCCATAATCATAGAGTAATCTATAGATTTTGCAACACCGTCAATCGTTACTGTTTTTGTATTTTGGTGTACAATTTTTTCAGCCTCCGTTGAAGGCGTTGCTATAGGTGTAAAAGCAACAGATTCAATTCCAGTTAATGTCTCTTGTGGATTTGTTGCAACTGCAACACTGTCATCATCACTTCCACATCCCGTAAATGCTATTGCTAAAACCGTAGCCGCTGCTATCGATAACCATGTTCTTTTCATACAAATTCCTTACTTTGATTAAAATTTCAGCGCTATTGTATATTTTGAAGATTTCAGTAGCGACTCTTTTTGATTACCAAAAAACAACATTTTGTCTCCTTTGTGTTTCTATTTTGTAATAGTGAAGCTGTATAAATCTAAAAAATCAAGTTAGGATAGCTATATGAAGATTTCAAAAAAGAGCACTGCACTGCTCTCGTTGGCACTTATCTCTGTTATTGCAGGCTGTGGAGGCGGTGATGATAACGCTGCGACATCCACACCAACACAAGAGAGCAGCGACACAACCTCATACGCTTTTACAAAAGTGGGAGCGTACCAAGCAGGAGAGCAAACTTTTGTTGCAACAACTTCAAGAACTATCATAAACAATGAAGCGGCATATATCCCCTCACAGTGCTACACAAAAAAAGAGGGTGGAAACGGAGCCATCTTAAACCCATGCTACAGCTGCCACACAGATGCAAAAGAGCCAAACTACACAGATGATGTAGAGCTTCAGACAAGCTATGAGTTTGCAGAGTACGCACTTACAAACAGATGGAAAAATCTCTTTGAAGACAAAAGTGCACAAAGAACGCAAATAAGCGATGATACCATCCTCTCTTATATACGAACAAATAACTATCTTGATGCAAATGGCTCTATCATTCTTGCAAAAACACTCCAAAACCTTCCGCAAGCTTGGGATTTTGACAATGACTCAAAATGGAGCGGATATACGCCTGATTGTTACTTTAACTTTGATGATGAAGGGTTTGACAGAGAGTACAATGGAACTTATACAGGTTGGAGAGCATTTGCTTACTACCCATTTTTGGGAACTTTTTGGCCTACAAACGGCTCAACGGATGATGTACTCATAAGACTTAGTAACTCTTTTAGAAAAAATGCAAGCGGAGCGGAAGATATCACCGCTTATAAAATAAATCTTGCTATAGCAGAAGCGCTTATCAAGAGAGAAAATATTGCTATTGATGCAGTTGATGAGAATATTTACGGTGTGGATCTCAACCAAAACGGAGTTCTTGACACTGCAAACGAGGTTGTTTACAACTGGATTGTTCCAAAACATGACGGCGTGAAGTTTTATGACTTCTCCATGTTGTATGTAGGTGCGGCAAAAGAGGAGCTTATAAACAATAACATTCATATAGCGCCGGGGCTTTACCCTGAGGGAACTGAATTTTTACATACCGTCCGTTATGTTGATTTTGATGATCAAAACAACACAAAACTCTCAAATCGCCTAAAAGAGCTGCGCTACTCAAAGAAAAATTACTGGAGCAGCTATCCGCAACTCTCAAATGTTGCTATGGCAGAGACAAAAGAGAAAGATGATTTTCCCGATAGACTAAGAGCAGTGGAGGGAAATGCAGAGAGCGGTCTAGTTGGCGGTCTTGGGTGGAGTTATCAAGGTTTCATAGAAGACAAAGATGGGTTTTTGCGTCCTCAAACATACGAAGAGACCCTCAACTGCGTTGGATGCCACAGCGGAATTAGTGCGACACATGACGGAACATTTGCGTTTGAGAGAAAATTTGATGCGCAAAGTTTTCAAAAAGGGTGGAGTCATTGGAGCCAAAAGGGGTATAAAGGGATTAAAGAGCAGATTTTAGCTGATGGTTCGTATGAGTACAGCGCCTATCTTGATACTGCGGGTGCAGCGGATGAGTTTAGAGAAAACAGCGAGGCAATAGAGAAGTTTTTTGATGCGGAGGGAATTTTAAAATCTGATGCAATTAAGACGCTGCATGATGACATCTCCACTCTGCTCTCTCCATCGCCCGCAAGAGCGCTTGAACTTAACAAAGCCTACAAAGTGATAGTTGATGAACAGAGTTATATATATGGAAGAGATACGATTTTAAAACCCGTGACTAATGTATATGAAAAGATAGACGAGGAAATTCTTGCAAAAGATTTTAGCTCCTATGGTTCAAAGACGGACGCATGGTATGAAAGAGTTTCTCATGATTTATACAAATGGGATGAGAACGATATAAGTGCCTCAAGAGTAACGCTCGTAGAAGAGAGTTTACTGCCAAGTTCACCCACACATGAGCATAGAGTTGAGGACCTGCTTCTTGTAACAGAGAGTAATTACTCAAGAATTGCCATCATTGACGGAGATACGCTCTCTTTGGTCGGAAGATTTGACTCAGGCTATAGAGCGCATGGATATACATTTAGCAACGACGGAAGATTTGCCTACAATCTAGGAAGAGACGGCTGGCTCTACCGATATGATTTATATTCACTCAAACCCGTAACCAAAGTCAGAGTCGGAATAGATGCAAGAGGAATTGCAATCTCAAATGACAACAAATATATTATTGCCGGACTCTATGTTCCAAAAGCGGCGGTCATTTTAGATGCAAAGACGCTTGAACTTGTAAAATATATTAACATTAGCGATATCAACTCAAGAGTCTGTTCCGTCAATGACATGGAGGGTGTATTTTTGATAGCGCTTAAAGAGGGCGGTGAAGTTTGGAAGATAAACTACAACGACCCATCTTTTGCCATAACCAAAACAACCGATGTCGGAGAGATGCTTCATGACGGCTTTTTGTCCAATGACAATACTACATTTTTTATTGCCTCTCATGATCATCTTGCGGCAATCGACACACAAACAATGCAGATAAAAGCAAAAATGAATACGGGTATCCTGCCACATCCGGGTTCTGCAGCTTCATGGAGTGCTTCTGGGAGAGAGCTTGCGAGCGTTGTTCACATGGGAGAGGGAAAAAATACCATTTTTGACTCAAATACACTTGAGATTGTTGGAAGTGTGAGCGCAACCGCAGGAGGGATGGATCCAAGAACAACGCCAAATATGAAGTACGTATGGTTTGACACAATGTTTGAGCCAGCACAAAATGAGATAACAGTACATGAAAAAGAGGCACCGTTTGCAGTCGTTAAAAGAATTACAGACGGAACATATACACTCCACCCTGAACCTGATGCGGATGGGGATTATGTTTTTGTTAGTGATTGGGAAGAGAATAAAATCAGAGTTTATGATGATGAGACGCTGGAGCTAGTTAAAACGATAGAAAATATCATGACGCCTACGGGAATCTTCTCTACATACAGAGTTCATGAAACACTAGGTCACTAAAAAAAGGCAGCATCTATTTTGCTGCCGCTTAGTACTCAAAAACCTCTTTTGTCCTAGTATCTGCTTTTACATTGTAAAATCTATGCTCTTCGCCTACGCTTACTTTTGCCATGATATCCCATCTACCCTCTTGCGGAAGCGTAATAGGGTCAAAAGTATAGATACCGTTTTGAACTTTTGGGTTACTTAACTCTTGGTCATGTTTGTGGTTATTTGGTCTTGTTACGACTACTTTTATCTCTGCGTTGTTTATAAGATTTGCATTCAAATCGCTTACTCTGTATTTAATAACGCCGCCATTTGATTTTAACTCAGATGGCATATACTCTATTTTATAATTTTTATTAAACTCAATCGTAGCATTTAAAATATCGTTTGCTTGTGCATCAGCGTCATGATAATCCATCATGTAAGTGTCGCTTTTCTCAACCGGAAGCGTATTTGCAACTATTACCGTAGCTACACACGCGCCGAATATTAAAATAATTGAAGCACCGATTGCGTAAGGCCAAATTCTACCGTTACTTAAATTCATTTTTTTGCTTCCTTAGATAAAGTTTTCTTTTAATATAAAGAAATATACCATAAAGGATAAAACCGTAGAATAACACTTTTACAAGCAAAATGCTATTCTGATTCGCGTTTCCGACGGCATTTTCAAGCATAACTCCCTTGCTCTGGGCTATCTGCTCGGCAATATCTGCATAGCCATTAAACATTGAGCCTGAGTATTTGCCCAAAACCTCGCCCTCTTTGGCTTTTTGTGCCAAAAGAGGCAAGATTGTCCCACCGCTGCTCATATCGCTAAAATCCATATTTAGAAGTGCTATAACAAATGCCTGAACAGCTGATGAGACAGGGCTTAAAACTTGTTTTTTGTCAAAATATTCATATAAAGATGGCTCATTTGCCAAAATATCTACCTTGGAGTCCATCTCGGAAAATGTAAGCAAAATGGTAGGCTCGCTAAACTCTTTCATGAGCTCTTTTTCGTACTCTACTATATTCATCTTGTTTGGCAACTCTTTGAGCATTACTAGTCTTAAAGCTATTCCTGTTTTTTGATGAAGTTCAGAGCCCAATTTTTCAACTTCTGCGTTGAATGCCGGATTGAAGATTAGTTCATCTTTATATAAATATTGTGCCGATAGCAAAGTGTGAAAAAAAAGTGTGAGGATGAGGGCAAAGAGCCCTCTTGAAAACTTCAATGAAATTTCCCTAACCAATAAAAAGATGATTTGGCGTTAATACCGCGTAAAGTGTATAAAGAGCCATTATCACAAGGCCCCATGCAATGATTTTTTCCATTTTTATACCCCTTTACTTCACATCTACCAAATGCTTAGCGTTATCAGCGCTCTTCATTTGTATAAGATGTTCATCTTTAATATCGTAAAAATTTGCTGCGCTCGTGGTTTGAACATTTATCGCCCAAACAGTCAATCCAGCCAAAATAACAAGCAGCAACACGGTCGCAATCAACATGCCAGTTATTCCATCAAGAGAAAATATACTTCTGTTCTCATTCATACCTGACTCCTTATTTGCTTATGCTGGTGATATATGCACCAACAGCTTCTTTTTGTTTATCGTTAAGTCTATCAAACTTAGGCATAACACCAATAAGACCTTTTTTGCCGTGAGTAAGAACAGTGCTAACAAGTGCAGGTGTATATGATGCGATATTTGGCGCAACAAACTCCATACCTTTGCCATCCGCTCCGTGACACATAGAACATGCACCGGCAAAAATATCTGCACCCTCTCCGCTCATGCCGTTTGCTACATATGCAGCAACTGTATCTATCTCAGCATCCGTAATCAAAGCACCAGTTGTTGCATTGAAAAGACCGTTCCTGTCAGGCATCGACATCTCCATACCCATAAGCTTATTATTTGAACCTTTTTCAAGCACATATTTAACTGAAGCTGCGTCTATTCTTTTATTCAGATTAGCTGCTTTTCCATCGATTCCATCAGCATTGATACCGTGACAAACTTTACACTCTGCCAAGAAAACAGACTCACCCATCTCTACAAGTCTATCACCTGTAATCTCTTTATATTGAGCTTCAAATTTAATGTTATGAGCCGCAACATCTTCGTTATACTCACCGATTTGCGAATATGCATTTACCGGATAACCTATCGTCCAGTACCACATACCCCATACCATTGTAAGCAAGAACATAACAGCCCAACCGGTAGGAACACTGTTTTTATACTCACCTATTCCATCCCAATTCTCTTCTGCAAGTTCACCGGTCGCACTATCTACCTGCATTTGACGAACATACTTAATTACAACGAAAACTGTAATAGTAAAAATTGCAATCGCTCCAGCAATAGCCAACATGTTTACTATATCGCTGTTTAGACCACCTTTACTTGTTCCAACCGACAAAAAAGTAGCGCCAAGCATTACGATAACTACTACAATTCCCCCAAGATAAAGCTTATTCATATATCTCTCCTATTTCTCTTTTCACCCTCAAGGTGTGCCTCGTCATCAGACTTAGGTGACACCGGAGCATCATCCAAATCATCTTTAAGTGCCATATCACTATAACTTTCATAGTCAACCCCATCAACATCCTTCTTTGCACTGTATAAATGGTAGATATAACTATACAGAGCGATTACAAGAAGGATAGTTAATGTAAAGTATCCGTAAGCCTGAAGTTGCGCAATATCCACTACAAACCTCTACTTAAGACTATTCATGTATGCGATAAGTGCAACTATCTCAGGAATCTCGCCACGAGCAACCGCATCTTTTACATCTTGGTCTTTCATGTCAGCCGCAACTGCTTTTGCTTCTTCCAAAGCTATTTCTTTTGCTTCAGCAACGCTCTGGCCCATCTTCACGGTTTTTGTTGAGCCGTCTTTCATAGGAACAGGCTGATTGTAAGGAACCGAAAAGTACTGCGCTACCGTCAACTGCTCTGCAAATGCAGTATCAATATCAGCTTTGTTCGTAAACATCCACTTATATGCCGGCATAATTGAACCGGGAACAACTGAAGAAGGATCTTTCATATGATTTTCATGCCAATCGGTAGTTCTATAGTTACCTACACGCATCAAATCAGGCCCTGTTCTTTTTGAACCCCATAAGAATGGTCTATCATACGCATACTCACCGCTTAAGCTGTAGTGACCGTAACGGTCAGTTTCTGACTTAAATGGACGTACAAGCTGTGAATGGCAAGCATTACAGCTATTTTTGATGTAAACATGGCGACCCGCAAGCTCTAGTGTAGAGTATGGAGCCGTACCGATTACCGGACGAGACGCTTGAGCAAAGTTTGGAAGAATCTCTATCAAACCTGCAAACGCAATTACTATAAACACACCTACCGCAAAAAAGAACGGATGTTTTTCTAACCAATGAAACATATTAAATCCTTTCTATTAAGCGCCCATAGGCGATGCATTTTGTAGCTCACGCTCTTCGACAGGGCGAGAAGTCATAGTTTTATAGATGTTATACGCAAACATCAAGAAACCAACTAAATAGAGAAGTCCGCCAACACCGCGAATAGCATAGTAAGGATGTAAAACTGTTACGGTATCGATAAATGAGTAAGCTAAGTTACCAAACTCATCATGCGCACGCCACATCATACCCTGCGTAATACCCGCAATCCACATGGAAGTAAAGTACAGAACAACACCCAATGTTTGAATCCAGAACTGCGCAGCCATAAGCGATTTAGAGTAAATCTCACGCTTAAATACACGCGGAGCCATATGGTAAAGTGAAGCCATAATCATAAAGCCAACCCAACCAAGAACACCGTCATGAACGTGACCGACAATCCAGTCTGTAAAGTGCGCTATCGCGTTAACTGATTTAATCGCTTGAATTGGACCTTCCAGAGTTGAGAACATATAAAAAGTTGAACCAAGTACCATAAACTTAATAAGCGGAGATGCCGCAACTTGCTGCCACTCACCCTTCATAGTAAGAAGCATATTTATAGCAGAACCCCAAGATGGAAGAATCAATATTACTGAAAATATTGAAGCCATTGTCTGCATCCAATCTGGAACCGTTGAGTATAAAAGGTGATGTCCGCCAGCCCATAGATAAACAAACATCAATCCCCAAAAAGAGAGAAGTGAGAGCTTATATGAGTAGATTGCCTGACCAGACTCTTTTGGTAAAAAGTAGTAGATCATCGCAACTATAGGAACAGTAAAACCAAATGCAACCGCATTGTGTCCATACCACCACTGAACAAGCGCATCATTTGTCCCTGAATACATAGAAACAGAGTGATACCATGCGCCTATGCCGCTCTCGCCTGCAGCAGATGTTCCTAACATTGTAGGTATTGCCATATTGTTGAAAAGGTAAAGCATTGCTATACCTAAGAAAGTAGCAATATAGTACCAAACAGAGATATAGAGTGATTTCTCACGGCGAATACCGATAAGACCAAAAAGACCCATGCCCCAAATAACCCAAACAACTACAACCGCAATATCTATCGGCCACTCAAACTCAGCATACTCTTTTGAAGTAGTTACACCCGCAAAAAGCGAAACTACCACTGCAGCAACAACTGCTACATAGAGCCAAAAGTGAACTTTGCCCAAAGTCATCAAAAGCTTTGACTCTGCCATTGATACTTTTAAAACACGCTGACCTACATAATACCAAGTAGCAAAAACGCCGCTAAGCGTAAAGCCAAATATTACCGCATCTGTATGCAGCGGACGAAGACGACTAAAGTTAGTATATTCAGCCAAACTATCTCCCAAGATAAGATTTAACCCCGGAAATGCAAGCTGAAACGCCAATATTACACCGATGAGCATACCGACAATTCCAAAAGCGATGGTCGTAAGCATAAACATCTTAGCAATTGTATAGTCGTACTCTAATGGACGATTCTCCATATATAGCCTCCTTAAAGATTCAAAGTAATTAAGTCTAATTAAACATTGCTAACTTTATTAAACTAATCAACTACGATATATTAACAGTATAAATGTTTAAGAATTCTTAATTTATGACATTTTTGGGACAAATTTTACTCATTAGTTAATCCTTTGTTTACTTTTAACACTAAATTAACAAAAAAGAGTTACATAATGGGGATAGATGTTGGGAGCAAAGCCCTTATCTTTTTATTAAAGACAAGAACTCATTGAAGATATATCTGCTCTCTTTTGGTCCTGGGCTAGACTCAGGATGATGCTGAACAGAGAAAATCGGAGAGTTGTTGTATCTTAATCCCTCGATTGTGTTGTCAAAAAGGTTGACATGCGTAACTGTTGCAATCTCAACAATGTTATCAGGAACATTGTAGTTGTGGTTTTGAGCCGTAATCTCAACCAACCCAGTTTTGACATTTTTTACAGGCTGATTTCCGCCATGGTGACCAAACTTAAGTTTAAATGTGTCATAGCCATGAGCAATTGAAAGCAACTGATGACCCAAACAGATTCCAAACATCGGGATTTTTGCGTCAATTAGTTTTTTAATTTCACGCTGCTCATTTTTTAACACTAGCGGATCACCAGGTCCGTTTGACAAGAAGACACCGTCAATCTCTTTAGCGTTATATCTTTTTATAAGCTCATCCGCACTAAAATTGTTAGGAATTACCTCAACACCCATCTTTGCGCTTACCAGCTCATTTAAAATATTTGTTTTTACGCCAAAATCCAAAACTACCACATTTGCCTGCGGAGTCGGTGCATCGTCATATTTAAACTCTCTGTCGTTATATGTAGACTGCGTATGCTTGTACGCCTTCTTTGTGCTGACCTGCTCTATATAGTTGACATCCTCTATTCTAGGACTGTTTTCTAAAATCTTTTTAAGTTCTGCTTTGTCGCTTACTTCAGTGGAAGCTACCATCATCATAGCACCCTCACATCTAAGCATTTTTGTTAGGTATCTTGTATCGATATCGCAGATTCCCATAACTTTTTGCTCTTTTAAAAACGAAGCAAGTGAGCCCTCTGCTCTAAAGTTTGAGTAGCGCTCTTGATATTTTCTAACAATCATCCCTTTTGCATGAGCCGCACTGCTCTCCATGTCTTGAGCATTAACGCCGACATTTCCAATCTCAGGTGCGGTAAACGTTACAAACTGCCCTGCGTATGAGGGGTCAGACATGATTTCTTGATATCCGCTCATAGAGACGTTAAAAACTATCTCTCCTACCACAGTATCCTCTGCACCAAAGCTGTTAGCCTCTAAAAAAGTTCCGTTTTCAAGATAAATCCAAGCCTTTTTTTTAACTGCATTCATACTCATCTACTCCATACCTCTTTTTATCATCTCTTCTCTATAAAGTTTTTCATACAATATATCAAACTCGTCAGTTCCGGGGATATATCTTTTTTTGTATGTTCTGATTTTATCCATGATTGCGTTGTCAAGCGCTGAAGCCTCTGCTATGAAAGATGTAATTGCATTATATATGATATTTTTTATGCGGTTTTCAGTTACGTCGAAGTGGATCAAATCCTCTTCATAAAGTTCATCCAAAATTTTATGAGAAATATCTGAATAGCGCTCTTCATAGTTCAAAATAACGCCAAACTCCGGAGCTAATTTCTTCTTAATCATAAAAAAGAGCTGTCTCTCGTCAACAAGATTAAACTCTATCTGCTCTTCATTTTCTTCACATATCTCATGAGTCTTCTCTTCAAGTGCCATCTCTTGTTTGGCATCATGCATCAATATCTTTTGGGCCTCCTGTGCGATAGGCTCAAGACCTTTTGTCATCGTAACAGCACCACTCTTATTTAAATCAATTGCGATCTTATTGGCTATATGAGGTATAGTTTTAAGTGATATTTTCATCGATGAACCTTATATGTATTAAATAAATTTGGGCATTTTACAATAAGTAAGGTTAGTTTACGATTAGAAAAAAGTTATTTTGCCAGTATTAATGTCAGTTCCGAAGCTTTTTGCGCATCCATTTTACTCAAAATAGTTCCTATGGTTGCAGGTTTTAGAGAGGAGAGTATAGACGCGGCCTCTTGTGGGTCCATTTCAGAGAGCACGTTTGCGGCATTTGCAGCTTTCATCTTCGCAAAAGTCTGAGCCATCTTATCCATCTTTATCTTTTTTATCTCTTTTAAAATCTCTTCATTTTTTTTGAGCATCTTTTTTGTGGACTCTTCTTTGGAGGTGATTTCGCTTAGTTTTTTCAAAACTGCCTCTTCATCCTGAGAGACTTTTGCTTCTCGCTTTACAAGAAGTTCCTCTGTTGCGGTTTTAAGAGCGCTAAGGGATTGTTTTTGCTCATCTATTCTCTCAAGTTCTACTAGAAGTTCGCTCTTTCTTGCTTTGAAAATTTCCGTACACTCAAATAGCTTGTCGCTTGTCTCCAAGGCATTTACCGATGTCAATGTAAAAAGAGCTGTTATAAGTATTTTTATCATCTGTTTTTTTCCGTATATGTCATTAAAGCTATCTCATCAAGCTCTTTTGCCTCTTTGAGTTTTCTTTTTTGAAGTTCTTGTTTTATCTCTTGAAGTTCTAAATATTGAAATTTTTCGTGCTCAATCATATCAAGTTTTAGTTGTTGTTTTGCTTGATTTACCTGATTGGCTGCAAATGTGACCCACTTTTTATTATGAGATATAAGCTCTCTTTGTGCAGAGAGGAGTGTTCTTGAAGCGAGCATCTCACTCATGGTACCGCTGCTAGGCGGCTCAACATCTTTTAGGGAGTTATATGAGAGCTCAAGCGCCATTGTAGCGCTGTTTAAATTGCTGTTTGCTTTTTGCAAAACCTGCTCGCTGTTTTGCATGCTGTTTTTTTTGATTTTTACTAATGGGCTAAAGCGAGTTTTCACAAAAGCAACCTTATAAAATTATTGTATCATCTCTCTCAGGCGATGTAGAAATTATACCTACTTTTGTTTTTGTAATCTCTTCTATTACTCTAATGTAATCCTGTGCCTCTTTTGGAAGTGCATCAAAAGTTCTTGCACCTTTTGATTTGTCCCACCCTTTAAACGATTTGTAAATCGGTTTTACATCATTTAAATTTGCCGGCAGATAGTCAATCTCTACACCGTTTAAATCATAAGCTACGCAAACCTTTACCTCTTTAAATCCATCAAGAACATCAAGTTTCATAAGTGCGAGCTCGTCACACCCGTTTAGGCGGCTTGCATATCTGCATGCAACAGCGTCAAACCAGCCGCATCTTCTTGCACGTCCCGTAGTTGTACCAAACTCATGGCCTTTTTCACCGATTAGCTTGCCATCTTCTCCCAAATCTTCACTTGGAAACGGTCCGTTACCTACACGTGTGCAGTACGCTTTTACGATACCGATAACTTTGCCTATATCTTTAGGATTTATACCAAGACCCGTACATGCTCCGGCACTTACAGTTGAACTTGAAGTAACATACGGATAAGTTCCATGGTCGATGTCTAGCATAGTTCCCTGAGCACCCTCTAGCAGAACTCTCTTGTTCTCTTTATCAAGCGCTCTCCAAACCATCTGAGTGGTATCAGTGATAAACGGAGAGAGCTTAGCACTGTACTCTTGAAGCTCTGCCAAAAGGGAGCTTTTGTTTGGAGTTTGAATCTTTAAGATATCAAATATCTCTCTATTTTGCTCAAAATAGCCCATTACGGAGTCACAAAGCTTGATAGGATTTAGAAGTTCGCCTACCCTTACGCCGACACGATTGATTTTATCAGAATAAGCAGGTCCTATGCCCTTGCCTGTCGTTCCAATAGCGCTATCGCCTTTTAACTTCTCGCGAGCTTGGTCGATTAGAGAGTGATAAGATAGATTTAAGTGTGCTTTATCCGAGATGAAAAGTCTCCCTTCTAAACCCTCAAACTGCGTCATCTCTTTTATTATCGAAGATGGAGACAAAACAACTCCGTTTCCGATAACATTAATGGCTTTTGGGTTTAATATACCCGAAGGAATAAGGTGAAGCGCATATCTTGTGCCATCAACCCAGATTGTGTGACCTGCGTTGTGACCACCTTGGCTTCTGCAAACCATGTCATACTCTTTTGCAAGCCTATCTACTATCTTGCCTTTTCCCTCATCGCCCCACTGTACACCAACTATTAAATCCGCTCTCATCATTATCCTCTTTTACTTCGCTTTTGTTTCTATTAACACATCTGTATAAATTGCAAAACCAACAGAACTTAGCTCTGAGTTTTTATATCTTCCGCCTCTAGCATACACCTCATTCTTTTCTATTACCCTAAAGAAGAGCTCATCATAGTAGAGCATCTTTGCATAATACATCGGAGCCAAAACACTATTGTTGCAGCTTATTGCACCACATAGATTTTTCATCTTCTCAAGCTCCACTCTTATTTGAGCAGGCACAATCTCAAGTAGCTCATCAACCTGCTCAGGATGCTGAAGATAGACAAGCTTCTCAAGCCAATCAACCTTTAGGTTTATAAATTTCTCTATATTTACATGGCGAAAGTCATCAAGGGTTAACTCATCAAACATCTCAACTAGAAGCTTTGGTATCATCATGTTTGAGATCTGTATCAGAGGTTTGACCTCTAATTTGTCAAATATATCTATCGCTATATTTAAAACAGAGGAGAGTTTGCTCTCACCCATAAACTCAACACCTATCTGATACTGCTCATCTGTGGGATAGCGGTAAACCGGCTGGATATAGAACCATTTTTTATGTTCCGTATTGCGCCCAAGCCTCTTCTCGATTATGCGAACAACGTCAATAGTTGAGTCCGCTCTTAGCGAGATTGAGTTATTTTTTTCATCATTTACTTTAATAAGCTCTTTCTCGTTTGCGATACTCTTGTGCTGATGATAAGAGAATATCGGAGTAACTATCTCTTCAAATCCTTTAGCATACAAAATATCACTAGCAACCTTTTCTATCTCTCTTTTTATCTTAGCGCTATTGCCAAAATAGAGTTTTGAGCCGCTAGGAATCTCATGTTCTAAAATCATCTAGTTACCAACCTTCATAAACTGCTGTGAAAACATTTGTTCTAAAATCATTTATACCCCAACCTTAACGAATTGCTCCGAAAACACTTGCTCTAAAATCATTACTGAACCACTTTGAAATATTTTTCATTAAAGACTCTGTTTGCAGTCCCGTCATACGCTCTGCGACCTAACTTTGCAAGAGCGAGTTCAACAGAGTTTACAACCCATGAAATCTCATAAGGAGCGATGAGACCCATCTGGTTTATACGGAAGATTTTACCATCAAGGTGGTCTTGTCCGCCTGCAACATTTACGCCAAAATCAGTTTTTAAGATTTTTCTGATTTGTGATGCGTTTTCATCGTCAATCGTTGTCATAGAGAGTGCAGGAGTTTTTGGATAGATATGCAGACCTATGGCTTGAAGTGCAGAAGTAACGGCATTTGCTCTTGTTGCAGTCTCTTCATAGAGCTTGTCCAACCCGCCGTTTTTCTCGATAGTCTCAAGTATCTCCAAAAGCCCGATAGTAAGAGTCGTAGCTGCTGTCCAAGCGGTTGTGTTTTTTCTTTGAGATTTTATCTCGGTTGCAAGATTAAAGTAGTAACCTCTGCCTTTGCCGATTTTCTCAATTGCTGCGTTACTTAGTCCCAAAATTGCAAGTCCCGGAGGAAGCATAAGAGCTTTTTGACTTCCAGCTATGAGACAGTCAATGTTTGTAACATCAATCTCTTCAACACCGACAGCAGTGATACCATCAGCGATAATCATAATGTTTGGATTAACCTCTTTTACCGCCTTTGCAATCGCTTCAACAGGATGGCGAAGTCCGCCTGCCGACTCGCTTATCTGAACGGCGATAGCATCTATATCTGGGTTATTTTTTACCGCTTCCACAACTTCTTCAACGCTTGCTGGCGTATCCCATTCATTGCTGATTGTGACATTTTTAAGTCCATGAGCCGTTGCGATTTTTCCAAATCTCTCGCCAAATTTTCCCGAGTTTACATTTAAAAGCGTGTTGTGGCAAAGGTTTATAACGGCAGCTTCCATAGCACCGGTTCCGCTTGAAGCAAGCATTACAACTTCATCGCTCTTAAATAAGTTAAAAAGATGTTTTCTTGTTTTTTCAAAAATAGCTTCAAATTCAGGTGTGCGGTGGTGCATCGTCTCGTCTGACATTGCGTTGCGAACGTTTTGAGGTACCGGAGTAGGTCCAGGCGTAAAAAGTAACATGTAAAAGTTCCTGATAAATTATAATTTAAAACCTCGCATTATATCCAAATAAGATAAAGTGACTCTTTATTTTTATGCTAGAATTGCAACAAAAAATTCAAAACAGATATTTTTTCAAGGGCTTTTATGACCATACTCGATTCGATAATTTTAGGTGCAATAGAGGGCTTTACAGAGTTTTTGCCAATCTCATCCACTGGACACCTTATAGTTGCAAGCGAGTTTTTGGGACTAGAGCAAAATGCTATAAACAAGGCGTATGAAGTCATTATCCAGTTCTCTGCGATTTTGGCAGTAATTTTTAACTACAAAGATAAATTTACAATCAAAAAAATAGATTTATGGACAAAGGTTTTTATAGCTTTCTTGCCTTTGGCTGTTATAGGTTTTATCTTCTCCTCACAGATAAAAGAGCTCTTTAGCATAAACATTGTCGCGATTATGTTTATCATCGGCGGAGTGATTTTTTTAATCGTGGAGAAATTCTTTATTCACGAAGATGCGAACTCGGTTTATAACGTAGAAAAAGTTACGATAAAACAGTCAATGGTCATAGGATTTGCACAAATATTCGCACTAATCCCCGGAACAAGCAGAGCCGGCTCAACCATCATCGGCGCACTTCTTGTCGGGCTTAGCAGAAAAGCGAGTGCGGAATTTAGCTTTTTACTGGCTTTTCCCGTAATGGGCGCTGTCGCAGCTTACGATTTACTCAAGCATTATCAAGATTTCACCGAGGCAAATCTTGTCGTTTTGGGTGTTGGATTTGTCACATCTTTTATAGTCGCATATCTAACGATAAAACTCTTTTTAAAGTTTTTAGAGAAGTTTACATTTGTAGCATTTGGAATCTACCGTATAATCTTCGGTATTCTTTTATTGGTTATTTTTAACTGAGCACTCTTACAAAGTCTGCAGAATTACTTTTGCCAAACTAAGCGCTTTTGCACGGTGAGAGAGGCTCTTTTTAACCTCGTCATCAAGCTCTCCGAGTGTTTTTTCATATCCAAGCGGGATAAACATAGGGTCGTAGCCAAAACCGCCGTCTCCAACCGCTTTTGCGATTGCTTCTCCATACATCCAGCCATGAACAACATACTCGCTGTTTTTTGTCACGATTGCTATCGCCGCGGTATAGTGTGCGGGTGAACTCTCTACTTTTTTTGCCTTTATCTCATCTATGACTTTATAAAGATTATCTTTGTCAGTTGCACTCTCGCCGGCATATCTGGCACTGTATATTCCAGGCCTGCCATCAAGAACATCAATGCTTATGCCGCTGTCATCTGCTATAACCACAATGTCATCTTCATTTAAGGCCTTAAAAACAGCTCTTGCTTTTATAAGTGCATTCTCTTTAAAATCAGCCCCATCCTCGATGATTTCAAATTCATCCATAAGCTCACTATACGGTATTACTTCAAAATCTTCACAAAGCGCTTTAATCTCTCTTACTTTTCCTTTGTTTGACGTAGCCAATATCAATCTCACTTATAATCCTTACAATTTACTTTGAGCATTTGTTTTCTTGATTTAAAAAGTTAGTGTAAACAATCTTTTCAATATAATTGCGCATTATATAATATTAAGGTACACAATGTTCAAAAAAGTCTTTCCTCTCTCAGCAATTCTCTCTTTGAGATTTTTAGGTCTGTTTCTGGTTTTACCGGTTATTTCAATTTATGCACTTGAGCTTGAAGGCTCTACACCGCTACTTGTGGG
Source organism: Sulfurimonas sp. (assembly GCA_041652055.1). Lineage (GTDB taxonomy): Bacteria > Campylobacterota > Campylobacteria > Campylobacterales > Sulfurimonadaceae > Sulfurimonas. The sequence goes on along the minus strand of JBAZIE010000013.1, from coordinate 19,843 downwards.
TATAGTCGTAGGCGGATATGCACTTACTCAAGCAATTTTTCAAGTTCCTTTTGGTGCCATGAGTGACAAAATAGGCAGAAAACCGACTCTGCTTGTCGGTCTTCTTATATTTCTAATCGGTTCAATTATTTGTGCCTTTACAACTGATATATATACCCTGATGATTGGTCGTTTCCTTCAAGGTGCAGGTGCTATAGGTTCTGTTATAACGGCTATGATTTCAGACTTGGTTCCTGAAGAGACAAGAGGCAAAGCAATGGCAATAATGGGCGCTTCAATAGCTATGAGTTTTGCTCTTGCGATGGGACTTGGACCTGTTCTTGGCGGTAAATATGGCGTGGAGTTTCTTTTTATACTTACGGCTGTTTTTGCGGTTTTGGCAATCGTACTCTTATTTACAAAAGTGCCTACTCCTCCAAAAATCAAACATACATATCATGCGGCATCAAAGACTTCAGATATCTTAAGAGACCCAAATCTTTTAAATATGATAATCATAAACGCTATGCAAAAAGGTCTTATGACCATTGCGTTTGTTCTTATTCCTATTATATTGACAAGCAGTGATTTCGAGTGGCAAAAGTCTGACCTTTATATGGCTTATCTTCCTGCGATGGTTTTAGGACTAGTTGCAATGGGACCTGCTGCTGTATTTGGAGAGAAATATAACAAACCAAAAGAGATATTTTTACTCTCTATTGCTCTGTTTATTGGCTCATTCTTGATAATGGGGTTAACCACTTCAAGCGTACTATTTATTGTCGGTGTTGTAATGTTTTTTATAGCATTTAACATGATGGAGCCGTTAGTTCAATCTATGATAACGAAGTTTGCAAAGGTACACCAAAAAGGTGCTGCTCTTGGTATATCGAACTCTGTTGCCTATTTTGCAACGTTTGTTGGCGGAACTTCAGCTGGACTTCTTCTTGGAATAAGCGATAGAGAGACTATCGGTATATCCGTGGCGGTTGTCGCAACGCTATGGTTACTGTGGACACTAAAACTTCAAAACCCTACAAAATACTCTCATCTCTATCTTCCGCTTGCAGATGTGGACCTTTCAAAACTCAAAGGATTTGAAAATGCTCATGTTGCAGAGTGGTACATAAATGATACAGAAAAACTTGTGATTGTAAAATATGTGGCTGATGCAATGCAAAAAGAGGATTTAATAGCTAAGATATCTAACTAAAGAGAACAAGTTCTCTTTAGTTGAAAAGGGAATTTTATCCCTTTCAACGGCTAGAAACTACTTCTGAGGAAAAACATACATGTTGTAGTAACGGCCTTCAAACTTAGGCTCTTTATCCATCACTGCAACATCTTCTATCATAGACCAAACTTTCAAAAGAACATCTTTTGCAGAATCCGGGTTTGCCATCTCACGCCCCTTTAAAAAGACGCGAAATCTTACATGCTTACCTTCTGAGAGAAACTCTCTTGCATGTTTGACTTTATAGTTTATATCGTTTTCTGCAATTTTTACAGAGAGCTTAATCTCTTTTACGTCAATCTTGACTTGATTTTTTCTCTGCTCTTTTTGCTTTTTCTCTTCTTGGTATCTATACTTACCGTAATCCATGATTTTTGCAACAGGTGGTTTTGCATCAGGAGCAATAAGAACTAAATCTAATCCCAGCTCATTCGCTTTTGCCATAGCTTCATCCGTGGATATTATTCCTAAAGATTCTGCTCCATCTACATTACAACGCACCTCTGATACACGAATATCGTCATTCATTATGACGCGGTCTGTTTTTTTACTCAAAAATTTACCTCATTTATTTTAGTTTGTATAAGCGAAAGAAATTCACCCTCACTTAGATTATACTGTTCTCTCGTTCTTCTGTCACGAATCGCAACACTTCGAGAAGCAACCTCTTCATCTCCCAGCACTATAAGCATAGGGACTCTTGTTTTTTCCGCTGTTCTGATTCTTTTATTTAAAGAATCATTTTTAGAGTAAATCTCACTGTCTGCTCCTAAATCTATCAACTTATCCGCCAACTCTTTAGCGTAATCGTTATGCGTTGAAGCGATTGGAACGATTGCAACTTGAGTCGGAGCGATAAACATTGGAAACTCTCCAGCGTAATGCTCCGTTAATATACCAATAAAACGCTCAAACGAACCTAAAATTGCTCTATGAATCATAACTGGCTGAATTTTGTCGTTATTCTCGCCGTTGTACTCGAGCTCAAATCTGCTTGGCAGATTAAAATCAAGCTGTATTGTACCACATTGCCACTCGCGCCCGATTGCGTCAGTAATTTTAATGTCGATTTTAGGACCATAAAAAGCCCCACCGCCCTCATCTATCTCATAAACAAGGCTATTTTTGTCCATTGCATTTTTTAATGCTTGTGTAGAAATTTCCCACACTTCATCGCTTCCAACAGCTTTAGCCGGTCTTGTTGAGAGCATCATTTTATAGTTAAACTCAAATGTGGACATGATTTTATCGACAAAATCTACAACCTCTATAATCTGCTCTTCAATCTGGTCAGCTCTACAAAAGATATGTGCATCATCCTGAGTAAATTCACGAACACGAAAGAGCCCATGAAGCGCACCCGTCATCTCATGACGATGCACCACACCATACTCAAAATATTTGATTGGCAAATCTCTATAAGAGTGCAGCTCGTCTTCATATATCTTAATATGTCCGACACAGTTCATCGGTTTTACACCGAACTCTATCTCGTCAATATTTGTAAAGTACATATTCTCGCCGTAATTTTGGTAGTGTCCGGATGTTTTCCAAAGGTCGCTTCTTAGCATCTCTGGGCCACGAACAGGCTCATATCCGCGTTTACGGTGAGCTTTAAATAGAAGTGACTCCAATCTTGCACGAAGTCGCCCTCCTGCAGGAAGCCAGATAGGAAAACCTGCCCCAACCTCTTCACGGAACGTAAACATCTTCATCTCTGCGCCAAGTTTGCGGTGGTCTCTCTTCTCAGCTTCTGCCATCATGTCAAGATATGCTTTTAGAGCTTCTTTGTCTGCAAACGCTATTCCATAGATACGTGTAAGCATCTCGTTGTTAGAGTCTCCGCCAAGGTAAGCCCCTGCAATTTTAGTAAGTTTAAAGTATCTGATAAGCCCGACATTTGGCAAATGCGGTCCACGACATAAATCTTCAAACTCCCCTTGTTTATAGATAGAAACTCTATCGCTCGGGATTCTTTGCATAACAAAAAGCTTCAAATGGTCATCTTTGAACTTCTCTTTTGCTTCATCCATTGAGATTTCATATTTCTCTATCGGATATTTCTTTTTAGCGATGTTAAGCATCTCCTGCTCGATGGCTTTGAGGTCACCTTCGCCTATCTCGCTTGAAGTTTTAAAGTCATAGTAAAAGCCCTCTTTGACGTTTGGTCCGACAAAAAACTTTGCATCAGGATAGAGCGATTTTATGGCTTGAGCCATAAGGTGAGCGGTTGAGTGTCTCAAAACATTTAACGACTCCTCTGAGTTATCCAGATGAATCTGCTCGCCCTCAAAGCCAAGCTCTTTTGCTGTTTGCATGTCTATGATTTCGCCGTTATGTTTTATTGCAATTGCGTTCAAAATGGTATCCTTTTTATATCTCTGTCTTTAGTATTGCGCCATTTGAGGCATTTGAGACTAAAAGCTGGTAGCGCTTGAGCCACTTGGATTTAACCTCATTTTTGTGCGGCTTATAGGAAGCTTTTCTTTTTGCCAACTCTACATCGCTAACATTTAGCTGCAAGATGTGCTTATCTGTATCTAGCTCTATCTCATCGCCATCTTCCACAAGCGCTATCAAACCGCCTTCTGCCGCTTCCGGAGAGATATGTCCAATACTTGCACCTTTTGTAGCACCTGAAAAACGACCATCCGTGATAAGAGCCACGCTCTCACCTAGTCCCATACCTTGAATAAGTGCGGTAGGTGCTAGCATCTCTTGCATACCCGGTCCACCTTTTGGACCCTCGTAGCGGATAACTACAACGCTACCAGGCTTAACTTTATGGCTCATTATCCCTGTTATTGCCTCAGCTTGAGAGTTAAAACAGATTGCTCTGCCTTTGAACTGTCTCATATTTGCTTCGATTCCAGCCGTTTTAACAACCGCACCCTCTAACGCCAAATTTCCAAAAAGAATTGAGAGTCCGCCAACTTGAGAATAAGCATTTTCATTTGTATGAATGATATTCTCATCTAGTATTTGAGCATCTTTTATGCGTTCTCCAAGAGTTTCACCCGTTACCGTTGGATTATCAAGATGTAGCAATCCGCCTCTGCGGCTAACCTCTTTCATAACCGCATTTACGCCACCGGCACGGTTAATATCATCCATGTGAACAGTTGTTAATGACGGAGATATTTTAGCGATATGCGCAACATTATCAGCAATATTGTTTATCTTTTCTATCGGGAAATCAACTCCCGCTTCTCTTGCAATAGCCAACATGTGAAGAACGGTATTTGAACTTCCACCCATTGCCATATCGACCACAAACGCATTGTGAACGGCTTTTTCATTTAAAACATTACGCAGATTATATTTGCTGTCATCTGCCTTTGCCATCTCAACAATTCTCTTTGCCGCTTTTTTAACAAGCTCGATTCTAGCAGGTGTCATAGCCAAAATAGTTCCATTCCCCGGAAGTGCTATACCCATCGCCTCACAAAGAGTGTTCATGGAGTTTGCCGTAAACATTCCTGAACAGCTTCCGCCGCTCGGACATGCGTTGCACTCTATCTCATAAAGCTCTTCATCCGTCATTTTTCCCTCAGCGTGAACACCAACCGCTTCAAACGCAGTAGATAAATCTATCGGGGTACCATCTTTTTTATGACCTGCAGGCATCGGACCGCCTGAAACAAAAATAGTCGGAACATTTACGCGAAGCGCGCCCATTATCATCCCCGGAACGATTTTATCGCAGTTTGGGATACATATCATCGCATCCAGTTTATGAGCATTCATAACGGTCTCAATTGAATCTGCAATAATCTCGCGTGAAGGAAGAGAGTAGAGCATACCGTCATGACCCATCGCAATCCCATCATCAACGCCGATAGTGTTAAACACAAACGGAACTCCACCTGCTTCACGAATTGCTTTTTTTACAATTTCTCCATACTCATGTAAGAAAAAATGTCCAGGAATGATGTCTATATAACTATTTGCTATCCCGATAAACGGCTTGTCAAAATCTTCGTCTTTTAGTCCGGTTGCACGAAGCAATGAGCGGTGAGGAGCCTTGTCAAAGCCCTTTTTTATGGTATCGCTTCTCATTAAAATCCTTTATATTATAGTTGTTATCTTTTATTATTGGTGAGATTATAGCATTTTTTTCAATTTTTTTTATAAAAACTCTTTACAAACAAAAATAAAGTGGCTATAATTCCGCTCACTTAAAAAGTTTAAGTACACAAAATGCGGGAATAGCTCAGTGGTAGAGCACAACCTTGCCAAGGTTGGGGTCGCGAGTTCGAACCTCGTTTCCCGCTCCATAAGTTAAAATATTTAAAAATATCCGATATCTTACAAGATAAAAAAAACCCAAAGCCCGGGTGGTGAAATCGGTAGACACAAGGGATTTAAAATCCCTCGCCTATTCAGGTGTGCCGGTTCAAGTCCGGCTTCGGGCACCACTATTATAAAAATTTGTTGAAACTGGTGCCATCGCCAAGTGGTAAGGCCGCAGCCTGCAAAGCTGCTATCCCCAGTTCAAATCTGGGTGGCACCTCCAAAATTTTATGATAACTTCTTTTTACAAATGTGGATCTTTGGCAGAGTTGGTCGATTGCACCGGTCTTGAAAACCGGCGAGGGTAATACCTCCCAGAGTTCGAATCTCTGAGGGTCCACCACATTTTTACACAACCACCTTTAACACGACACTTTCAGACATTTTTCATAACTAATTCTTATATCAACAACTTTATTCTATCTATTCACTTTTTCAATATTTTTTTACTTTTGGAACAATTTTAGTCGCAGTTTTGTCTCTATAAAAATGTAATCATTCGATGAGAACGGTCTTTGAGTTTGTGGGCAACTCGCCGGTCTAGTTTGTCAGGTTATGATGATTTTTGTCGCAGATTTGTCAAAAATTTTTCGTATTAAGTTTATGCAATAAACGTATAATTTGAGGTCGAACATCTGTACGGCCTCAATAACTATGTAGTATACTTTAAATAAAAAACCTATGAAAGAACTTAGAAAAAAAACTTTGATTAATAGTATTACTCTGCTGTTCACTTTCTATTTCAGATTTTTTATTTTTGTAGTGTCTATTTCTATCAACAACATCACGCTTCTGTACAGCGACAATCTGTTCCTCAGTCCACGACTCTGCCCAAACAACTTGTCCACTCCTAATCCAGTAATGAGATTTACATGGTAAATTCCAACTTCCAATAGAAGGATTTAAAGAAACATTGTCTCCATTGTATGAGAGTGTCCATCCTGCAGGGGTAATGGAAGTCATAACTTTATTACCACAGCCGCAAGCACACAGGTGTGTTGCCGTTTTATATTCAATCGAAATATACAAAACGTCCTCCTGCAGCTTTTTAGGCATAAGGGTTACAAACTCATGCCGCATTTTCTGTCCGAATCAAGTTCATTGTTGAAAGTGTAAAGAGTGTTTGATCAACACCTATAAGTGACTGATAAAATCCTGCAGATTGTTTCCATGCCATAACAGCAAGTGACGCATTTATAGAATTTAATTCAGCTATTTGAATATTACTTCCATAAATATCATCTTCAGATGTACTGTAATTAAGAGTACTTTGTAAATGCTTACTACTATGTGTAATAAACGATGTTGTACGCAGCATACCTGAGAGTTTATTATCTTTAATACTAACTCCCATTCCAACATCAACATATTCAATCTCTTTTTCATCAAGATGTGCAAAGATTATTTTTTTGATACTGCCATCATCAACTGCAACAAAAATAAAATTTAAACCATCAAGTAAAGAAAGATAATCTTCATTTATAAAGACAGGGTGAGCAGTTATGCCTCGATGCATTTTGGAATATATCCCTTTAAGGTAAGAAACCTTTTTCATACTTGAATTTAATTCTTCTATACTTGGTGCACCTGGTGCTCGGAATGCATTGTGAGAAAAGAACTCATCTCCATCAAAGAGATGAATTTGTTCTACTGGAGACTTGGCAACAAAGTCCAAAATATAAGACCCAGTACCACCAAGACCGATAATGCCAATTTTATATGGTTTTAGTTTATCTGTAATATGAGAGATTGATGAACGACTCGAATTAGCATCATGATAATTAAAAACAGAGTCACTATCCAATTCTTGGAATACTTTATGCTTTTTTGGAGTTACAGTCGGATCTATTGATTGAGCGGGAGACGATATCATTGCTACATATGCTGTCATCTTATGATGATAATCTCTATAGTTGCCTTGCGGCTTGCTAGATAGCATCATTTTTGATACAATATCGTTTCCGTGATTTGTAATACTTTTAGTATTTATGATTTCACTTATTTCTCTGCCATCTTTATGGCATGGTTCGTCACCAATGAAATATGCTTTGTGATCTTGATCATATTTTGCTCGCCCGCCAAGAAGAGTTAATGTTGATATCAAGGTTCCGATAGCGATTTCACATTTGTTATTTACATATGGAATATCTTCCACAACTAATATACCGCCCTTAATATATACAGTATAACCTTCATCCCTAAGTCGTTTCAGATCTGGACTATGATCGATTTGTAGGTTCGACATGAAAAAACATCCCTTCTTTTACTTTTACTAGTTCACCTATTACTAAGTTACCACTTTTACCGTGTTCACCACGCTCATAGGCTACAGTTACCATAGTGTTTTCACCTACTGGTACTCCTGCCAGTTCAACTACTTTTTCATATGAGATTTCCTTCTCTGTGTATATGAAACTATTAGCACCTATGATAATAGTAAACTCTTTTTCTTTACCAGGGATATTATCCCTATTGTTTTCAAGGTTACTCAATTGTAACTCCTTTTCTTAATTTTGGCCAATCATTACTTTGGTTATCACTATCATACCTGATATCAAGTAGATTGTCAATTTCATTTCTAAAATATCATTATTTATTAGAAATTTTATTTATATAAATTCTAAAATATATAATACTATTGAAATAATATTTAATAATATTTCTAAAATATACATATTTAATAGACATATAATATAAAAATAAATTAGAATATAAGAATAGTTAAGGTAAAATTCACCACAAATTTTGAAAGAGTAAGGAACGAGTTGTGGAAATTAGAATAAAAAGCATATACAAAGAACTTTACAAAACCCACCGTTCCAAAGAATACTTCGCTGAATTATTTGATGTAAGCACAAAAACAATTGAAAACACAGTCAGTAATTATAAAGATGATATTATTTATGATAAGAAATTAAGTAGTTATCGCTTTAAAAATTTATTACCAAAATATATTTCATACGAATCATTTTTCAAACTATTTCAGAATAGTATTGGAAATAGCATAATTAAAAATGATTTTCTTAGTATTGGTAAATCAATGACTAAAGAAGAAAGCAGTTTATCAATGATTGACACATCTTCTTTATCAGATTTAGCTCAAAAAATTGTTTCATGTGATATTGCAATAAATAATAATAATATCCTTAAAATTGAATATTCTGGTAATTCAAAACCAAAAGAGGCAAAGTATGTTAGACCACATACGATAATATCAACAGGCTTTACATATTATTTATATGCTTCTTACGATGAAAAAAATGAAAAAGATATTGGTAAGTATAGGTCATTAGGGTTTAATGGAATGGGAGAAATCAGCCTTATTGATTACGTAAATAATGCTAATTTTAGAATAGACAAAACAGGTAATGCTTATGGCCTTTATGAAAAGGAAAAGTATGTGACATTAAAATTAGAGCCATATAGTGCTAATTTTTTCAAAAAAGAAGGACTTTTACAAAAAGAAAATTTTGATTTTATTATAGAAGATGATAATAATGCTATTCTAATAAACATGTATTACAATGATGATCAAGAAATTATTAATCTTATACAACAATGGATGCCTCAAATTAGTATTCAAAATAATATTAATTTAAAAGAAAAAATTTATTTAAAAATTAAATCAAATTATGAAGCACTAATTAAATCATAAAATCCTCTCGCCAATTTCCTTATCCGGCGAGGTCATCCTCACAAACACCCTACCCGTCTATGTTTCAAGCACTTCACCTAAAATGGCGTGTCTCTTTTCCTGTCTTTTTTTAATGATTTTTGACGATAAGTATGCTGCATGCTTCGTCATAAAATGTGCCTTAGTAGCAGTTGCGGTTGCAATTGTCAAACAAACCAATGAACTCAAAAAGCGCTCATCATGATACCAATATACTCTATTGAAGATATGGAGCTTGTGGATGATAAAATCTTACGAGATGGCTTAGAGGCGGAGTTTGCCAAATTACTAGATGATTATCTCTATCCAACCTACGGATATTTCATAGTTATAGAATCTATTGAGGAACTGCGCCGTCCTATCTTACTTCAACACACCACCTTATCTTATACACCACAACCGCTTAGCGATTATATAGAGATGATTGAGGAGTTTGATGGATACTTTCAAGTTGTCTGTATATTTGAGGCTGATTTTGGGGTTAGTTTGTTTGTCAACAACAAGGTAATAAAAACTTATGAATTAAAAGAATTACTCAATGTATCTTGAAAAAAACGACACAACCGTGCAATCCCATTTGCTAGAATTTGAAATATTAAACATAGGAGGTGCTTAATGTACGAAGAATTACTTTACTATATTGTAGTATTGGGATTTACTGCTCTAGTATTAGGCATCATAACTCTAGCCGTTTTAAAAGTTAAAAAACTATTAAAAGAAAGAACTCTTTAACCGCCATACAGACTACTTGAAACACTCTTTGAAGCTTGGCTTTTCAACGGGTGGGACGGGTGCAAAATTTCATAAAAATATTTTTTTACTCTTGAGAGACTGTTTTGATTTATCTACATGGCAAAACAAACTCTAAAAATTAGGCAGTTAAAAATAGTCTGCTATTTTCCAGTGGTTTTTAACTGCAAGCACACCTATTACAATAGCTGCTACCAATGATATTCCATATAAGAGTTCAATATTCATTCTCAATTTCCTTTATCTTTATAATAGTTTGTCCTAAACGAACTAGATTAGCAACCACACCTACTGATGATAAAAAGAATGCTAACAATGCGAAATAACTCGCCATATCAGCCTTTCCAATACCATAAATCCAGCTACCACCTGCAATTGCCACGAGCAACAATAACTTTTTGTAAATTAATTCACCTCTCTTAGCAATAATATCGGCTTTATCTTTGCGTTCTTGTAATGTCATGGTGTAATTATACCAAATTAAATCCATTAAGCCCAATATGTAGTTGACAAGTAATTTTATTTGAGACAAGGATGTCTCAGGCTTCATGACTACTTTTACACCCACCTACCACATAAAAAGTCATAAAAAAAGACCGGTTTTAGACTTGGCAATACTGCCAAAAACACCGTCGTGCTCGGCTTTCTATGCCATAGGCGGACTCCTAGAGAGAGCCTTGAAAACCGGCGAGGGTAATACCTCCCAGAGTTCGAATCTCTGAGGATCCACCACATTTTTACACAATCCCCTTAAACACGATACTTTCAGACATTTTTCATAACTAATTCTTATATCAATAACTTTATTCTATCTATTCACTTTTTCAATATTTTTTTTACATCTTGTTTTACACCTTTACCTAGATAATATCAAAGAGCACGTCCATAAAGGCTCTATGGTCGTTAATAGAGGTCGCAGAATTACACTAATTTTGAGGCTCTTAACACTCACACTCCTCTGTTTTATAAAAAGTTCTCTTTTAAAGTATTTTCAAATTTCGAAAGCTCTTCATCAAGAGCCAAACTACCTTTATAGACATCAAAAATAGCATATGTTTTAGCTTGCTCCATGCCGCAAAATTGAAAAACTTTATGGACAGCAAAGTTGGCTTCATCCAGACTCAGTCCTTCAAAAAAACCGTTTTTGTTATCAAATTCACTCTTAGGGCAGTTGTATGTGAGGCTGAGCATATACTTTTTATTTTTCAACAATCCGCCGCTTCCATACTTTTTTGAAGCATCCTCTCTGCTTCTTCCATCATTCACATAGGTTACCTTTCCTACGCCGCCGGAAAAAACTTCATCGATATATTTTTTCGTAATCCATGGCACACTCATCCAGTAGACGGGATATTGAAATACAACAGCGTCTGCCCATGCAAGCTTTTCAAGCTCCTCTTGGAGTTTATACCCTTTGTCAATTACCGTATGCTTTACTTCAAAGCCGTTTGCGAGAAAAAATTCATCTGCTTTTTTGATAAATTCTTGAGTCAATTTTCCCTCTGCAAAACCCTCATAGTATTGGTGTCCGTTTATAATAAGTATGGTTTTCACTATTACTCCTTGTTTAAAATTTTATTTTTAAAGTTAGTGCATAGGCACGACAAAATTCGGCAACACGTTGTTGTTTCTTTGTGTAAATATGAAATATCATTGTGTGAGATTTTTTTCCTTCTTGTTTAATCCCAATCATTTTTATACTACTAACTAGTAATAAAGTCAAGGTATAATCTAACTCAATTCACTTACAGTTTACCAACCTTATCTACAATAGTGCAGAGTAAAATATCTAAACGATTATAGAGGAAGCACAACATGACAAAAATCTCCATCTTAACAAAACGTTCCGTCTTTTTAATATTTTTAGCCTCCAGTGCTGCAAATCCTCTATTGGCATCAACAATCTTTGTATACTCCGCTTTCTGAGCGTCATCATGAGAAAGCAATAAATAATGCGTTAGACTGAAATTGCTTAAAAACTGAAACTGATAGATGAGTGCTTTAAAAGATTATTGAGGTGGTTTCTTTTTTGGTGCGTGGCAAAAATTGGGAAGTTGGGAAGTTTTAAAATGGCTGGGGAGCCATTTTTTGGTATTAGATAATAAGCCTTATGGCAAGATAGGCAATCCGAGTTCTTTTAAAAACTCATTATGTTCTTTTGTATATTTGGTTATATCTTTTTCTATCTCCACAAGATTTTTATGTACCTCTTGTAAATCTATCTCTTCATCGGCAGTAGAGGTGCTGATATATCTTGAAATATTGAGATTGAACTCATTTTTTTCTATCTCTTGCATTGATACGCGACGGCTATATCTATCCTCTTCTTTTCTAAACTGATAAGTTTCAACTATTTTTTGGATATTTTCAGGGAGTAGTTTATTTTGTCGTTTGCCTTTTTCAAAATGCTCACTAGCATTGATAAAAAGAACATCATCACTCTTTTTACATTTTTTGAGCACCAAAATACACACAGGAATACCTGTTGAAAAAAATAGATTTGATGGCAGTCCTATAACTGTATCGATATTTCCATCCTTTAAAAGTTTTGTTCTGATTCGCTCTTCTGCTCCTCCACGAAAAAGTACACCATGAGGCAAGATGATAGCCATTGTCCCCTCTGCACCTAAAAAATGAAAGCCATGAAGCAAAAAAGCAAAATCAGCGGCTGATTTTGGAGCTAAACCATAATTTTTAAATCTAAAATCTTCTCCCATTGCCTCGTTTGGTTCCCATCTAAGACTAAAAGGTGGATTTGCCACTATGGCATCAAATTTCATCTGTTTTGCTGGATTGGTCTCTCGTAGCATTTCCCAATCATTGGTGAGCGAATCGCCATGATGAATCTCTACTTCACTATCTTTCATACCGTGAAGCAACATATTCATTCTGGCAAGGTTGTAAGTGGTGATGTTTTTTTCTTGCCCGTAAATCTTGCCGATACCGTGAGCGCCTAGTTGTTTTCGCACATTCAAAAGCAATGACCCAGACCCACAAGCAAAGTCAAAAACCTTGTCTAGCTTTTTCTTTTTACCGCTACTTGGGTCTTGACTATCAAGGGTTACTATTTGAGACAATATATCTGATATTTGTTGAGGGGTATAAAACTCTCCTGCACTTTTACCGCTTCCTGCTGCAAATTGACCGATAAGATACTCATAAGCATCGCCGAGTATGTCTGTATTGGTTGAAAACTTAGCTATGCCTTCTGCTATCTTTTGGATGATTTTACAAAGCATTTCATTTCTTGCGGTGTAGTTTTTTCCTAATTTTTCAGAGTCAAGATTTATCTCCGAAAATAGTCCCAAAAAACTACTCTCAAAAGATTCATTTTCGATATATTTAAACCCTTTTTGTAATGTATGTAATAGCTCGCCGTTTTGAGTACGAGCCATCTCGGCTATGGCACTCCACAAAAATTCTGGCTTGATAACATAATGCACTTTTCTTCTCATCTGCTTTTCAAACTCTGCCACATCTTCATGGTTTGCATCGTACCAAAGACCTAAATTATCAGGATAGTCACTCCCAAGCTCTTTTTTTACTGCATTTTCATAGTTATCTGAGAGGTATCGCAAAAAGATAAATGAGAGCATATAATCTCTAAAATCATCGGCATTCATAGCCCCTCTTAAATCATTTGCTATTTCCCAAAGTGTCGCACCCAGTTGTCTTAGTTCTTTTTCGCTCATATATTTGTGCCTTTTTATTTTTCAAATGAGCAAAGTGCAAATTTTGCACATTGCTTTTTTGTTGATTGGAGTTGTTTACTCATTTTTATTTTCCATCTCTAGCAGCAGCTTGTCAAAATCACTCATAAAAAGTCTATCTTGAACGATACGATACTTTTCAAATTCACTAAAAGCTTTTTCATCTGCTATTTTTTTGGAGTTTACTCTGTATCCGACCGAGATGATGGCATCAAGATTGTAGTATTTTGTATTGTAGATTTTTCCATCGTTTGCAGTGTGTTCCAAAATGGAACTAACTGAATTTTCATCTAATTCACCACTCTCAAATATATTCTTTAGATGCTTTGTTACGGCTGGTCTTTGCACATCAAAAAGCTGAGCTACCATAGCTTGAGTAAGCCAAACAGATTCATCAAAAACTTTTACTTCTATGCTGTTTTCACCGCTTTGTGAGGTAAATATCAAAAACTCAGCTGTGGAGTTTCTTATGAGTTTATCCATTTTTCGTTCCTCATTTATCTTTGCTATTTGCATTTGGAAAAAGCTGCTGCATAAGTGCTTTTTTATGCTCTTTGAGGGTTTTTAATTTTCGGGTTTGAGAACTAATTTGTTCGTCAATAGAACTGAGGCAATCGGCGATTTTTTGTTGTTCTTTTGGTTTTGGAATTGCTAAAAGCACAGCCTTTGCTTTTACTGCTGTAAGTTGCGGGATGCCACCATTTTCAAGCGGAATTTTAGCTAAGTAATTCCAGCTTTCTTTCAAAAAATAAGGTAAAGTATTTTGCAGATTACTTACAACCAATAACCTTCCAATTCCCATAAACTCTTGATGTCGAGTAAATGCAACACCCAAAGTTCCTCTAGCTGTTATTGTTACACTGTTTTTTTCATATTTTGAATATGTATAGTAGCCATACAATCCTTCTTCGGTGACTGAATTAGAATATACAGGATAAATATGTTTATCTGTAGGTATTAATGAAAAACACTCAGGGTCTAAATCACCAGATGGAACAACATCTGCGATACTATCTAATCTTTTCTCTTCCCACTTAGTGGCATTTTTAAACTCAGGAAATCGCAACTTTGGTACTTCTTCTGTGTCTTGTGGGAAGAGTTGTTGCATGAGTCCTTTTTTATGCTCTTTTAGTAGTTCTACTTTTTGGCTTTGCGCAGATATAAGAGAATCAACCGAACTTAAACAATCAGCGATTTTTTGCTGTTCTTTTTTTGATGTGTGAAAAATCATTGTTTTATTTACAATATCTCCACTTATATTTTGAACTATACCACCAGCAGAGAGGTTCTTATATTGTTGTTGCATATATTCTGAATTCAATAATTGTAATAAAAATGGTTTATAAAAATATTCTTCATATTCACGAAGAACAAACCAACCATCATAAATACATCCTTCAATTTTTAATTCATAAGTTTTCCCAAAACTCATAGAATTAGCCAAAATCAATTCACCTATTTCAACCTTCCTTGATTTTTCAGCACCTTTTGAAGTTATTTTTTCTTCAACTTTATCAATAGTAAAATTAATTGCATTTTTAGTATCTCCAATTTTTATCCAATTAACACCAAAAACATCTTGTGTTAAATATTCTTGTATAGGTCTTGGGGAGCTACCTCTATAAAGTTTTATATAACTTGAAAAAATTTTCTCTTCCCACTCTCCAGCATTTACAAACTCAGGAAATCGCAATTTTGGGATATTTTTCATCGTATATCTCCAAGTTCTGCTTCTATCTCTTCTATGGTCGGGAGTGATGATTTTAGATTTTCAGGGAGTATGGTAGTTAGTTCATATTCACTTACTCCGATTGGCTTGTTTATATCTTTTAGTGAGTATTCGACTACTGTATCATTTTTTGATTTACAGATGAGTATTCCTATGGTTGGGTTGTCCTCTTTTGATTTTATTTGTGCATCTACTGCTGAGATATAAAAATTAAGCTTTCCTGCAAACTCCGGTTTGAAGTCTATCGTTTTTAGCTCAATGACTACATAGCAATGAAGCTTCACATGATAAAAAAGCAGATCAATCTTAAACTCATCATGAGCAACTTTGAGTTTGTATTGTCTTCCAAGATAGGAAAATCCAGCCCCAAGCTCTAGTAAAAATTTTGTAATATTTTCTACCAAAGCATCTTCAAGTTCTTTTTCGTCGTGGGAAATTCTCAAATCTAAAAAATCAAAATTATAGGGGTTTTTCAGTGTTTCAATAGCGAGTTGTGAATGTGGTTTTGGTAGTTTGTATTCAAAATTTGTTATCGCTTTTGCTTTTCTCTCAAATAGATTTTTCTCTATCTCTTTTAATAATACGGCTCTTGAATAGTTATTTTCTAGAGTAAGGTTGATATAAAATAATGCCTCATCAATATTTTTACATTTGGATAGTATGGCTAAATTATGCCCCCAAGGTATCAAAAATATATTGGCAACAGCTTGTTGCCATTGAGTGCTTTTTAAATTGGCAACAGCTTGTTGCCAAAATAGATACCACTGTTTAATAGCTCTCATATTTCTATAGGAAAAACCTTTTACACTAGGAAACTCTTTTTGTAAATCACGACTGATACTTTCTAAAAAATTATCTCCCCATGATGATGTTTTTTGTTTTTCAACTATTGCAGAGCCTATTTCCCAATAGAGTTGAAGCAACGCTTCATTGACTTTTATACTTGCTTTTATTTGTGCATTTTGAATTTTTGACTTGATCTCTAAGATAAACTCTTTATACTCTTGTGTTGGAATTTGAATATTTTTCATCTTCTCACTCATAAGCACTAAGTCCCGATATCTCTTGCTCACCTGCTAGTTTTTTAAGTAACGGCATCAAATCTTCCATAAGTTCTAACTCTTTTTTGGCTCTTGCTTTCCATCCGAGTTCTTGAGGGGCGAGCAAATCACTCAAATACTCCCCATCAAAAATCATTCTGCTCATAATAAGCTCTATAAAATCGTGAAATGCTTTTTTATCTATACCGTGTTTAGTTGCTATTGTCTCAAGTCTGATGTCTGTTAGTTTTGTCTTAAACTCTTTAAAACCATTTTTTATTGTCTCTTCATTTAGTCCTGAACCTATTTCAAGAGTGTCTATGTAAGCTCTAATGTCCTCTTTTTCATCGACGAACTTCGCATCACTCTCGATGATGCCCATAAGCTGCTCTTTTGTCATCTTCTGTTTTTTAGTTGTTTGAGTATATCGTGCTATAAGCCCCATGATAAAATCATAGTCCACCAATGCGTGAGCAAAAAGGACAAATTCAAAATCAAGCTGATCTATTGATGATTCAGTGTTTTTACCTTGTTTTTCTCTTAGTCTTGTAGCTGTTTCAAGATACATTCCCTTAAATGATCTAAGAGTATCTTGTGGGATGATTTGCTCGATGGTTTCCCTATTTTCATCACTCAAATCCGTATATTGGTCAAGTTGAGTTTTAAGTCTTTGTACTTCTTTAAAAAGGTTGATAAATTGACCTCTTGCCTCATCGCCCCTTAGGTTATTTACCTCTTCTGGACGATTTTCTAATCCTTGTGAAGTCATAAACGAAGCCAATTTTTCAACTGCCGTATTTAGATTTTCTATCACAACTGGAGCAGAATCCACAAGCCACACTTCTTTAGCGGGTTTGGTTGATTTACCTGAAAAAAGTGCGATTGCTTCATTAACCGCATCTTGTTGTCCTCTAAAATCTAGTATATTTCCATAAGGTTTTGTGTCGTTTAAGATGCGATTTGTTCTTGAAAAGGCTTGTATAAGTCCATGATATTTTAGGTTTTTATCGACATAGAGGGTATTTAGGTATTGTGAATCAAACCCTGTTAAAAACATATCTACGACTATGACTATATCGATTTTATTTTTATGCGGATAATCTTTATTTGGGTATTTATGATCTTTGATGCGTTTTTGCACATCTTGGTAGTTAACGGTCAAAGTTTGCAGGGTTGTGATTTGTGCCAAATTGGTTGTTGTAATCTTGCAGTATTGCTTTTAAAGCCTCTTTTTTCTCATTTGGATCTGTTTCGTTATCCTCTTTTTCTTGCTCCAAATCTTCTTGAAGTTGTTTGATGTCCTTATTTCCCTCTGCTGGTGGAGAAAACAGACAAGCAATATTTAAAGGTTTATACTCTTCATTTAACTCTTTTCTTTGAATTTGAATAGTTTTAAAAAGTGCTTGATACTCTATCGCTTCATTGATTGATGCTGTCGCAAAGAGGGCATTAAATTTACGATTTGCGGTAGCTGAGTCATGTTTATCTAGTATGGCTTCAACTACTGCTTTTTTAGTGATAGTTTCCCCTGTTTTTACTTTTGCATCTGGTTTGTAGTAGTCTATGTGAAATCTAAGGACATTTTCATCATCTATGGCATTTGTGATAGTGTATGAGTGGAGTTCTCTTTGAAATATATCAAGTGTAGTTTTAAAACTTGCCTCATCTTCATCTATTTGCTTATAGGTTGCATTTTGTTCAAATATCGGTGTGCCTGTAAAACCAAAAAGCTGGGCATTTGGAAAAAACCCTTTTATGGCTTTGTGGTTCTCTCCAAATTGGCTCCTGTGGCACTCATCAAAGATAAAAACCACCCTTTTATCGCTTAATGGTTTTAGCTTCTCTTTGTATTTGTTTGCATTGTTATCATCTAACGCCAGTCCGAGTTTTTGGATGGTGGTAACTATAACTTTATCGGAGTAATCAGATGAAAGTAGCCTTTTTACGAGTGTGTCGGTGTTTGTGTTTTCTTCTACACAATTTTCTTGAAAACGGTTAAACTCTTCTCTTGTTTGTCTATCGAGGTCTTTTCTATCCACTACAAAAAGGCACTTTTCTATGTCGGGATTATCTTTTAGCAGTGTAGAAGCTTTAAATGATGTTAGAGTCTTACCACTTCCCGTGGTGTGCCAAATATAACCATTGCCACAATTTTGATGGATGCACTCAACTATGGCTTTTACTGCATACATTTGATACGGTCGCATCATTAAAAGTTTTTGCTCGGTTGCCACCAAAACCATATAACGGCTTATCATTTCGCCTAAAACACATTTACTTAAAAAATGTTCACTAAAAGAATTTAACAGAGTGATTTTATTGTTATCACGATCAGCAAATTTGTAAATAGGTAAAAATCTCTCATCCGCATCAAAAGTAAAATGACGGCTGTTATTGTTGGCAAAATACCAAGTATTAGATTGATTGCTCACTATAAAAAGCTGAATAAAAGAGAGCAGCGTTTTTGTGTAACCATTGCCAATATCATTTTTATAATCCACGATTTGTTGCATTGCTCGTCTTGGACTGATTTCTAAAGTTTTAAGCTCTACTTGCACAACAGGAACACCATTTATAAGCAAAATGACATCATAACGATGATGAGAATTATCGGTATTTATACGAAGCTGATTTATCACTTCAAAACTATTTTTGCACCAATCTTTGATATTTACCAGTGTATAGTAAAGTGGAGTTCCGTCATCTCGGACGAAACTATTTTTTTCTCTTAGGATTTTTGCAGAGCCATAAACATCACCGGTTATGATGGAGTCCAGAAGTCGTGCAAATTCGGCATCACTTAAATTTACATGGTTTAGTTCTTGAAATTTTTGACGAAAATTTTGCTCTAATGACTCTTTATCCCTGATATCTTGGCGATAAATATATTTTAAATCTTGTAATTTTGCTATAAAATCTTGTTCTATTTTACTTTCTTTTATCACTATATCTTCCAGATTTATAATTTTCAAAATAGCATAAACAAAAAACCATATTTTTATTTAAGATTACCCATTTTATTATAAAAACGATAAAAATCCTTTAAAGAGTCCAAAATTCATTTTGAAAATTAGTGAAATGATTTCACATGATTATTTCACTTACTTCTTTGGTCAGCTTGTTTATAAACCCCCATATCTTCCCTTTTTCCGGTAGCGATAATATGAAGCACCAAAATATCGTCAATGATTTTATAAACTAACTTCGTGACATAGGTTATAGTTTGCCCAAATCAATATCAAATGTTTTAGCCAAATCTTGCATGGTAACATATTCTGAAACGGGAGTTTTTTTACGCTCCAAAACTTGGAGACTGTGAAAGAACCTTGTTCTTCACAGTCTCATTTTGAAATATACATAAATTTCATACCTCCAAACCAACAATTTACAAATATCTTAAAAATATAAAGCCTATTTTGCAAATAACTGGCGATA
>JBAZIE010000012.1:0-62354 GCA_041652055.1 Sulfurimonas sp. | reverse complement strand
GAATCTGATCCAAGGTTTTACGTTGAAATAGAGCAAGAAAAGAACAGAACCAACTGATTCTATCGCTTTGTGCAATCGTGGTGGAATTATTTGCGAATGTTCCCATCTTTTTGCCCTGATTTTCTCCTTCGCGATTCATTTGAACAGCAGTTAAGAATACAATATTAAGTTCTTCTGCTAATTTTTTGAATAAATCTGTTTTGCGTCCAATGATTGCATATTCCTTATTACTATCATCTACTGTTTCTGACGTTAATTTAAGATAATCAAAAACACATATCGCGGGATTCCCCCTCCCAACCTTGCTATTATACCACCGACGAATAATACTTATGACCGCTTCTGTTGATTTATTTCCAACCTTTAAAAAATCAAAATTATATTCCTTTTCTGCAACATCTAAGGTTTCATTAAGTTTATTTTTCCACTCTGGATTTTGTGCTATTGTGCCATCATCGATGTATGAAAATGGTATTCCTGTAATCGCCGCAATAGTTCTACATATCTGATCTTCAAATTCCATCTCGGAATCAAGATAAAGAACTTTAATATTCTTGTCCTTATTAATTATATTAGCTGTATTGTGTGCAATCTTTACTAAAAAACTCGTCTTTCCTCCACCTGCGCGACTAGCTATGCAATATAGATTCTTTGGGCGCAAACCACCATACAACTCATCAAATTCTTTAAACCCCGTCATGTATCCGGTGGATTCTCCGGGGTTATTCATTTTCTCCTGAATTACTTCCCGCGCCATACCAAAGAGACTAACCGGCTGATCAAGAATATCAAAAGAGTTAATGTGAGTATTGTAAATTCCATCAACGCCAGAAATGATGTTATCTATCTTTGAATCGTCTGTTGTTTTAATAAACTTCGCGCAATCTCGTAAATTATCCAAGATGCGGCGGCGGGCACTAAGGGTTGCCAAT
The DNA here is from genome assembly GCA_041652055.1 of Sulfurimonas sp. Classification (GTDB taxonomy): domain Bacteria; phylum Campylobacterota; class Campylobacteria; order Campylobacterales; family Sulfurimonadaceae; genus Sulfurimonas. Next base: position 61,422 of record JBAZIE010000012.1, on the reverse strand, counting down.
TCTTGAAAGTATTCCAGTCCATTTTGTTCGTTAATTGGGACTAACTCAAGCGATTTTAAAAAGGGGAAAGCTTGAATGCCGTTCGGCAAAGTTATGCCTAAATCGCTAATTTTCGCGGCAATGAGAACCGCATCAGGCGTTTTATTTTGTAAGATTAGCCCCCGAATTACTTCAAAAATACGCTGGTTTGATTCGTAATGGAAATCTTTGGTTTTTATAAATAACTCGACTCTATCAAAAAGTGCCGGGTATTTGATCAACGCTGCGATACTATATTTCTCTAACTCAAGATTGAAAAGGTCTGCCATAAAATTAGCAAAAGGGGACGCCCGAATTTATTCGTGGGAGTAGTCACGAACATTCCTGTAAATTTCGTAAAGGTAACACGGTTTTGTCGCTCTACTCATCTTCTTCATCGCCGAACATCTCTTTTGTCATTTTTTGATCTATTTGCATGTGTGTATTTTCAAGCATTGTTTGGGACCACATTTGTAAAAATGCAGCGGCGGCTAATAAGTCCGGCTGATTATTAAAGTGAGGAACTACAATAAAGTCTCCGGTATCCGACTTGCAGAGAAGAAAAAAACTTCCATTCTGACTATTTTCAGCAATGGAATCTAGGAGAGTTCGCGGGAATACATGCGGTTTAAGGTTATCGGGATCTGGATATTTCAATTCGGCCTCCTATTGTTCTTTCTCTTTAAATTACACCCATTAAAAAGTTCTATTTTGATTATTTTTGTTTATTCCCAAATTATAACCCTTCTCTTTCTCTTCCACTTGTTTTCGGGTCAAGTAAGTAATTTCTAATCCGCTTTTTGTTATTTCTACTTCCATTTGCATTATTTTATCTGGAGGAATGTCAATATATGGATCATTCATTGTTTATATTAGATCAATATCAAAATTATCTTTAATCCATTTTGGCGAGAGATTCTTTACGTCATCTTCCCCTATCCTCATTTTCACGAATCTATTCTTGGTCAACCAATCATCTTTGGCCGAATCTCGCTTAATTGACCCCAAAAACCCCATTCTGTTTTTATGGTGATAGGAGCTAAATTTGTTATGAAAATTTCCGTCGATTTCACAAGCATACCTTTTAGACCAATTTAAAAAGTCGCAGGACAGACGCGAATTTGGAATTCTAAATTCCTCAGTAACAACATCATAGCACCAAAATTTATAAAAAAATCTTTTCGCTAAAAATTGCACATTACTTAAACTTTTGCCTTCCCAGTCTATTAGGTATTTTGATAGGGACCTGTTTACTTCTCGCCCATTAATATTGAACATTTTCACTCTAGTAAACTATAGTCCGCACAAGTTGACTAAACAACACCTTAACTCCACAAATCTCAATATTGTTAGGGAATTCACCTGTGATAAGTAGATCCGTTTTAATTTTTTCTACATGCCCCTCTTGCATCCCCGCCAAAAACACATCAATATTACGAACAAAATCAATACTATCTTGCGGGCCAAGGTGAATAGCAGTTGGCGCGGAGTCTCCCGCATTGTTTATCTTCCAAATGTCAATTAATTTATGTATATCCGCAGGTGTTTTAATCATTTTTTTACTCCTTATCTTCAATCAAACTAAGTAAATCCTTAACGTTTTTGATCTTCTTCATCTTTTTCCAATCTTTATTTTTCGCCACCAATGCTTTTTTGCCGCACTCATTGTCATAAATGAACCAATTTAATTCGTCGGAACTTGAGCCCACTAAAGTTGCGAGAATATCCGTGTAGTTATCAAACATACCCGAAATTGCTGTGTGTAATGGGCTTTCATAACTTGCGCCAACAACTTTATCAAGAACGTCCCACGTTGCAGTTAATTGTTGATAATTATCTACCCAATCTTGAAGTAATTTAAGTTTATTCATAAAACGGACGCATGGAGACTTCCGAATTCATTCGGGAGAGGAAATGCGCCACCTTTCTATAAGCATTATAGGAGAATATTGAACAAATATCAAGAAAAAATTCATGTAAAATAGAAATAAATGAAGAAAATTTAATTTCTTTGTGTAAAGGTAGTTGTGAAAGTTTTCAAATTCAGGATTTACCCAAGTAAACAACAGAGAACCGTCTTAAAAAGATACCTAGAGATCTGTCGGAAAACATATAATAAGTGTTTAGAATATAAAATCCAAAAATATAAAGAAGATAAAACTAGCGTTTCCGAATTTGATTTAAATAAAAAGATTTGCGATTGGAGAAATTTGTCAGAATTTTGGATGCAAGAATGCGGCATTGCAATTTTACACGATGTTTCAAGACGCGTAGATAAAGCGTTTAAATCTTTCTTTAGGCGCGTTAAGCAAAAAGACGGCAAGGTTGGATTTCCACGATTTAAAGGAGTGGATAGATATGATAGTTTTACAACGCCGCGATTTGTCTGTAAATTTAAAGAAAATAAGATTAGATTAACGAATGATTTGGGATGGGTTAAGATTAAACAGCATAGGAAGATGGATGGAGAAATCAAAGGATATACGATTGCGCGGAACGCTTGTGGTGACTGGTTTATTTACATAACGTCCAATATTCCGAAGCCACACTTTAAACCCATTGATAAAAGTAACAATATTGGTATTGATTTTGGTTGCAAAGACGTTCTTACTTTGTCTGATGGTGGTAAGTTTGAAAATCTTAAATTTCTCAAGAAAAAAGAGAAAGAATTGGCAAAGGTAAAAAAGAAGGAGAATAAACATGCGGCGGCAAAGATTCATAAGAAAATATCCAACAAGAGAAATGATTATTGCCATAAGATCGCCAATGAGATTGTTAAGAAGTATGACGTTATCTTTACGGAAAACATTAATATTCAGAAATTAGCAAATAAGACTTTTAAAACTGTTGGAAAAAGCATGAGAGACGGTGCATGGGGAAAATTATCCTTATTATTATCTTACAAAGCGGAAGATGCTGGTAAGATTTATGGAAAGGTTAATCCTGCATACACATCAAAGAAATGCTCGAATTGTGGAAAAATACATGAGAATCAGACTCTTGCAGATAGGGTTATGGAGTGCTCTTGTGGTTATTCTGCAAATCGTGACGTAAATGCTGCCCGAAATATTTTAGCCTTGGGATTACAAGGCTTGGAGCAATCCTAGAAGCCCCCGAATTCATTCGGGGGAGTAGTCACATATTTTGGTGTTTCTTTAGTTTGATTTATTCACTAATTGTTTATTAATCCTCTGAATTTTATAGTCTCTGTAGTAATTATACCTTGTTTGCACGCAATTTTCAAGATTATTTTGCCGCGTCCAAATTAATTCCAATATGAGTTCTGCCCAATATTCTGCCCTGTCTAGATAAATGGTTTTAAGATGGTCAAAAAGTCCCTGAGTCGTGATTGTATTCAATATTTTGGCGTAAATATCCGGTGCAGAGGCTTTGACGTTTTCGATAAATTGTGCGCGATCTAATCGCATTTTGTCTGCGGCGGGAATTTGTGCACCGAATGATTCAACAAGATTAGTTAGTAAATTAAGTTGATTAGAAGTCATTAATTATTAATCTAAAGAACTACTATCTCTTGAAATATCTTACCCATGTGGTTCTTAACTAATTCAAGTGCTTCTCGCCTCGTTGCCCACAAAAATTCGTCAATTTCAGGTGTCCCATCTTCAAGGAAACTGTTGCATTTCAAATCGTTATATTGAAAAGTGGCGTGATGATAAAATACAACAATCTCCTTTTTGGGCGTATTGTATCTGATTAGTTCGCCACCAATCTCTTCGGGTGTAAGGTAAATGTTAGTTTCCTCAAAAGTCTCACGGATCGCGGCATCAATTTCAGATTCTCCGTTGCCAACGCCACCTTTAGGAATGCCCCATGTAGGAAACCCAGTTGATTTTACTATCAAGAATTTGTCTTTATATTGAATGAGAATACCGGCACTCTTTTTCATAAATTATTAATTTTTTATAACATCTATAATAACCATTAAATTCAAAAGATTTATTGCGTTTTACCTTTTCTTCTTCGTCTTTGGGGCAATTTCTACCTCGTATTCTGAAACGGGCCAACCTTGTCGATTTACTCTATCAATACCAAGCCTCAAGGAATAATTATACGTTACAAAACGAAGTGAATCTTATTGTTCTAATCCGTCTGTTTTAGTTTTCGGCCCGTCTTCTTTAAAGTATAAAAGTGCGTGTTTCGCCGTCAGATAAGTGTCAATCGCCCTGTCCGCATAATCGTCTAATTCGGCATGTTCCTGTTTGGCCTTTTTTGTTCTTGCTCCCTCGGATTCACCAGACATAAATATATACGTTGATGCGAGGTAATCTAGCCAAGATGTAATCAATACTGCTTGCATATCTACATTTTTAGTAATATTACCTAGATGTTCGGTGTTTTCTTCAATTTCGTCGGCGAGCAAATCCATCAATAATCCGTGGACAAGGGACCACTTCTTTTCTTCTGGAATATCAATCGTTTGCTGTTGGCTGGCACTGCGTGTCTTTGGGGAGGGTTGGTTCTCAGGTGGCGAGAGGGAGAATTTTTGAATAGCGTATTCTGGCATTTTGTCTTTTTTAGGTGTAGGTTTCATATAAATGGGTAACTTTTAACAATTATATGGTGAGAAAATAGGTTTTGCAAGAAAAATTTGTGAAGATGTGAAAAATTTCATGTATACCATATATGGTATGAGCACAAAATACATTGTTGGTGAAAATTGGGATGAAGGTGAGGTCGTGGATAAAGCTATTGCGGCGATGGCTTATTGTAAAGCAAACAGCTTAAAATACAAAATAGTAAAGTCCCCTATAATAGCGCCAATAATGCAAAAATATTTCAACAGTGAAATTAAATTTACAAAAGAAGGTTGGAGAAAATTTATTAAAAATTACAAAAAATACTTACATATGTAAATCTTTAAACTTCTCAAACAGAAATCGTTGAACGTCTTCATTATCTTCAACCCATTCTCGCGCTTTCTCAACCCCGTTGATTTGTTCTGGAATCTCGTCGCGGTTGAGGTTTTTGATTATTTCTGCACGAAACTCTTCATTAAAAACTAACCATGCACCTTTCTTCTTTAGAATTTCCCATAAAATCAAACAATCTACCAATTCATAGGAAAGCCACACGCTTTTTGCACCCCTCTGATTATACCGCACCGGGTATCGAACCTCAACCATATTCTTTTCATTATCGCTCTTGATAATCCGGCACTTACAAAAGTGTCCCTCAATTTTACTTTTCTTTCCGTCTTCTTGGATCAGGTCTCCTCCAAATCTCGGCAAAAACTCTAAAACCACACCCGCTTGGTGCTCTAATGCCCGTGGTCCGCTTGCTTTTCCTTGCTTGGGAGTTGTCACTTCGTATTGATTAATTTTGATTTGGTCGCGAATTTGTGAAATATAAATATCTATATGCCCCCGCTTTGCCATTGCTAATCCCACTTTTTTTAAGAAAACGGACGTTATCAAACTTCCCGATCCAACGGTGATACTTTCCTCTTCGGGTTTCCGGCAATCATCGCGTTTTATTAAAGAGTCCGCGCAGTCCGTAAGGAAGAACATCTCCAATCCGGGAATGCTAATAAATTTTCTTTTAAAACTAAATGCAACCTCATAGATATTTGTTTGCAAAACGAAACAAGTATTTGGAAGCCAATCTTCTGCCTTGAAAGCAAAATTAATACCAGAACGCTCTTGAACTTCCTTAGAAAGTCTCCCCTCTGACATGATTAATGAGGCCCGCCGTTCGCAACCAAGGGGGGATGGCGTGCGCAAAAAATGATACATGAAATCTAATGCACAACTGGTTTTTCCGCCCGATGCTAAACCTAAAAAACGATGAGCGCCGGGAGTTAAACCTCCAGCGAGGGTGCTTGTTAATAATAGCGAAGAACATGGGACTTTGTAGTTATGATCTTGTTCAAAGTTATAATGATCTTCTTTTGTTTCTTTTAAAAATGATTGCAACTGTTGTGAGGGGGTTAAAGTTACTTCTTCCCCCTCTTCTTTTTTAACTTTTTCTTTAGCCATAATAATATTTTTTCTATCTTTTTAACTTAATCTAAATCAACGACTTACAAAATTTTAATTATTCCTTCTTTCATCTTTTTGATAAAATCAACATTTGCCTGCAATTCTTTCCCTAATTCTGTCGGGTGTTCAACGTCTAGATTTTTAATTTGATTAATCAAAAAACCCATATCAGATTTATTTCTCACTATTTGAAAAAGATTATCCGTCATTAAAATTGGATCTATATGTAGTCTTAAATTAACTTCCTTTCTTTCTCCTAACTGAATCATATTGTAAAATTGTAATCCTGCAATTTCAACATTTATGGTTATGTAGGTTTCTTTTTCTTTTGGTAGCAATTTTGCATCGGGGAACTCTTGTTTAATTAAAGTGAAAAGTCCGTTAATGTATTCTGGATCGAATGAATTTTTAGACATAATATCCTTTGTTTTTAGATAAATATCTTCATAGCCAACAGAATCGTTAATTTTATTTATATCAATCATATATTATTCTCATTCTAATCAACAACTTACATCATTTTTCTCTCACTCTAGGGCTTGAACCTAGAACTTGCACATCAACAGTATGCTGTTCTACCGATTGAGCTAAATGAGATTTAATTAACATTTAATTTTTGCAACGCTACGCCTGCATGACAATCTCGTTCACCTATCCACCAAATTCTATCTGCGGGCAATCCGTTGTGAATCCTAACCTCTTGAATGTATGGTCCTAAATCCGAGCGTATTACCATATGATCGTGCTCCTGCAAGCTAACTTGCCACAAATCCCACGTTTCAATTTCGCGCTGTTCTGCCAGCGTATAACTCCACGCGGTTGATGGCGTCGTGCCAAGACAAATCCACGGGAGGGGAACGTAATCCGATGAAGATTTTGACATAATTTGAAGTCCATTTTTAAGAATATCAATTCTATTTTCCTTTGGACTCCAATGATAAAGTTGTCCAAGATACACACTCATTACTTTTTCCAAATACTCAAAATCAAAGTTCTCACTTGTGTCCCTGATTCAGAAAATTCTCCTGCCGCCACCTCTTCAATTTCATACTCGCGATCCTCAATTAGCTTAATGAATGGTTTTCTACTTTGATTATTTGCCATGATCGCGACTAATTTGCCGCCGGGTTTAAGAAATTTTAGCGCGTGCTCGACATGCTTGCAATCTTGATTGCGCGTAAATGGTGGGTTCATCAAAATGCGGTCATATTTTTCCTCACCTTCAATAGTTAAAAAATCAGTATTTCTAACATTATATCCTTTTTCGCTCAATTTATTGCAATGTTCTTTTTGGATTTCTACGCAATCTACTTCCGCCGCATCCTGCACCGCACATTCGTCCGCAAGGTTCCCAATTCCCGCACTTGGTTCTAGCACCATTTGGCCCGAAACATCCGCTAATTCTACAACGCGCGCAGCTAGACCCGCTGGCGTAAAAAATTCTTGATATGTTTTCTTAACATCAACTAATTCTTCGTCGCCGTTTAATACCGCCGAGAGTTGTTCCTTGGTGATTTCGTCAAAAACGTGGCATTTCAACTTCCTATTCCATTTGCCACCAAGAAGTTCTAGGATTTTATTAACGTCTACATATAAATTGCGGTCTAATTGCGTCGGCGGCAGAATAAGTGTGTTACTTGCAATCGTTGAATTTGATAATACTTCCTTGACATTATCTTTAATTGGAACCGTTACTTTTTTCATTTTTTCAAGACCGCTTTCTTTGACCAAATCGGGAATATAATGCGAACAGGCTCGTCCAGCTAATCGCTGGCCCGTTTCACTTTCGAGTGAAGTCGATTCTCCGTTTGACGCTCAGGCACAGAGCCTGCTTCCAGAACGGCAGGCGTAGCGCCTTCGCTCCCAGATTTTTCCGTTCCCGCGTCGGCCCCGGCCAGCGATACCTGACGAGGGACGTTCGCGGGGAATAATGGAGCTTCCGCTCCCGTTTGGTTTTCGTTACTGTTTTTCATAAAATAAAATATATGCCAATACTCGCTACAATTATCACTAAGGACGACTCAATCACGGCGACTTTCCCTCTAAATTATAAAGAGGAGATTCCTTATCTAACTTTTCTTGGATTGCCAGAAGAACAGCTTCTCTTGATTCAACTTGACCCGGATAGAATTCTACCTCCAAACGATCTCCAACCAGAGTCTTCCAGTTATCAGGGGTCAATTCAACCCTCTGACCATCAGGCGAGGATAGAACACAAGGACTATTTTGATTAAGACTTATCCGTAATTTTCCTTCCGCCGTAAACGCCTCCGAGCACTCTCGATACCAGTTTTCTAATCCATTTTTTTTGACTAAAGTAGGAATATTATGCGAACGGGCCGATTGAGCTAATCCCTGTCCCTTCGGGACTTCTGTCACGTCGTTGCTGTCGCAACTTTTGGTGCCAGAAGCAAGCAGGGATACCTCATCGGGGACGTTAGGCATCAAGGGGAAATCACTCACCTTTTGTCCATACATCATCAAAAATAACTTATGTGCATCTTCCTTGCTCAGCAAATTTTTATACCTCTCGCAGTGACGCTCGTAGGGACCTTGGTGGGGGTATGGCTCGGAATCTTTTTTGCTAATCGCTCTGAAAGAGAACGATTCGAGGAAGAACGTTCTGAGGTCCTTAAAGCACTTCTTTATTCGTTGAAAGAAAATCATAAGTATATAGTTCAGATTGAGGATTTACACTTTCCCGCTAGAGAGATGCCGAGTTATCCACTGGATACGGTTGCTTTGGCCCACGTTTCCCTTAATGCGCGAAAATATCTTCCCAAGGGAATGAATTGGGCCGGACGTTAGCAGAATAAAAAAGCGTTCCCCCTGTTTTAAACGGTCCAATCCGGCAAGTATCTCCATCCTCAAACAAAATCATTAATGATCTATATTGATCAGGTCGCGTTTCATATGCATCAATTTCCTTGATGGTTTTTCCGTTGCAGTCGTTTAGTTTTTTGTGTTTCATATTATTTCCTTATGACTAGAAATGACTTAGCGAGAATGATTAGGATAAAAAGAGAAGAAGAGGACAGAGAAGTATTCACGTATGATGATTTCGTAGGTGTCACCTATAATCTCAAGTAATGGACATGTTTCCTTATTCATGTTGTATATCTTAAACCCGCTCATGTTTTTCGTCAAGAGAAAATTTGCCAATTTTACCTAAAATTCCCAACAAATTGAATATTCGGAGTAATTCGGGATTGGATATTGATCTCGCGTGAACGGTTGCGAAATTTTACTCATTAAACTAAAACGCTCGGAAATTATATATTTTGTTTGGAGGGCGTTCGTTTGGGAAAGTTCGTTGCCGCGAATTGATCCTTTGAATTCAAGATTTTGGCAAGAAGTAAATAATAAAAGGGGTAAAATAAATAAGAAAAGTTTAATATAGTTAAAATATTTTGGGTTGTCTGATCTATGATGATCTCTGGAATCCACGGTGCGATTTTTTAAATGTTCTTTAATCTCTGCCAGAGAAATTGGCCTCTTCCACGCATCAAAACCAACATCAATTCTCATCCCGACACCTTTTTCGCGACTAGTTAAAGCACAATTATTGTGTGAATGAGCGGCAATGTGTATGCTTCGTTTCTGCATATGTGAGTGAGAAATCAGGGGAAAATGACAAATTGCCAAAAATGTTCCGTTAATTTGAACGTCTGCATATTCAGGAAAAAAGACTACTTTTTTGTTTTCGGATAAATTCCAAGTAAGGGGGTAAACTTCTAATCCGAGTTCTGATACTTGTGGAAATTGTAATTTTAACTCATATTCATAGACTGGCTTCCTGCCCGAGACATGATTCCCCTGAAAACAATATAAAGATGCGTAATTTAATTCGTGCATTAATTTCCTAAACTCTTCCCCGCTAGGGTCTTGAAATATTTCGTCGCCTACGTGAAAGCAAGTTTTAGTGTTATCTGATATTTTATTCCAGTTTTCCACAAATCCGCGCCGATGGTCTGCAACAGAATTATAGCCGCGCATCTTCCAAAGGGGATTTTCCCAATGTTCGCATGTTTGATTTACGTGTGCGTCCGAAGAAAATAGGAAGTCTTTATCGTCTCCTTTGAATTTGAGAATTTTTAACATGATTGTATTTTTCTAAATTTTGTAGGATGAGATAATTTATAATCAATTTCTCTTTCGTCAATATACTCTCGATTATTCACGTATCCTTTGCAATAAGGTAAAACTCTCGCTTCAAATTCAATAACGTCTCCCGCGTTCAGTTCCCCTAATTTTTGGATTCCTTTAGTGTTATTAAACCAGAGATGATCTGTGAGAATCTTTCCGTCGCAATCTGTAATGTTTTTGAGCAGAATTGTTTTATCTGGAAACCCGTGATAGTTGGTTTTGCTGCCGTATCGTTCAAAGACAGCCCAGACTTTAAATCTTTCCTCTTCTAATTTTGCTAACTCTGTTCTCATTCCCGTTTAATAATCTCCATTGCCTCGCTCGGACTCGCAATATCCCAAACTTTATTGTTATCTAACAAAATTTGCGCGTTTTTGTGCATTCTCTTAATTACATCCACCGGCACAACCTTGTATTTCGGACGGCGCTCATTATAGTACACATGAAAAGAAAGATCGTGAAGAAAACTCACGGCGACAATAGAATAATTACCATTATTCTCTTCAATAATTTGTTTATACCTATTAAAGTAACTTTCTCTCGTATGGCAAGCATCTGCAACAATCAACCGCTCGCCATCCGAAACTCGTGCGGCAATAATTTGATAATGCAAATCCCACACCTGTTTATTGTATTTTTGAGAAATCCCCTTTGAAATATCCGGCGCAAAAAGCAACCTAAGATCGTCAGGGCAAACCGTATGTTTTTGTAAGTTATTGTCGGCTATCCACTTAGATTTCCCTCCCGCTGGCGGCGACATAAGAACTAAAAATAGATTACTCGCATCGGTTCGTGGTGTATAAATCTTCATGGCTTGAAGTGTGGAGATTTCTCGCTCAACTTGTTTCGTTGCGCCCGCGTTTTCTTCACCGTCAGGATTTTCTCTATAACTTTTCATACGCAAACTCTAAAGTAATTATATACCTTTGTCAATATCTTTTTCAAATCAATAATCTTATCGCCCACCTATCCTCAATTTGTGTTTCCGTGCAAGTTACATCAATCAAAAACGAATTAATTCCCAAAGTAAGTTCTTGAAAGCTATTGATTTGCACATCCAAGTTATTCTCAAAAAATCTCTCTAAAACAATCTGTAACGAAGGAAGTGATGCAAAAATAAAATATGGTTCAAACCCGATGAATAACTCAAAAGTTTCCAAATCTTTCCGTGTGAAATCCGGTTTGGCAATACAGTTGAAGATTCGGTTGGTTTTTGCCCAATTTTCTTTTTGAGGGCCACTTAAATTAAAAAATGGTTGAAGCATAATATTCTTTTTCTACTTCTTGTCAAAATTACTTAAATCGTCCCAAAGAAAAAGCATCACCGCAACCGATGCACAGACGATTACAAAGTTTCGCGCAATACACCCCACCGCAAACGCGAATAAAATCAAAACCGCCCAATACAAGACGGTCCACTTTCGACCAAAAATACGAAAAGTCGAATAAAATAATATCCCGGCAAGAAAAAACAAGACAACCGTAATCATCTCGTCACTTTACCCTTTCTATCCTTAAATGTCAATAGAAAGCTACCGATTTCCAACTTTTCTCTCTAAAAACAATACGCGGTCATCTATTCTCGTTATTTTGGAATCCTGACTTGTTAAAAACTGATTAATCATCTTAACTTGCTCTGTGAAGGCCGTTTGGTTATTGAGAATTGAAGATAGTTTGACGTTGATTTCTGTAAATTGTGCATCTGCTTTTCTAGTATATTCTGCGGCTTCTGTTTTTGTAGAATATTTGGTATCCAAATAAAGATTAGCAACATATGTGCCAGAAACTAAAAATGGAATTGTTAAAAATTGTAAGAAAGTAACTACTCCACTGTATCGCGCCAGCCAATCATTAAATCGTTTCATTGTCAATTATGCCCTTGTTTTAGTAAACTATCCGGTTTTATCAAAATTTTCCTTAATCTCTTTGAGAGCTAAAACATATTGATGTTCGTAATCCTCTGTACTCAAGGCGTCTTCGTTGATTAGTGCCTTTTGGCGATTTTGTGGCTGATTAAGTTGAACATTGATTTGCGCGAACACGCCAGAAGTCGCGGCCATGAGTTGTTTTGACCAATCATTGAAAATTTGATCCTTTACTTGTTTCTTTTCTTGATCCGAGTCAAAATTTGCCCGCAACCACTGGCTAAATAATAGAAAAATTAACGAATTTGAAAACGAGGTCAGTGCCGACTCTTTACTTTTCAGCTTAAATTCGTCCAAAGCAATCTTTTGTTGTTCCTCTATTGCTGTCATGCACTCAATTACACCATTTACATGACGATTTGCTGAATCTTGTGTAGATAATGCCAAGGGTTATAGTTTTCGTCCTAATCAAAGTTAAGATGAGGAGTGTGGGAAGATATTTCCCCAAGAATTCATTATCCACTAAATTTACGATTGTTGCTGTTCAATAATTTCTTTAATTTTTGCTGGCATATATGAGCTACTCTTAATTACCTTGCCATCTTCTCTAATCAATCTGTATAAATCGCTGCCATAATGTTCCACGCGAGCAGTAGGATACAATTCCTTGGCTTTTTCTAGGTCTTCTTGCTTCCACGCTTTGCTATCGTTGGAATTAAAAATTTCTTTATTGATTGGTTCTTGATCTATCCCCGCCGCAATAGACGTTCCTAGCCCTACTACCATAATATCCCCTATTCCATCTGCCAATTCAACAAGATCAACCTCATAATCTTGATTATAGATAAATTTAATATCTTTCAAATTAGTCTTATTGATAACGATTGCGCGATCTTTATTGTCAGTAATACAAACACTTAACCCCAAACCTTTACAAATTGTCTCAAATACCTCCTCCAAAATAAGATTTGCGCGAAGTTTCGTTATTTTTTCGTTTATTTGAGTGGGTTTCTCTGGCGTTTCTTGCGCAAACATTTGCATGAATGCTTTTACTCTCTTTTGCTCGTTTGTCATAGTTTTAACAGTTTTTCTAAATAAGGCACGCACAATTTGCATTTTTGGCCGCAATCCACCATCGCTAGTAGTTCTTCAATAGTTGTTATGTTCAGTTTAATGATTTGTTCTTGGATTTCGGCGAAGGAAATGTTGTGACAGAGACAGGTCATCTTACGTCTATTTTTCATGCACACTTTGACCATCCACATTCTTTACAGAGAATGCACCCACTTTCCCTAACGAGTTTTGCACTCCCACAAGATAAACAACTTTCTCCATAAACCCTCTCTCCGTTATTAATATACTTCTTTAATGTGCGCCCTAGCGCTTTAGCAAAAGAGGTCATGTCCCCCTTGGTTTTTTCTAATTGGTGGACTACAAAGGAAATATCAACTCCGTGCCGCAGACTCGTTGAAACCATTCTCGTTAGAGCGTCTGCGTTAGGGTCGGTATGACCATTTGAGATAATAAACTCACTATCGTCACTAATTAGTTTATAACTGCCCCGCGCCACCTTAACAACCTTTCCTTCTTTGACTGATTTGGGGATAATAATATCTCCTTCACTATCATGGTTGTTCCCTACGAAAATTTCATACGGATCATCCTTCAATAAACCTACTACTGTATAATATCGGTGCCCTTTAACAGTTAAGTGGTCCACAAAACAGGGCATTTCTTTGGCACGTTTTGGTGCTTGTGTGCGAGAAATTTTGGCAATTTTCTCTTCTGTGCTTGCTAATACAGAGGTCATTGTTCCCGCGCGATAAGTGGTAATACCTTTAATCGTTCCTGTTTTATACGCTTCCAAGTAAACATTTTCAAATTTATCAAATGGATAATCATTAGGAATATTTATCGTTTTCGAGCAACTTGCATCCAGCCAACGGGTAAATTCCTTCATGTCAGATAAGTGTTCTTCTACAGTCAACTTTTCTGTTGTGACCGCCCAATCAGCCCTTTCATCCCATTCGTTAATTGATTTAAGATAAAAAACTGAATAATCTTGACATAGGACTTCTTTAGTCAATCCTCTATTTTTATCAATTTTATATTTAATCCCATCAATAATTGCCGTTAAAATTTGTTCGTCACCTTCTTTTGTAAATTTAAATACGTCCGTTTCTACGAATTCCCCCTCCCAATACTTAGGAACGATAGAAAGTAATTCTTTTGGGCAATTTTGCACTATGACCGTTCTAATATACTCTTGAAGAAAAATTGGTTCGCAACCGCCCGAGATATTATTGGCAAAAATTGAAGTATTTCCCGTTGGTTGAATGGAAAAGAAAGATGAATTTCTTACTCCGTGCTTTTTTACTTTATCTTTAATGGGTTCGGGAAGTTTAATCATATCAAAAAAACCACAATCCGCGTGTTTTTCTGGAATACAGTCCTTAAACATCCCTTTTTCTTTGGCAAGTTCTACCGATTCGTCAATAATACTATAACAAATCGTTTGCATTATTTCATTTTTCAGCGATTCCGCCTCTTTAGACGCAAATTTAATCTTTAGCATGTAGAGTAGCGACGCCCAACCCAAAATTCCAATTCCTACGCGTCGAAAATCTTTAACTGCCTCTGTATATTCCTCTAGTGGCACAGAAGTTAAATCATTAACATTGTCAGAGAACCTTAAAGCGATTCGTGCGGTGGATTCTAATTGGTTAAAATCAATTTTTTTCGTAGTTAAGTTAAATAGTTTAACTAGATTGATAGAAAGTAGGTTACAGGATGAAAATGGGGGCATTGTTTGTTCGCTATTCCCCGAAATGATTCCATTAGCCGTAAATTTGTGATGTTTTGGCACTTCAATACAACCAACCTCTTTCTGTCCAATAAATTTGATAGACTGAATAGTCGTTGTGGATACGGCGGTTCTTAATTCTTTAATTTGCGTATATTCTTCTAGTCTATCTTGTTTGGCTTTATTCAAAAAGCCAAAATAAGTGTGAAAATTTAAAATATTTTTGTGCCCCGTAATGGTAATGCGCCAACAATCTTTTGTTTGATATTTCCCGCAATTTTTAAATTCACTTTCTCCCGCCTTTCGTAATAGTCCAAAACCGCTTTTTATACCGTAAAGGTTTAAAATAGATTGAATTTGAATCAGGCGATTTTTATTAATGCTGGGTAATTGAATTGCGTGAGTTGAAGATGTTTTTGGCGATATGATTCCGTCTGCCGTAAAATATGCTTGAATAAATCCCTTAATAAAATTTTCAGAAGCGTTCTCTAAAAATGGTATTCTTTGTGTTTCTCCCTTGAAATTCCATATATTGTATTGATATTTATAAATAAAATCTTTTGCAAATTTTGTTGAGGCAAAAAATCTTACTTCATTATTGTTTCTAGTTATGGAACACAATTCCAAACAATATCCCAAATTTTTAAGAGCATCATCAAAAAAATGGATAGAGTCATGTTCGTTTTTCCAAAAATCTAAACGAAGTCGAGGGTATGCATCTGCAACATTGCCGAATGTTAAATGTCCATCTCCGCACAGCCACCCCATAATTAACCCCTCGTCGTAACATCCAAGATTACCAAATTTAACATCTTTAACGACTGTATCATGCACGCAAATTTTATCGCCAATTTTTAAATTTTTTAATTCAATTAAATCTCCCTCGGAAGATGTTAGCTTGCTTCCCACTCGCTTCCGAAACGGCGTACAAAATTTATGATTGTTAGTTATCTCCAAAGATGTCCCATTAGAAAAAGATATCTGATAGACATCTTGCATTCCAGCATCAAAATACCCATTAGTTTTTACAAACTCGCTCTCGCTATTAATCCAAACTAAATCTTTAGAAGTTACCGTTTTTATCTCTTTCGGTCCGTTATTTGTAATAACCTCAACCTCGCTAGATTTTGAAAAACAACACGCATTTGTCTCTTGAATCCTTTTCCCGCTATAATTAAAACAATATGTTTGATTGGCCTTATCTAAAAATAATACTCCCGGTTCTGCCCGATTATAGGTAGATTTAATGATTAAATTCCATAACTTCAAAACTGGAATAGTCTCATATACAACTACATCATACCCTTTTGACTTCCATGTAAAAATATCGCCGTCCCAATCTTCTTTGTATTTTGGGTGTTTAGTATCAGGAAATACCAAATCCCATGTAACATTAGTATCTCCATTCTTTGCCACCAAGACCTTATCCATGAATTCATCCGTGCAATAAACAGAAATATTAAATTTAGTTAATCTTCCTTCGGTTTGTTTCGCGGTGACAAATTCAAAAATTGATGGGTGCCAGCAACTCAAAATGGCCATTTGCGCACCCTTGCGAATTTTAGCTTTCTTCTTTTCTTTAACTGAATCTTGATTGCTTCCGGCAGTAATAACGTCAGAAGATTTATCAAATAACTCCATGAATTTAACTGGTCCGGGACTTTCTACCCCGACTCCATGAATAAATGTCCCGCGCGGGCGAATAAACGAAAAATTAAGTCCCCAACCCCCTTCTGACTTTAAAGTTAAAGACTGTCCCTTTAATACTTCTAAAATGCCTACTAGAGAGTCGCAATCATACGGGGGTCTTCCGCCTGTAAAACAGTTCCCGGTCAATAAAAAATTTCCCAAAGTAAATGTCCCCGTTTCTGGCTCTTCGCAGCAATAAACATTTTCAAATCTATCCGTCTTTTCTACAGAAACAACTTTGAGGGATTTTTCAAAAGTTAAATGATTGCTATGATGATTTTTAGAATATTCTTTGTGTTTATTTTTTAAAATCATTTCTTGGGGGAACGAAGATTTTAAAAAGGTAAGTTTATAATTTGGTGCATATTTCCCATTAAAGGGGCTAAATTCTCTAAATAAACGAATGCTACACGTAACAATTCCGCATTTGGCAGCTAACAAACGAATCTGATAAAGAAACTCTTCGTCTGATTGAAATAACAAAACAGAACCCTTGCTATCTACACACCCATCAGATGCTACTAATCCAGCTATATATCCTTTAATATAGTCAATGTGGTCACTTTCTTGCGGAATAGTAGTTTTGTAATGTGGCGGTAATTTTGTAACAGAAACCTTGCGTATTTCTGGATTTTTATACACCCCCTCTGTGAAACTATCAAAATAATCTTCAACCAAATGACACGAATCTCCGAATTGATGAAGTAATGAATATTTTCCATTCAAATATAAACCCCCATCTCCATATACTAAACCGTGTTTGACTCCCTCTAAGAAATTTTCATTATCAATAATAGAATTTGACTCGGGAAATATATAGGGCACATTTTTCCCCACCAAATCAATGGTTGAACACTCTCTCAAATATGTATTTTTTTTCTTTTTAACAAGCCAACGGTGCTTTTCTGTCGAATATATAATATCACCGTTAGAAAATGAGACTTTGTATAATTGTTGTTTCCCGAAGCAAGAAAATTTAACTCCAATCCAATTCCTATCTTTATTTAAAACCTGAACAGTTTTATTGGCTAGATTTTTAATTGGTTGAATCCCATCTTTGGTTAAAACCTCTGTTTCTGCCGCAAAACAGTTAATTAAGCCCACATTCTTCCATTCTGTGCCAGCGTTAGCTAAAATCCTTCCACCGGGGACAAATTTAAATTGAGAAAGTTCTTTGAAAAACTTCTTTTCCCATTTTTTTTGCAAATCTTCCGTTTTTTCTACCGATGCAACCGCTTTAGCTACCCTTGTAAATGTATCTTGAACATTTCTATCTTTATGATCCTTGTAAGTTGACGTCCATACTTCTTCCGAAAAACTATTACTAAACACTTCATTACTCATAAACTATATTTTCCTTATCCCAAAACGTTAAAATTTCCCACTAACCTTGCGAATCTATATATTACATCAACACCACCAAAATTGCAAATAAAAAGTGTAAGAATCGCAAAATCACTACACCTTCCTAAATTTAGTGTAGTACCCCAAATCTTTTCTAATATTTTCGTCCAGATAATCCCTCCAAGCTGGCGCTTTCGCTGCTAGGCACAGCCTTGGGCTTGGACGCGCCAATTTCTTCGGCGGCGGGGGCGTTCCAGCCATAAAACGGACGCATGGAGACTTCCGAATTTATTCGGGGGAGTAGTCACAACCATGTAAAAAACTTACAACTTGCAAAATCTTTCTTTAAACAATTCAACGGTTTTGGTGCCAATTGCTTTTGCAACTGCCTTGTTGAAGACGATTTCGTCCGCCGCTTCTCTTTCAATATCTGCCACCATCGCTTTAATCACATTACCAATTTGAGAAATCTCCGTGGGATTGCCTAGTTTGTCCAATACGTGCGTCAATCGCATCGATGTGGTCCATTCTTCGCTGATTTCTTTTGCGTCTGATAAAATCTTTAACGTGGCAAGATCAACAACCTTTTGTGGCGTTGTCCGCTCTCTAAACTCATCCCGTTTGTGTTTTGCAATTATTCTCGCGCCATTGTTCTTGGTCAATTCAATAAGTGGGCGTAGAACAACTCCCTCCCGTTTCTTTCCCTCGCCGCAACCATTTCGCACCGCTTGAACGGAGTCAGCGTCTCGGGCAGCATCAATCGCGGTCAAATCAGTAGAAATCTTGACATAATCAACAAATTCCAGCCCCAACGACTTAACAAAATCATCTGCTTGTGGAACCGATAGCCACTTTTCGTCAATTCTTACATCAAATGCGACGAATTTCATTTCCTTGCCGTAAGTTGCGGACATTCCTTGGCACTTCCCGCCATAAACCTCTCCATTTACAATGGCACTAGACACCCCAAGTTCAGTAAATTTCATTGCCAATTCTTCTTGGTTGAAGATTTTGATAAAGGTTTCGTGCTTCTCGCCGCCCGAAAAGAAATTAAGTTTATTATCTTTCCAAGAAATGTGAGAGGAACTTCCATGGATTTTTTCCAAGGCAAAACACTCTTTAAATAAGAGAATTTCTTGGGATTGATACAAATTTGGAATTTTGAGGTAAGAGATATACGCCTTTCTGAAGTTAAAAACTTCTATTCTGATGAGTTTTCATAACAAATAAAATACTCTGCTATTTTAGCGATGTCAAGAGACTTTTTTCGATAAACCCTATGCAGATATGTGACTACTCCCCCGAATAAATTCTGGGGCTTCTAGTCTCACAACTAGACTTTTCTGCTTCTTCGTTCCTCGGACGCTTTAACACGTATTTCTTAGTTTTGCAACTTTGAACTTTCGGCAACTCCACAGACCCTTTCCCAATGTCCTTGGGTGCAGCACTTTTTAATTCACCACCCGAATAAATTCGAGAGTCCTCTTTCGTCATTTTATAGCTAAATGCCCCATATTTTTTATAGTTCTAGTTTTGAGTAGTATAACTTAGTTACCATCTTCCTGTCAAGTTCTTTTCCATCTAATTTTGCGAAACACAACGCCGCTATTTCTCCCATATTCTTTTTGGCTTTCATCGCGAACTCTTTGCGCGGCAACGATTTATGAGAATTCACAAATGACTTTACTATATCCAAAGTTTCATTAATTTTATTTCTCACGTCGTCGATTTGGTCCGCAAACGGTTCTGTCCAACCGCGCGATTCAAAATCAAAAGTGGTTTCAATGTAATTAAGAAAATCAGTTTTAGTTGGTTGGTTCTGATCCAAAAATAATTCAAGGATATTCTTTAGGGATAAATTAGAACGAAAAGCGTGTTTTTTAAGATAGAGATTTGCTTTTATTTTGTGGATTTTCTGATCCTTGTCACTATACAAACAAACTCCTTCCTCACCATCCCATTCTTTAACTGTCGCCAGAATATCATCAACGGTATTAAAATGAAACTGTTTCGGGCGCGGGACAGCAAGCAACGCCGCCAATTCGCTTACAGATCCTTGCCGCCAATAAGTATAATTGCGGTTATCAATTACATTAAGTAAAGTAACATTAACTTCTGGATAACGAATAATTATTTGATTTTGTGGTGACGTATGCTCGAAAACTAAGGTAAGATGCGCAAATTGTGCTAAAAACCCCTTAATCTTGGGATACTTATTAATGGCGTCGTGAAACTCGCGCCAATTTGTTATAGTATTATCCACGCAGAATGTTCCGCGCGTCCTGATGTTGAAGCGAGAATTATAGAAATTTACTATGGCTAATGATCCGTCTAATTTTAGGAAAAGATTAGTGTTATTGAGCGATTCTGGAATGGGGAATTCGTCAGGGGATTCTCCCCAATTGGTGAAACGCTTCAATCCGGCAGAAACAAGTTTGCCTTTTTTGTCCCAAATTGACGACCGGAAAATAGCGTTCTGCGCCGACCATGTTGTTCCTTGAAGTGCGGGCGTAACAAGATAGCATTCCTCGCCGCAAAATTCACCCAATTTGACATTAAACTCAGTGGTATCAATATCCGTTAAGTTGATCAACATAATACAAGAAACCGCTTAAAAAATAATGAAAAAGATAACTATTCTTTGCCATTTTTCACTCATTGTAATTTTGGCTGTTCTGCAATAATATCAGGAAACTTTTGAACCGGTGCGGCAAATAATACATTTGTGGGTATCGAATTCGTTGGAGGAAGAATCGCACAACCAGAAAAACATAAACTGATTACACTCGCAGTTAAATATACAACTCGCACGTTAATCCTCGCTTCCTTTTCTTTCCTGCAAAATTTCCTTAATCCACCCCTTTAATTCATCGGTAATTTGTGTTTGAGTATCAAGAATGGCTTTTAAATGATCTGTAGTTAATTTTACTAGAGGCACATATTTTAGCAGTTGATCTTGATTCTTCCCGCGCGTTCCCCAAAGTAAATGTGATTTTCGCCATTCTACCGAATTAATCTCTGGAACTTCGTCCGACGCAAGTAACTTTACATCTTTAATCTGCCAAATTCCATACTTGCGGGGACGATTGTGCAAGTAGTCATTAAGTATTTCTTCCCACGTTTGAGAAACTTCCGCCCAAATCATCGGGCCACTTGCGCGAGTATAACCAGCATATTGTTGAAGTGCGGGTTGCCCACCGTCACACATCAACTCATCGTAAGTTACATAATCGTGATGAGAAACGCTTGCGATAAAAACAGATTGATTGGAGACTCCTAATAATTTCATAATTTTGTATAAGATTAAATCATGCACACACAAATGTCAAGAAAAAACCAGAGATTCCATATAGTTTGGTGTAGTCACTTACCCCGACTAAAGTAGAGGGCTTCTATTCGTCGCTTAACGCGAAGAAAGAGACGCTAGCCCTCGTCTCAAAATATTCTTTGCGGCGTTAATATCTCTACATTCTGAGTATCCACAGGCGCAAATATGCTCGCGCTCTGCTAATGTTTTTGGTGTCAGTTTTCCACAGTTATCTACTGTTTTTCATGTATTTTGTTGAATAATTTGCTGTAGTTGAATAAAACTATCTATTCCAATAATATTGGACGATAGCCAAACGATGACTAGAAATTTTGCAGTGTTCACCTTTAAATGATAGGTGAAATTATTACGTTTGTCAATTAAAATTCTTAATTGTAACCAAATTTGCAAAATAGAATGACATCATTATTTCACAATAAGTCAACGCATAATTCTACAATACGTTCGACAAAATAATAAGACCATTTTTCATATGACGACACCCTCCAAAAGTGAATTGAAAGCGAAATACAAAATCGCAAATGACGACTTTGAGATTTTGACAGAGTTGCCGAGTCTCTCAACGGTGAAGGAGAAGAGATCATTGCTGGTCCTCCTGACTGCCACCGCCGGAGCGCAAGAGTGGATGTGGAAGACGCCTGGCGGAATTGTTTTAGCCATTATCATCGTTTCTCTGAATGTCGCTGGGTGGGTTCAGACGTTGCAGCCGATTGCCAGTTATGCCTGCAATCGGACGAGCGAAGCTCTTGCTTATCTGCTCGATGATGCCGACCAAGCAGCACAAGGGAGTATATTGCTTTTGCCAGAAGATAAACCGCAAAGCATAGAATACCTAAGCAGGTTTCCCAACGCCATAACAGCAGGAACGTCAGTGGTCCCGGTGTCAGGGACGTGGCGCGTATAACGATTTCAAGAGTGAATAAACCAAGCAAAATAAGGTCGAACAGACCCGTCCAGCTAATCGCTGGCCGTTTGGACTTTCGATCCACGCTTGCCGTAGCTTGGCGCTCAGGCACAGGGGAAGCTGGCAGCAGAGCATCCCGAGCGCCTTCGCTCCCGTCTGGTGCGTTCATTTCCCACCTCCTGCCAGCGATACCTGACGGGAGACGTTGGGTACAGAATTATCGTCTCTTTCGGCGCGTTGCGTCTGGCCTTTTTGGGTTTTGTTGTTTTTGTTCATAGATTTATGTGTTATTGGTTTGCCATTAAACGCCCTACGTCGCCAAAACTTCTAAAATACTGCGTTATGGATAGATTAACTCCTTCTGAGTATGCCGATTTATGGACGCGACAATGCGAATTATTTTGGAGTAGATTACAGACAACGACGGCCTTACATACTGCTATAATTGCAGGATGGTTTGTAACTTTTGAAAAATACCATTGTTTGAGTAACGCTATTTTATCGGGTGGAGTTTTAATTGGATTCCTTTTATGGTTAATTATGTGGAGAGATGGCGACTTCATGATTAAAATGAAAAAGGCAATTAATGATGATACTTTTGACGTGCCACATCGGGGACCGAACGGAAAACAGTTAGCATATTTTATCGTTTGGATTCCTATCATTGGAGAGTTAGTCCTCTTGTGGAAAGTTCTTCCCGCCAATTAGTATTCCAATAGGCCCTAGTAAGATTGCCCAAGTATGACCCAATGCACAAAGATATATAGAGAGGGCCACAATCCCCAAACCCACAAAAAAGAAGAATAAATATTGGCCCAACAGGCTCGTCCAGCTAATCCCCGGCCTGCCAACACTTTCCGTTAATTCGGCACCCTTCGCACCAGCAAGCTGGCACTCTGGCTGCGAGCACTTTTTGGCCGGGGATACCTGACGAGGGACGTTAGCTGAATATATGTCCCCCGATTTATCCCTGCCGCCAATAGAAAGATTACGGATTTGGTTCCGTGATCCGGTCAAGAAATTGTCCGGCGATGATGCGTTTGTTTGTTTGTCCATATCTTTGTCATTATTTGAGCGTTATGTTTATGCGGTTTTGAGTGAAGAGGGTAGCAATGCAGACAAGAAATCTTTTGAAAAGAAGGCGTCTGACATTTTACAAATTGATTTAGAAGTGGTTAATAAGTTTTGGGGAATGTATCGAACTGGATTACAGCATTTTCTCCAACCTAAAATATTTGAAAGTAACGGAATAAAATATAGATGGGAGATATGTGGGAATTTTTCCGCAAAACCCGAGTTAGTTAAGAAAGCACCTAATTTATACATAGTAAGAATTGATCCTTGGAAATGGTTTAATCTTGTTTTTGATCTATGGGAGAAAAGACCAGACCTCCTTGACCGTCTTTCAGATTTCCCTCTTGGAGAAATTTATTGATTATTTTATCAGCTATTTTTTTAAAATATTCCCGGTATTCCTCTTTCTCTTCATTATAAGATGACTGTGGATATATATAATAGATGTCCCCGCTTACCTCCGCCAAACCTTCCCCCAAAGAAGAACGAAATATAGCTAACGAGTTCGTGCAGCTAATCGCTGGCCTGTCCAACTTTCGAGCGACACCACCCTTGACTACCCGCTCAGGCACAGAGCCTGCTTCCAGAACGGCAGGCGTAGCGCCTTCGCTCCCAGATTTTTCCGTTCCCGCGTCAGCCCCGGCCAGCGATACCTGACGAGGGACGTTCGCTGAATTAAGAATCCGTTGTAGCGCGACCCGTGCCGCGCTGACCGCATTGGCTTCGGTGGCGAGTTGGCAGACGGCCAGTTTCTCCGTGCGGATTTTCTCCAGTTCCACGAGAGCGATTGCGATTGCCTCCAGCGCATCCGGCGTGAGCGCGATCATTTGAGCGTCAGCCTCATTGTGCAGACGGACGATGTTTTTTCCGCCCTTCTGGCGCACCGTCTCGAAGATGTGCGTGAATTTTCCGGAGGGGATTTCCTCGCGGTAGTATTCCCACGGGCCGGGGGTGGATTTGGTTCCGTTGATTGTCATTTGGAATTCCATAAAAATCATGCGAACAAAGTCGTGCAGCGAACCTCTACCCGCCGGACGTTTGGTTGTGGTTTTCGGAGTCTGTCTCAGCGTGTAGAGGCCGCTGACGAGGGACGTTCGCGGCAGAAATATAATCCGCCAATTCGTAGCAATGTTTCGTAAATCGACCAAAATCAGTCAATTCGATGTCTCGGGCGGAACACAGTTGTTTCACGCCGCCTTCGTTTTTCCTCTCGTCAAGAAAGGACATTATTGTATCTAGTCTATTATTCATATGAGTTCTCCCGATTTCAGAAAAGCTCCCGACAAGGAATTGTATAAATGGAGAGATGGGAACCAAGGATGGTCAGATATATCTGGCGGGGCAAAAGCAGAATTGGACCGGCGACAATTCTGGAGAAAATTTTGGTCATTTGGACTAGTGGGATGGATCGCCCTAGGGGTTTCCATTGTAAGTTTGGTGATTAGCATATTAAAGAATTAGTGTTTTTTATCTCAACCCCAAAGAAAGAAAGGTCCATATGTCTATCGGTGAAAGTGATCGTGAAATATTTCTCTCAATTAATATCCAGCAATCTTTTGTTCTTTGCTGTAACACTGCCGATCAAATCGGCAGACTTCAAGAATCTAATCAAGTGCTCAATATGCTTATTGTAAAAACTAGATACGGTTTTCAATCTGTAAAATTGCGAATCAATTTGTGTCCACACGAAGGAGGGACTATGGTTTCTATTCAAGGTGCGAGTGATGATATTTGGGGTGGCGGGGCGAGGAGGGGCATTGACAAGTTTGTGGCGGCCTTATCAGAACAAACAGCTTAATAACAGAATAATATGATAGAAGGACTAAAGAAAATATCGGAAAATGAATATGAGGCTATTGACCCTGTTACTGGTGGTTTGTGGCGCGTAATTTCTCCTCATTTATTGTCTCCATTTGGTGCTTCAATCGCCATAGCTCAACAGCTATATGAGAAGGGAGTTCGTCCCGCGAAAGGTTCAACAGCGACCGTTCACTTTGAAATAAGAACTGTAGTGCCGGGAGAGACACCGAGCACAATTCCCGGTATAACGGACTAGATTCAGTTACATGACTTTCTGTGTCGTTCTCAGAAATCATATAATCCGAACAGACTCGTCTAGCTAATCCCCGGCCTTCGGGGCTTTCCTTGATTTCGGCACCCTTCGCGCCAGCAAGCTGGCATTCAGGTTGCGGGCCTTCTGTGGCCGGGGATACCTCATCGGAGACGTTCGGAAAAGAAATGGAGCTTTCGCTCCGTTGCGGGTTTGAGTTATTAGTTTTATTCATAAGATTATGGGGTGTTATTTGAAACTAGATGACTTCGGAATTCTCTCTAAGCTAAACAATTGGGTAGTTTACGAAATTCCTCGCGATTATTGGTATTTGATTCCAGAAGTTCATCGCAGAGACGACGCAATCGCCATTTTCGCAAGTGGCTGTTTTGAACGCCCTCAACGGTTGAATGGTTTTCTTGCGAATATTGGGATTGATACTGTCGCTTACGAAGCCAACCCATTTCCAAATACAAAAGAAGAAGAAATTAATGTTTATCATACGGTAATCACTCGACTTCCAAAGGTGATGCCAGATGGTTCTGCATATTGGCTAGATGGGCCTTATTGCAATCAAGCTCTTCAGCCACATTGGCCCTCAGCGAAGAATGCGCTAGATTTTTATTCCAAGATTGGGACTCTATTAGAGTAATTAGTCGGCTTATGTTGCGACATAATTGTAATTGCGTTATCTCTATTAAGCATCCTTTCCCCTGATTTAGTATGTATTCGATTATTTCTGGCTCTGCATTCACAAGTTTACACTCTTCCACGCACCAAGGCTGTTCTTGCTCTAAGCGTAAATATAAATCCGAACGGGCTCGTCCAGCCAATCCCCGGCCTGCGGGGCTTTCCTTGATTTCGGCACCCTTCGCGCCAGCAAGCTGGCACTCTGGCTGCGAGCACTTTTTGGCCGGGGATACCTGACGGCGGACGTTGGCAAAGAATATATCCAATCCTCCATAAGGAATCTTCATTTTTTGCTTCGGGTCTTTTATGTCAAACAAGAATCTTGCTTTCGGCGTCAATAGTTCTTCCGCCGTTAAGCATATTTTCACACTACTATCTAATTTTCCACTCATAATCATATATGGCATATACTCAAGAATTGGCGACTGCTGCGAATTGGATTTGGGAACACAAGGACGAACCCCAGTTTTGGAATTGGCCAGTCTTGACGCGCCATAACGATGCTGAGGATTCATTGAATTTCCCAGATACAGTCGCTTGGAATGTTTTTACAATTTTAGAAAAACGAGGATTAATTGACCCTTTTATGGCGGAAAAGGATGGCAAGACATTCCCTGCGTTCAAATTAAATCTAAATAATGAAATTGAATGGGAAAAGACGAAAAAGCCTCCTACAAAATGGGATACTGAATTTTGGGAGCCCTTAGCGAGAACGGGAGTTAATATATGGACTTTCATAGTTTGGATTCTTTCTTTGGTTATTGCTTCTGGAATGACATATGGAGTTGAGCGATTAATTGATTGGAGATGGCCCGCACCCTAAAAATAAAGAGCCAACAGGCTCGTCCAGCTAATCCCCGGCCTGCGGGAAGTTTCCTTGATTTCGGCACTGTCTGCGCCGCCAGAGGCGTCACAGCCATTGCTACACTTTTTTGTGGCCGGGGATACCTGACGAGGGACGTTCGCGCCAGAATTACCGCCCTTCTTGCTATTTGGTTTGTTTGTGTTCATGATAAAATTCTATGTCTCAAATTCGTAAATATCCAATTAATCGTGGGATTACACAGGTTCCATTATCCGTTAATGAAGGGTTGCAGTGTCCCTCTTCTGTGGGTGTTGAAAATGACCAAATTTATCTATACGCCGTTTTTCAGAGTGGAATTCCAACTGCATTAAGAAATATCTATGCATTTAAGACTGATGAAGAAATTGATTTGACTTACCATTTTAATTTGAGCGTTGAGCCGTCATATTTAATTGATGGCGGAAACTATAGATTTCTCGGCTCTGTTCTTTGTGGTGGAGAATCTTATCATATTTTTACCTAGTGGCTGATGTTTTCCACGGTATCCTGCTGCGTAATCGCCAAGAGTGATCGTTTCTCCATAACGACCAAGAAGAAGGTCTTCTATTCCGAGTAGACGAAGAATTGCGCGCCGAAAAAAAGAATATGAATGCGAACGGGCTCGTGCAGCTAATCCCCGGCCTGCGGGGCTTTCCTTGATTTCGGCACCCTTCGCGCCAGCAAGCTGGCACTCTGGCTGCGAGCACTTTTTGGCCGGGGATACCTGACGAGGGACGTTAGCCTCAGCATTATTATCTTTCTTGCTACGGTTGGTTTTTTGGTTTTTCATAAAATTATCTAGTTTGACGCCAAAACCAAACAAAGAACCATGCTCCCATAAGAGTCAAGCCGCACAAACCCCCGATAGCTCCTCCCAGAAACACATCTAATATATGATTGCCACTATTACTCTGGACAACATTTTCTCTGGCTTCATTGGTTCTGTCTTTGGGACCTTGTTTGCCGTTTTGATCGCTTGGTGGAATGCTTGGAGACATGCCAAGCATTCTCTGATGGGAAGATTGATTGATTTGAAGAGTTTTGATATTGCTACGGTTGTCTCCGATATTCGTGATCTTCCTAAAGATGAATGGCGAACTAGATATTCCGTTACTTATAGAGACATTTTGAAGGACAAAATCATTTATGAGGAATTGTTGCCATTTTTCTGCCGCACCAAGATTCAAAAAGCATGGGAAGAATATCAAGGAACCCCCGAAAAGGTGAAGAATTGGTTTCCCGATTCCAAAACTAATCCTGTTAGTAAAGAGGATTTTGGTAAGAGGATAAATAGTCTTTTGGACGCAGTTGGATATAAAAAACATAATTGCTAACGAGCGCATCCACCTAACCCCTACAGGCTGGCACTTTCGATGCGGAGCGGGACGCGACTTCATGCGGCCCCCTTTCCATCGGCATCTGGCGTGCCAGCCTTCCGGGGCAGGTGATGCGGGACGTTGGGCAGAGAATTATCGCCGTTCTTGCCGCAATGCTTCCCGCCAATTTCGATTTGCTCGTTTGTTTTCATATCACAATACTTTTTTAAGTCAAGGACTTACTGTCTATATTTGCTCACCCTAACTTTAGTTCTTGGTTTTATTTATACACTGATTTAAGATTCTTGTTGTCGCCCGGAAGACTAGAACTCCCGAGCGACATTAACGGCGTGGTAGCTCAATCGGTAGAGCAGCGGATTGTTGAGTCCATTCGAGGAGTGGCTTCAAGTAATCCGCTGGTTGCGGGTTCAAGGCCCGTCCACGCCGCCAACACTAACAAGAAAAGGAAAAACATATGAATGATACAACAATTAAGAATGCAATATTTGCTTTAGCTGACATGGACATGCTGATTCTGAAAAGTCAGGAATCACTGTCGCGTTTGGTTGCAAAGCGGATGCCGGGGTTGTCAGAAGATGATCGACAAACTTGGTTGACCGCATTGGACGAAGACAGAAAGAAGACAGAGCTTTTGCAAGCGACGCTACGGCAGATTCTTGCCGCGATTGACTAATCCAAGGTCGCAAAAAAGAAACAAGGCCCAACAGGCTCGTCCAGCTAATCCCCGGCCCGCGGGAAGTTTCCTTGATTTCGGCACTGTCTGCGCCGCCAGAGGCGTCACAGCCATTGCTACACTTTGCTTGCGCCGGGGATACCTGACGGCGGACGTTGGTGGTAATATTCTTATTCATGTCCTATATTCTATTCCAATTCATTTTTCAAGTCAAGATTTCTTTTCAGCCGGTTACTAATAACTTCATTAACTGATAAATCCGTTTCGCAACTTTCATTAAGCAACGAGATAAGTTCCTCGCGAGAAAACTCATTAAGGTCGATTTCTATCTCTGAGAATGGCACGAGTTTAATTGACCCATCGAATAATGTCTTGACGGTGAATTTCTGTCCTTTTTCCATACCTAAATCTAGCATTTCTTCATCGGTAAATTGAATGAAATATTCTTCGCGGGTTTGTAGTTTTTTGGTCATAATTTATTGTTGTTCTCTCTATTATAGAAGAAGTTTGTAAGAAAATCAAGGAAAATTTAATCGGACGTAATAGATATTCCTACTTTTTTAAGTGCTGTCTCCGCTCGCTGTTTTTTAATCAAGGGGTGCTCGGCCCCGCTACGAGTTTTGCCGTAATCTTCGGACAGGTATTTCTGTTTGATCGGATCTTGACCAGTCGTTCCCGCTCGTTTCGCCGATGCTTCACCAGCCTCCGACCAGAGATCGCCAATCGTTCCCCTTTTTGTCGCGGTCTTTCGTGCAAAATCAGCAGGACTCCAAACATCTAATTTTGTGTCAAAGCTAGCCTGCGGGATTTGGAAAACGCGCCGCCATTGCTTGCCGTCTGTGTGAATATACGAATGGTCGTCATTCATCCCCTGAACAACTTCAACGTATTCGGTTTCGTCCTCGTTAGTGTAAATGTATAGCCCCATATTATTAAATTCCTTTCAAATTCCGTCTTCCAAATTTATAGTTTTCTCCCATATAATTCTTAATGTCATTTCTAAATATTCTTTAAGTTTTCGTTCGGCAGAAAGAACCATTGCGATTCCCGCCAGCCTCGGGAGTAGGTTTCCGGAAGCTTGCGAATTTCGTCCAGCGTCTCAGGAACGCCTTGCAATACAAGTGAGCGGATTAGTCCCAAGGGAAGAAAAATGACATCAAGAATCATGGCTTCTCGACTACGACGGAATTTTGCCTTTTGCCTTGTTCTCTGATGCGGGGCCACCGCTATTGATTGCTCAATACTGACAGATTCCCCGCGACGGATTTTATCACTGAGAGTCTCCAAATCAGCCGAACAAGTCGATGGCCCGCTTTCTGCGTGTGGTCGGGACGGTGTGGCGGTTTGGGTGTCCATAGTGTTTTCGATGTCTTGTATCAGACTAGACAATCAATTGTGTCACTAATCGATTTGCTACCATCAAATGTCCACTTTCCGCGAACTAAGGTTTCGTAAGTCATTATTAGCAAGTAATTTTTAATGTATTATTCTTTGAATTTGAAGTAATAGTTTCGCAAGTTACCGGAGTCCACCAAGGTTTTTCAACCGGCGCGGTAATTACCCAAATTGGCTGATTGTAACGCGATGGATCGTATGGAGATGGGTTGAATGGCAACACAGGACTACTTGGCACCTCAATACATTCCTTCTCTACCTTAACTTTGAAAAGTTCATTAAGAACAGCGCGGAGTCGTTCGCATTCCGCTAGACTAAGTTCAATTTCCGTATCCCCGATTTTAATTTGGATTTTGCTAATTTCTACAGTTTTATCGCTCATATATATTTAATTGCTCTGTTCTTTTACCCACATTGTCTGTTGTGAATTATCAAGTTGTTTTTGGGTATAGCCCCTTTCATACGCAGTTACATTGTAACAATAAACCATAAACGCTCCGAACATTAGTGCCGCGCAAAGCCCAATAGTCATAAGAGCATTGCTGGTATTTTCATATATTTCGATTCCTACTGTTGCTATATTATACCTCGTTTAAATCAAAAAATCAAGAAAAACTTTAATCAAAATTCAATTTATGTAAATTATGATTATTTTTTCTACAAAACTTGTCATATGTTTGCGCCGCCTCTATTTCTGTATCAAATATCCCCAAATATTTACTTTTTCCTTCCCACCAAACATAAGATTGGAATCTATCTTTTAGTTTTCTAACTCCAAAAAATCTTGAACCCGCAAACGATTGCCTTTGATAATCTTTACAATTATTACAGAGTTTTTGATATAAGTTATATTTTCTATCTAAATAGATGGTAGCGTCTTTATATAGCCAGTCTAAAATTAATTTTATAGACAATGCGCTTGTGGAACAATAATTAGAAAGTCCCGGAGTTGGTTTATATGGAAAAATATAATGTGTAATTTTTGTTATAACGTTCTTTTGTAAAATATTATACATTTCTTGAATAAAAGTAGTTGTGCCTATAATCTTCATAGAAACAACCCTTTTCTTCATTTTGTCGTTAATAAACATCCCGCCGTCTCCATCATAGTATCCTCTGATAAAATGGGACAATAAATGTTCTGGAACTTGTTCTTGCGTGGGAAAAGTCAAAATAAGTGATTTTCTAGGAACAATTCCTAATTCGCAACATCTTTTTGAAAAATATTCGTTACATAAATAAAATTGATAATACTCATTAATTTGCCCATTAGGAGTTTTCTTTGAACATTTATATAGAGGATAATCTGAATCTATTATCTTTTTGAATTTCTCTAAAATATCAACGTCGTATTGCGCTAGTTCTATTGCGATCTTATTATGCGGCGGATAATAACACCCATCCGCATAAAGAAATCCTAAGAAATAAGCCTTTTCTTCTGTATCAATCCAATCAAAAAAATGTTCGTTAAAATTATATTTGTTCCCCTTATGTTTTGGGCGGCGTGCGATTCCTCTGCTTTTTAAAATATAAATTAATCCCGCCTTTGAAATCCCAAACTGTTTACTAATATCACAATTTCTAAGATTGGTTGTTGTATAAAGTTTAATTACTTCTTGCTTTTGTGTTTCAGATAGTTTTGTCATTTCTATCTTTACACCTTTTATGACGATTTCTCTAAATATTTTCTAAAATAACATCTACAGTCTTATGGTAAGAGAATTTTTCCTGTAATTTTAAACCTTCTGTGTTAACTCTATCTTTTTCTACACGCTTAATCGCCGCCTCACAGCCCTCCAAAAAGTCCTCCTCATCCCAATCATAAATTTGCCCCTGATTCCACCCCGTTCCTTGACGAAAGAAGATATTGTCATATACCGGAATTTTTCCGTTTGGACTAACTAAAACAGAATTTTCCTCCGTTGCGTAATCTTTGTAAGCATGGGCATTAAGTATCACACCATGCTTTCCGAGCGCCAATGAATGCATTTCCATTAATCCAAACCCCTCGCCGCCAGACATTCCCAAAACTATATCGCAACTATTAAGTAAATCGTTTACTTGAAGATTTTGTGGCAGAAATGGTAACAAGTTAATATTCCAATACTTTTTCCCTTGAAGTGCCTGATTAATTAATGCGTTTTGGTCCTCGGACTTCATGAACACGTTAGAAATAGCCGCGTTAAGATGATATTTGTGGCTGTTGCCATACTTTTTCGCCCACGTGGCCAAAGTTTTAAGCGTCCTCTTTCGGTGTTCTAATTTTGCGGGTAAAAGAAAGCTGATACGCCCGTCTGAAAAATATTTCTTTTTAGTATCAAAAAAATGAGTTGAATCAAACCCTAGCGGACAATATACTACGTTTTTAGCGCCGAAATCTTCAAAAATTTGCTTGGTATAATTTGAGGTAACAAAAACCTTATTTTGATTTTTAATTACATTAATTTCGTTATGTATTAAATTATCTAACTCAAAAAACGTGATTAAATTTTGCTTTTCGGAAAAAGATTCTAGTGATCCCATCAAATGCCACAACTTGACTATAGGAGTTTTCCTACTATGAACAGACTGTGCTGAATTGATATTCTTCTGTAGCCAATCCACAAACCCCTGTTCAACTTTATACGCGGCCAAATCAACTTGTCCACCGATAGGAAAAATAGGATAATTCTTAGTTGGATCTTTTTTGTATAACGCATTGAGAATCCCGTAGGATACTTGACCAAAACTAACCGAATTTACGGGAATGTTAAATGCTACTTCACTCATATTTTCTATCAAATGTTTCTACCCGAGCGTTTTTCCTAATGCAGAACGCTCAAAACTGCCATGTGCAGGGAGGAAACTAGACTAAAAAACATCCTCGTCCGAAATTTCTTGCGTCGGGGCTTGCGCAATTTCCTCTTGCGAAATCTGATCTGTTGATGCTGTGGTGGGTTTCTTAGCAGACCTTGGTGCAGATTTAACTATTCCAGCAAGTTCTGTAAGTTGCTCAATATAAAAGACATCCAATTTTGAAGAATCTACAATTTTCTTGCCACCAATTTTCACGGTTTCAACACGGGGCTGATTTTGCAAATCATGCTTCCATTTTACCAAGCTATCTCCCTGCCGGAGCGAAATGGCATCATATGTCTTATCATCCTTCTTTGTCTGATACAAAGAAATACTAAGATCCTCAAAACTAGTCAAACTAAGTAGTGAATTATACAAACTCCGCGCCAGTAGGTTCATACGAAGATCAAGCAAATACGACTCGTCCTTTTCGGGGTCAGTTAGGATAAGTTTTACAATATCATATTCCGAACCTTCCCATTCTCCCTTTTCTATCGTAATTCGTGTCAAATTACCCGCGACACGCTTAACTTCCGATGTTGCCGTCCACTTTCCCTCTACCTTCTCGCTCACTTCAAAGAACGAAGGAACTTGCTTCGCCGCCTTGTCCTTCGCCTTGAGTTTGAGAATATAGAGTTTGCCGTTTGTTTGATTTTCGTTTCCAAGTGCCATAATTTTAGTTTTCTTACTGTGTTTTTGTTATTATTTGATTTACTAACTGATTATACGAGATTTTTGTGTGAATATCAAGATTATTTTTAATCTTTTTTAGATGCTTTCTCTATTTCCAATTATCTTCTCTTCAATCAAATTAACTAATTCATCTACGGTTTCTAAAAATTCCATTTCTGAATCTGAAATATCCACGCCGAATTCTCGTTCAATCTCATATATAATTACCGGCAAATCAATCTCGCGCTCGTCACAAATTTCAGTGATAGAAACTTCTGCGTCTATTCGCGGCATGGCAATATCTAGTTCTTCGGCAATAATGTCGCGGACAATTTCAAAAATTTCTGATTTAGATAAATTTAAGGTCATAAGTTTAGTTTTTCAAAATTTCGTTAATGATTTACACATTTTATCTTGCCTATTAATGTTTGTCAAGTAATTTTTTACACTGTATCGCAAATAACATCCGACGCCAATTTATTTTTTGCCAACGTAATAAAGCGATCACAATACGCTTTAGCGGTAGTCCTACTTACACCCATGATTTTTCCAACCTGCGTGAAGGGCATGATTGTATGTTTTTTGTTGAAAAAACGCAAACTAACGGCCCGTTTTACGTTCTTTTCGCGGATTTGTTCAAGAATTTTTTTCACCAACTCTAAATTTCTCTCGGCAGATTCTCGCTCTTTATTAATCTCTGTGTTGCAGTCAATCTTGAACTTTAATATTTCTTCATCAATGGGAATAACTTTACCAAAATCGCTTAATGTATCAAGCGCATTCCATTTACTTCTGTTGCCCACATAGGTTCCGAACTTCACTCCCCGACTCGGATCGAAGTCGTTCGCCGCTTCATATATGATACGAGAACAATCCTCGCGCAATTCCATATTCAGGTGTCCGCTTGTGTGAGTAATAGAGTTCACTAAATTAAGATAAATGCCCGAATGATTATTAATTAATGATTCTAAATTTGTTGTATCATCATTTTGAATTTGTGAAATAATTGTTTCGTCGTCGTAATAAGGGATCATAATAATTAATCGTCTTCTGCTTGGCCGGAACAAATATTAATTGCTTTTGGTATAATTAATTTAATTTGAAAAAATCCAACACCTTACTTAACTTGGCCGCCGCAATCTCTTTTCCCGCACTTACGTTGGTTCCAAAAGTTTCCCAAGTAACGTGCAAATCCGCCATTTTATCTAATTTAATACTATTTTTTGCCTCATCTTCATTCGTGGGCATAACTTTTATTCCATTAGTGGTTCTATCAAGATAAATGAACATTCCTCCGCGATTCTTTAACCATTGAATCTCGTCCGTGGGGAATTGAGAGAACCGTACGTCAGGAATTAAAACAAAATCTACGTCACCTAAAAATGCAATATATTCATCAGCAAGTTGAGTAAAGTGGGTTCCACAAGTTTGCTTTCTATGAACCTGACCCCAACTCACTAAAATATCCCTAATTAGGTTTTTCTCACTATCTTTTTCTGTAAACGCACTAATGTTAAAATTAGCTAACAACGCCGAATCTAATTCTTCCTTGAGTGGTGTCGCTAGGGGATACTGTGCGACTAAAAATCCGTGAGACTCCAATGATTCTTGAAGAAAATTAGCTAAAGAATTTTTCCCACACCTTGCCACGGCCCCAATTCCTACAATATGCGGTTTAGACATTACAATTAATTAACTCCACAGGTATTTGCGATAATCAATGATTGCGCGAATATAATAATCATCAGTCTTATCTAAAAGGATATCTAATTGGCTCCATGTAAGTGATTTACCTTCTTTTGTTGTCATTCCTGCACCTTCATCCCAAAACATTTGATAACTCGGGCGAACTTTAGTAATATAATTGTATGTTTCTTCAATCAGTTCATTATCGGCGTAATTCATGTCATAATACCGATTGAATTCTTTTTCGCCTCCCCATCCTTCTAATTCTGTTCGGATCGCGGCACGTTCTTCTTTAGAGATTTTGCGAGACTTTAGTTTTAGCTGTTTAGTTTTGGTTTCCCTCATCAAAACAAGATTCCTTAGTCCATCTTCTTTCTCAACGTAAGAAACTACACAAGCGAATAGAAATTTTCTTATTATATTGTCAAGATCATCCCAATTACGAGAAATAACTGCCCGCAGTTCACTATGTTGAGGCTTAAATGCCCAAATCCACCACGTTTCTAACTTGCCGCGAAACCTACTAAAATAAATATCAAGATTTTCCAACATATTCCTTACAAAATACTGAATGGGATATTCTTCCGCTATCCGTTTCTCCAACGCACTCCAACCTTGCCCACCTTTATTCAAAAACTCCTCAAAACCATCCCAAGGGAGAGAACTTGGCGAGAGATAAACGCCAAACTTTTCACGCTCATTACGTGGCAACGCGAAATAGCTATCAACAGAATTGACTTTAATTCTTGGAAATAATTTACTCATACTTTGAAATATTACTTGCGTTTTGGATTTTTGTCAAGATTATTTTTACTATTCTAGTTAATTTGATCAAAATTACTATCAAATTTCTTTTTATTCGTAATTCGGGATTTGGACCCAACCCGAATAAATTCGGGAGTTCTCTTTCGTCATTTTATAGCCACCGCTTTTCAATTTTTTCCCAAATTGTGCCGGAAATATAACTAAATATACTGTGAATCACTATAAATTTAATAAATCGTTTCACTTTGTTAATTCTACTTGTTTTTCTTTGTTAAATAACTGTTTAAGTCTGGACTGAACTTCGCACATTGGAATTTTTTCAGGAGCCCACTTTTCCGCAAGTCCCCTTGCTTCTTTCTCATTATAGCCAAATCTTTCCGCCAAATCAACTATTTGTTCAAAAGTCGCGTCAAAGAATTCAAGATGATAATCCGCTCGCCCCGCTCGAATTTGAGCAGGATCAATTTTATCAATATAATTCGTGCTTTGAAAGGTTATTCGCCCATCCTTGCAAATAATAGAATCTAATACATTTAATAGCCCACTAAATGACACTCCCGTTCCCTCTGTTTTTCTTTCGTCTGCCAATACACAATCAACGTCTTCAAGAAGTAATATGCCATTATCGGGAATTTCATTAACAGCGGTTAGAAATTTATCATCTGTCATTTCCGACAAACTAATTACATAAACATCTAAGCCAAAATGTGTTGCAATAGCCTCAACTGTCGTCGATTTTCCCGACCCCGAGCGCCCATACAATAAAGCCGACGCACGATAGGGGGTATTCGTTCGCTCGTAAAATTCTCTATTACTCAAAAAGTCTGCAAAATATTTCTTTAGTTTTTCAAAATCTCCATTGGGTAATACTACATCTTTAATTTTATAAATTTTCTTAGTCTGCCGCCAATTCCAATGATAGGTATAAACTATCGTGCGTGGATGCTGAACTTTTATGTGGCCCAAGTCTTCAATTTGAGCAAAAACCCGCCGCAACTCTAATTCGTCTTTACTCTTGACCTTGATAATAAATTTATCTTTCGCCCACCGAACATTATTATTGTCTCGATTCATTCTCTCTAAAATAACGACGACTTCAATGCCGTTTACAAAAACTTTACAATTAGAAGATGGCATGAAATCAAAGCCATGTTTTTTCTCTTGATTGGATAATTGAACGGAATCTGGGGAACATAATTTATCGCCAGAATTTTTAATATTATCTAAATCAATAAATTCAAATTCGCTGCCTTGATATTCTACTTTTACTTTAGACATCCACCGAATAACATAATCAAACCAAACACTTCCTTCGTGAATGTTAATTGTTGTGTATTTATCTTGATTTTGTTTTGATCTAATAAAACCCCAAATCATCTTGGCACAAATTCCGACAGCCAACCCGTGCGAAACGAATTTAGTGACTTTAGGATTACCAATATTAGAAAGAGCAAATGGAATAAGTCCCGTGCCAAAAAGTGAGAGAGAATCGCCCGCAAGTCCAGTTTCCGGAGAAGATTTATTATTTGCCATGTTTTAGTCTTTCAATCGTCTCTTCTAATACATCAGAAAGCGGCGAATCCAATTCCTGTACAGCCCAATGATAATGAATGATTTCCGACGCCAACTCATCATTTGTTAATTGGCGAAGATATTCAGCGTAAGGAGAATCGGTGAGTTTTGCTAGAATTGCTTGAGACATACAACTAATTTATATACTCCGTTTTAACCCATCTACGCCATAAAATTAGCAAAAGGGGACGCCCGAATTTATTCGTGGGAGTAGTCACAAGTTAGCGAAAATATACCAAAAACTTCGCTGGGTCAATACTTTTCGCAGATTTTTTATCCAAAACCGCCCACATATCCTGTTTTATATCTGAAAGGCACAATAAATCGCCTTCCTCACTGTGCGGGTCTTCCTTGCTTTTGTGCGGAGCTTGATACGTTCTCTTTTTGTAATGCAGTTTTTTTAATTCATCGAGTGTGACTTTTAAGATGTTGTTTTTGGGGTTGCGGAATGGGGTGAGTTTATCAATCATAATTATTCAGAAAAATATATCCGTTATGGTGTTTTGTTGCAGAATTATCTTAAATTTTCTCGTAAAAGTCTCCAATATTTGTCATTTAATGGTTTTTCTTCTGAATCTAACGCGCAAATTTCTTGAAAAATATCATCAATAGAATTGAAAAAGCAACACTCATCAAACATTGCAAGCAACCAATACGGCGTCTTTTTAATTCCTCCATCTACCGCAATAAATGTAGGCTTCATGGACCGTTCACAAAAATCAAGTTCTGATGCCGTTCCCCAAGAAGCGATAGTTGGGTGAATGTGCGCAATCACAAAATCCGAATTGTCGATCATCCTATAATCCAGCCTCCTCACCCGAATCATATAATTACGAACGGTAGTAAAATCACCCTTTTCCATCTGCGACGCCAACCAAGCATGAATATCTTTGTCTTCCGGTGCGGAATTGATAAATGGCTTGTCCAATGGGTTAAATGGCACAATGCCTAGGGATTGCAAATCGCACGAAATTTCATTGCGCCACTCGAACCCATTGAAGTTTTGTATGCCGCCAGCGAGGTAGCATTTTGTTTTATTGAGAAATCCCATCGTTTGAATTTTACGCAAATGCCAAATTATTGTCAAGAAAATTATCTACGTTTTCCTTACCATCCAAAATTTCTAAAATTTCTCGGATTTGATCGTTAATTTGTAAAACGTGCTTTGCTCGCGTAGCCGCCACATACAACAAATTAACTTCCGCGCCATTAAGCCTGGTATTCAATTTTCCATCTTTGACTAAAGAAACGAAATCGTTTGCCAAAGCTACTCTATCAAATTCAGCACCTTTTGACTTGTGCGCGGTAGAAAGAATAATGTCCGCTCTGTCCCGTCCGACCGTGTTCGCTTTGATTTCATTCAAAATATTGAAAATCTCCCCGCGATACTTATCTACTACCCGAACACGACTTTGCAATTCAACATCCGGCGAAATTTTATCAAATACAGCTTCTTTGAAATCATAATAGTTAGTAAATGAAGCAATATATGTATCTTTGATTTTGTCCTTTTTGTCTGCGTAAAGGTAATAAACATCCTTGATTGTATCTAAAAAAGCATTGTATCCGCTATCGCTACCAAGAAAATGCACCTTTTTGCCGCACTCAATTACGCTCATTGCCTTCTCAAAAAGGGTTCCATTAGTCCTAGAAATTACTGTATGAGGTTCGTATCCAATAAAATCCGTTACTTTATCCGTTTCTCGAAATCCCAAGAGGGGTTTTTCAACATTCTTGTAATTAAACAGTAAAATATTGGCAATGGCCGCGATATTCTTGCCGAATCTGAAACTGGTGGTTAGAAATTTTTCTCTATCGGGATTACATTTTTGAATAGCATTATGTGCGCCGCGCCAGTGGTAAATAGCCTGATTTGCATCGCCGACCATGATTTTACGGCCCTTATGATTCAAGAATATATCTAAAGTGCAAATGTTGGTATCTTGCGACTCGTCCACGAGAAGAATGTCACATTTTAATTCCGGCTTGCTTAATTGATAAAGTTTCAAATATCCATCGTGCGACATTGGCACTCCACTTTCAATATCGCACATTTCTTTCCAAATTTTCTTCAATTTCTGCAAAATCACTTTCTTTGGAGTTAGAATTGTATCGTTTTTGACCAAATGCCTGTTGGAAATCTTGTCGTCTATAGAATAGCACCACCGCCGCACACACTCAATTAAATAATTCGCCTCTGATCTGTCAAAAATATCCAAATCACCACGCATCAAGTGATAAGAACGAAGATTTTCTATTTTATTTTTGTATTTCCACCCGATATATCTAAAAGCGAGAGAATGTGTTGTTTTGCAAGTTACGTTTGGCGGAAATTTCAAAACTGCCTCGTCTGCAACCGATTTATTGAAAGCAAGATAGAGAAAATCTACATTTGGTCGCGCCTTCGCGTATTCAACAAGCGTCGTGGTTTTCGCCGCGCCCGCATACGCTTGAATCAGAAAAGTCTCATTTTCGGCCAATTCAATTCCGATGATGTCATTTTGTTCTTGCGTTAATTTCATGTAGCGACTATTATATGGGAATGGAAGATAAAAATCAAGAAAATTGTGAAAATAAAAACTTTTTTGAAAATAATCTTGATTTTTGAGATTTTGGTGGGTATAATTATTTAGAAGATAAAATAGCGGATCACAAATCGCGGTTCCCAAAAGAAACCGTCAAGTCCGTAGAAAACGTCTTACCAATCGCAGAAATGCGGCTATACTGTCGGAAGCGCGAGTAGTTCTAGAAATAGAAAAGGTAAAAACGATGTGGGTATCGCAAGATACTTTATGAAATTCCGTCCGCCGAATTTATCTTCATAGAGTTAATATGGTTCCTAGCTGACCGCGCGTAAGACCGGATGGTTCAGATTGGAAAATGGAGGTATATTAATATTATAGAATAGGGTCAATTCGATGCCTAGAGATGGGTCGTGCCTTGCTCTATTCGCGGTTTAGCGAATCACTTATCAGAGAGCCAAAGGCGAACGTAGAGCGAGCGACAGCGATGCGGAAGTTAAAAGAGAACCAACGAAGTGTCGTTCTCGTCTTAATGATAGTATCACCCGTTATCGTGTTTATACTTTCCTTGCGGGAAGAGAATCATAAAATAAATCAAAAACATTCTGCCCGATAGGGCAACAAGCGTAGCGCGTTAGTCTTTGGTCGTAGCTTTAAGCGGAGACGCCGAACTAACAAACGAAGTGAGTCTAATTACTATGCGGGAGATATTTCACATAGAATTTCTAGGTGGCACGTAAAGTTGAAAGTGAGCGTCAAGCGAACGTAGAAACCGGGCGAGCTTGCGAGCCATATATAATGGAAGACAGTGACGAATTCACAATAGGACAACACATGAAAAAACGCAAAGAAGAACCAATCAAAGTTAAATACTCCCGCCGCGAATACAGGGAAGAATACTTGAAAAGCGAAGAGTGGAGCATTAAGAGAAATTCTTTTATGGCAAGCCGTCCGATTTGCGAAAAATGCGGCAAAAACCCATCATGTGATGCACGTCATTGTAATTATAGAAATATTGTGGATGTGAAAGACCGCGATCTTTTGGCAGTTTGTCGAGAATGCCATAATTTAATTGAGGAAGCGAAAAATTGCAAAATGATACCAAATAACCACAATAGATATATTGCGATTAAAATCACGCGAGAACAAGTTGATAAATTCAAAAGTAAATCGTTCACACTTGACCAAAAATTTGTAGATGATCTTATTAAAATTTCTACTCATGGCCAAATGTTAATTCGCGGAATATTAAAAATTTCTTCATTTGTTCGTTGGGAAGACACGATCGGGTGGAAAATTAAAATTAATCTTTGGCATAAAATATTGCTGACAATGCAATATAATCAATGTAAAAACTATAAAATTAATAAGAAAACTGGTAAATTCAAGAAAAGAGGGTTCTGACAAAATATTCTTGCACTTCTAAGTCATTTTCTCTATAATTCCTTGATATGCCCCACCAATTCATCTCACCGCATTGAAAATGGCAAAAATTCTAGCAGAAGATCAGAGCTAAGACATTTATTAGCGCAAAATTTGCTATTTTGGCATGAAAGAAAACTATGACCGAAATTCCAACACCTGACAAACGCGAAACCTTTATGCGCGCCGTTTACCTTCACGCGTCTTCCTCAAAAGATCCCAGAACGAAAATTGGCGCGGTCTTGGTTAAAGACGATAATATCATATCAACTGGATTCAATGGATTTCCGCGAAAAGTAAAAGATTACGAAGATAGATATAACGACAAGGAAATCAAATATTCCTTTATTGTGCATGGTGAGCAAAATGCTGTTTTGACCGCCGCAAGACTTGGAATAAATACTTACGGATCAACACTCTATAGTAATGGCATCCCATGTTGCTCGTGCATGAAAGCGATAATTCAGGCAGGGTGTTGTAAGGTTGTAGTTCATAAACAATGGCCGAATTTGACATATTCCCCGAAATGGGTAGAAGCCACTCGAATTTCTGAAATTATGATGAATGAAGCGGGAATAGAATTGGAATGGTTCGACAAGATACTGAATATCAATGGTTTTCTTGATGGGAAGGAAATCGCGGTATAAATTATGTTGACATCAACCAATTCTTGAAGTAATTTCAAATTTATGCATTATCCAAAATTATATTGCCGCGATAGTAACGGAGGAACGAGAGTTTGGTGGATTGAACGCGAAGGTGCGTCATATCGTCAAAATTACGGGGTCCTTGGAGGTAAGATCGTTACGACGAATTGGCTGCATTCTACGCCCAAGAACGAGGGAAAATCCAACGAAACTACGCCAGAGGAACAAGCACACAAAGAATGCGAGGCGGAAATCAAACTTCAACTCCGACTCAATTACTTTGAAAATGTAGATGATATTGATAAGGGGTTTTTGGAGCCGCAACTTGCTAAACCAACAAAGGGAACGAATTATATTGATAAAATCAAGTGGGAGGATGGTCAAATTGTGGATCACAAATTAAATGGGGTCGCGTGCATAGTTAAGAATGGAGGTGCATTTAGTCGTAAAAATAAACAATTCCATGCTATTCCTCATATTGTTGATGAACTTGCTTTTGTTTTTGAAGAATTTCCCAATGCCTACTTGCATGGCGAACTTTTCAACCCCAAATATGTTACAGAACTGAATAAAATTGCGGAATTAGTTGCTGTAACGCGCCAGCCGAAAGATCTTACGCCGGAATTGCTTGCAGAAAGTAAACGCATGGTTGAATATGTTCTCTACGACGGTCACGGCTTTTCTCACGACTGTCACGCAGACTCTAACGGAGCAACCCGCCGCGAAGAACTGCGAAAATTCATTGAATCGCATAATTTCAAACACATTAAGTTAGTTAATTACAAAATCTGCAAGTCCCTCGCAGAAATGCAGGATTATTTTGCCGAATACGTTGCCACTGGCGGCGAGGGAGTCATTATCCGAGATCCCACCGCGCCATATCATCACAAGCGCACAAAGGCGCTATTGAAGTTCAAAAAGTCAGAATCGGCGGAATTCAAAGTGATTTCTATTGAGGCGGGGGAAGGAAATTGGACGGGTTGCGCCAAGTTTGTGTGGCTTGAACTACCGAATGGACTCAAAAGCAAAAAGTTTAAATCAAATGTTAGTGGTTCGCAGGAACATCTTGGGGAAGTATTGAAAAATAAAGAAAGTTATGTTGGCAAGACTGTCATAGTAGAATTTCAAGAATACAGCCCATATCGTTGTCCCCTCGTGCCCTACACGTCTTTGGTTGTCCGTGATTATGAATAGAATTTTAACTAAAGATTTTTAATAGAACAGCATATAAATCTACAAAAAGTTCAACCCAAATAGCAAGAGAAATAAAATATTCGCATAGAACTGTTTTAACTTACATGCGGCGTTTAAATATACCTCGTAGGATCAAAGGTAGTAACGCTAAGAATTGGATTTTACTACAGAAGAATTTATAGATATGTGCAAAAAAGTC
Organism: Sulfurimonas sp.; assembly: GCA_041652055.1. Taxonomy (GTDB): domain Bacteria; phylum Campylobacterota; class Campylobacteria; order Campylobacterales; family Sulfurimonadaceae; genus Sulfurimonas. Next base: position 17,749 of record JBAZIE010000012.1, on the reverse strand, counting down.
GTAGAACAAAATAAAAATTAAATTAATGACAACAATAACAAAACTAGCCGAAAATCTAACAATTAAAGAACCGTATTCTATAGAGGAAATTGTTCAAAAGATAGAAAGTGACGAGTATTCTGCGGAACTTATGCTACAACATTTGATAATTAACTACAATAAACTAGGAAAAGAATGTCACTATGCTCGTCAATGCGCGACCGATAACGCTAATTGGTTCGATTGTTTAACTTACGACTTGTCACAGCTTTTAAAATGCGACAATAAACCCACTGAAATTTTTAAGAAAATAAAGCAAATTCTATCAAATTCATGAAAACAATAATTAAACCAGCCACCCGCGAGCATTCCGTAATTCACTGTGACTTTACAGGCGAAAAATTAGATATGGGTCCGCCACTAACCCTCACATTAGACTTCGCGTACGGTAGCGATTTTGACGGCTCGTGTTTGGAAATGCACCTTTCAGAATCGGGCGAGAAGGAATTACTTGCTTTTATTAAGGAAAAATTAACAAAACAAACAAAAGAAACATTCGCGGCAGAAATAGATAGTTTAAAGCAAGATTTCACGGATAATATAGATATAAGAGATTTGGCGAGCATTGATTTTTTGGACAAGAACATCTCACTACATAAATATCTTAGTAATTAAGTAAATTCATGTTAATTATCCTCATACTGTCCGCAACCGTTTCCTCAATTCTTATCGTTCTACTTAAAACCGATGTAATTTATGAATATCTTTCGTTACTTCCGCTTTCAAAGCGTCAAAAATTCGCGCTTTTACTCAAACCATACGAAATGGAACGCGGGGATTATCCAAACATCCTGTTTTTTTGGCATGAGAAATTCATTATACGCCCATTCTTGGGGTTTTTCTTGAAAATCGTTACGTGTCCCTATTGTGCAGGACTTTGGCTCACCATTTTGCTTAGTTTACTTTTTGGAATATGGGAAATTATCGGTGCGGTTTACTTTTTTGGACTTTTGGGGTATTTTTTGATTGAGAAACTTACTAAAACAAATTAAAACAAATGAAAGCTGAAGCATATATACTTACTAGAGAAATTAACGAATATAATCAGGACGGTAAATATTTCGTTGCGTGGTTCCACTCAAAACCAAGCATCAAAGAACTACGGTCTGTAACAGACAACTACGATAGCGTAACAAACAATGAGTACGCGAAGCATATTTTATGCGGCGGAGGTAGAAAAGGCACAGAAAACGAATGGTGGCAGTTAAGATTAGTTTCCTCGTCCAATTAATGAATAAATACGCCAAAGAATCCAAGCGAGCACAGAAAAATCGTAAATTGCATAAAATGTGTTTGGACAAGAAAGCATTTAATTGATAATCTTACAGTATAATATGTCTATAAAATCTATTGCATATCATGTGCAAGGTGGCATAGGAGATGTAATTTTAGCCAACCGTTTCATCCCCGCAATCAAAGAAACTTACCCCAACGCAAAAATCAAATTATTCTATGAAAAAGATAGACCAAATCATATTTTTAACCTATGGCCCGACAACTACGAACTTGGATTTGAAAAAATCTATTGGAAAAGTGAACATTTTACTGTAAAATCCCAATTTGGAGTAGAAGATATTCCGGCGCACCCCGATAATCTAACAGAAGAATCACACGAAAAGTTCAAAGAATTTGATAAATATTATTATGCTTGGAATGATGGATTAAATTTTTTACAGTGGACGGATTTACCCATATTAAATTATTTCCGGCACTTTCCTCACCCCACCGCTGATCTTACTCAATTTTTGACTGGTCCAATTTTACGCGAAGATTTTCCAAACAAGAAATACCTTTTATGTCACCTTTTCAGCAGACCGTCTAGCGAGCGCAAACTTGATCCTGTTTATATTGCTAGTTTATTGAAGAAATTAGAGGAGAAACTATCATCTGATTACTTATTTTATATAATTTGCGAAGAAAAATACCAAAATTTTTACGCAAGGATGGTAACGGATAGGATTCGCACGATTGATTGTAGTGTAGAAGAAATAGTATTTTTGGCTAAATTTTGCTCTGCCTTTATAGGGATTGACAGCATGTGTAGGTTATGGCCCGCAATGTTCGGTAAGCCGGTCCTGTGCTTCTCTGACTTTTGCCCTTCCCCCGGTCAAATGCCCGCAAGTCAAATTATTCGTTGGCATGTGAACCCATCTAGTTGTATTCCATCTAATTATGATGTTGATAAAATATGTAAAATGATTAATAATGTGATTCAAAATCCTATTGCGGCGATGTTTCCGACAATAGACAGTAATTTTAACCAAGTAATCCTTGACAGAAATTTGGAACGGTAATAGAATGAAATCATGATCGGAGAAGAAAGGAATCGGTTTAATGCACACCATAATTTAAATTATGAATAGGATAATTAAATTTCGCGTTTGGGGAGATATAGGCAACGGTAAAGAAGAATTTTTCAATTTACATGTTGGGTATCATAACCCCGCATTGAATGAAATCTTTAATGATACAGCTTTTATTTTTCAACAGTTCACTGGATGCATAGATAAAAACGGTAAGGAAATCTACGAGGGTGACGTTGTTAAAGCCTATTCGGAACAATATCTTAACGATAATTTTATTGGCACTATTATTTTTGACGACGGAAGTTTCTTGACTAAAATTTCAAACAGGGACATTCGCGGAATTTGGACTGGCGACGATATTGAGGTAATTGGTAACATTTTTGAAACGCCCGAGTTACTAAAATCTTTGAAAATAAAGAACTTTTAGAAATCATTGCTTGTAGCGAAAAAGATATACACTTCAACAGTTTGTTGGTTTAAAAGACAAGATCTGCATTGAGATTTACGAAGGAGACATCATTTCTCACGGATTTGAGAAGCACATTTGCGAAATTAAGTGGGATTATTATCAATTTGTCATGGACGATAAAACAATGGGAAGAATCTTTGATCTGGGCTGTATGATGAAAGATGCGGAAGTTGTAGGGAATATCTTTGAAACGCCTGAACCATTGAAAGGTGGTGTTTAATTAATGTCTCCAAAAGAAATTCGCACAATTAGCGTAATTCTTGAAGGAGGCTCGGGGCGGGCGACTTCATCTGTTCCGCGCGTTTCCTTCCTGCAATTCAAAATAGATACCCGAAAGCGGTCCTAAAATTATATTCAAATACTGACAATAATTTAGTTCAAGCTAATTTAATTAATACTCTTTGGCCAACCCGTTTTGCGGAAACTCACCAGGTAAGTAGGATTGGCCCGCAATTTACGCTACCTAGCGGGGAGGTTTACGCCGCAAGCTATGATAATATAATTGAAGAAGATAGACGTAAAATAGAAGAGTCTGATTTGGTAGTAAACATGTGCGTTGATTCACTCGTCTGGTGTAGGCAAATACCAGATTACATGAATTACTTCTATCATTGGCCGCGCCCCGAAATTAATCTTGAAACTATTATCTCTCCGCAAGTCAAACAAGAAGAATTTGATAAGAAAAAATTCATTTTATGTCACCTATCAGCGCGAAATGGCGGGGGCGGCGAGTGTGAATTGTGGTATGTTCAAAAGTTAATTAAAACATTAGAGAAAAAATTACCCCCCGATTACTTTATTTATCTTTATTGTCAAAAGGACCGTTTTTCAATTTACGACGAAGTAATCAGCGAAAGAGTAAGGGTTTTTGATTGTGAATTATCAAATTTATTTTTCGTTGCCAAATATTGTTCCGCTTTCGTAGGTATCGACAGTGCGCCGCGTTATATCCCACTTTATTTCGGAAAACCCTCTTATCTACTCCACCGGCAATGTCCCGCACCATTTCAAATTCACCCGTCGCTACAAATCCGTTGGGTTATTCACCCCGAGTATTGTTTTCCTCTTCACCACTCGACCGGCGAAGTCGCGCAAACCCTAATAAATTCAATAGATAATCCCACACACGCATTATTCCCACGGGCAAAAGAAAACTTAAATAATTGGATCGTTAATAGGAAGTTCATTTAATTAAAATTATGACAAATAAAACACTAATAAATCAAGTTCACGAAACGAAAGAAGTAGACGCTATTGTAGTTTGTGAACAGCTAGAAAATTTTGATCATACCGTCCGAAAAGGAATTAAAGACGGTGATATTGATTTCTTAGTTTTCTTATTGAAAAAAGAAGGATTTTGGGAATAAATAAACTTGAAAATTGAAGAATAGATAGGTATAATAAGACATGCAAGACTACGAAGAATTAATTTTTGACACATTCGTCAAAGATGCTAAGGTAATTTACGACATTGGAGCTTTCAACGGGCGTTTTACTAACTTTTTTGCAAATAAACCGGGTGTGGAGCAAGTAATTGCCATTGAACCCTTCCCCGCGAACTTTCTCGAATTAACTGAAAACACCAAACACCTTACAAACGTCAAATTATTCAACATAGGATTATCAGACAAAGAATATACTTGCAAAACTGTAATTAGAAATTGCCGCAGAGACGAACTAAAATATGTAGAAGATACTATTGTTTTTAAGGAGTTGGTTAATTTTATTAATGAAAATAATTTACCATTGCCTAATTTTCAAAAAATTGATTGTGAAGGCGCGGAATCTCGACTAGGTAAGTCGTTATTAGAAATATACAAGACGGGGCATAAAATGACGTGCTGTATCGAAACCCATTGTCAGCCGCGTGAAGACTTGACAGACGTTACGCCAGATAATCCACATTACCAATATCCCGATCAAAATGGGTGGGATTTAAATGATTTTAAGCCATATTGTAATATATATAAACACTATGCTCATTCGCGAGAATATACTAAATTGGACGAAAACATTGATTGGGCTCCTTTGCCGGGATTTTTCGGCATGTATGTACTTGAAAGTAAATAATTATTTTATCCACGCCCACATAAAACCCTCATATAGTTTATCCATACGAATGGAATCTCTTATATGACGGACGATTTTGTTCAACGGTAGAATTAAACTTTTCTGTATTTTTAAATAAGTCGCCGCGCTTCTTACAAGATCAAATTCCCTTAAAAGATTTTTGTCTTGATCAAATTGTCCAACAGGGAACGGGTTATATCTTTTATTTTCTGAGTGTTGTTTCCCCATAATAGGTTTATGACTCTCGTAACATATCTCTCATAATTTCTCCAAAAAAATGCGCCGCCACGTTACTCAGATAGCTCCCTTTCGGAAAACAGTTCAAAGGTTTTAACCTTTACGTGGCGGCGCGAAATTAATTGCGTTTTACAAACTATTCTACTACCTGAGTATATCCAATTACACTAGATATTTCAAGAATTTCTAAAATATTTCTTGATTTTTATACAAAATTGATCTATAATTTTCTAGATGAGTGACAAAATTACCATTTGGGGATTTCGTAGCAACCTAATCGGCGACCAAATAATGACGCTCCCGGTGTTAAAATTACTAGAAAATCGTTATCCTAATTCACATAAAATTTGGGCAGTTGCAGAAAAAGTAAAACAAGGCAAGTTTTTGTGGGAAAATCAGGAATTAATTAATGAAATTGTAGTTTCAACGGACACCGAAGGCCAAATTTATAGCTATAACGGCGTAGAATTTCATCAGTCAACGCGCCAACCATTCTTTGATATCCAAATTAACATAAATCCACCTGTTAATGATCCATTGTGGTGTGATAAAATCTGTTGTGTCGAGCAGTGTGTTTTGATGGCGGGATTCACTTCCGAAGATTACTATTCATTATCTGAACAAGACAGAAAACCACATTTAACATGGAATTATCCAATTAATAAGGTTTTTGATAAATATATTGTAATTCATACGACCGCTGGTTATGGGCAAGGAAATCGCCGCGCCCCGAGTCAAGAATGGTGGAATGAATTCAGAAAACAGTATGAGGATACTAAAATCGTGCAAATTGGACATCCGAACGATTCAAACCTTGAAAATGTCTATGACGCCCGCAACCTTTCTCTTTTTGAACAGTTTCAAATTATCTTAGGGGCAAGCGGCGGCGTCTTCAATGATTCGGGCCTTGCGTGGGCAATTGGCGCAATCGGGACTATTCCTATGGTTAATTTAATTACATACCATCTCGGACAACATAGCAAAAATCCAGCAGCATTAGCGCCGGAACATTGGAATAATGACAAAATCGACCTATTCCACCCCAATAGTTGCAGCGATATTCCCCACGAAGATATTTTGAGCGCAATAAAAGAATTAACAAAGTAAGTTGAAATAATCTTGAAATTCTTGCAAATAGTCCATATAATAGTTTGTGACAAGCAAAATCCCAATAATTGACTTAGACAATAGCGACGAAGGGCATTTCAGAATTTGGAGCAAAAAGAAGAATAAATTCGTTAATCTAAAGTATTTGCTATATTATATAACCACTTAAAATCAAAAGGAATTATCAAATAATGTCAAAAAAATACATAGCCTTTTCGTGGTTTAATGAAGTTGAATTACTAGAACTCAAACTTAATCAGTATTATGATTTTTTCGACGGAATTATCATTTCAGAAGGATCAAAAACACAATCAAATCTATCCAAACCATTCTTTTTAGAAGAAAATAAGCAAAAATTTAAGAAATATTGGGATAAAATTATTCATTTACAAGTTAAAGATGGTGACTGGCCCGAAATGGATTCAACGGGATGGACAAACGATGTTTTTCAAAGAAACTTTCTCTCCACAGCAAACAATTTAATCAATTTACAAAACGACGATATAATCGGTTACGAAGACGCGGATGAAATTTGCGCGAAATCTGAATTAGAACGACATTTACCAAATCTAACTGATATTCTAGTGTTTTCGGCCCCGTATCATGTTTACTACTTAAATCTAGCCGTAACGGGGCGACAATGGAATTCTACGGTCTTTGTGCGTGGCTCTGTGGCAAAACAATACACACCTCAACAAATTATCAAATTACGCGATAATCCACCCGCGAAAATAGTTAGATATAGCCCCGAAAATATTCACGCCGGTTATCAATTTGGGATGGAAAACGTATTGAATAAATACAAAAGTTGTGTCGAGCCATTTGACAAAATCAACGGAATTCCTGTAAAAGAACATTTTGAACAAGTGTGGAAAGAATCGGCGCGACCAGATGGAAACTTTATTTTTTGCGACAATCTGGACAATAAATCTTTACATTTATCAAAAATAGACGATAATAGGTTGCCAACAATGATCCAAAACAAGTTACCTGAATGGGAAAATTGGATGTGGCGCGAATAAATATAAACATCTATTAGACTACTCCCCCGAATAAATTCGGGAGTCACCTTTTGCTAATTTTATGGACAAAGTAATCAATTATAGTTTAATTGGGGCAAACGGATATTGGTCAAAAAATCTCTATAACACCCTAACTAAATTAAATTATCCCCTTATTAGGACGGTTGACTTAGTGGGGGAAGGTTTTTCTAATATCCCGCATTCTTCTTCTCTAACGGATATTCTAAATGACGGACAATTAGACGCCGCTCTTATTGCAACACCCCCCACAACACACTTTTTTATCGCTAAAGAATGCCTAAACGCAGGACTCCATGTTTTCTGTGAAAAACCAATCACGCTGAATGAAGAAGATGCGCGGGAATTGAATCAAATTGCAAAAAGTAATAATCTAATTTTAATGGTAGATTTAACATGGAATTACAATGAAATTTATTACTTCATCAAGAGCGCGCTAGAACTAAGACGATTTGGCAAACTTATTTCTGTTAAACTAAATTGGGAAGCATTTGGACGCTTTTCTCAGGTGGGTGTCGTAAATGACCTCGCGCCCCACCCTCTCTCGCAAATTATAGGCTGGCTAGGTTATCCCACATATATTAGTGCAACAGGCTACATAAATAATGGAATTACTGAGTCAGCAGATATAAAACTTACTTATAAAAATAATTTTATTGTAAACATTTGTGTTAGCTGGCTTTCTCCTAGAAAAATTCGCCGCGTAGAAGTAACGACAGAATCGGGACTAATTGAATCCTCGTATGACGGAATCGTGCGATTTATCCCCTTTAATGGCGATGCGGAGCTTTACCGCCCCGCAAGTTTAGGTTCACCATTAGAGGTGGAGATGATTCATTTTCGAAATTGCATTCTTGAGGGGAAAGAGACTTTATCTAGCGGAAATGTTGGGGCTAATATCGTGAGAATTTGCGAATTGGCGGAAGAATCGGTAAGACAGAATGGAGCGGAGAAAAGATTGTAATGAAAATTAGGTCATTCAACGGTTCTGAACATATAGAATCAGAATGCGGAAGTTTTACCAATCTCAGTAGAGAGCTTAACTATATCTTTAAGGAGCGGGGAATTTATTCCGAAGATGAAGACGCAACCACCATTTTTCCAGAATGCCTCGACACCCAAAGAAAATTCAAAAATCAAATACCCTTTTTAGCGTGCGAATATTCTCAGCCGCCCGCGTTTGTAACCCACTGGTTGCGACAATACAACCCCATCGTAATTTGTATAAGTAAATTTGCAAAAAACAATTTAATTCGCGGCGGTTATCCAGAAGAATTAGTTTATGTTTCTCATTTGGGGAATAATGCTGCTTTTTGGACTCCCGCAGATATAGAAAAATTCCCCCATTTTACATACCTTACAATAAATACGAGCAATGACCGATCAGGATATAATATCCTATTGCCAGAATTTATTAAATTTGCACAGGGAAAAGACATAAAACTTTACATTAAAGATGGTCAAAATGATAAATTTCAGCAATGGGTAAAATCAATAGACGTAGAAAATAAGATAATCTATGACGGTAGAAGGTTAAGCAAAATAGAATTGCGCGATTTATATAGAAAAAGTCACATAAATTTGTATTATAATTCAACAACTTCCTACGGTTTGAACGTAGGGGATGGGGCATTATGTGGAACGCCCACGATTGCCACTTTTTCGACCGCAATTCGGGAATTTTTGCCAGAATGGACCCAACCACCACTTTTAGTTAAAACAACCACAAAGAGCCTTGACGCAGAATCAATCAGCACATGGCAAAATATCGGTTTACATTCGCCACCGATTGGTATGTATCCAGAGGGAACGACTCGGCAGGAGCTAGATCCGACAAATATCATTGCGTCATTAGAGTATGTTTATGATAACTACCTTGAAATGCAAAAAAAAAATCAGGAGCATCGACAATTTATCCTTCAAAACTTAGGGTGGGACAAAACCGTTACGCGAATTCTTGACGTTTTAGAAAAATGCCACTAATATAAAGTGAACTTTTCTTAAAATAATCTTGAAATTTGTATCTTGAATCACTATAATCAGTAGTGAAGTATAAATATCCTCTTCAAACCGACAGTTTCAATATTTGGGATCGCTTAAAGGTTTGTGCTTTTTTGCTTAACCGTAAAAACAAACTAACGCTCGGACCAAAAACGGAAGAATTAGAGAAAAAATGGTGCAAGTTCGCGTGGGGCGTAGATGCTATCGCCACGTCTTCAGGATCGACGGCCAATATTCTACTTGTGGAGTCGTTTTTACAGACATATAATTATAAACCTCAAGATGTTGTAGTATTTATTCCTGCTACCACATGGGCATCATCAGTTTCGTGTTGGACAATGCGCGGTTGCCAAGTGGTCTTTGTGGACATTAACCTAGAGGATTTTAGCTTTAATTATCGCTCATTAACTAATTCCGTTGCGCAAATTCATAAAAAAAACCCAAATAAGATTAAGGTAATCTGGCCGACCGCACTGATTGGAAATATCCCAAATGTCGATAAATTAAAAGAAATCGCCGCAAAATACAATTCCTATCTTTTTGCCGATCTGTGCGAAACATCGTTAGGTTATTATAATGGAGAGAATATCCTTAGTTGTTTTGATATGGCAACTACCTCATTTTTTTGGGCACACGAAATTAATTCAATCGAATGCGGCATGTTGTTTACTAAGATTGGTTCGGATAGATTTGAAGAGAAAATAAATAACGCGGAAATGATTAGGAGTCATGGCCTGTCGCGCGTTTTACATAACATAGACGAAAAACAGAGATTAGAAAAAGAAAATCCATTTATTGACCCCGAATTTTTGTTCATTAAAGAGGGAACAAACTTGCGACCAACCGATTTAAATGCAACGTTTGGACTTTTAGACTCCGAAAGAATATACAAGTATTGTCTTCATAGAAGGAAAATTTGGCGATATTTTGTTAAGAATTTACCCGAAAAATTTCTACCACTTAATCCTGATATTATACCATTTTCATTACCATTGATTTTTAAAGATATTAATACTGAAGACTTTCCATTAATTAAACTGAAACAACGACTAAAAGAAGTGGGATTTGAATCTCGCCCAATCATTTCTTTCGTTGCTAATTCTCCTGCGTATAAACATCTAGCTAAAGGTAAGACATTTCCTAATAGTAGATTTTTGTCATTAACGGGATGCTATGTGGGATTAAACAATAACCTACGAATCAAAGATGTAGATAAACTACTCAATATACTCAATAATGTATGATCAATTACCTCTATAAGTTATATTTTCGCCTCTTTTGTGGGGTAAAATTCGGCAAAAGCACCCGCATTATCTTCCCCGTTAATTTATATGGTTGTGAAATTGGTTCAAATTGTCTAATCGGACCATTCACGGAGGTGCAACCAGACGTTTATATCGGTAATAATACTTGCATTCAAAGCCACTCTTTTATTTGTGCAGGTATGAAAATAGGCACGAATTGTTTCATAAGTCATGGAGTAATTTCGGCCAACGATAAGTTGCCCATTTTTAAGAATAAAATTTGGAAAATGCAGCCGCCGGTAATAGAAAATAACTGTATGATCGGATCAGGGGTGAAGCTATTACCCGGCGTGGTAGTCAAGAGCGGAAGCAAAATAGGAATGGGAGCGATCCTAACGAAGTCAACGGAAGAGAACGAAACATGGGTATCGCCCGCTGCCACGAAAATCAAACCAACAGAAAAAAGAATAGGATTTCAAAAATGAGAGTAGATTTTTTTAATGCAATCGCTCAAGATGCCCCATTCAAGGAAGAAATTCGCGCGGCAGTTAGTAGAGTATTAGATTCTGGCCGTTTTGTAGATGGGGACGAAACCAACAAATTAGAAGAACGATTGGCAAAATTAAATGGCGTCAAATATTGTGCTTTAATGTCAAATGGGACAAGCGCATTAGAAACTTTGCTTCGTTGTTTTGATTTAGACAAGGGGAAAAATATCTTAACTCCAACCAATAGTTTTATTGCTACGTCTTCTGCGATTTCGACCGTTGGCAGCAATCCAATTTTTGTAGATTCTGACGCGACCTGCAATATTGATCTTAATTTAGTTGAGAAAGAGTTAAAGAATGGAAATATTCAGGGAGTTTTGGTTGTCAACCTATATGGAAACCCTGTTGAACATGAAAAACTTTATGAATTATGTATCAAATATGGGGTAATTTGTCTCTTGGATTTGGCGCAATCGCACGGAACGAAATACAAAGAAAATCATCCGGCACAATATTGTCACGGATGCGCGTTTTCTTTTTATGTAACAAAGGTATTGGGGGCCTACTCAGAATCAGGATGCCTATTAAGCAATTCAAAAGATGTTATTGATAAAGCCAAATCTCTGCGTAATCACGGGCGTTCTACAGAAAATTATTCGCATCAATATCTGTCGTCAAATTTACGGGGAAGCGAATTTTCGGCGTCGGTATTAAATGTCAAATTAAATCACCTTGATTACTATTACGGCGAGAGGATCAAAACAACACAGGAATATAACAATTATTTTTCTGATTATCCCGAAATACTACTAAAAACTACGCCAAATTCTGAAATTGTAAGATACGTCTATAATATTTTTGTGCCGCAACGAGATAAGTTAATTGAATATCTTAACAAAGAAGATATTGGAACAAATATTCATTATCCCATTATAATTTCAGAACAAAAAGCGTATAAACATCTAAGATATGTTAAGGAAAACTTCCCTGTTGCGCATAAACAATCTCAGGAAACATTAAGTTTGCCGTTTTGGAGCGGGTTTCCCTCAAAATATGCTCAAATTGTTAGTAAAAAAGTTATTGAGTTTTTCAAATCAAATTAACAGACGGAATATAAAGTTGGAAGCGTGACAAAATAATGAAAATATGCCATCAAATTGTGTAATTAGTAACGTGAACGAATTGACCGCATCCGAGTTGAGTTCAAGAATCTGCCAAGAAGGACTTGAATATACTTTGTTGCACTACTACTCTATTAAAGACTTTAAAACAATTAAAAACCCACAATTAAAAGTAAAGACGCTAGAACTAATTAATTCAGTCAAGCTTTTCCAGAACGCATTGGAACGCGCGAGATTGAAAGAATTGGACGAACCACTAGAACAATAATTAACAAGCCGATTAGAAACATTATGAAACTACAATTTATTTTTGAACAGAATGACGACAAACTCAGGGCGGAAGCGTTGCTAGACGCTCTTTTTGAGGCTGCGGGACAATCTATCGCGGATCGTTTTGGCGAAGCAACCGTTACCGTTTCAAATAAAGCTCCTGCGTTCTATATTTTTGACACGGAAACTACTAAACATGGCAATATCGGATGGCGACTTGCGGCGAAGTCTGCTGGCGAGAAGTTTTTCGGGGTTAAACCGGATGTGAGGAAAGTAGCGACGTTAGCAGAGGAAAAATATAACAAGTTGGCGTCGCAAAGTAAAGTAACGAAAACTAGCGTTAGTGAATCTAAGAGTGTTTCTATTCCGCACGCGCCACAAGTTATTGAAGACAAACCAGATAAGGTAGATCAAAACAATTCAAAATGGTCTAAAAATGCAAAATAACCTTACAATTTCGGTCGATGCATGTTACGCCTTCGATTACCTCGCGATACTTGTTATTAAGAATCAAAAAAGACTTATTCGCTATGACGTAGTTGAAGACTGTAAAAACTTTCTAATTGGTCAAATCGGGCGCAATAAGTTTGTGGAAATTATGCAATCGCAGGAGTTCGAGAATCTTTGTCAAGTTAATAGCAAAACATTTGATTTGGTTGAAGAAGCGAGAAAAGAAGACGACGGACTTGCAAATAAAGTGGATGCAGCAAATATGGACAGATACCACGCGAAAGTTGCGTTACAAAAGTCTTTTTTTAGTTCAGAACCTAGTATTGAAAAGAAAAGTTAATTGGCAAATCGCACGGTTTGCTATCAAGTATTGCAAGTTCTCTAGCTTGCTAAAAATAATCTAAAATAATCTTGATTTTTCTTTGCTAAGTTAGTATAATAGTTTATGAGAAGTCAAAGTGTTTTAATTTCAAAAATTGGAAGTGCGCAAGGGCGCCCGTCAGACTTTTATCCTGATGGCTATCGCGTTTTTATTGATGTAGAGTGCAAAGATTCGCGCGAAATGCTTAGTTTGATGGAGTTTGCGCGGGCGGACAATGTTTGGATTACGGATGAGGAACCAAAGCATTAATATGAGCAAAAAAGTGATTGTTAGTGGAGCATCAGGACAAGATGGTTCTTACATGATTGAATATCTTTTGAAGAATACCGATTTTTTTATCGTAGGTACAATGCGGCGTACGAGTCAAGCAATCTTATCTAATCTAAAGGATGTCATATCAAATCCAAGACTGAAATTAGTAACAATGGATTTAAACGACCCCCATTCTATTGAAGGCGTTATTTCTTCTGAATTGCCAGATTACTTTATTAATTTTGGTGCGCAAACTTTCGTGGCAGATTCTTGGACCAGTCCCGCGTCACATATGCAGACTAATGCTGTGTCAATTATTCATATTCTAGAATCAATTAGAAAACATACGCCAAATTGTAGAGTTTATTCGTCGGGAAGTTCTGAGCAATGGGGTGACGTAAAATACTCCCCTCAAGATGAGAAACACCCAATGTCTCCTAGATCAGTTTATGGGGCGTCGAAGTGTGCAGCGGCCCATATTTGTAAAATTTATCGAGAATCTTATAATATGTATATTGTCCACGGCACGCTTCTGAATCACGAATCGGAACGCAGGCAGGACTACTTCGTTTCACGCAAGATTACTAAAGGCGTCGCACGAATTTATCATGCCATCAAAAACGGATGGGATTTTGAACCAATTGAAATTGGGAATCTGGACGCATATCGTGATTGGAGTCATGCTCTGGATTTCGTAGAGGGCATCTGGAAAATGCTTCACCAAGAAAAATGTCGGGAAGATTTACAAAAACATCTTATTACTAGAGATATTAAACCGTCATCTTTTTGGGCAGATAAAATTAAAGAGTATGTATTGTCTAGTAACGAAAAACATCAAGTTAGGGAGCTAATTGAGGTAGCGTTTAATGAAGCAGGTATCAAGGGATATTGGAGTTTTAGTGGAATGATTGGGAACACCGCATATCCTGAGCATGAAGTTTTTAGAGAATACAAAGAGGAGGATGGGCGAAGAATTGGATTAAATACAATTTTTGTCAAAGTTAATCCTAAATTTTATCGTCCGGCGGAAGTTGGTCTTTTACACGGGGATTCTACCTTGGCACGAATAGAATTAAAATGGGAACCTAAAATATCATTTGATGAATTAATTAAGAACATGGTAAAAAATGACATAGCAACCTATACTTCCCAATAATATAACTTATGACCAATAAACCCCCACTTCCCGAACTCCCGCAACTTAAACTAACAACCTTTGATTACAACGAGGAAACCGGCGTTTTAGACATTGAATTAGAAAAGTCAGACTATCTAAATGAATACGTGGGAAAAGAATTGAAACTAGATAGGGCGGCGACGCATGAGGAGATGGAGAAGTTTTTCGTAGAAATTATTGCAAAGGCAATCGCCGGAACAGACGGCTATGATTTACAAACCGAAAGCGAATTCGCGGCAAACGAGGGCGAAGTTGCAGAAAAAACAAGCGAAGTGCTACCGAAAATTGTGTAAATTAGTGAGTGACGCCAGAATACAAACACACAAATTGTAAACACAGATCGACCGATCTCCAAACAATTACTGTAAAACGCTGCAAGTGCATCGGAGATTTGGTTACGCACGTTTTTGTATGTTATAGATTGAACATCAACGACATACAACCATCAATTTGCGCGGATTGCCCTCATTTTGAGCTGAAAGAAATAATTACTCAATAAATTTCTTGACAATCAAATGTTTCGTTCTATGATGAGGACATGGACAAATTAATTATCCTCGCAATTCAAACAGAAGACGGATTCTTTGTTAAAGACCACAGGCAGGATGGAGATTACGCCGAAAAGTATCAAGTTAGTTCATTAAAGGGATATTTCTTTGATGGCGTTCAAGCGAAACCTACTTTTTCGCCGCTGTGGTTAAAAATCGCCACGAAACCTACACGAATTCACATTCTACAAAACCAATCAAACATTAATCATAGATTTGAATTAATTGATAAAAGTCTTGAATCTGATAAGTTCCCATTGGTTTTTGCTCGCGAAGCTGTTGCAGAACCCGGCGAATGTACTTACTCTAGTTGGATATGGAAGTCCGAATTTCAGCATTTTCAATCATTATACGAAGAAAAGTCTGATCCTCAACCGACGATTGAAGTAGATCAAGAATTTGAGTTTAGAATCATTTTGGTTGTTGATAACATTAAGGAATATGCAGACTTTTCATTTTCAAGGGCGGCAGGGCGATACGAATCTGATGGTAAAATTAATGTAACCGCCAAATCAATTACCCATCAAGTTATTGATAAAATTATCTTTCCCGAGCCAATTCTTCCTTCTAAACCGTGCTCGCTATCGTCAAAAGAGACTTACGGGATTATCCGCGAGTATATCAAAAACAATATTAACCCGAAAGCGGCAGAAATTACTTCTGATTACGACTTTTGCTTTACGGTAAAGAAAAAAGTAAAATTAGCAAAACCATATACGCACAAGTGGGAAAACAAAAAAGATAATGGCAAGTCTTATCGCCCGCCGCGCATTAATCAGAAATTTGTAGAAAATAGGAATGTAGAAGTCTTTGAAATGACTCACGCGGAATCAAAATATCAAGGTTATACGGTTATTGAAGGATTTCGCGGCGATAACCAAGACGATCTAAAGAAAAATATTGATACATATCTTGAAGAACTTATCAATTATATCAATGTTCCGCTGATGGAATGTTCCTGTTGTAATGGGGTTGGAGTTTTGGAGGAGGCAAAGAAATGAATCAGACCATCTCAATTACTCAATCTTTTGAATTATCCCCACCAATGGTTGAAATTTTACTTTGGCTAACAGAAATTTCCACAAATCCATTTGGCAACCGCCTCACTTATTACAGTGGCGAATTAGATCAAAAGGATTTTTCACAAGAGATTGTTGATCAATTAAATAAGTTGGGATTATTGAAATATTACGGGTTAAGTTGTGATTTGTCTGTTTCTGGCAAGTTAGTTACAGATAAACTTAAAAATCAATAAATTATGCAGAACAAATCAGAAATTAGAAAGAAAGATTCAACAGCGAACCGTTTAGAAAAGAGGGTTGTTGTCGCACGAGTGGCGGCAATGGAAAGTGAAGCAATATACCTACGAACCGTTTATGGATGTATCAACAGACAGGCGAAAGATATTGAAGATCGCATTGAATCTATTAAAAGACAAATCGCTGCGGAGCGGGAAAGCGTCAATGAGTAGAGAAATCAAATTCCGCATTTGGGACAAACTAGCTGAATATTACATCACGCCCGAAAGCCTCAATCAACAGCATTATATCATTACGCTGAATGGAGAATTTGTCAATTTACAAAATGGCGCAGGCGGAAAGGAATGCATTATTGAGAGATTTACGGGGCTACAAGATAAAAATGGAGTAGAAATTTATGAAGGGGATATTATCAAGTTGCCCGATGGAAATACGGGAGTGGTAGAGTTTTGTAGCGGTCATTTTTACCATACGGCGCAAACGAATCTAACAGGACCATTGTATTGGAATGAGGTAATTGGTAATCTCCTCCAGAATCCAGAACTTCTAAAATAAAATGCCCCGCCCGCGCAAACAACTTTCACAGGAAGACTCCGCCGACTTAGATCAAAAGAAGGCGAGCAAAGAGGCGACTAAAATCAAAAAACAATGCATTGAGCGCGTTTTAAAGACCAAGCATACAAATTGGCCGTGCCAAATTGGAATAATGAATAAGCTAGTATCTAAGTATCCTGATTTATCATTTTGGTCAACTTTTGATGTTAATTTTTCGTTCACTATCCCGTCTATGGCGTGGTTTCTCACCGAAAAGGGCAACGATTACCTCGCGCAAGAATACAGGCGGGCGACAACAGACCTGAGCGCATTGATACAGCCGCGCGAAACGCCAAAGCAAGATTTTACTAATCAAATTGTGGAGAAAGTGGAAATCAAAAAGAAAATGTTGACACTTAAAGATTTTCTGGGATAATATCCAAGTGAAATTTATTAAAATTACTATTGTTCTTTTATTTATTAAAATCGCAGAATTATTTAGTTTAATTGGTGATTTAGTGGCGCATTTTGTCCCCGACGAAGATTTTATGGAGGGCAAAGACCACGATGTAATTTATGGTTACGCTACAGATACTCCATTGAATACTTTTGAAATTTTTAAAATGATTGAAATGGGCTGGTCCCAAGAACGTCCCACGCGAAATTACGAAAAAGATTTCTCACTAGATGACTATAGACAAGAGGAAAGTTGGTGGGCATACGTTTAAATCGTGCAATCACCCGAACAAATTCTT
>JBAZIE010000011.1:0-64372 GCA_041652055.1 Sulfurimonas sp. | reverse complement strand
GCACCTGTTTTCCAGTTCGCTATCGCTCACCTAGAAACTTCGCTTCGCTTGTTTTGTGGATGGGAATTATAGGCAAACAACGCTTATTTATTTCTTAATTATAGAGAGAGTTTTGAAAGAATTTTTAGTAGATGTTTTAGAAAGAAGAATTGTCTTTAATTTTCCTCTATCCAGCCGCCGCCTATTAACTTATTGCCACTATAAAAAACGGCCGCTTGTCCTGTTGCAACGCCAAAAACGCTCTCTTTTAGGGCTACATATGCCTTATCCTCTTTTACTCTAACATGACATGCCACGGCTTTTGTTCTGTACCTTAGTTTTACAGTTGTATCAAACTCTTTTTCATCAGTATAAAGATTTAAATTGTTTAGAACTACACTGTTACATGCAAGTTCCTCTTTTTGACCTACTATGATTTGATTTTTCTGAGGATTTATGCCGACTACATAGTGTGGATCATGTGCACCATTTACACTAAAACCTCTTCTTTTTCCTATCGTGTAGTGCATATATCCTTTATGCTCTCCTACAACATTGCCCTGCATGTCTAAAACATCGCCTTTTTTATCTACTTCAACATACTCTTTCAGCAGGTCTGTATATGTTGTCTCAACAAAGCATATCTCCGTAGATTCGCCTTGTGAAGCAAATGACTCCAAACCTTTAATCGAGGCAGCAAGCTCTTTAATCTGGCTCTTCTTTCTTTCACCCAACGGAAAGAGAAGTCTCGGCAATATCTCTCTGTTTACATAAAAAAGAAAATAGCTTTGGTCTTTTGTCTCATCATCAGCTTCATAAAAATATTTTCCGTCTGTTTTTATGTAGTGTCCTGTTGCTACATAGTCTGCTCCTATCTTATCCGCAAACTTGACCATCTCGCCAAACTTTAGACTTCTATTGCACAGTGCGCACGGATTCGGCGTTTTTCCCTCAGCATAAGTATCGATAAATGGCTGAAAAACTTTTTCATTAAATATCTCTTGCAAATCTATTACATGTAGTTTTACTCCGACAAAGTCAGCAGCCCTTTGTGCTCTGGCCTGATGCACTTCATGATATCCCGGTTTGGAGTGAAGTTTCATATATAGACCTTCTACCTCATACCCCTCTTCTTTTAAAAAAAGTGCAGATATTGTAGAGTCAACACCGCCACTCATCCCGACTAAAACTTTTTTCTTTTTCATAATTTATACTTTTTTATTTATTTTATACATGTAATTTACTTTACATCTTTAGCGTCAATATCTTTTTCGTCAAAAAATTCAGTAAGAGATCTGTAATACCTTGTATCGTCAAGCCCAGATTTTTTTAAAATACTTATCTGATTTAAAAGCGATGACTCTATCTCGTTTAGTATTTGTTCCAAATCGTCAGTAAGTGTGATAATATGAAGGTCTTGCTCACTTATCATGCCGTTTTTGTAGAGTTTTTTTTCTAAAAAGTTTAAGAGCGGTTTGTAAAATGTAACACCGAAAACAAATATCTTTACGCCGGTTATTTTTTTTGTCTGAACGAGTGTCAAAGCCTCAAATAGTTCATCAAGAGTCCCGTATCCGCCTGGAAAAATTACATAAGCTATAGAGTACTTAACCAACATCACTTTTCTTGAAAAAAAGTAGTCAAAATTAAGGTCTATTGTTGTGTATTTGTTTGGCGTCTGCTCAAAAGGAAGGTCAACATTGAGTCCTATTGACTCTATATTTTTATACTTATAAGCCCCTCTATTGGCAGCCTCCATTATTCCGGGACCACCACCCGTCATCACGTTAAACCCTCTCTTTGCAAGCATAGAAGAGAGCTCCTCGGCTTTTTTATAATATTTGCTGCTGCTTTTTGCTTTTGCGCTTCCAAACATCGTGACCGTTGGTCCAAGCTCTCCAAGGTCATCAAAACCTTTTACAAAATCTGCAAGTATTCTAAAAACACTCCAAGTATCGGCAGACTTTATCTCTTTTACATACTTTTTTGCTAAATCATCCTGATGTTTTCGCATTTATTGCAATCCTTGCTATGATTTTAGCTGATTTAATCTCTCTCTTTTTGTGCCAATCGTAGTTATCTGAACACCAAAGTTTCCATCGACAATAACAACCTCGCCCTCAGCTATTACATGGTCATCTACCAATATGTCAAGTGGGTCATTTGCCAGCTGATTAAGCTCTATTACGGAACCGATGTCCATGTTTAAAACATCTTTTAAGAGCATTTTTTTCTTTCCGATTCTAACCTTAACTGGAAGTTTTACATCCATAATAAGAGCTATATTACTCATCTCTTCACTGTTAAGCTGTGAGCTTTTTAAGCTTTCTGGAAATTTATATGGTTCATATTGTGGTTCACTAGATGGAGCTTTAGTACCTTTAAACAACGCGTCATGCAAAGTCTCATCCATAATAAACATAAAAAGAGATTTAACATCACCAATTTTAAAGTGATAAACAAACATCTTAAGGTAGTTTTCCAAAGAGACATCTTTATTTTCACCGATATACTCGACGTTTTCAATAGTAAAAGAGAGAGATGGAAGCTCTTTTTGAGCGCCAAGACTGTTTGAAATTGCACCAAAAATATTTGATGTAATCTCTTTTGCGGCATCTAGGTCATCCTCGGTAACATCTTCTCTTTGGCTCCCTTCCTCGCCCATCATCATGTCGGAGAGAGAGGTTACAAGATTTGGCGTAAGTGCGACCATGGCAGAAGCATTTACGGCACCGCTTACGGCAATATGAAGCAGTACGATTGGAGGAACAATATTTGAGATGATGCTGAGCTCCTGCTCCTCTTTTAGGTTCAGAGACGGAGCCTCACCGATTAATGCCTCAACCGTGCCAACTGTTTCACTCTCAAATAGCTTCATAAAATCGCTCATCGCCTACTCCTCATCCATATCATTTTCTTGATCAAACATAATCTCTTTTACGCCTGATATTTTCTCGCGTCTAATCGACTCAAAGTTCTCTAATGCTCTCTTAACAGCATCTTTTTCCGTCTCAATTATCTCGGTTATCTGTATCGATTTTCTAAATCTTCTTAGCCCGATTTTACCTCGAAATCTCTCTTTGCCATCAACTCTGACGGTTACGACGTCATCAGCTGGGCTGGTCAGTCTTATAATATCACCGCTTTGCAATTCTAACACATCATGAAGTGTGAGCTCAGCATCGCCAAGCATTGCTTCTATCCCGACTTTTGCCCCGCCAAGAAGTACATGTAGCTCAGTATTTCTGCTTTTTTTTGTGCTGGTCTCATTGAGCATCAAATCTCTGCTGGCAAGTTTTGGAAGAACCGGCTCAAGTGCAATTACGGGGTAACAGATATTCATCATTCCAGAACTTTGCCCGATAATAATCTCCATGACGACCATTACGACAATCTCATTTTGAGCAACAATCTGAACGACATTCGGACTTGATTCTTTAGACTCGATATTTGGGAAAATATCCATAACCGGTCCCCAAGCCTCTTTAAGAGTGCTCATCATAACTCTTAAAATTGTCTCAAAAAGACTTAACTCGATATCCGAAAATTCACGACTAGCGTCAAACGGTTCGCCTTTTCCGCCTAGAAGTCTGTCTAGCATCGGAAATGCAATGGACGGGTTTATCTCAATAACTCCGCTGCCCTCCAAAGGTTTCATTGAAAATACGTTAAAGCTTGTAGGGTTTGGCAGCGACATCAAAAACTCGCCGTATGTCATCTGGTCAACCGAATGGAGCTGAATCTCAACGATTGAGCGCATGATAGAGGATATCTGCGAAGCCAAAGATCTAGCCATCTTGTCATGGATACCGCGAAATGCACGAAGCTGCTCTTTTGATACCCTATTTGGTCTCTTAAAATCGTAAAGCGTTACTTGTCTTTGAGATATAGGAGAGTCATCGGCTCCCTCAAAAATATCATCACCTTCGTCATCAACAACGTCTAGTAGCGCGTCTATCTCTTCTTGTGAAAGTATATCTGCCATCTTATGCCCCTACACTCTCTTTGATTTTGTGAATAACAGATTTGTGTATCTGAGAAATTCTTGATTCAGTTATATTGAGTACATCACTAATCTCTTTAAGGGATAGCTCTTCAAAGTAGTAGAGCTGGATTATCATCTGTTCTCTTTCACTAAACTCGCTTAGCACCGACTTGATAACGTTTACAAGCTCGTCTCTCTCTATATTTGCAAGAGCCACGCCCTCATCTCCGACTTGCAGCTGGTCTTGAAGCGGCATTACAGTATATATGGATGAAGCAATTCTAGCTTCATGTATCTTCTCTACGCTCTCACCAATCATCTCCGAGAGCTGCTCATCACTAGGCTCTTCATCATTTATCGCTCTATACTCTTCAACGGCGTAATCTATCGCCTTGACTAGTTTTCTACTTGATCTGCTAAGTATATCCAAGCTTCTCAAATAGTCAAGCATGGCACCGTAAACTCTCTTCTTCGCATAACCCCAAAAAGAGTCGTTTAGAGATTCATCATACTTTCTTGCCAATTTTATAAGCTCTTCAGTGCCGATAGCAGAGAGATCCATATAGTCAACGGAGCTCGGCAGTCTCTCTTTTAGCCTAAAAGCCATAGCCTTTACGGCAGGCAAATATTGAATGGCAAGTTCATCTTTTTTATGTCTAAGGTCTTGGGTGTATGCAGTTATCATAAATCTCCCCCGTCTCTTGCATTGGTTTTAATCGCAACATCTGTTATTTTAATCGCCGAATCTATAAGTTTTTCTCTCTTATTTATCTCAAGCGCAAAGAAATCGAGCTTTTTTTCATGCAGCTCTTTTGGGAAAAAATAATTTTTAGCGATAGTTGTTCTGTAGTAAAAAGCAATTATTATATGTGAAAATAGATAAAAAAATGCAGTTATAAAAAATGTATATAGAAGTAAACCCTCTGCGTCAAACGACTTTAATATACCAAAAACTATTCCAACAAAAAAGCCCTGAACAGTAAAAAAATATACAAAATTCTCACCCAGCATCTACAATTGCCCCGTATTTGATTTAAAAATGTTTTACCAAACGCCTAAAAAGCCCAGACAACCCACTCTCACTTGGTGAAACTAGCACATTTCGTTCCAAGCTTTTATTTATATTATTTGCAATAGCAACTATATCTTTATGCACACTTGACCCCGGATGCGCGACACTAAAAAGCGCTCTTTGTTTCACCGAAGATGAAACTTTTATGTCGCTGTCAATTTTTCCTATCAATTTTAAATCAAGTTTGCTCCCGATGTTCGCAAGTGCTACTTTTTTTATCTTTTCATATACGGCAATCGCCTCTTTTTCATTCTTTACCTGATTCATAATCAAACTAATATCATTTCTTAAGGCGGCAATTGTTTTGATAGTAGCATAAGCGTCTGTTATTGCGGCAGGGTCGGGAACAGTTACGACAATAACATCATCAGCGGCATTTAAAAACATCTGTATATGCTCACCGATACCGGCTCCTGTATCTATTATCATTACATCTAGTTTATCCAAAACCTCAGCTTCATTCATAAATCTCTCAAAAAGAGCCATATCCGAATATTTTAGTATCTCATCACCGCTCTCGCCGGGAATCAGGATAAGATTTCTAGTGATAGGGATGAGGATATCAGCGACGGTTGCTTCCCCTTTTAGTACATGCAAAATATTTTTCTTTATTTTCACATTGAACATAACATCGAGGTTTGCAAGCCCAATATCTGCGTCAAATATTCCGACGTTAAGACCACTTTGAGAGAGTACATAAGCCAAATTTGAGCTTATTGTACTTTTACCTACTCCTCCTTTACCGCTCGTAATGGCGATAAAGCGGGTTTTTTTAGATTTTTTTGCAGAGTTTGAAGAGACCAGCTCTTCTAGCCCCTTTGCCTGATGCCCTATCATGCCTTGCTCCTGTTAAATCCGTTTAGCAAACACTCTACTAAAAAATCACTGCTCGCACTTACTAAATCTTCAGGAACTTCTTGCCCTACAGAGAAGTAGCTTATCGGCTTTTTCGTCTCATAAGCAAGAGAAAAAATATTTCCAAATCCTCTTGTCTCATCAAGCTTCGTAAACATAAGCGTGTCAACGTTAAGTGTGGAGAAATTCTCGTAAGTTGCCTTTAAATCCTCATACTTTATGGAACTCGGCATTACCAAAACAACGTCGATATTATATTTGGCATCGTTTCCGTCCAAACATTCATATATCTTCTCTATCTTGTTTCTGTCGTACGGACTAGAACCCATGGTGTCAATGAGAATGTAGTCACAATATTTGAGTGAATCAAGCGCGCTGGCAAAGTCAAGCGGGTCAACAACTGTTTCAATACCGAGTTTCATCATTCTTGCGTACTGCATAAGCTGCTCAACCGCGCCGATACGGTACGTATCAAGCACAATCAGTCCTACTTTGTACTTTTTCTCCATAAGGTATGAGTATCTAGCTGCTAGTTTTGCCACCGATGTTGTTTTGCCAACTCCCGTAGGACCCACCAACATGATTACTTTTTTGTTTCCGATTGATGGAGTGCCCTCAAGCCTTACCGGTACCATTTTTCTAAGAATTGTCTGGAAATATCTCTTGACGGTTGCGGAGTTTTCTCTCATCTTAAATGGCATATGCTCAAGAGTCATTCTCATGATGGCATCAAGATGTTCCCTATTCATACCGCTTTGGGAAGCAAGTCTGTATATCTCAGCAAATTCAGAGGGTATATGGCTCTCCAAATCAGGCGCCTTCTCATCCCAAAACATATTTTGGATAATTTTAACTTTGTCGCCGAGCTTTGCTATCTCGGATTTTATCTCTTTTAGCTCTTTTGGCTCAAACGCACTTTGAGGAAGCTGTTCTTGATACTCATAAAGCGGCTCTCTTACATCTGCTATCTTTGATATCTGTTTTGCGGCATATGAGATGTCATAGAGAACATCAGCGCTCTTTTGTGTCAGCGGTCTGCCGTCTTTTGGTATGTTGTTTATTTTTTTGTAGGTCTCATGCTCAGTATCATTCTCTAATCCCATAACAATCTCATAGATAGGCTCTCGCCCGAGTGATTTTTTTTGAATCTCTTTTGTATCTATGTGAAGCATCTGGGCATAGCTGGCGTGCATCTTTGCTTTTTTAAGAGCTTCTGATGGTGTTTTACCTGTAAAAGTCAATATCTTCATCTCTGTATATCCATAAGCGGTATAAGCACGCTCTCTCTTTTATGCCAATGGGCATGTGGAATCTGCAGTTTAGGCGTATTAACGACTCTCCCATCAAAAAAAATAATATCCAAATCTAGCGTCCTCGGAGCATTCGCAAAACTTCTTTTACGCGCAAATTTTTTCTCTACTCTCATTAAATAATCCAGAAACACTTTAGGCTGCATACTTGTTTTTAACACAACTATTGAATTAAAAAAATCATCCTGCTCTACAAAACCAAAGGGAGGATTTTTCAAAATCAATGACGTACGGAGCAACTCAACCCTCTTATCTCTTTTAAAATATATAAAAAGATGCTCAAACCTTCTCTTCACATCGCCTAAGTTTCCACCCACTCCTACAGTAACGCTGTAGCGGTGAAAACTCCTTTGACTGCTGCTCTTGCCAAAACGCAAACCTTTGAAAGTTGTCAGGCTATCACTTAGCTTGCGTTTAATGTACACGACTACTACGCTTGAGCGGCCTGCTGTTTTTGCATCTCTTTAACAGCTTTTATTTCGTTTAGAACCTGAACCATTCCAACCATTGCCAAATGATACCCAAATGGACCAAAACCAACGATAGAAGATGAGCAAACAGGCGCAATCATATTTTGTTTTCTAAACTCTTCGCGGCGGTAAATATTGCTGATATGAACTTCTATAGTAGGAAGATTTACAGCGGAGATAGCATCGCGAATTGCGATAGAGGTATGTGTATATGCAGCGGCATTGATAATAATTCCGTTAGCGTCCCCGTAACACTCCTGAATCTTATCTACAATCTCGCCCTCTAAATTGCTTTGAAAAAACTCTATCTCAAGCCCGCTCTGGCTTGCAAAATCTTTCATCTGAGCATGTATATGCTCCAGCTTCATTGCACCGTAAATATGCTGTTCTCGCACACCCAACATATTTAAATTCGGTCCTTGAATTACTACAATCTTCATCTTCTGCCTTTTTATTTAATAATTACTATTTTTAAGGAGCTATTTTATCTAAATTAAGCATAATCTATTTTAAATTTTTAAAAAAGATGAAATATGCAGATTATAACTCCAAACTATATTTTAACGCACTCCGTTCTGCTCCAAAACCTCTCAGTCGCATTTGACAAAATTATACATAAAATTGCTCCGCTTGAGGAGTTAAAGAGCCTTTTTCCCGATGCAAAGATTATAAAATTGGACAAAAACTCGCTTCTTATGCCCGGACTTATAAATGCACATGTACATATAGAATTCAGCGCAAACAAAACAGAACTCTCCTACGGTGATTTTATCTCTTGGCTATACAGTGTCATTGAAAATCGCGAGGAGCTGATTGGCGGCTGCGATAGCGAGTGTATGAAAAGGTCAATTGAGTCTATGCTTGAGAGCGGAATTACGACATTTGGTGCGATAAGCTCTCATGCCATGGACTTAGAAGTCTGCGCAAATGCTCCACAAAATGTTATTTTTTTTAATGAACTTATAGGCTCACAGGCAACTATGGCAGATGCGCTTTTTGGAGATTTTCTCTCAAGGCTTGATGCCTCAAAAACTGTGCAAAGAGAGGGATTTTATCCGGCCATTGCCATCCACTCGCCCTATTCCGTCCACCCGATTCTTATAAAAAAAGCGCTAAAAATAGCAAAAGAGGAAAATCTTAAACTTACCGCTCACTTTATGGAGAGCAGCGCAGAGCGCAAATGGCTTGATGAGAGCCGCGGCGACTTTGCCGATTTTTTTGAGAAACTGCTAAAACAAAACAGCGCTATCAGCAATTCAGGCGAGTTTTTAGAACACTTTAATGGACATAAAACCATGCTGACACACGTCGTAAAAGCAAACGAAGATGAGCTTGAAAAATTGTCTTCAAACGGACATACCGTCATCCACTGCCCAATTTCAAACAGGCTCTTAGGAAACGGTGCACTTGATTTAAAAAAGCTCGAAGAACATAATATTAGATGGATTTGCGCGACGGACGGACTTAGTTCTAACTATAAATTAGACCTTTTTGAAGAGATGAAAATCGCTCTTTTTACGCACTCAAATATGCCACTGCTTGATTTGGCAAAAAAGCTGATAAGAAGTGTCACTATTGATGCCGCTGATGCTTTAGGGCTTAACTCCGGAGAGATTAGAGAGGGCAAAAATGCCGACATGTTAGTTATTGATCTGGAGAGTAAACCAAATGATGAGTTAGCTATCCATTTAATACTTCATAGATATAATATCTCAAAAATTTACATTAATGGAATGTTAAAAAAAGGCACCCAATGCAGTTTATAAAAAGTATATTTTCACCAATATTGGCGGTTATGAAGTTTATCCAAGAACATTTTAAAGCAATGATTTTTTTGCTTATCGTTTTTTTGATTTTTGCACCGCAAAGCCAAGAGGATTTAAAACCAAATAACCTTGAGCAGATAAATTTAGTTGGTCCTATCATGGAGGTTTCAGAGGTTGTTGAGCAGATTGATGAAGCGGCGAAAAATGACTTTGTAAGAGGCATTTTACTAAACGTTGACTCACCTGGAGGCGCTGTGGCGCCATCCATCGAGGTGGCTTATGCGATAAAGAGAGCCAAAGAGAAAAAACCG
This sequence comes from Sulfurimonas sp., assembly GCA_041652055.1. Lineage (GTDB taxonomy): Bacteria > Campylobacterota > Campylobacteria > Campylobacterales > Sulfurimonadaceae > Sulfurimonas. The sequence continues at coordinate 54,624 of JBAZIE010000011.1, read as the reverse complement.
GTAGTCGTATATGCCAGCGGAACGATTGCTAGCGGAAGCTACTACGCAAGTATTTGGGCAAACGAAATAATGGCAAATCCCGGCTCAATGGTCGGAAGTATAGGCGTTATCATGCAGGGTGCGGACGTTAGCGAGCTTATGAGCAAAATCGGCATCAAATCACAAAGCGTTCAAGCCGGAAAATACAAAAAAGTCGGAGCTGCAGACAGAGAATGGACGGAGTTTGAAAAAAATGAGTTAAACAAGGTGATTTATGGCACTTACGACCTATTTACAACTGATGTTGCAAACGCAAGAGGACTTGACATAAACAAAAGAGACAACTTCGCAAATGCGCATATCTTTACAGCCTCGCAGGCAAAAGATGTCGGCTTGATTGATAGTATCGGCGTAGAACATGATGCAAAAAACAGGATTGCCGAGCTTAGCGGAGTACATGAACAACTATGGAACAAAGAGGATAAGATTGATAAGTTTATGAAGAAACTATCAGCTCAAACTGCGATAACTCTTCACACATATTTTCCGGCGCTGGTACTAAAATAAAATTGTTAGGCTTCTTCAAACCATACAAATTCACTAAGGCTTCACGGTGGGTACCCCAAAACTAGCACGGCTAGCTTTGACCCCTCCGTTGCAGAATCGTTCATTTCGTATTGTTTTAAAAGATATCTCTCTTCTCTAGCGAGAGTAAAGACTCTTTTCTCCACAACCCTCCGCTATATCCGCCTATTTTGCCGCTAGAAGCTATAACACGATGGCACGGAATTAAAATAGAGATGGGGTTTTTACTATTTGCATTTGCAACGGCTCTGATAGCTGTTGGATTGCCTAACATTTTTGCCTCTTGGGCATATGAGATTGTAGAAGCGTATGGTATTTTTAAGAGTGTTTCCCATACCGCTTTTTGAAATGTTGTTCCGCTTGGAGAGAGAGGCAGAGTAAAATTTTGTCGTTTTTGTGCGAAATATTCGCCAAGCTCGTCTTCAAGCCTGATTAACAATGGATGGTTTTGATTTTTGATTTGGGGAGTTTCGTTCTCATCTGTAAAGTCAAGATAAATGATAGCGTTTTCATCTGCAACTGCGACCATTTTGCCGATTGGAGTCGTGATAATACGGGCAGATAGGAGATTGTCTGTGTGGTTAATCATTCTTCTTTTTTTTCAGGTTTTTTTCTAAACATGTAGTAATTTTCTCTCTCAAGCAAATCTTCCACATAAGATGGTTCGGCTTTTTTTACATTTTTCCAAACTCCCGATGGAAATCTTACCTGAAGTCTGTTTTTCTCTCTAAGTTTTATAATTTTTTTGGCAGACAAAACCTTTGAAACCGGAGAAAAATCAACATCCGTCAAATCGATGTCATTTTTATAAAAAAGCGTCTGTTTGCTAAAGTTTCCCCACCCTGAAATACCCTCTTCCGTGTATGGAACCTCATAACCGTTCTTAAAATCAACCATAATTTTATAATGGCTGTTATCAAATATTTTAGCTATTTTACCGGCGCCAAATACCAAATCATAAATGTTGTCACCAACCTTTGCATCCTCAAAATAGACCATTATTACTCCTTCGTAATTTTACGAAGAAGTTTATAGCTACTGGGTTACAAAAAAGTTACATGTACTAAATTATAACCTTCACAACAGTAGGCATATTCTCAAAAATTCTCTTAACTCTGTCCTGCCAAAGTTCGCCAAACTCTTTCATCTCCGCAGGAGTAGCCATTCCACCCATCATTTTTTGCATTAGCGGCTGCATCTTAGGACTTCCGCCCACAAGTGATGGGTCATAATAGACATCCACGCTTTTGCCGTTATCAACCCTTGTAAACTTAACCGAAGAGCTGATTTTTGCATTAAAACTCATCAAAGAGTGGCGTGCAAATTTCCCGCCCAATCCTTTAAATCCACTCTTTTCGGTAGCGCCAGTAATCTGAGAAATAACATTGCCTATAACGCCTGCAACACCCTCTTCCAAAGACTCTTTAAACTCAACCTTTATCTCTCCTCTAACTGCCGGAGAGTTTGGATATAGAGCTTTTAATCCTGCAAAAGCTGTAATATATGCACCTGCAACCGTTGGACAGCTGTGTCCTGCTGCTTTTACAACCTCTAAAAAAGTAATCTCATACACACCGCCTTCAAATGCGCCTAAAACATTTGAAAGAGGATCCACAACCTTGATGCTCTCAACACTATCGAAAAACTCCGGATATTTCATAATAACTCCTATATATTTTTTTTACTAATAACTTTTGCGCTAATTACTACCCTATCACTCATTAAATCAAAAATTTCATCAACTTTTAGCGACTCTATATCGATAACTTTAGACTCTTTTGAAATCTGTGCAAAGCCTTTTTTCGTCTTTAATTTAGGATGGTTGGATTCTAGCATTTTTTGCAATGTAAGGACTTGATTTTGAGCAATATTTATCCTGCTCACAATGACATGCGGGAATCTGATTTTTATAGATTCAGCCTCTTTAAAAAAGCTTTGCATCTTAAATGAAATAGTTTGATTAAAGGAGTTGCGAAACTGCTTAATCTCATCTATTTTATGACTTATTTTTTTCTCAATTGAGTGCTGTGAATATAAGCTAACCAAATGGGTAAGCTCTTGTTTTGAGTTGTAAATTTTTTGCATAATTCTCTGGTTGTAGTGAGAGCTTAGAGAGTCGATATATTGGTAGAGTTCGTTAGAGTCAGGCAGTATCATCTGCATTGCGGCACTTGGAGTGGGAGCCCTTAAATCTGCAACAAAATCACTTATAACCCAGTCAATCTCATGCCCGACTGCTGAGACGATTGGAGTTGTAGCTTTAAATATTGCATCTGCAACTATCTCTTCATTAAAAGCCCACAAGTCCTCAATGCTTCCGCCCCCGCGACCTACTACGATAACATCATATCCCTTTGTATCAGCACTATTCAATGCTCTTACTATAGATGGAGCTGCATTCTCTCCTTGAACCAAAACATCATAAATATCTATCTCAATAGCTCTGTATCTACTCTGGGCAACGCGAAGCATATCTTGCAGTGCCGCACCTGTTGCTGAAGTTATAAGAGCAATTTTTTTTGGAAACTTAGGAAGAGGCTTTTTTCTTGTTGCATCAAAATAACCCTGCATTGAGAGCTTATTTTTTAGCTGCTCGAACGCCAGAGCCAATGCGCCGTGTCCTGATGGCTGGATAGTAAAACAGTTTATCTGATATTCACCGCGCGGTTTATAGAGCGTTATAGCTCCATCGAGGACAACTTTTAGCCCCTCTTGGAGTTGAAACTTAAGCTTTGCGGCATTTGCCTTAAAAATAACGGCTTTGATTGTTGAGGAGGAGTCTTTGAGAGTAAAATATATGTGTCCGCTGTTGTGAAAAGTTATACGTGAGAGTTCTCCCTCTACCAAAACCCTCTCAAAGGTGCTCTCAAGCAGACTTTTTATCTGCTCGTTTAACGAGGAGACGCTGAGAGTGTACACTGCGTGCCTATTTTTTTCTTGCTATTAAAAGCGTTGAGATGTCCATTGAGAAACTCTTTGCATATACGATTTCAAACGCAGCGGCTTCAAGCTCTTTTTTCATATTTTCTACCGTTGAGAAATCTTCTATCGAGTTTGGAAGATACTCATATGCCTCAAGGTTTTTAGAGATAAATCCGCCGATTTTAGGCAAAATTTTATTCATATAAAAGTCTCTTATTTTTCCAAGAAGCGATGGATTCTCATTTTTCATAAATTCGAGTATTACGACAAGCCCTCCGACCTTTAAAACTCTGTTAAACTCTCCAAGCGCCTCTTGTCTCTCAACTACGTTTCTTATGCCGTATGTAATGCTTAAAATATCTGCAGATGTGTCTGGAAGCGGAATACTTGTCGCGGTAGAAATATGATAGTTAAATTTTGGATACTTCTCTCTTGCAACACTAACCATCCCCTTTGATGGGTCAACGCCTACAATCTCACCGACAGCTATGCCGTTAGAGAAAGATCTTTTTTTCCAAAAATCCATCATATCGCCGGTTCCGCACGCAACATCAACAATCTTGTCAATAGAATCTTGCGCATAGAACTCATAAGCTAAATCGCAGGCTTTTCGTCTCCAGCTTTTATCTACACCCATACTCATAACGCGATTTGCGGTATCGTACGTAGGCGCGATATCATCAAACATTGATACGATTTTTTCCTGTTTTTCCATCTAGTTGCTTCCTCTGTTGTCTGCTTGCTTCATCCACATAATTATATCTTGCTCATCTTGGAGTATATTTAAAACATCAAATTTGCTCTTCTGGGCTACAATGTTCTCTCTACCGCCGAAGCTTGGGGAGATAAAAGAGAGATAATGAGTAACAAACTCTTTAGAGTAATCAAACATATTCTCTCCTCCCTCAATCATAATATTTTTGTAATTATCAAAAATAGAAAAATTATCCATAATCATAACTTTTCTATTTTTGATGCCAAACAGCGGGATTGTTTGGTCAAACTCTTTGGTTTTTGATAGTATCAAAACATCTGGTGCTCTTGTGCCGATGAGCCTTGCATCCAGAGTAGGTCTGTCAATTCTAACCGTATTTCCGCCGACAACTAACAAATCACAGATATCTCTCATCGCGTGAACCAGTTTTCTTGACTTCTGTGAGCTAATGATTCCATCATCAACTGTTCCGTTTAATCTTTGCGCCCACTTAAAAAAAACAAATCTTTTTTCACTCCAAAGCTTAAAAGGAGAGAGCAGTTCGCCGCACTCTTTGGCCAAAATATCTGCCTCTACATGTACATTTGCATTTTTTACAATTTCTGCTCCGCCGGATGCCTCTTTGTTGAAATCCAAAGAGCCGATAAAAAGCCTCTTTATGCCAAGTTTTGAGATAAGAGTTGCACAAGATGGAGTTTTACCTATATGCGAGCACGGCTCAAGGGTTACGTAAAGAGAGACGCCATCAAAACAGTTGTTATGATTTTTAAGCAGATAGTCGTGAATCTCAAATGAGGAGCTGATATCTAAAATTTTTCCATCATTTGTAAGTTTTAAGTATGCACTTTTAAGCGCTTCAACTTCAGCGTGCGCTTCACCGGCGCGCTTGTGCGCCTCAACTGCCAAAATCTCGCCGCTTTTAGAAACAACAGAGCAGCCGACAGCCGGATTTGGATATGTAAGTCCTTGATACTTCCAAGCCTCATCCAAGGCTAATTTCATATAAAAACTATTATCTATTACCATTCAAAATATGTTTTTGCTTTAACAATTTGAGGAAAATCAACGCTAATCTCCTCACCGTCCACATCAAGAAAAATTGCAGAACCTTCAACTCTAAGAAGCGTTCCTTTGTATTTCTCTTTGGATTTTAAAACTATTGAAACTTTTTCCCCGATAGAGAGCTCAAACTGCTTTAGCGTTGTTACTTTTCTCTCAATTCCTGGGCTTCCGACTTCAAGTCTATAGTCTCCTGATACCGGTGGAGTAACATCCAAAAGAGGCGAGATGAGGCGGCTTAAATGAACACACTCATCAAGGCTTACGCCTTTTCTTTTTCCATTGTCTATCTCAGTAGAAAGTACGCTTACTCTGTAGATAGAGTCTTCACCGTCTCTGACAATCGATATATCATAAAGCTCTAAATCCAATGATTTTACAAACGCCTCTATATCTTTTTCTAAACTCATAAATAAACCTGCCTACTCTTTAGCAATTTTTTTAAACAGCTCTTCGATACTTTGAGCCTTTTTCATCTGTTCATCAAACTCAAACGTAAATTTTGGAGAACGGAACCAGCCCTGATTTTTCATACAGTATGTCTCTACAATCGGTCTGGCATTTTTTAGAAGTCTTATAAACTCATTTTTTTGCGCCTCAGTGTAAGAAGCGGGGTCAAGATAGATCTTTGCATCGCTTCTTCCGCGTGAGCATTTGATGTCAATAACGTCTAGCTCATGCAGTCTTTCATCATTTAGAGAGCCGAGCGCTTCAGGAATCAATTCTAGAAGAATAGACTCTGTTCTTTTGACTTTAATCTGAGCTTCGGTCATAATCTAAACTCCAATCTTAAAAAGCTTGCTTTTTATAGCTTTAGGGGGTTGTAGGGACATTGTGTCCCTGCCATTATAATGGATTTCATTCATTATAATGCCTTCTATAATGAAACTTTTTGTTCAACTTTTTTGAATGTTTCAATTACGTCGCCAACGATAACATCGTCGTAACCTTTAATCATAACACCACACTCATAACCGTTTCCAATCTCTTCAACGTCATCTTTGAAACGCTTAAGCGATGTAAGCTCGCCCTCATGCACAACGACACCGTTGCGTATAACACGAACAAGTCCGCCGCGTATAAGTTTACCATCAACCACGACACATCCTGCAACCATACCTTTAGGCGCTTTAAATGTGTTTCTCACCTCTGCTTGACCAGTATTTATCTCTGAGAACTTCGGCGCCATCATGCCAGTTAACATTCCCGTCATATCGTCAAGTAGCTGGTAGATAATAGAGTATGTCTTAATATCTACATTTTTCTGTTTTGCAAGTGCTTTTACACTTCCCGTAGGACGAACATTAAATCCAAGTAGTACACAATTCTCGCTGTTGCTTACAAGCTCAACGTCATTTTCAGTAATTCCACCGACACCTGAAGAGATAATGTTGATTTTTACTTCATCGTTTCTAAGCTCGTTCAATGAACTTCTAATAGCCTCTAGTGAACCGTGAACATCAGTTTTAAGAACAACTTTAAGCGACTTCAGTCTTCCCTCAGCAATCATGCTTGTCATATCTTCTAGCGTAGATTTTGTACTGTGTGAAAGTTCTTTATGTCTGTCATACTCGTGACGTTTTTGTGCGTACTCTCTAGCTTCTTTATCACTATTCATAGCCATCATAATCTCGCCTGAAGATGGAACTTCATTTAGTCCTACTACAACAGCGGTATGGCTTGGCTTCAAACTTTGTATCTGCTGTTTATTCTCGTTAATAAGAGCTTTTACACGCCCGTATGCGCTACCGCAAACAACATAATCTCCAACTTTTAGCGTACCGTTTTGAACGATTACCGTCGCAACAGGGCCACGACCTTTTTCAAGTGAAGACTCGACAACAGCAGCTTTAGCCATTGCATTCTCATTCGCTTTTAGCTCCATAACCTCTGCGGTAAGAAGGATGTTTTCAAGCAAATCATCGATTCCCATTCCTGTTTTTGCAGATAATGGTATAAACTCTATATCTCCGCCCCAAGCAATTGGATTTAGCCCGCGCTCAGCCATCTGACCCATGACCATATCGGGGTTTGCACTCTCTTTGTCCATTTTGTTAAGTGCTACTATAACCGGAACTTTAGACTCTTTTGCAAGTTTGATAACCTCTTCAGTCTGAGGCTTAACACCATCATCCGCTGCTACAACAATAATAATAATATCGGTAACATCCGTACCTCTTTGGCGCATGTGAGAAAACGCTGCGTGTCCTGGAGTATCTATAAATGTAATAGCCTTGCCGTGCTGCTCAATGGTATATGCGCCGATATGTTGCGTGATTCCGCCTGCTTCACTCTGAGTTACTTTTGCTTTTCTAATAGCATCCAAAAGCGATGTTTTACCATGGTCAACGTGACCCATTATTGTAATAACAGGAGCTCTCTCGGTAGCATTTTCATCAATCTCCTCAGCCAAATCATCTTCGTAGTTAAAAGCATCTTTAGGGTCAACAATAGTTACCTCTACACCAAACTCTTCAGATAATATCTCAATCTCATCATGTCCCAAAAAGTCGTTTTTAGTCATCATTAAACCAAGACTGAAAAGCACTTTTATAACATCACTTATAGGGCGGTTTAATTTTTCCGCAAATTCGTATACACGGATATCCTCAGGGATTTCTACATTGGTTACTACAAGGTCTTCAGGCTTATCTTTTGTATATTTTTTTCTCTTATCACGAGAAACATTTCTGCCACCCGGTGTTGCTTTCTTATTTGCGTTTCTTCCTGCAGGCTTAGCAACTCTAGGTTTTCTAGGCTCATCCTCAATAATAGGACGTCTCTCGGTTGCGTTTAAATCAAGAAGCACAACTTGGTCGTCCATATCCATTGACAACTCCGCTAAAGAGCCGCCGAAAATATCAATTTTTACGCCCTGCTCCTGCTTTTTAGCTCCAGAGACACTCTGTTTTGCTTTTTTCTTTTTTGCCAACTCTTCAAGGACTTCGGCACTTATCTTGCCGTAAGATGAAATTGCAGCCGCCGGTTTTGAGGCAGGTGCTTGAACTTCCTGAGGCTTTTCCTCCTCTTTTGGTTGCTTTTTCTTAACTATTTTAAGCCCTGATTTCTTAATCTGCATTTTTTTAGGATCATGAGCATCTGACAAACCTTCATCTGAACTCTCTTCTGCTTGGACTTTTGCCTCTTTTACTTCAGAAACTTCGCTTTCATCCTCTTTTTCAATATCTTGAGCATGGCTCTCTTTAGTTTTTGCAGCTGTTTTTACTTCAGACTTTTTAATTTCTTCTTTAGGAGTTTTTTCTTCTTTTTGAGCATCACTTGCTGACTTTTCGTCTGCTTTTGTCTCAGATTTCGGTGCTTCTGCATGTTCACCGCTCATGATATAGTTCATTAAGCTCTCAGCTTCTTGCATCGTAACCGAGCTATTTGCTGATTTTATTTCAATGCCTATATCCAAAGCTTTTTTAACTATATCTTTAGAAGCGATTCCTAACTCTTTAGCAATTTCGTGTACCCTAACTTTTTCTGTCATCAGTGATGATCTCCTTTAGTATGTTCGAAAATTTGTCTCTATCCCCACTTTTGCATTGCCGCATAAGCGCTTTTAAAACTTTTTTATCATCTTCAAGACAAATTTTACATATATAAAAACTTCTACCGCTACCTCTAAAAAGACTAGGTTGTGAATCTAAACACTGAAGTCTGATAAGATTAATTTGTGCATCTCTTTGCCTACATGATATGCACATTCTTAGAGGTTGATTAAATTTTTTCGCCATTATATCCAAAAGTTCCTTGATTTGATTAAGAAGATGTCAATTGACCTATTTATCTACAATGAGTCCCTCATTGTCAAAATTCAACACCTTTACAACAAATTCAGGGAATTTTTGAGCAAGTTTAGTAGATATCGCCACAGCATCTTCATCATAAACCATAGAAAAAAATGTAGAACCGCTTCCAGAGAGCGTACTCATAAGCGCCCCACTCTCATATGCGACTTTTTGCACGTTAAAGAGTTCAGGCAAGGTTTTCATTCTTGCTTTTTGGTGGAACCTGTCTTGAGAAGCAAGCTTTAAAATTTCCCAATCTTCATTAAAAAAAGCAGCAACGCTAAGTGCCGTGTGTGAAAGGTTGTAAACCGCGCTCTCTTTTGAGTATGATTTAGGAAGAAGCAGTCTTGCTTTTGTGGTGCTCATCTGCTTATTTGGTATAACTACAACCGCTTTAATATAGTCTGGGAGATGTTTTTTTTGAGAAAAAACCTTGTTTTTTTCTACCGTTGCAGCATTAAAACCGCCCATTACAGCAGGAGTGATATTGTCAGGGTGAGACTCATATACTAAAGCATGATTTAGGATTCTTCTCTTTGAAACGTTAATGCCAGCCGCTTCATGAGCACTTGCAATTGCACTCACAATTACGGCTGATGAGCTTCCAAGTCCCCTTGACATCGGTATCTCATTATAAAAGTTAAATTTAAAATTCTGTCTTTTTTTGGTCAACCTATTGTAGTGTTCATTAAAAATACTAATAAATAGATTATTTCCCTTTAGCTTTGGATTATTCTCACCCTCGCCTTTAATGCTTACACTAAAGAACTTTGAAGGATGAAACTCAACCACGTTGCGTAAATCAACTGCTAAACCCAAAGAATCAAACCCCGGCCCGAGGTTTGCACTAGTTGCCGGCACACTTACTGTCACTTTATTCCTATCCAACCGCTCCGATTCCATAAAGAGGCGCAGCAGCTGTGCTAAACTCGCTATACTCAAGCACATCCGGAAGCATAAAGCTAACCTCTGGTGCAATTTCTAGCTTTTGAGTTTTTATTTCTGATGAAATTTTAACAAAAAATAGCTTTCCAATCGCTTTGATAGGTTGATTTTCATTAAAATAGAATGCGTCTGTTGCAAAAAGTGGTATATTTTTTAAAATACTTATTGATTTTAAAAATATATATGCAATTTTTATTGCCATAAAACTACCGGGACCATTAGCATAAAAGAGTTTTTTTATCTCATACTTACGTGAGAGCTCATCAAATATTTTTGGCAAAATATCAGAGCTTTTTTCGTAAGTCTCAAGACTCTCTATAAGTCTATTATCCTCATACACTCCGACTAGAACAGGAGATGATAAAGTTATAAAAACTAAATCAACGCTTTTAAGCATACGCTTTTTCAAGCTCTTTAGTCTTCTCGTCGACAAGTTCTATAACTTCGTAGTTTTGGGCATCTTTCAAAAGCTCAAGCGTTAGCTTATGGTTTAAGTCATGACTTCCAGCCATCGCCTCATAATTACCGACAAAATTCATCCCTATAAGCGCCATATCGCCGATAGCATCCAAAATTTTATGTCTTACAAACTCATCGGGAAATCTAAGCCCTTCAGGATTTAGTACTTTTTTCTCATCCAAAACGATTGCATTTTCAAGCGAACCGCCAAGAGCTAAACCTTTTGAGCGAAGATACTGCACTTCATGCAAAAATCCAAAGGTTCTCGCGCGCGAAATTTCATCCTTATAGCTCTGCTTTGTAAAATTTAGCACATACTCTTGCTGCTGAATTACAGGATGGGGAAATTTAATCGTAAATCCGTATTTAAGGTCTGTTGATGGAGAGAGTTTTACATATTTGTCACCCTCTTGCACAACTATCTCTTTTTTTATACGCATAACTTTTTTTGGCACGTCAAGCTGAACTATGCCGGCTTCATCCAAAAGCATGCAAAAACTCGCACTGCTTCCGTCCATTACAGGCACTTCATCGGCATCTACGACAATTCTTAGGTTATCAATTCCATATGCATAAATTGCTGAGAGCATATGTTCTATTGTCGAGATGACATAACCGTCTTTGCCAATAACCGTTGCCATTTTTGTATCTACTACATTATCCGGAATAAGTGGAATTGCAACATCAACATCGCTTCTATAAAATATCAGACCGCTGTTTGACTCCAGAGGCTCAAGTCTTAATTTAACGGCAGAACCTTTATGAAGACCTATTCCAACTAATTCAACACTTTTTTTTATAGTTGTTTGATACATTTTGTTACCACCATTAAAATTTACTATAATTTTAGCCGTTAAAACTGCTATTTGCAAGCAAAAAATATCTCAAAGATCAAAAAACCTATATTTTATTGTCTATGATATCTTTAGCACTTTTGATTACATCTGTTATATTTAACCTCATCCATTCATTATCCATCCACTCTTCCGGATGGACCTCAATACCCTGAACAAGGACTCCAAAGTGTAGATGGTCTCCCATAGCGTAACCACTTTTGCCCGTACTTGCCACGCTTGAATCCGCGCTTATCATATCTCCACTGTTTACATTTACGCTTGAGCAGTGCCCATAAAGCGTATATAATCCAAGTCCATGGTCAATTATTGGCATATTTCCATAAAGCCCGTTATAGTCCGAATAAACAACCTCTCCACCGTTTTGAGTCTTTATCTCAGCCATAGCGTTGCTTGCCAAATCGAGCCCCAAATGATACGATTCGCTGATGTTTTCTCCGTTGTAAGAGTAGATTCTGTGATCTCCAAAATGTGCGACAACAGCACCGTTTTTAAGTGGATACATACTGTTTATCTTAAAATCGCTAATCATCTTATCGGAAATTTTAGATGTCACTTCATGAATAAGCTTTTCATTTTTTATTCTTACATCTTCGTTTATAATTTTAAACTGTTTAATTTGATCATCAACACCCTGAGTCTCTTCAAACTCATTAGCTAGTTCCGCAATCTTTCCTTGTAAAAAACTATCCGTTATTGCAATGTTTGAGAGCTTATACGGCTTCTCTTTTAGATAGAGAGGGACATAGGCAGAAGTTGTGTTATGTGCAAAATCCTCTGCAACTACAGTCGCCTTGAAATTTGCTTCCGTTACAGGCCATGCAAGCAGAGATATATAGTACCCCTCTTTATAAAACGGCTGTGCTTTGAACTTTTTGCCGAAATTTGTCTCAATATAGAGCTCTTTTAAATTTTCATCTTCAGCCTTAAATATAACAAGTGCAGCACCGCCTTTGTCTATTTTATATGAGTTGGAGAGGATATTTACAAGCGGTTTTCTTCTATCTACTTTTAGTTTGAATTCAGCCATGGTGCTGTTTCCCTTAAAGAGATTCCACTTGCTCGCATCCGTTGCCTCAACCACAATTTTAATCTCTTTGTCTTTCATAGCATAAGCGCTCTTTGGCGGCTCTATTCTCATTTTTATGCCTTGACTAGGCTCCATAAACTGCTCTTCATTTAAAACCGCCGCATCCGTATCGCTTTTTAAACTTATTTTATAAGATTTTAATCCGCTTACATCGCTTATTACCACATCAAGCGGATCTTTTAAATTCCAGTAACCACTGTTTGGCATTGAAATGGCAGGCACTTCTCTCTCAAACATTACAGAGTTATATACATATAATACCCCGCCGACTATAATTGCAACAATTGCCAATAAAACATACAAAGATCCATTTTCTTTTCTTCTCAAACTATTTCCTTCTTTATTAAACTAAATACTATTTCTCTTGCCTCATTAAGGGACAATCCACTCTCTATCTCAAAACCTGCTCTTTGCATATGCCCTCCGCCTCCAAAATTTGACGCTATTTTTGCGCAGTCAAATTCTAAATTGGAACGGAGAGAACCTTTGATGGAAAAATCACTGTTTTGCCTCAACAAAATCGCAACTTCTACATGTACAATATTTAAAGACTCTTCAAGCGCAGCCTCGCATTCCCACGAGAACGCGCCTGTGCTTCTCATATCTTCATCGCTTACGCAAAAAAACGCAACTCTTGCGCCGCACTCAAGCGACATATTTTTAAACATAACGGCTTTTAGTCTTATAGCCGCCAAAGAGTGGCTTTTGATTATATTTTTTACACAAAGTTTATAATCAGCCCCCTGCTCTATCAACTCTTTTGCCAAAGCAAATGTCGTGCCACTCGTAGAATCCGAAGTAAAAGAATCAGAATCATCAAGTAGCCCAGCGTAAAGAGCTGTTGCCATTTTTTTGTTTATTTTTGCGCCGTTTTCTTTAAAAAAACTATACAAAATCTCAGTTGTGCTTATAGCGTCAGTTTTTACAAGATTTATATCACCGTAATTGCTATTTGTATCATGATGGTCAATATTTATCAAATCACACTCGACATCCACGCCTAAACGCTTTTTATCTGCACAATCCAATGAAATTGCCAAATCGGCAGAAGCTGGAAATGTTGCTTTGATATTTTCAAACCACGGCATAAAAGAGAGCTTGTTGCTAATTGTCTCAGATTTGCAAAACCATGAAACCTTTTTATGGTTTTGGAGCAAAAAAGTGTACATTGTACTGGCACTGCCTATGGAATCAGCATCAGGATTTATATGCGAAATAAGAACTATATGGCTGGCTTTATCTATTTTTTCAATTATCTCGTTCAATTTATCTATTCTGTCTTTTTTGAAATTGTATACTACTTCCTATTCATTTTGTAAACATACGCCAACACCTCTGCAACAGCGGCAAAAAGTTCGTTCGGTATGGGCTTATCCAAATCAACCTGAGAGTATAAGCTTCTTGCAAGAGGCGGATTTTGAACTACATGTACACCGTTTTCCCTTGCAATTTTTTTAATCTGCTGTGCTATATTATCCATTCCTTTTGCCACAACTATGGGTGCATGAGACTTCTGCTCGTCATACTTTATAGCAACGGCGTAGTGCGTCGGGTTAGTTATAACAACGTCAGCCGTTGGGACTGCCGCCATCATCCTCTTCCTTGAAGCCTGCATCTGAATTTGGCGAATTTTTGCTTTGATAAGCGGGTCTCCATCCATATTTTTCATCTCATCTTTTATCTCTTGTTTGCTCATCTTTAGACCGTCAAAATACTGTTTTCTGACGATTATCACATCGATTATCGCAAATATAAAAATAATAAGAAGCATTACAAATGCGATAACTATAGCTTTGTCTCTAAGCCATATCATCTGATCACTCAAACTAAAAAGTGCGACAGTCGGAAGTTCTACTATAAAAAGAAAGAAAAAGATAAATCCCACACCAAGAGTTGTAAATGATTTAAAAGTTATCTTGATGCCATCAACTACCTTTTTCATTGAAAAAAGATTTTTAGCTCCCTTAATCGGGTCTATTTTTTTAAAGTCAGGCATAATTGCTTTTGTGGTAAATAAAAAACCAAACTGCGCAACTGCTGCGACAATACCCGTAATCGCAACGGCGATAGAGAGCGGCATGACTATGAGAAGAAACTCTTTGATAGTTACCATGGTAATGTTTACCATCAACTCCCTATCAATAGGCATTCCAATTAGGGAAAAGTAGTATTTAAAGAGCAAAATGGTGTGAGCGCTCATATAGGGAAAGAGAAGCAAAAAAGCCAAAATAGCGACAAATAGAGTTAAAACACCCGAAGCATCCTGAGATTTTGGAACATTGCCCTCTTTTCTGGCATCCTCTATCTTCTTTTCGGTGGGTTCTTCGGTTTTTTCTAAATCATCTGCCATTAATGGTTCCTAGAAGAATCTACACAAATCTTCAATAAGATTTGCTTTAGTAGCCATAGCGGCTAGCGCAGGAAAAGGGAGTTGTTCCTTTTTCGTTCAAAATATTGTAATCTTCAATTTTTTCTAAATCATCTGCCATTGGCTAAGTTTTAATCCATCTTCATCGACAGATCTATCCAGTTTGCCTGGTGGATAAGCGAGCCGCTGCTTATTGCATCAACCCCTGTTTTAGCATAGCTCTCTATGGTCTCAAACGAGATATTCCCGCTTGCTTCAAGAAGTATATGTGCAAAATTTTCATCTCTGTATTTTACAACCTCTCTTATCTGCTGGGGCGTCATATTGTCGCACATTACAATATCTGCTCCTGCGGCAAAAGCCTCTTTGGCGTCCTCAAGTGTTTCAGCTTCAACCTCTATCTTTGCAGTAAAAGGAATTTTTTTTCTCGCCTTTTCTATATAACTTTTGAGATCTTTTATAGTTTTTAGGTGAGTATCTTTTATCATCAAAGAGTCATCCAACCCCATACGATGATTTACAGCTCCGCCACATCTTGTAGCATACTTCTCGAACACCCTCAAAAGCGGTCTTGTTTTTCTTGTGTCTAAAAGTTTTACGCCGTAAGGCTCCACAATAGTTACATATTTTTTTGTCAAGGTTGCGATAGAACTGGCATGAAGAAGCATATTTAAGAGCGTTCTCTCGATTTTTAAAAGTACATGTGAAGTTCCGCTTAAAGTGGCTAAAACATCGCCTTTTATAAAACTCTCTCCGTCATTTTTATTCCATTTTATCTCAAAATTCTCTAATTTTGCCAAAGCATTTATATACTCCACGCCAGCCACAATACCATCGCTCTTTGCAATAATTTTTGCGCTCGCATCTACGCTTGGCTCAACAAGCGCATACAAATCTCCACGCCCGACATCCTGCGCCAATGAGGCTTTTACAAAATCTTCTATCATAACGCCAACATTCTCTCTAGCGCGATTTTTGCCCATTTTTGGGTATTTTCGTCTATCTGTATTTCATTTAAAGGCTCACCCTCGTCAATCGATTTTAACACATCATAAACGTCTCTAAGAGTTGTCTCATTCATAGTCGGGCACTCAGGTTTTGTTGATGATAAAACATAGGTGTTTTTTTTACGTAAACGGTTAACCATATTAAACTCCGTTCCGACTGCAACTTTTTGATCCTCCGGAAGCTCTGTGATAAATTTGATAAGCTGTGAAGTTGAACCTACAAAATCGGAAGCATCACAGATTGCTGGGTCGCACTCTGGGTGAACAGCTATCAAAATTCCGGGATATTTTTTACGGTAAAAGTTGATATCATCTACGCTAAAGAGCTGATGAACAGAACAAAAGCCGTTAAAACAGATGATGTCCGCATCGGCAGGATTAGTTCCATCTCCAATTATGCAAGATTTAAGCCCCATCTGGTTTGCTATGTTTTGTCCTAAACATCTATCCGGAACAAAAAGTATCTTTTTTCCCTCTTGAAGTGCTGTCGTTATAATTTTTTTCGCATTTGAGCTTGTACAGACCAAGCCACCCATCTGCCCGACTTTTGCCTTTACATCGGCATTTGAGTTGATGTATGTTATCGGCAAAATATTCTCATTTGGCACACCCGCCTCATTAAGCGCTTTTATTGATGCGTCAAACTGCATGCCATCAATCATCTTTGCCATGGCACAGCAAGCTGCTTTTGGCATAACAACTCTTTTATTTGGAGATAAAACCTTTACGCTTTGCCCCATAAAACCGACACCGCAAAATACTACAAAGTCGGAATTGTCCTCTTTTGTCTTAATTGCAAGCTCCAAAGAGTCGCCCGTTATATCGGCTATCTCAAAAACTTCGTCCCTTTGATAGTGGTGTGCAACCACCCTTACGCTTAGTTTCTTTTTATATTCGTTAATTTTTTCTTTTAACTGCTCTGTAGTAAGTTCCAAAAAAAATCCCTTTTTTAAATAGTCGCGTTATTATAGCAAAAAATAGTATTTAGAAGATTTTATATCTCTATAATCATATATCAAGTAGAATGGCACAAATATTTAAGAAGGCAGTAAATGGATTTTTTATTTAACACAAACGCTCAGTTTTTTATAGCCGCTTATCTAATTGGAGGCATCCCTTTTGGTCTTCTTTTAGCTAAGAAATTTGCAGGCGTTGACGTAAAAGCAAGCGGTTCTGGAAGCATCGGTGCAACCAATGTTTTAAGAGTTGTAAAAGAGACCAATCCCTCTTTGGCAAAAAAGCTTGGAGCCGCTACGCTCGCACTTGATGCGATAAAAGGCGTTTTGGTTCTTGTGGTCGCATATTTTATGGGTCTTAGCGAAGCGACTCTCTGGGGAATAGCTGTTTTAGCGGTAATTGGTCACTGTTTCTCACCCTATTTAGGTTTTGAAGGTGGAAAAGGCGTTGCAACTGGCATGGGCGTTATGATGTTTATGCTCCCATACGAGACGCTTATCGCTCTACTTGTTTGGGCTCTTGGCGCTAAAGTTATACGCATATCGTCTCTCTCATCACTTACTGCTCTTCTTGCACTTATAATTGCAAGCTTTATCATCCATCCAGATATGGCACATGCTCCTGTTTTGATTATAGGATTTATTCTTTTTTATAAACATATTCCAAATATCATTCGTCTTTTTAAAGGTGAAGAAAAAAGAGTTATCTAGTGAGAATAGATGTAGAAGATTTAAAGTTCCAATGCATTATTGGAATTTTAAATTTTGAGAGGGTAAAACCTCAAGATGTAATCGTAAATATCTCTATCGAGTATGAGTACAAAAAAGAGTTCATAAATTATGTAAAAATCGTTGAAATTATCAAAGAAATGATGATAAAAAGTGAATTTTTACTCATTGAAGATGCCCTAAAAGGCATAAATTTAAAGTTAATTAAAGAATTCAAAGCCATAAAAAGCATTGATTTGAAGATAACAAAACCATCAATTTTACCCGACTGCAAGGTGAGTGTAAGCGATTATTATAAATCCCAATCTTAATTATAAGTTAAAGATTTATTAAAAAAAATTGAAATTTACTTTAAATAAACCTAAAATTATGATATCATTCCGCCAAAATATTCACTTATAGGACATAATTAATGCGCATTCTTATTATAGAAGATGAAGTAACATTAAATAAAATGCTTGCTGAGGGGTTAAAAGAGTTTGGTTACCAAAGCGACGTAGTAGAGACTCTTAAAGATGGGGAGTACTACCTAGATATCCGTAACTACGACTTGGTACTAATGGACTGGATGCTTCCGGATGGAAACTCTGTTGATATTATCGGAGATATAAAATCAAAAACTCCAAAAACAGCAGTAATCGTTTTATCGGCAAGAGATGACAACGACAGCGAAATAGAGGCTCTAAGAAGCGGTGCTGATGACTATATCAGAAAACCTTTTGATTTTGATGTTTTAGTAGCGCGAATTGAAGCTCGTCTGCGTTTTGGCGGCAGCAATATTATTGAGATTGAAGATTTAATCATCAATCCTGAAGAGGAAAAAATTACTTACAAAGAGATAGAGATAGAACTTAAAGGCAAGCCTTTTGAAGTACTTACTCACTTAGCTCGCCACCGTGATCAAATTGTATCTAAAGAGCAGTTACTTGACGCTATCTGGGAAGAGCCGGAACTTGTAACTCCAAACGTAATCGAGGTTGCAATCAACCAAATTAGACAAAAGATGGATAAACCGTTAAATATTACTACTATTGAGACTGTTCGCCGCCGTGGTTATCGTTTCTGCTTTCCAAAAGAGATAAATTAACCAATGTTATACACCTAAACGAACTCGTCCTTTTAGGTGGCAACTACATGTTGTCCCTAAAACCCACATATACTATAAAAACCACACAAATTTATTTTTTAAATTAAATAAGCTATAATCACACTCAATTATTATTACAGGTAAAGAGATGTTTTCAAAAAGAAGTATCAGACTAAGCTTTCTAATACAACTTATCTTTGCCTCATCATCCCTTATATTGATTTTTTCCTATATTTTATATTTTTACATCGAGAAGTCTATCGTTGATGAAAAATATCAAGAGCTTTTAGTTTATGCGAAAAACGTAGTAAGCAATCAATCAATTTACGGTACAGAAGTGCCAGAGCCTGAGGTTTATCTAGGGCTTAGTATTGAGATTATGTATCTAAATCTAAAAGATTTAGATATTGACTTTTACGAGACAAAAAAAGAGAATAAAGCATATCTAACACTCATCTATCCGTTTAATCTAGATGAGTTAAGCTACCTAAAAATAACAAAAGATATCACGGTTACAAGAACACTTTTGGACAAGATACTACACTATCTTTTTATTATAAACATTGCAGGATTTTTACTTGTAGTCATTTATGCAATCGGACTATCAAAGATGCTTGTATCTCCCGTAAAAACACTGAGCAACAAACTATCAAATATGAATGAGCACCTTATGCGTCCTATAATAGTCGAAGAGCTGCCAGAGGAGTTTGAACCTCTTGGAGCGACAATTAACCATCTGCTTGGAAGGATACAAAACTTCGTAAAATATCAAAAAGAGCTCTTTATAGGAACGGCTCATGAGCTTAAAACTCCGCTTGCGGTTATTAAGCTCAAAAATCAAGTAACTCTGCTAAAAAAACGCTCTGCAGAAGAGTATATAGACGCACTTAAGGTAACAAACAAAACAATAGATGAGATGAATATCATCGTATCAAACATACTAAATGTCGGTCGTCAAGAGGGAATGCAACTTGAAAAACCCCAAGAGGTAGATGTTATAAATATCTTAAAACATAAGGCTGATGATTTTAAACTTCTTGCGGCAAACGAAGGTAAAACGCTTGATATGCACTTTGAGCCAAACGGTTTTATGGCAATCCTTCAAGTCGGGCTTTTAAATCAGATAATTCAAAACTTCCTCCAAAATGCACTAAAATTCACCCCAAAAGACAAAAATGTAACCCTAAGAAGTTCCCTAAACGACTTTGGTCTGCTTATAGAGGTAATCGATGAGGGATGCGGAATTGATGAGAGTTCAGACCTTTTTGCTCCATTTAAGAGAGAGGGAAACAAACCCGGTGTCGGACTTGGACTCTTTTTGGCAAAAAGTGCTGCTGATGCGCTCGGTGCAAAAATAAGCATCAAAAATAGAAGGGATGGCGTCGGCGGAACAGTGTCGAGCCTAAACCTTAACTCCAAACTATCATGTATCTTGCCTGCAAAATAGCTACTTAAGTAAAAATTTAACTTTTTTTAGCTATAAATCGAGCACATTAAAATATGTTTTTAAAATATATTTAAATTGGACTATAACTACGAGGTGTATTAATGGCTTTAATAATAAATGATGAGTGTATTGCATGCGATGCATGTCGTGAAGAGTGCCCTACTGTAGCTATTGAAGAGGGGGATCCTATTTATTTTATCGATCCAGATCGTTGTACGGAGTGTGTCAACGTTTATGATGAGCCGGCATGTATATCTGTTTGTCCTGTTGACTGTATTATTCCTGATAAAGACAATGTAGAGTCTATTGCAGAGCTTCAGTTTAAATATAAAAATATTTTAGCAGAAGAGTAGAGGATTTGGCGAAAAGAGTAGCTGTCATAGACATAGGTTCTAACTCGCTTAGAATGGTCATCTATGAAAAAACTTCTCGATTTGCATTTCACATACTCCATGAAGCAAAAAGCAAAGTAAGAATCTCTGAACATGCCTATAAAAACGGCGGCAATCTTCAACCGCTTCCAATGAAAAGAGCGTATGATGCATTGGAGAATTTTCTCACTATCATCTCCTCTTTTAAAGCAAGAAAAACACTCTGCGTTGCAACTTCTGCGCTTAGAGATGCACCGAATAAAAAAGAGTTTTTAAATCACGTAAAAAATTCCCTAGGGCTCAATATTAAGATTATTGACGGTCAAAGAGAAGCCTATCTTGGAGCAATAGCATGTGCAAATCTTCTGCCTGCACAAGAAAAAGCGCTAAGTATTGATATCGGCGGGGGTTCTACCGAATTTTCCATAATAAACAAAAAAAACATAGATGCAAATATCTCGCTTAACCTTGGAACGGTCAGATTAAAAGAGCTCTTTTTTGACTCTAACGATATTGAAGGCGCTAAAAAATATATTGACTTACAGCTCTCTCAACTAGATGGCATCGACGTATCCAAAATTATCGGTATTGGCGGAACATTTAGAGCAATTTCCTACGCCATACTGGACAACAGCGGTTATCCTTTGGATAAGCTTCATGCTTATGAGCCAAGCTATGATGAATTTCATTCACTTCTTACAAAAATATTAGACTCTGATGAAGAGAGCTTAAAGAAACTAGGCATAAAAAACAGCAGATTTGACGTCATAAAGCCTGGTGCACTTATACTTCTAAGAGTATTTAAAAAGTTCAAAATAAGGGAGCTTATCACTAGCGGTGTTGGGGTAAGAGAAGGAACTTTTTTAGCAGATTTACTTAGAACTTCCCGTGATAAATTTCCGGAGGGCTATAATACTTCGGTGAGATACATCTTAGATGCACATGTTGACAATCAAGCTCACGCAAACCAAATAAACAGGGTTGCAAAAGAGCTCTTTGATATTATGCACAAAGAGCTAAATATCGATGAAAAGTACCGTCACGAGTTGGCAATTGCCGCAAAACTTTGTATGAGCGGAAGCACTATCCACTACTACTCCTACAACAAGCACAGCTATGAGCTTATAGAGGATGCTTTGGAGTTTGGATTTACGCATAAACAGATAGTTCTTATCGCCACACTTGCACGTTTTTCAAAAAGAAAACTTCCGTCATCTTCGCATGTTGAGAGGCTCAAACCTCTTCTTCCCGATACTAATCAGCTAAATGCCCTAAGCTATATTTTGTCACTCAGCGTAGCGCTTCTAAGCCATCAGCCGCGAAATGTAGACTTTAAGCTGAGTTTTGAGAACAGTGAACTCAAAATAGAGTCAAACAACAGCCTATTTTTGGCAAAAGAAAACATAGCAAAAATAGAAACTCTCAAAAACAACATAAAACTCTCATTTTTATAGCTTTAAACAGTTTATCGCCGGTTGTGCTAAATAACTCTTGTAACAAAGACTCTTTTTAGAACCTCTGTCCCATAGTAAATTCAAATACGGCTGTTTTATCACCCTCTTCTTCTCCTAGAGGTTTTGAGAACATTAGCTGAATCGGTCCAACGGGAGAGAACCACTCTAAGCCGACACCAAAACCACCTCGAGAGATATTGTTTGATAAATAGGGAGACTCTTCCGTATCACTGACCAATGCATCACCAGACGCTCCTATATAACCCCAATCAAGATAGGTTACTAGACGCATTTTTGCTTTTGGAACAAGAGGAAAACTAAGCTCAAAACTATTTGATGCCGTAAGTTCTCCTCCAATTCGTCTATCTTCGGTAGCATTTATGTCTGTATTATATATTGTAGGAGAGAGCGAGTATGACTCATACCCTCTCACGCTTCCTATGCCGCCCATATAAAATCTCTCTGCAACAGGAAGGTAGCCAGTCTCTTTTACATAGTAAAGTCTTGCTTTGTATCTTGCAATCACGTCAAATCCAAACCAATCTTCAAGCCCTTTATATGCACTAAAATTTGTTCTGCTTTTAAGAAAATTTGAATCTGCCCCAAGTCCAGCATACTCAAAACTTTGACTAAGCATAAAACCTTTTCTAGGAAGATAAAAATCATCCGTATTATCATACTTTACACTTACCGTAACCGAACTTTTTGAATAATCTTCAAAATAAAATGTATCTAAATCACTTTCTTGTATATTTCCATCTTCATCTATATATGAAAGGTTGTCATCGACATTATAACTATTTGCAGAAAAACCGTACCCTATATGCCCGCTTATATATCTTGTAAATCTATGTCCGACTCCCGTTGTAAATCCATCAGACATAACGGTATAATCGTCATACTCGTTGCTTGAAGTATAAAGAGAGAAGTTACCGCTAAAGTCACTATCATTTAGCCTAGGGTTAGAGAGACTAAAAGAGTAGTTTGAGGTAAGCGATGAGCGCTCCGCCTTTACTCCGACGTCAATACCTGAGCCCCAAACGTTTCTGTCATCAACCGCTACGCTCACAAGCAAACCACCGTAACTTCCATATCCACCGCCTAGCTGAATATTTCCGGTAGGCGCCTCTTGAACCTTAACGACTAAATCCATCGTACGATTATCTATCCTCTTTTCTTCGATTGTATTCCCATCAAAAAAGCCGAGTCTTCCAAGCGAATTTCTTGAATCCGTTAAATCCGTCAAAGAGTACATGTCTCCCGGGCCAAGATACAACTCTCTTCTTATAATCCTATCAAGCGTTCTGCTGTTTCCTGAAATAACAACATTTCTAATCTTTACCTTCTCACCGGGCATAATTTTAAAAACGACATCAACTTCTCTCTTCTCTTTGTTCTTTTTTAAATCAGGAACAATCTGCACAAACGCATAGCTCAAGTCCGCTATTAGTGTTTTTATTCTCTGCGAGTCGTCACGAAACGTTTGAACGTTAAAAGGTTTGCCGATTTCGAGTTTTATCAGTTCTTTTATAAGAGCATCATCAATAACATTTTTCTCCTGCTCAATAATAATAGCACTGACGTTATAAACCTCGCCCTCTTTTATCTGATAGCTCATATCTGCGGTATAGTTGTCAAAATTAACCTTTGCAAACGGCTCTGTTACATCTATATCCAAATAACCGTGCTGCATGTACAAATCTCTGATTCTAAGTGGGTCGTACTCCAAATCAGCGACTTTCATCTTTCCGTCGTTTCTTCCCCAAAACCAGCCCATAAACTCGCGCTCTTTGTTTGCTATCATCTCATCAAAGTCATCGCTCTCAAGTCCGACTGCACCACTGTAAAGCAACTCTTCTATAATAATCTCTTCACCCTCATTTACCAAAAAAGTTACTTTGTAGCTGCCGTTTTCAAGAAGCTCTTTTGATATCTCAACAACGCTGTCGATTTTTGCCTCTTGGTTTATCGCCTCAATAATTCTGCCCTTTGCAGCTTCTATCTTCTTCTCATCATAAAGAGAACCTACTTTTATCTGAATAATGCTGTCTATCGCTTCAGAATCATTCTCTTTCCAGCCCTTTAACTCTATCTTTGAAATAAGAGGTTTCTCTTTAAAGTGGTAAGTAAGAACACCCTCTTTGTCTATCTCAACCCAGATATCTTCAAAATAACCCTGCTTATGATAAGCCTTTATAGATGCATCAAGCATCTCATCATCTACATCGTCTCCGATTTCAAACTTTAACATTCTAAGTGCAACAGATTCTGACATCTGAACCATACCGTCATATTTTATTGATTTAATCGTATATGCGAAGGAGTTTGCCGCAAACAGGGATAGCAGTATTGCTAAAAATATTCTCATTGAGTTTCCATAGTTATAAAATAAGAGAAGATTTTACCTTTTATGAGGTTAATATTAAGTAAATCTTGTATAATTTGCCAAACAAAAGAGAAGAATAGGATGAATGTAGCAATAATAGGATTAGGCCTCATGGGAGGCTCGCTCGCAAAAAGTCTAAAAAATTTGGATTTTATCGAAACTGTTGTCGGGAGTGACCACAACAAAATCCACCAAAAAGAGGCAATGGAACTCGGTTTAGTGGATAAAATAGTAGAGTTTGGCGAAGTAGAAAATTATGATGTTATTTTTTTAGCGATTCCCGTTGACGGCGTAATTACAGCTCTGCACAATCTAGTTGACGTTAAAGAGGAAGTGACTATCATAGATTTAGGGAGTACAAAAGCTAAAATAGTCGCTTCAGTTCCGCCAAGTATTAGAAAAAACTTTATAGCCGCTCACCCGATGACGGGAACTGAAAATTTCGGACCGCGCGCGGCTGTTGATAATCTTTATGATGATAAAGTCGTAGTTTTGTGCGATTTGGAAAATAGCGGCGAGCATCAGGTAAAAGTTGCAAAAAAAATATTTAAAGCGCTGCATATGAAAAAGCACTTTATGTCCTCACAACAGCACGACCGTCATGCTGCGCTTATCTCTCACATGCCACACGCCATCTCCTACTCTTTGGCAAATACGGTAATGCATCAAGAGAACAAGCACAATATTCTAGCTCTTGCTGCCGGTGGATTTCGCTCAATGAGCCGCTTGGCTAAGAGTTCCGCAAATATGTGGGAAGATATTTTTAGACAAAACAAAGATAATTTGCTCGAGGCGATAGAGCTTTTTGAGGGTGAATTAAAAACACTAAAAGAGAATATCAAAAATGATGAGTGGGAGAAGGTTCATAAAAATATAGAAGCTGGAAACAAGCTCCACGATATTTTAGATTAAATTAAAATAGATTATTTGGATTATGTATTAAAAAGAAAGAGCAACACAAAGTGTGCTGCTCTTTAATTGTTAGTTTGCTGCCGGAGCTGGAGTTTCAGCTGTTACATTTGCTTCAACTGGAGCTTCAGCAACCGGAGTTGTAGCTTCTACTGGAGCTTCAGCAACCGGAGCTGCAGTTTCTACCGGGGCTGCAGTTTCTACTGGAGCTGCAGTTTCAACTGGAGCTTCTTCCGACTTCTTCTCACAACCTAAAAACAATACTGATACAACTACTAAACCACCGATTAACTTTTTCATGCTTTCTCCTAATATAACTAACAGCTAATTATTGCCATTGTCATTTTCGAGCAGAATTATATGCTCATAATCTTAAAAAAAAATTAATTCTCCTATGAATTTAGCCACTCGTTACTTTATGAAACAAATTAAAGATTTAAAGAAAATAAATCTATTTTATATTGTGTCTTCTAAGCACCTCTTTTAGGCGCTTTTTGTCAATTTCTAGCTTTTGACTAGAGTAGATGTTTTTTTCCAGAATTTCAACAATTTCATTAACATCTTTCTCATCTTTAAAGGGTAAAAGTTTGCCAAGAAGCACTTTTGGCTCTTTTATTGAGAGGTTTTTCTCTTTTTTGCCACTCTTCCAAGGTTTAAGCATCATAGCGAGTACACCTAATAGCAAACCTGCAACAAAAACGACAGTCAGCAACACTGAGTCATATCCGCCATTGCTTACTTTTATGTCACTTTCAACGCTAAGTGAGGGCTCTTTTTGTATATTTAGCTCCTCTTCAGCTTTAGAATTTTTTACTTCTATTTTTATCTCTTTTGTCGTAACCGACTTTATCTCTTTTGTTTTTGGGTCAAAATATCTTAGAACAAACGGCGGTATAACAAAATCTCTCTCGGCGACATAAGCTATCTTTTGAGTCAGTTTGTTCCCATCGATTGCTATTTTCTCGTCAAAAACAGCAACTCCGTCAATGCTCTGCTTAAAGCTTTTTATATCCTCAAGATTTCCCTCCCCCTCTACCTCTATTGTGAGATTTAAGGCTTCATTTGCGTTTATCTCATTTTTCTCGGGTGTAGCTTTTATAGCGAAATTTCCAACCAAATCAACGCCTGAGGGAAGTGCCTTTACGCTAAATTCAAGCTCGTTTGAAAAATATGTTTTCCATTTTATAGTCGGAATCCAAGCTCCCCAGCTGTCTGCCCTGCCACTTCTTGAGGCTACTCTCATCTGCGCTTTTGAGATTTTGTGCTCTCCTACTCTTTGCGGTGCCAGAGAGTAGAGTACCTTTGTAACTGTATATTCGCCTTCTTGATATCTTTGCGGCTGGGTTTCTCCCTTGACCCAAAATCCTTTAAACTCAGGAGGCGTAAATTCGCTGTCAACAGCCTCAACGCTGTTTTTCTGTTTAAATATAAGCGTAACATCAAACGTCTCGCCCACATAGAGCTCTTTTTTATCACTGCTGAGTCTGAGTTCAAAATCCAAATCTTTTGCACCGCTTACAGGCTTTACCTCTATCTCTATCTCATCGCTTGCCTCGACCTTGCCGTCAATCTCAACCTCTAGCGGCGCTATCTTGCAGCTCTTTTGCGGTACAAAACGATAGCTTAGAGTGTAGCTTTTACTGATTTCTTGGTTTATTATCTGCATACTTGTCTGCGAGCTTGTAGAGATGACGTCGCTCTCGCATAGTCTTGTAATGTTTGGCTTTTTTATCATCTCTCCATGAAGCTCAAGCGAATACGTTACCGCCTCTCCAAGCTCTACAGATTTAGAATCAACTCGCGCGCTAAGTGATGCAAAAAGCGGATTTGCCGCAATCAGCACTAAAAATAGTAATTTTGCAATATTTTTCAATTCTCTTCCTTTAACTCGGCTCTACCAAGGTTTCTCATCGTCATTGATACTCTTGCTCTCTTCGTCGTTTAATTTATACATGTAACTTTGTGAATTGACATTTAACTGCTCTATCCACTTCTTCTCCTCGGCATCGCTCATAATGCTCTCTTTGCCACTTTCTTGAGGTTCTGACGGCTTATTTTTTTCTTCTTTTTTATCCAACTTCTCTAAATCGCTGCTGCTTTTTTGCTCTTTTTTCTCATCATCTTTTTTCTCATCATCTTTAGGCTCTTTTTCTTTTTTTCCTTCAGAGTTTTTCATCTCGTCTTCTCTCTTCTCTCCAGACTCCGCAGACTCTTGGCTATCCTGCTTCTCTTTTTTCTCATCTTTGTCTGAGCTCTTATCTTTGTTAGGCTCTTTGTCGCTCTCTTTTTGTTCTTGGTTTTTATCTTCATCACTGCTGCTTTTCTCGCTATCTTGTTCCTGCTTCTTTAAAAGTTTCTCTACCTCTTTTAAATTCTCCCTTGTCTCTTTGTCCTCTTTTATCTTCAAAGACTCCTCATAAGACTCTATCGCCTTTTGCAAATCGCCCTCTTTTGCATATGCGCTTCCAAGGTTGGAGAAGTTTTTTGCTCTGCTCTCACCATCCTCAAAAGTGGCTCTCTTGTATGACTCTATCGCCTCTTTGTACTTTTTTTGTTTGTAGTATGCGTTTGCCCCGTTGTAGTAGCTCTCGGGGTTTTTGCTCTTTTGTGCATACTCACTGTAAAGCTTGGCGGAAGCTTCATAATCGCCGCTCTCATAAGCCTCTTTTGCCTTTTTTAAATCCATAAAATCCAAAATTCCGGCTTCTACATGTTGATTTGAAAAAAGAAGAAAAAAGAGTATAAATATTGAGTTTTTGGCGCTAAGCGTTTTTTTATGAAATGAGCTTGTCGCAATCAGTAAAATAAGAAGCGCCATACCAAGAGGATAGTAAAAAAGAGGTCTGTTTTTCTCTATCTCCTGACTTTTTAGCTCCTTCTCCTCGCTCATACTCATTATCTCTTTTAGCATAGTTTTTATATCATTTGAGGATGTAGTGTTTTCTATATAGACACCGCCTGTTTTTGTAGCAAGTTGCGCAATATCTTCATTTATTTTTGAGATGATTATCTCTCCGTTATGTTTTATAAAAGTTCCGTCTTGAAGTTTTATCGGCGCGCCCTGATTTGTCCCCATGCCCAAAACAAAAACTTTGATGCCATTCTTTTTTGCATGCTCTATCTCATCTCCAAAATCGCTCTTATCTCCGCCGTCACTAAGAATTAGGAGCAGCTTCTTCTCTTGGCTCTTTTGAGTTTTGCTCACATTCTTAAGCATTGATAAAAAATCGGTTCCCTTCTCTGTGATGGAAGAGGTCTCAAGCCCTCTGAGCAAAAAAGCGACTGAAGCCGTATCAAAACTAAGGGGTGAGACAAGATAGGAGTTTTTGGCAAATGCCGCAATGCCTATCCGCTCATTTGGCGCAGAGTCCAAAAGGGTTAGCACCTTCTGTTTTGCCGACTCTAAACGGTTTGGATAGACATCAGTTGCGAGCATAGAATCAGATATATCAAGCGCAATCATAATATCAGCGCTCTTTGCCTTTATCTCGACTTTCCCCTCTTTTATAACGGGCTGCGCAAGAGCAATTATCATAAAAAATGCCATAAGAAAAAAGAGAGCGTTTCTTACTCTTTGTGTCAGCGTATTTGCACTCACTCTAAGCCTATCCATAACATCTTTGCTAAAAAAGTCTGCATGCGCCTCTTTTTGCGTGAGCAATAGCCCAAATAGGATAAAGAGCGGAGGCAACATGTAGTAGAGAAATTCAGGGTGCAAAAATGTCATGCGTACCCTCTTTTGTTTCTAAGGTAGATGTAGAGCATAAGAGAAATGAGCGCTATGAAAAGCGGAAACTGGTAGTAATACTTAGTATAGGTAAAACTCTCGCTTTTTATCTCTGACTTTTCAAGCTCATCAATCTTCTTGTAAACCTCTTGAAGCTCTGCCGCGCTTGATGCTCCAAATGCAACTCCGCCGCTCTCGTTTGCGATGCGAAGAAGCACATCTCTGTTATACTCGTGAGGCATTCCTATCCCTATCGGATAGACCTTTATCCCATCTTTTTTTGCCATTTCCAAGGCTATCTCAAGCGGAATTGAGTCTATCTGCGGCGTACTGTATCCGTCTGTAAGCAAGATGGCTACTTTTGTCTTTGAGCTGCCCATCTTTAAAAGATTGACGCCCTGCGCCAAAGATGTGTTTAGCGCGGTATATTTTCCAGCTATTCCGATGTAGAGCTGCGAGAGGATTTTATTTAAAATATTCTCATCATAAGTAAGCGGCGAAGCTATAAATGAGAACGCTCCAAATACAACCAGCCCGATGTTGTCATTTTTTCTCTGTGAGACAAAATCGCCCACTATCTCTTTAACAACGTCAAAGCGCGTAAGCTGCTCGTTTTTTGTGTCAAATCCCTGAGCTTTCATAGACTCCGAAGCATCCAAAATCAGAGCTATCTCATACCCCTCTTTTGGCTCTAACTCATACGGCACATCTTTTATGGGCGACATAAGTGCTAATATCATCATAACAATACCGAGCCATTTTAAAAAAAGTAGTGTCTTTGAGGCAGAAACAGAGCTTTTTAAAAACTCGGCGGTGTGAGGAAAGTAGATAGATGTGAGCCTCATTTTGCAAACAAAAGCGCAGATTAGAAAAGGAAAAATAAGAAAAAAAAGTATCGGGAACTCAAAATAAAGTCCCTCAAACATCAATCATACCCTTGTAAAGTTCTATATATCCGATAACTTCGCCGCTCAACGCATCCACATCTCTTTTGTACTTGTAAATCTCAAGTCTCTCTATAAGATTTTCATACATCTCTTGATGTCTCGGGCTGTCATTTTTAAACGTAGCACCGTAGAGAGTAATCTCATAGGCAGAGCGTTTGGCATCGCTTAAATCAAGAGTGTTTAGAAGTTTAAAATGCTCTTTTCTTATGTTAAATCTGTTTCGCTTTTGAAGTAACATGTAGATTAGATAAGCCGCTGCCAAAACCAGCAGAGAAACAAAAAAAGCAATCCCTAAAAAGTAGTAGAGCGAATACTCCTGCACCTCAACAATGGGCTTAATATCATGAAGCGGGATATCGTAACTCTGCTCTTGTGCCATTATCTGCCCTCAAAAAGTCTGCGAAGCTCTACGCCCTCATGACTGTCGGTATATATTTTTGTAAATCTAATGCTATCACGTCTTAGCGTGTCAAAAAGTTTATGGTCGTGTGCGGCGACTTTTTGTGCGTAGGCTCTCACGCTTGAAGCATTAAAATCGCCCTCCAAAACCGCTCCGCTCTCAGGGTCAACCAAAGAGGCAAACCCCATCTGGGGCGGATGCTCTTCAAGATGGTCTCTGACTATGACGCAGAGTACCTCATGTTTTCTAGCCAAAAGCCTAAAATCAGGTATCTCAAAATAGTCGCCTATGATTAAAATAAGCGATTTTCTCTTCAATCTTTTAAAAAGCGTATCGGCTATAAATTTAAAATCAACCTTTTTGTTTATTGCGTCAAAATTTAAAATCTCATCCACATTCTTATGGATTTGGTGCAGTTTTTTTCCCGGTTTTATGTATGAAACCATCTCGTTCGTAAAGATATACGAGCTTAGCAAATCTCCGTTTTTAATTGTAGAAAATCCCAAAAGAGCGGCAACTTCAGCGATAGTCTCTTGTTTGAATTTTTTGGAGCCAAAATGCACGCTTCCGTTTAAAACAGAGACGACAACAACGCTTAGTTCTCTCTCTTCGCGGAATATTTTGATAAAAGGACGCTGCATCTTAGCGGTAATATTCCAGTCAATATGGCGGATATCGTCCCCCGGCATATATTCGCGAAGCTCAATGAAGTCATAACCCTCGCCCTGAAAGACGGATGGATTATTTCCTACCATTTCACTAAAGACTTGGCGTCTTGCTCGAACTAAGATTTTTTGCAGCTTGCTCATAACTCTATTCCAACTCTACGGTATTGCTACGGCTTGGAGCACTTTTTCTATAATCTCATCAGTTGTAACACCCTCCGCCTCTGCCTCATAGGTTAAAACAATACGGTGGCGCATAAGCTCTTTTGCAATGTATGCAACATCAACAGGGGTCACAAAATCTTTTTGTCGCATAAATGCCATAGCTTTTACCGCTTTAAACATATCTATGCTCACACGAGGCGATGCTCCGAACTGTATATAGTCCTTAATCTCGTCAAGTCCATAATCAGCAGGATTTCTTGTCGCATTTACCAAATCTATCATGTACTCCTCGACCTCTTTATCTACATGTACATTTTTTATAGCCTCTTTTATCTCGTTAATATCATCATTTGTAACTACCGCAGAGATGGCTTCAAAGTTGCCGCTTGAAACTCTTCTTGCAATTTCAAGCTCCTCCGCTTTTGTGTTGTAATTGACGATGAGTTTTAGCATAAATCTGTCCAACTGAGCCTCAGGAAGCTGGTAAACGCCCTCCTGCTCGACGGGATTTTGGGTAGCCATAACAAAAAACGGAGGCTCTAATTTAAAAGTAGCGTCTCCGAGTGTAACCTGCTTCTCCTGCATAACCTCAAGCAGAGCCGACTGAACCTTTGCGGGAGAGCGGTTTATCTCGTCTGCCAAAAGAAGATTTGTAAAAATAGGACCTTTTTTTATCTTAAAGCTGTTGTTTTTAGGGTCATATATCTCAGCACCCAAAATGTCTGAGGGGAGAAGGTCTGGAGTAAATTGGGCACGTTTAAAGTCAAGTCCCAAACTTTTAGCCAATGCGTTAACCGTTGTAGTCTTTGCAAGCCCCGGAACACCCTCTATCAGAATATGTCCTTCGCATAAAAGAGCAATCAAAAGTGAGTCAATCATCTTCTCCTGCCCTACAACTACTTTGCCAACCTCTTTTTTAATCAACTCTATCTTGGAAATCATTAACTGCCTTATTTATAAATTGATATTTTTGTTGATAGAGTATAACAAAATGGGGTTAACAGTCGGTCAAACAACTATAAATCAAGACCGGTTATTTTGCCAATTCCCTCTTTTTTTATCATCTCATCCAGCTTCATAGCAACGCTCTCTTTGGCTATTTCATACCCTTGGGTCGATTGTCCGACGATATTTAGCTTGTTGCTCGCCACTACAGAGCCTTTATAATCTTGTACGCTTATCTCTATTGCAGAGCGGGCAAGCGTAAACCCGTAAGAGAAGGCTTTTTGAATATTTGATTTGACTACAATGTTGAAGTGCATGTTGCCGCTGCCATTTTTAACCTGCACTCCTTTAGAGTTAAATCCCTCTCGTATCACGGCTTCCAAGTTTTTAGATTCGGCATCACACTCTATCGCAACGGTTATGCTTGACGCCAACTTCTCATAACCAGTGTTTAAAATATCTATCTTTTGAAGATACTCTTTTCCATCATATGCGCTCTCTAAGACGTTCATAACAACAAGAGTGTCTGGCACGTCCTTAATCTCATATTTTGCTTTTTTGTAGATATTTAACTGTTCTAATGCGTGATGAAGATGGAGCGACTTCATCTGGGCATCTATAAGGATAAACTTCTGCTCCAGCTCGTTTTTTAGGCTCAAAAAGAGCTTCTGCTTCTGCGACTTTATCAAAACTATGTGGTTTCTAAAGCCAAGAGCATAAGACTCAACAACTTCATAACTGCTTATGCGGATTTTTTTGACGTCGCTTTGCGTCTTGCTTACAACTGTTGATTGATGGGTGTTTACAAGACCCTCATGCACAACTTTTTGGGAATCAAACTGCGATGAGATTGAGACGCTTAGCGTTGAAGCCATCATATTTAGAGCGTTTTTTACCGCCTCATCCCTATCTTCGCCCTCGCCTATGGCATAAAGCGTTGAAGCTGTTGTTTGAGGTGGATAAACATACCAAGAGGGCAGAACTTTTTTTTGCGCTACCTCAACCTCTTTTTGTGCCGTACAGCCTGCCAAAAAGAACAGACCAAAGAGCATAGTTATTATTGAAATATATTTTATTCTTCTCTTCATTATTTTGACAACTGCTCTTTTGCTTTTTTATGTTTTTCTATCATATCGCCGATTCTCACATATGCCGTGCTTACTTCCACAACAGGCTCTACTACCAAATCATCCGCCATTTTATAATATTTTTGCGCTTCGCCATATGCTCCTTGTGCCTCTTTTATAACGCCGAGATTATAAAACGGAACGTAGCTTTTTTGCTGTGTAGAATCAATCAAATCAACAAGAAGTTTTTCGGCTTTATCGAGTCTGTTTTGCTTTATATACTCAAGCGATGATTCTAAAAGTTTATCCTCATGGCTGCTGTATTCAATATCTGGGTCATCAAGCAAAACAACCTCAAAATAGCGGTAGTGCGGCAGTAATTTATATGTAAAATCATTAGCTATTCTATTTGCCAATAACCCAGATGCTGCCTCAGAAGTCGGAAGACCGTCAGTGCTATCTTGACACTGTTTATACTCAGAGGTTTTATTTAACGTATCCGCATATATTATATCGCCCTTTGAGATATCAACCATGCGTATCTCAGCTGAAAGTCCGACTGCTCTTTTGGTGCAACTCACCCTATACTTTATACTCTCTTTGCACTTTTTATCTAAACATCTCAAACGCTCTTCGTAGAAGTATCTGTCTTTTGAGGTTGCATGTCCAACTCTTCCTGATATTATCGCCTGCGCACCGATGAGATTTCCGACATCTAGAGCCGTAGCAACATCCACTAAACCGCTGTTTTGTATCTTCTGCTCGGCTATGATTTTGTCAAAATCCTTTCTGCTTATAACCGTAAAGTACTCTTTATCGTCTATTTTTTGCTTGGCAAGATTAGCCTCTATCTTATTTGATATCCCAAAACGGTCATTTTCAAATGGAGCAACGCTCACTTTTTTTGTCAAAGCAGCTCTATCTATCTCAGCCGGTTCAAGAGCGCGTATTACAACTTTTTGCGAACAGCCCGTAATAGTAACACTTAATGCAATCACAACTGTCGTTATAAGCAATGTATTTAACATCATATTAACTTGCTCATCTTTTTTGCACTTTTAAGCGAGGTGAGTTTTTTGCTCTCTATCTCAGAGATTATCTTCTCGTACCTCTTCTCATCATTTAAAACAAGAAGAATCATCAGCTCATCAAGAGATTTTGCCTCATCTATCTTTTGATAAAAAATCTCTTTTTTCCCTTTTGGAGTAGCACTCTCTTTTATCTTTATCTTTGCAGCCAAAAAACCTGCCATAAACACCAACATGTAGTAGAGGTAATTATAGTCAAACTCAAAACCACCCTTTGGCTCCTCATCAAGAAGCTCCTCTTTTTTAAAACCTGCTTCAACGCTCACATCCAGAGCATTTATGACAAACTTTTGCAATTTTTGCTCCATAAGGCTGAAATACTCTATCTCAATCTTAGGAACCCGAAAATCTTTCTCTGAGACAAAAGCAAACTTTTGCCTCCACTCTCCATGTAAACCCTCTTCACTAAGTTTATACTCTTGAGCGACCTCTTCTGCAAAAACTCTCACGCCCTCAATGTTAAACTCTATAGGTTTTAGTGCTTCAAAATTTCCCACTCCTTTGATTACAACCTCCATGTGATACGGCTCATACGCCTTTACTTTGGGTTCATTTTTTTTTGCCTCAACGGCAAAATCACCGACAAGCGGAGTGTTTGTCTCTTTAATATTAACTCTTAAAACTTTCTGTTTAATAGCCTCTTTCGTAAAGTCCTCTTTTTGAACATTGTCTCTTCCGATAACGGTATCTTCAATCGACTCTTTTGTGGTCTTTTTCATGATGGCTTCAAATGCAAACTCTATCTCGAGCGCCTCTTTTGCAAACGCTACAAACTCATAGCTGTTTATCCTCTTGCCATCGACTATTTGCTCTCTTTGTCTTAAGTTTTTAAGAGTGAATTTTTCATATTCCCCGACAGGATTAAATTCAATAGTATAGAGCTCTGAGGCATCATCAAAACTACAAACATATTGAAGATGAATTGCTTCATGAAGATATGCACTCGTTTTATTTGCGTACGCGCTCCACGTATAAGCAGATGCAAAAACTTCTACATGTAAAAAAATAAGCATAGCAAAAACTGCTCTACCAAGGCTTTTTTTCATCTACTCTCCTCTTGTTTATAAGTTCATACTGTTTTGAGCTCAGCTTTGCATTGCCACCCTCTAGGTTTATCTGACTTTGCGATTTTGTTTTTTTACCGCCCTCATCAGCACCAGAACCGGCTTGTGCGCTCACTTGCATATTTGAGCCGCCACCCTCTTTTTGCTTCTTCTCACTCTGCTCTTTTTTTGCAAGTGCGGATTTCTCTTTGCTCTGCTGTTGTCCCGTACTCATCTCTTTTTTCTCACCGACATCTTTTATGAACTCCAAGTTTTCATCAGCCTCTTTAGAGTAGATAAGCGTCAGTGATTTTAGATACGCCTCTCTCGCTTTTTCAAACTGCTGCAGTCTGACTAACGAGTTTGCAATATTATAGTATATTATCGACTTTGTCTCTACATCGGCAGACTTTACCATCTCAAAGTTCTGCAGTGCCTTTTCATACTCACCGCTTCTATAATACTCTGTCGCTTTGTTGAAAAAATCCATGTTGGCATTTGCATTCAGATGCACTCCAAAAAGAAGCAAAAACGCCACAACAAACCTCTTTAACGTCGTTACGCTTACCAAAAATGTAACTATAGCAAGCGCTATAAAGTAGTAGAAAAGCTCCATATTTCTCATAACGGTAACTTCGCTTTTATAATCCTCTTTCCCTTGAGATTCTAATGCGTCAAGCAGCTCATCCAAATCTTTTGTGTAAATCCCGCCCGTCGCATCCGAAATCTCTTTTATCGCGCTATTTTCACGGCTCACAACCATATCTCCAAGTTCATCTTTAAGCAGTTCGCCGCTCTCTAATCTCAGAGTTCCGCCCATCGTAGATGCTGTCATAAAAACATTTACTATCAAGTTGTTATCTTTGGCAAAATGCGCCTCCGCCTCGTAGCCGAGCTCATCCGCTCCATCGCTAAAGAGGACTACTGTTGCTTTTTTTGAAGCAGACATCTTTCTAGCTAACTTGAGTGCCGAGAAAACATCGCTTCCCTGAGTGATGATAAACTTTTCATTCAGCGAGCCAAATAGATGTAAAAGAAGCTCTCTGTCCTCAGTCAGAGGCGAGAGCACGATAGCGTTTGTCGTAAAGCCCAAAACGCCGTATCTGCTCTTTTGCTTTGCCTCCAAGAGCTTCTTTAACATCTCTTTTGCATAAGCCAATCTCGTAGGCTCGATGTCCGTTGCTTGCATAGAGTATGAGAGGTCAACACCGATGATAACATCGCTTAAAATCTGCTCCGACTTTATGGGTTCTTGTTCTATAACAGGTCTGGCAAGCGATAAAACTATAAAAATAAAAGTCAACATGTAGCCGTATGCGGTAATTCTATACTCTCTAAAATCTTTTTTTATAAAAAGCGGCAGAAGCAGTAATAAAAACCAAAAATAGTAGGAAGATAAAAATGTCATTTTCTAACCTCCCTGTATAGCAAAAATAGCAAAAAGCCAAGCGCTAAAAGTAAAAATATATGATAGAAGTAGTTTTTAAGCAGATACTCCCTGCTCTTTATCTTTGAGGATTCGAGCTCGTCAATCTTCTCGTAAACACTCTTTAGCTCTTTTGCAGAGTATGCGCTAAAAAACTCTCCTCCGCTCTCATCGGCAATTTTTCTCAAAAGCGCTTCATCCGCTTCGCCCTTGTTTCCCATACCTATGGAGTATATTTTTATATTTTCATCTCTTGCGAGTTCTATGGCATCTTTTGGCGAGATGGAACCGCTGTTGTGTTCACCGTCTGTTAAAAGTATGATGATTTTTGTCTTTGCCTTTGAGTGCTTAAATGCCCGCACACTCATCGCTATCGCTTCGCCTATCGCGGTATTTTGCCCTGCCATGCCGTGGGAGAGGTAACCAAGCATTTCGACAACTATGTTTTTCTCATAGGTTATAGGCGAGGCTATAAAAGCAAAATCCCCGTACAGAACTATGCCGAGATTGTCGCTCTCTCTCTTTTGTATAAACTCGGTTGCGATTACCTTTGCTATCTCAAACCTGCCAAGACGCTCACCCTCACTCACCTCATCTTCCATATCAAAGCCAGACGCGTTCATCGAGCCGCTTGCATCTATTGCCAAGACTATATCTTTGCCGTGTCTGTTAAGCGGGTCGAATTTATCAACTGCTATGGGGGATGTCAAAGCGATGCACAGAAGCGTAAAGATAGCCACCTTTACAATCCACTCAAGCTTTAGAAAGTTTTTTTTTGCTCCTAAAAAGTGCAAATGAACGAAAAATCTCGGTTTTAGGTGCTCTTTGCACTTGTACAGGCAGTAGAGTATCGGGATTAACAGTAAAATCAAATATGAGTACTCAAAACTGTAATAGTTCATTTCAATGCAAATCCTAATTTATAGCCCTTATTTTAGCCAAAAAGAGACAAATTGGAAGTAAACCGTGCCCTAGAAAAACGAATTTAAAATAGTTTGGAAATTTAGCCTTTTTTTTCTTGACATATACACTCTATTTGTCTATAATTCGCGTCCACAAACACTATGTTTGTAAACGTCTTGTTAGCTCAGCTGGTAGAGCATCTCACTTTTAATGAGGTGGCCGATGGTTCGAATCCATCACAGGACACCATTTGTAGATATTTAATTTTTCTTTTATCGAGAAAAAGTTGATTTTTTCAATGAGGAAGTGTACATAAGGTACATAACGAGTGAAAAATCAAATTTGACGCAAAGAAAAGTAAAATTTGGCCCCGTCGTCTAGCGGTAAGGATCCATGGTTTTCATCCATGTTACAGGAGTTCGATTCTCCTCGGGGTCACCACTTAAATACTTCATTTACAATACTTTCCAACATAAAAAATCAATAGAGTTATCTTTTATCGTCAAATAAAAGGCTACAATTTCAATTTCAAATATTAAATAAAATTTTTATGAAAGCGCACTATGTTTTTACAACGCTATATTGATTTTGTTACACGCTATTTTAAAGCGGTCTTGCTTTTTGTAGCCTTGGCTACTGGGATTTTTGGGTACTATGCACAATTTTTAAGCATTGACGCCTCGGCTGAGACACTTTTGCTCGAAAACGATGCCGATTTAAAGTTAACTCGTGAAGTTCACGGGCGTTATATCAGTCCTGACTATCTCGTCGTTGCCTTTAGCCCTAAAGAGTATCTGCTCTCAGACAATACAATTGCTACTATCAAAGCCCTAAAAGAGTCTCTATTGAGCGTAAAAGGTGTCGATAGCGTTACTACGCTGCTTGATGTTCCGCTGCTTGAGAGTCCTCCGATGGATATTGCCGAAGTTGTAAAAAATGTGCGCACGCTCTTATCAGAGGATATCAACAAAACAATGGTGCAAAAAGAGCTTACCTCAAGTCCTTTGTACGCAAAAAATCTCGTAAGCGATGATTTTAAAACAACTGCTATTTTAGTCAATCTCAAAGAAGATGCCAAATACACCGAACTTCTTCAAAAACGCAATGTTTTTATAGAACTGCAGCAAAAAAGAGAGCTTAGCAAAGAAGAGAAAAAAGAGTTTGAAGCCGCAAAAAAAGCATTTAAAGAGTATGGCTACAGCACAAGGGATGAGACACATCAACTCATTGAAAACGTTCGCTTTACCCTAAAACCCTTTTATAAAAATGGAGAGATTTTTTTAGGCGGGATAGTCATGATTGCGGACGATATGATAGGTTTTGTAAAAAGCGATATAGCGATTTACGGAACGGCTATTGTGCTTATTATGATGCTAATGCTGTGGATTATTTTCAGACAAATGCGTTTTGTTGTTTTGCCCATAGTCGTATCGCTTAGCGCCGTAATAATCACAACCGGCATTAACGCACTTTTGGGTCTTGAAGTGACAGTTGTATCTTCAAATTACGTTGCGATGCAGCTCATTACCACACTCTCTTTGGTAATACACCTCATTGTCAGTTATCGCGAAGAGTACGCGCTCTACCCTGATTTTTCACAAAAAGAGCTAATAGAAATTACGCTAAAGCGAATGTCTATTCCATCTGTTTTTATTATCCTTACATCTGTTGCAGGCTTTGGCTCGCTCATGACATGCGACATTTTACCGATTATCGATCTAGGTACCATGATGAACATCGGCGTGACTGTTTCGCTGATTACTGCATATCTTCTCTTTCCATCAATGATGATGATTTTTACAAAAAAAGAGCCGGTACTTACATTTGACAAGGCATTTACACTTAACACCATATTTGCAAATACGGTCGAGCATCACGGAAAAAAAATTATCGTGATTGTAGTTGCTATTCTTGGTTTTAGTCTTTTTGGCACCACGCAATTAATAGTTGAAAACAGTTTTATAAACTACTTTAAAAAGAGTACTGAAATTTATCAAGGTATGACAAAAGTTGATAATGCTCTAGGCGGCACTACTCCTTTAGAAATAGTTTTAAAATTTCCCAAAATTGAGAATACCCAAGAGACAAAATATACCGAGAGCTCAGATGAGCTTGATAGTTTTGCAAGCGAATTTGCAGATACCGAGAATGAAGCGCAATACTGGTTTACAGAACAAAAAATGCAAACAATCCTAAAAGTACATGACTACCTCCAAACGCTGCCTGAAATTGGCAATGTCTCCTCACTCGGCACACTTGCAAAAGTAGGACGTATTTTAAAAGATGGAAGAGATTTTGACGGTATTGAATTGGCACTAATGTACAACGAACTGCCGCTTGAATTTAAAAAAATACTTCTTTCGCCGTATGTAAACACCGAGTATAACGAGGCGCGTTTTGTGGTTCGTATAATAGATTCAAATAGCGAGCTAAGACGTGACGAGCTGCTTAAAAAGATTGAAAAAGAGCTTGAGACAAAAGTTGGGCTTGACCCGCAAAACTTTGAGCTTGTCGGCATGATGGTTCTTTACAACAACATGCTCCAGTCACTTTTTGACTCACAAATATCAACGCTTGGGCTCGCACTTCTTTCGCTTGGGGCAATGTTTCTGTTTTTATTCCGTTCTTTAAAAATAGCAATGGTAGCATTAACCGTCAATATGGTTCCAATCAGCGTCATTTTTGGCATAATGGGTATTACGGGAATTCCTTTGGACATTATGAGCATCACTATAGCCTCGATAGCGCTCGGTATCACGGTGGACAACACTATTCACTACTTCTACCGTTTTAGAGAGGAGCTCTCTCGCGACGGAGACTATGTCGCATCCATGCATAGAGCTCACGGGACTATTGCTTTTGGAATGTTTTACTACTCGCTTGCGACTATTGTCGGATTTTTAGTGCTAATAACCTCAAACTTTATACCGACACTTATTTTTGGTCTTTTAACGGTTGTAGTTTTGCTAGTGGCAATCGTATCGGATCTTCTTTTCTCACCGCTTTTGGTCCTGTTTTTTAAGCCTTTTTCCATAAAGAAATAAGGGCTTAAATGCACTAAGCACGACTACTCTGTTTCTACCCTTGTAAAATATTGCTATTTGAAAATTTAGTTTAGGTTATAGTTGATAGGAACGCTAAGCGTTAGCTCTTTTGTGGGTTTTGGAAACTTTGCTGAGAGGTCTTGGATGGTTTTAATCGCCGCTCGGCTAAGTATATCGCTTTCTGATTCGATTATTTTTATATTATCCACTTTTGCATCCGTATCTAGAGTAAAACTTACTTTCACCAAACCTGTAATATTTCTTTTTCTAGCACTCATTGGATAGTAGAGATTCTCCTCTAAAAGCTGAGCGATTTTTTGCATATTTATTTCTAGATACTCCTCTTGCCATGCTTTTTGAATTAAAGCGACATCATCAATTTTTTGCTCTACAGACGCATCATTAAGCTCTTTTTCAACTACCTCTTTTTCTTTTACATTCGTC
Source organism: Sulfurimonas sp. (assembly GCA_041652055.1). Lineage (GTDB taxonomy): Bacteria > Campylobacterota > Campylobacteria > Campylobacterales > Sulfurimonadaceae > Sulfurimonas. Next base: position 13,644 of record JBAZIE010000011.1, on the reverse strand, counting down.
TCTGCGGGCACTGCATCCACAATAACTTCCTCTTTAGCCTGTCCAATAAAGGGAAATTTTAGGTCAAAAACTTCGTCGGCTACCTCTATCGTTTTTTCTACAATCTCTTTTTGTATCTCAGCTTTTTTTACTTTTTTTGGCTCAATTTGTTTCTCTTTGAGAACTGCTTTTGGCTCTTTTATCTCTTTTTTTTCTGCTATTTCTTTGCTTTGTGAGATAGTACAAAGTTTAACGCAGAGCATCTCTTCTTCAATTTTTTTAGAATCAAAATAATTTTTATAGACAAAAAAGAAGATTAGGAGAAGAGTAGCGTGAACAAATAATGAGATAAAAAGGGAGTTGCTGTGTCTAATCATGATACGAATAGTAACAAAAAAATTGTTACTATTTCGTTAAACTGCAAGGGCAGATTATATAGCTCTCTTAAACTCTGGATAGGACTCCACACCGCACTCGTTTATATCCATACCCATAAGCTGTGCATCGTCATCCGCTCTAAACTTAGATATTTTATTGATTATATATAAAATTGCATAGGAGACGCTAAATGTAAATATTCCGATAAGAACTACGCCTTTTAGCTGAGCTGAAAATGAGATACTCTCTACAAATATTCCAGCTGCCAAAGTTCCCCAGATACCGTTAACAAGGTGAACAGATAGTGCCCCAACTGGGTCGTCAAGTTTAAATTTATCAAACACCGGAACTGCAAAAACTACCAGTGCACCGCCGACAAGACCTATTAATATCGGTGTGTACATGTCATAATGGTTTGCAGCGGCAGTTACTGCCACAAGTCCGCCCAAAGCGCCGTTTAGTATCATCGTAATATCAAAAAGTTTATACCTGATATACATAATTATTCCTGCGATAATAGCGCCAGCAAGACCTGCCGTATTTGTGTTCATAATTGTTTTAGCGACAAGGTTTGCATTCTCAACGCTAGAGATTGAGCCCACGCTTCCGCCGTTAAATCCAAACCATCCTATCCAGAGCAGCAGTGCACCAAGAACAACCAGCGGGATATTTGAAGCAGGGATAACTCTTATTTTGCCCTCATGATAACGCCCACGTCTAGCGCCGATAATTATTATAGCGGCTAGAAGCGCCCAGCCGCCCGTTGAGTGGATAACGGTAGAACCTGCCAAATCATACATCTCAATATCAAAGAGTGTTCCCTTAATCATATCAGCACCCCAGCTGATATTTACCACAAGCGGGTATATAACCGCACCCATTATAGCTGTAAAAATAGCCAAAGGAATTATACGAACACGCTCGCTTACCCCACCGCTCATGATGTTTACCGTCTTTCCGACAAATGCCATCTGAAACATAAAAACAGCCCAAATGCTACTATTTACGCTATCCCAGCTCCCAAACGCAAGTTTGTAACCGACAAGCAAAAATGCCAATGAAGCGGCTGCGTATATCATCACGTTTATTGTTAAAACTGCGGAGACGTTTTTGGTACGAACAAGCCCTGCTTCAAGCATGGCAAACCCTGGAACCATAAAAATAATGAGTGTCATTGCAAAAATGGTGAAGAAGGTGTCGATGATGTATTTGAAATCAGCTTCTAGCATATAATTTCCTTCAAAAAATTAAAGAGAATTATAGCTTAGAAACTATGTAGATTTTTTTTTAGCTGATTAATTTTTAATCAGCTAAATTCTCTGAATAATTAAGTTTTTAGATTGCCACGCTTCTAAAGAAACTCGCAATGACGGTCATTGCGAGCCCACTTTGTCATTGCGAGGAGTTTACGACGAAGCAATCTACATACAATTTAAGTATTCGTTTATATCGCCTCGCTGTCTGTCTCGCCTGTGCGAATACGAATGATTTTCTCAATATCGCTGACGAAAATTTTTCCATCACCGATTTTACCTGTTCTTGCAGCCTCAACTATGGTTTGAACAACTTGATCAACACTTTCGTCATCCACAACCATCTCCATCTTTATTTTAGGTAAAAAGTCAACAACATACTCAGCCCCACGGTAAAGCTCGCTGTGACCTTTTTGACGACCGTAACCCTTCACTTCGCTTACCGTCATACCGGTAATTCCTATCTCCGCCAAGGCATCTTTTACATCTTCTAATTTAAATGGTTTAATAACCGCTTCCACTCTTTTCATAATAATTTCTCCAAATTTAGTTTAAAATTGTAACCATTTTTATGGTTTTAAGCAACTAAACCCCCGCTTTACATTTTTTGTAATTCTCGAAAAACTCAGTTTTTCGTAGCTTTAGGGGGTTGTAGGGACAAATTGTCCCTGCCATTAAAACGGACGAGTTCGTTTTAATGTCTAATATCAAATATTTAGCGCCTTTTCACCATGAACTGTTTCGTCAAGTCCTCTGCTCTCACTCTCATCATCTACTCTTCCGCCACCTGTAAGTGCCGCGGCTGCATAGTAAACAACTGCAGTAGCAATAGCACTGTAAACTATTGTAAGCCCTATCGCTTTAAACTGACTAGCAAGCTGATAAGCCATATTATAATCATCCGCCATCGCATAAGAAGCTACAAATATAGCCGTTGCGATTGAGCCCCATATTCCGACCAAACCGTGAATCCAAAACGCATCCAAGGAGTCATCCACTTCAAAAACATTTTTGAGTTTTGCCACACCTAAAAAGCCGATAATCCCGCCGACAAGCCCTATGATGATAGCACCCTCAACTCCTGCGCTTCCGGAAGCCGGAGTAATAGCCACCAAACCTGCAACCGCACCGGAAGCTCCGCCTATGATAGTTGCTTTTTTATAAACAAACCACTCGGCAATTATCCATCCTATCACACCAAGTGACGCGGCAACGTTTGTAACTAAAAACGCAGATGCCGCAACTCCATCAGAAGCCAGCTCAGAGCCGGCGTTAAAACCAAACCATCCAAACCACAGCAGAGCAGCTCCAAGTGCCACTAAAACTGGCGAAAAAGGTTTAATAGCCACTTTGCCGTAATCTCTTCTGCGACCAAGTATCATAGCTACTACAAAACCTGCAACACCGGCATTTAAGTGAACAACCGTTCCCCCTGCGAAGTCCATCTCGCCGAAGTTAAGCGTTGAACCGCCGCCCCAAGCCCAGTGAGTAACCGGTGCATAAACCACGACAACCCACAAAGCTGCAAAAACCATATATGTAGAGAATTTTACACGCTCTATCATAGAACCGCTTGCAATGGCAACTGCAATTGCCGCAAAAGTTCCTTGAAACGCTACAAAAAGAAGCTCAGGAATAGATCCTTTTACGGTGCCAGAAGTTATGCCAGATAAAAGAATTTTTCCGCTTCCGATAATGTCACCCTCTCCAAAAGCGATAGAATACCCAAACAATACCCAAACAAGAGTGCCGATTGCATAGGCACCTAAACTCATACCCATAGTATTGAGCACATTTTTAGAGCGTGTCAATCCTCCGTAAAAAAGCGCAAGTCCGGCAGGCGTCATAAGCATAACTAAAGCGGTAGCAACAAGCATCCAAGCTGTATCGCCGCTGTTTATAGCATCCTCTGCCAAAACTAAAGACGGTATAGTTAGTATACCGAGTAAAATTCTCTTCATCTTTAAATCCTTTTTTTAATCTCTCAAAATTATATAGTAGCTAGAAAAATAAATAGTCAGAAAAATGATTATTTTTTAATCAGCTGACTCATTTTGCAAATACTCCATAAAAATGGGCATTTAAGCTTATTTTTATATTTTACTTATTATAGTATTTTATTATGGTATTGGTAACACTTCCATAAAAATAATTTATACAAGGATATCTTATGAAAAAATCATTTTCAGCAAAGAAAATCATCTCGATTGTTAGTTTGTCTTTGATGTGTGCGACGGCAGCAGAAGCAACACCTGCGTTTGCGAGACAGATGGATATGGACTGTATGTCGTGTCACTTTCAAAATGTACCAAAGCTAAACTCCTTCGGTAGAGAGTTTAAGATGTCTGGCTTTACGATGACAAGCGGCAAAGAGGAGATGAAGAGCACTATTGCAGGAGGGTTAGGACTGCCTAGTATTTTAAACATGGGATTGGTATTAAAAGCGCGTGTGCTTTCTGACGATAAAACAGAAAATACCACGCTTGGAAAAACTACTAAAACTGAGATTTTTGACGAATCTGCTTTCATCTTTGGTGGCAAGATAGCCGACAATGTAGGTACTTCAATGGAAGTTGCAGCCGGTGGCATATTTGGCGGTAAAGTGCTCTTTACAACTGAAGCTCTCAGCGGAAGAATCGGTGCTGCATACGCTACTACCGACGCACTTGGCGCATTTGCGGCAACTGAAATATATACAACAGGGCTATACAGACCGGTTCGTCAATTTGAGAATCGTAAAAAAACAAACATATTCCAAGATTTAGGCATTGGTGATGGAGAGGCTAGCGTTGTACAGGCTTATTATAGAGCAAACGGTCTTTACGCAACGGTTGGCGGATACACCCCGACTTTCGCACAGAGCTCCAGAACAGACAGTGACGGTTATAAACTTTTGGCTAGAGCCGCTTATGAATTTAGTGTTGCGGATACGACCATGATGTTTGGAGGGTTTTATATCGGCGGAGATGTCGGAGAAGAGATTATAACCTACAACGCTGCTGATTTAGAAGACGAAACCGATTTGGCAGATTTTGCCGCCTTAGACAGAACTGCTTACGGTATCGACTTTCAGGTAGAGAGTGCAATTTCTAATATGCCATTAATGGTAACTGGTGCTTATGTTCTTAAAAATGACTATAACGACCTTGATGCTACAACAGGCACCGTAACAAATACGCAGGATATTACAGGCTTCCATGTGGATGCACAACTAAATCTTACAGACAAATATGGCGTAAAAGCAGCCGTTTTAAATCACAATGACAAAAAAGTAGATAGAGACTACAATGTTTACTCTGCAGGTTTAGAGTATAACATGAGACAAAACGTTCGTTTTTGTCTAGAATACTCTTATACTTCAAGCGACAGACCTGACAGTGTAGGCACTAGCGGCACTACTGTATATTCTGGAAGCGACATTCTTTTTATGTCAATGGTTGCATTTTAATCCACAAAATTGTCAAAACAAACTCATCGCAAAGTTAACTCTTTGCGGTGATATTCCTAACACTTCAAAGAAACACTCAAGCGATTTGCAACGCATTTTCACACTAAGACAAACTTATATAAAAAAATCAAACTTTTAGATAACTCTTAAGCGACATTAAGATATCATTTACCGAATTAATTTTTGAATTTTATAAAGATTAGGTGTTTTATATGGGCAACTTGCTACACAACGACAATATACAAACTATAAACATTGAAGAGACTCTTCAAAGCAGCTATCTAGATTACTCCATGAGCGTAATCGTCGGTCGCGCGCTTCCTGATGTTCGTGACGGACTTAAACCTGTTCACAGAAGAATCCTTTATGCAATGGATAAACTAAGTCTCTCTCATGGGTCAAAGTTTAAAAAATCAGCACGTATCGTCGGTGACGTTATCGGTCAGTACCACCCGCACGGTGACACTGCTGTTTATGATGCGCTCGTTCGTATGGCTCAAGAGTTCTCTATGAGAATGCAGTTGGTTGATGGTCAAGGAAACTTCGGTTCGGTTGATGGCGACAGCGCAGCGGCCATGCGTTATACAGAAGCTAGAATGACGAAATATGCAGGCGAGCTTCTAAAAGATTTAGAAAAAAACACTGTAAATATGATTGATAACTACGACGGCACTACAAAAGAGCCTGATGTTATGCCTACACGTGTTCCTAACCTCCTTATAAACGGCTCTTCTGGTATTGCAGTCGGTATGGCTACAAACATTCCTCCGCACAATCCTGGAGAGATTATGATGGGCTTAAAAGCTCTTCTTGCAAATCCAAATATTGAACTTTATGAGATTATGGAACACATAAAAGCTCCAGACTTTCCAACAGGCGGTATCATCTTTGGTAAAAAAGGTATTACTGACGCTTATGCGACAGGCCGCGGACGTATCAAAGTTCGTGCAAAAACCCATATTGAACAGAAAGCAAAAAAAGAGGTTATCGTAATCGATGAGCTTCCTTATCAGGTTAACAAAGCTCGTTTGATTGAAAATATTGCTGATTTGGTAAAAGAGAAACTTATTGATGGCGTATCTGAAATTCGCGACGAGTCTGACCGCGACGGTATGAGAGTTGTAATTGAGCTGAAAAAAGATGCAATGAGCGAAATCGTTCTAAACAACCTTTTCAAGCAAACAAGCATGCAGACTACATTTGGTATTATCATGCTATCTATCTTAAATCAAGAGCCGAGAGTATTTGGTATTATCGAGATTTTAAAACACTTTATCAATCACCGTAAAACTATCATCATCCGCCGTACTATCTTTGACCTTGAAAAAGCAAAAGCTAGAGCGCACATCTTAGAGGGTCTTAAAAAAGCTCTTGACATTATTGATGAGATTATCAGAGTTATCAAAGCAAGCACGAATGTTGAAGATGCAAGAGACAACCTTGTTTCAGAGTTTGATTTCAGTGTACTTCAGGCACAAAGCATCGTTGATATGCGTCTTGGAAGATTAACAGGATTAGAGCGCGAGAAAATAGAAAATGAACTTCTTGAACTTATCAAACTAATCGAATACCTAGAGTCAATCCTTAAGAGTGAAGAGGTTCTTCACGGTATCATAGGTCAAGAGTTTGATGAAATTCTTGCCACATATACTGATGTAAGACGAACTGAAATCGAAGATGACTACGACGATATCGATGTTGAAGACCTTATTCCTAACGAGCCGATGGTTGTAACAATCACTCACAGAGGCTACATCAAGCGCGTTCCTCTTGCGCAGTATGAGAAGCAAAAAAGAGGCGGAAAAGGCAAGATTGCGCTTACTACATATGAAGATGACTTTATAGAGAGATTCTTTACATGTAACACTCATGATACACTTCTTTTTGTAACAGACCGCGGACAGCTTCACTGGTTGAAAGTTTACAAAATACCTGAAGGAAGCAGAATTGCAAAAGGCAAGGCGGTTGTAAATCTTCTTAACCTTGTAGCAGATGAACAGATTCAATCAATCAATCCTACAACAGACTTTAGCGAAGATAAATCTCTAGTATTCTTCACTAAAAAAGGTGTTGTTAAGAGAACAAATCTAAGCGAATTCTCAAACATAAGAAGCAACGGCGTAAAAGCTATTCTTCTTGACGAAGATGATTCAATCATTACTGCAAAAATTGCAGACAAAAACATAAAATATCTTTTCATAATGACAAAGATGGCTCAGTGTATAAAATTTGAGATAGAAAAAACACGCGATCAAGGTAGAAATACTAGAGGCGTTAGAGGTATCAAGTTTAAACATGCGGATGATGTTGTAGTTGATGCAGACATTATCGCAAACGATGAGCAGGAGATTCTTGTAGTGAGCGAAAAGGGTATCGGAAAACGTACCAATGCCGCAGAATATCGTTTGACAAATCGCGGCGGAAGCGGCGTTATTGCTATGAAGATGACTGCTAAAACAGGAAAATATGTAGTAGGATGCTTGATGGTTGATGAAGAGATGGATATGATGGCTCTTACAAAAGAAGGTAAAATGATACGCGTCGATATGCAGACAATCTCCAAATCAAGCAGAAATACAAGCGGTGTTTTCATAGTAAAAGGCGATGATGTTATAAGCGTTTCTCGTTGTCCAAAACAGCCTGTAGAAGAGGAAGAGGAAGAGGATTCTCTTTCTAGCTCAAGCGAATTGGAATAGTAGTTGCTTGGGTACAACAATTAATAAAACCACGCTAAGGGACTAACCATGAGATACTCCATACTACTCGCACTTCTTTTAAGCGCTTCAGCGCTCTTTGGTGCCGACAAAGTTCAACCGGCAGAAACAACTGCGATTGAGCAAACAAATGCAGAGCTGGCGGCGGTTAGAGCCGAAGCTGCTAAAGCTAAAGAGGATGGTCAAAGAGCTATCGAGGAGCTTGAACAAATAAAAGCTCAAAAAGAAGAAGAACTTGCAACTATGGCTGTAGAGGAGGAGATGCTTCAAAAGAACAAATCTCTTCGCGTTTCAGTTGTAGGTCAAGGCGTTGCACCAATGAACACAGCTTCTCCGGCTCAAGCTTATGCGCTTGCAAAAAGAGCGGCAATAGCAGATGCGTACAGAGCAATTGCCGAAAAAGTAAAAGGCGTTCGCGTTGATGGTCATGATACAATCAAAAATATGATGATTCAAAGATCAACAATAAACACTTACGTTCAAGCAATGGTTAGAAACGCTGATATCGTTGAAACAACTTTTAAAGAGGGATTATGCGAAGTAGAGATGGAAATCTTAATTTCTTACTCAGACTTTGCCAAGTAGTAATTTTTAGCTCACTTACACTACATGCGAGTGAGCACCTCATCTCCTACAAATACATAATAAAAGACGCAATTCTCTATAACGAAACTCTGCTTATTTCAAATGCCATGACAAAATGCAGCGGAGAGCCACAATCAGAACTTATTTTAATAAACACAACAGACGATGATTTAAAAAAACTTATATCTCAAAATTCCGAGAAGTTTATAGATTATATACACAAACTCGGCCTACATGTTGAGCACAAGGGAACTACCTCCAATCTTCAAAACAGTTTCACCACAACGCTCACGCTCAAAACAACTTGTTTCAAAGTCGATTTTAATGATAATTTTGCTAGAATTGCCCCTTTAAAATGAGAGTGAGAAAATACCAAAACTCCAAGGTTTTTAGTGAAAATTGCAATAGTTGAAGATGATATCAATATGAGAAAATCTCTTGAAATCGCCATGAGCGACTATAAAGAGTTTGAAATCAAGACATTTAAAAATGCAAAAGACGCACTAAATGGAATTGATGAGAGTTTTGATTTGGTAATTACGGATATCAATATGCCAGGTATGGACGGGATAGAGTTCGTAAAAGCACTGAACGGCAAGTTTGAGGTTATTATTATGACCGGAAATGCGACGCTTCAAAGAGCAATAGAGTCAATCCACTTAGGTGTAAAAGATTTTTTATTAAAACCATTTGATGTAGATACGCTAATAGCTGCAATCAAAAGAGAAGACAAGATACAAAAAGTTAAAAAAGCGGCACTGCCAAGCAGCGATAACGGCTCTACAAGCGGATTTTTTGGAACATCTAAAGCTCTAGAAGCTGCTCTTAATATGGCGAACAAAGCCGCTAAAACGGATGCGAGCATCTTGCTTCTGGGAGAGAGCGGTGTCGGCAAAGAGGTTTTTGCCTCTTACATACACGAAAATTCGCCAAGAGCGAAAAAACCTTTCGTTGCAATCAATATGGCTGCAATTCCTGAGAACCTTATAGAGAGCGAACTCTTTGGGTTTGAAAAAGGCGCTTTTACAGATGCAAGTGAATCAAAAGCCGGACAGTTTGAGCTTGCAAACGGCGGAACTCTCTTTTTGGACGAAATCGGCGAGATGCCATACGGCGTTCAAGCAAAGCTTCTTAGGGCATTGCAGGAGAAAGAGGTTAGAAGATTAGGCTCTTCAAAGAGCGTGAAGATAGACATTAGGGTTATCTCCGCTACTAATGCGAATCTCTCTGATAAGATAAAAAATGGCGAATTTAGAAACGACCTCTACTTTAGGCTAAATACTATTCCGATACATATTCCGCCTCTTTGTGAGAGAAAAGATGAAATTTTGCAGATTGCGCAAAAAGTTTTAGAGCAAAATTGTATAAAATACGGTTTTAAATTGAAAAGATTTTCAGATGAGGCAAAAGAGCAGCTTCTTAGCTACGGCTGGCCCGGAAATATAAGAGAGCTGATTTCAGTGGTTGAGAGAGCGGTTATCCTAAGCGAGAGTGACGAGATAACGCCGCATGAGCTCTATTTAGAATCACGCGTATTTAATTAAAATTATAAAGGAACAAGAATGTCAAAAAAATATAACGTAGCAGTGGTTGGAGCAAACGGAGCAGTAGGCGAGGAAATATTAGCAATTTTAGAAGAGGTCAAATTTCCGGTAAAAAAACTTGTTCCTCTAGCTAGTTCAAGAAGCTTGGGAAAGAGTGTGGAATTTGGCAATAAAGAGATAGCCATTAAAGAGCTTACAGACACTGTTTTTGAAGAAGAGGATATTGAAATCGCTCTATTTTCAGCTGGCGGAAGCGTAAGCGCACAATTTGCACAATTTGCCGTTAAAGCAGGTGCCGTAGTAATTGATAACACGTCACACTTTAGAATGGATGAGCACACTCCGCTTGTAGTGCCCGAAGTAAACCCTGAAGATATCGCTAAATGGAAAAAAACAGGCATTATCGCAAATCCGAACTGCTCTACAATTCAGATGGTTCAAGCACTTAAACCACTTGATGAAGTTTACGGCATAACAAGAGTTGACGTAAGCACGTATCAGGCGACTTCTGGTGCGGGAAAAAGCGCTATGGAAGAGCTTGTTAACCAGATGAAAGATTTTTTCAGCTTTAAACTCGATCAAAGCGTGCACAAAGCGTTCAAACACCAAATAGCACTCAACGTAATCCCTCAGATAGATGTATTCACAGATAACGGATACACAAAAGAGGAGATGAAAATGGTGAATGAAACTGCCAAAATCATGCACAGAAAAATCCCGCTAAGCGCTACATGTGTTCGCGTTCCTACTCTTCGCGGTCATGCTGAGGCAATTACTATTACATTTGAAAAAGATGTGGATGCTAACGAGGCAAGAGAGATACTAAGAAAAGCTCCAAACATCGTTATCCTTGATACTCCATCAGAGTCAGTCTATCCGATGCCTGCAAAGTCCATTGAGAAAAACGAGACCTTTGTAGGGCGTATAAGAAATGACAACTTCTCTAAAAATATGCTTCACATGTTCATAGTTGCAGACAATTTAAGAGTCGGAGCTGCTACAAACGCAGTTAGAATCGCTCAAAAGTGGATAGAACTGGATGAGGAAAACTAAAATGCTAGAAAAACTCTTTGAAAAAAGTCTATGGGGTTCAAGATTTATCATAATTCTTGCCGTGGTTTTTGGTCTTATTGGTGCCGTTTTGCTCTTCATAGTTGCTAGTTTTGATATTTACGAAACTGCGGCTTATGTTATTAACACATATGTAACACATGCACATCCTGAACACTTCCATGAAGAGGTAGTCGGAGGCATCATCGGTGCGGTTGACCTTTACCTTATCGGTGTTGTTATGATTATCTTTTCATTTGGTCTTTACGAGCTTTTTATCTCAGATATCGACCCTGCAAAAGATGAAGACGGAACTGAAAATCAGCTCTTAGCCGTGCACTCGCTGGATCAACTAAAAGATAAAATATCTAAAGTTATCGTTATGGTTTTGGTTGTTGGATTTTTTCAAAAAGTTGGGCATACTACGTACAACGGTGCGCTAGATCTGCTCTATCTAGCTCTTTCAATAACGGCTGTTGCAGTTGGTCTTTACTTTTTAAGCAAAGTCGGGAAAAGTCACTAAGCTTTAGTCGCCATAGCGGCGCAAGCGTAGCTTAACGGACAAATCCGTTAAGTGTTCTAAAATAAAACAAATAAGGGATTAAAATGAGTAAGATATTTGTAGATGCATGCTTTGGCAAAGAGACGCCATACACTCCGGTTTGGATGATGAGACAAGCAGGACGTTACCTTCCTGAGTATATGGAAGTTAGAAAACAGGCAGGAAACTTTTTAAATCTTTGCCACAACCCAAAACTTGCTGCAGAAGTTACACTACAGCCCGTAGATATTGTCGGGGTTGATGCGGCAATTCTATTTAGCGATATATTGGTCGTTCCAAACGAAATGGGAATGAAGCTTGATTTTCTAACGGGAGAGGGACCTGTTTTTGAAAAACCTGTAAAAAATGAGGCTGACTTGGATGCTCTGTTGGGCGGAGAAGAGGCGGCATCAAGACTATTTTATGTTTACGACACAATCAAACTTATAAAAGAGCAGTTGGCAGACGACAAGGCTCTTATCGGTTTTACCGGTGCTCCATGGACTCTGGCTACCTACATGATAGAGGGAGAAGGCACAAAAACTTACAATATCTGTAAAAAAATGATGTATTCCAACCCTGCGCTTCTTCATAAAATTCTTGCAAAAGTGACAGAAGTCGTAAAAATCTATATGGAGAAGCAGATTGAAGCAGGCATCGATGTAGTTCAGATATTTGACTCATGGGCTGCGGCAATAGAGCCTGCAAAATATGATGAGTTCTCTTGGAAATACATGGTTGAAATCGCCGATTATCTAAAAGCAAAATATCCGCATATTCCGATTATTATGTTTCCAAAGGGAATTCCTGCATTTTTAGACAAAGTTTACGGTAATTTTGAAGTATTTGGCGTTGACTGGTCAACTCCTATGGGTTATGCAAAAGAGAAACTTGGCGATAGATACGTTCTTCAAGGAAATATGGAACCATGCAGATTGTACTCAAAAGAGTCAACTACGGAGTGCGTAGAAGCTCTGCAAAAAATCATGGGTGGAAAAAGACACATATTTAATCTTGGTCACGGTATCCTTCCAGATGTCACTGTAGAAAATGCAAAACATTTTATCTCCGAGTGTCATAGAGTGAGCCAAAAATAGTGAAGACGATTTTTGGGCCTGTCCATTCGAGGAGATTTGGCAACTCTTTAGGCATAGATCTCTCGCCAGCTTTTAAGCAGTGCAATTTTGATTGTCTTTACTGCGAGCTTGCTCCAAGTGCTTCGGTAGAGAAGCAAAAAAGCGTTGTTGAAGTTGAAACAATTATTAACGAACTCAAAGAGCATCTAAATGACAAGATAGACGTTATAACTATAACTGCAAATGGTGAGCCTACGCTCTATCCGCATCTTGATAAGCTAATCGATGAGATAAATAAAATCAAAAACTCCACTGAGACACTCATCCTATCAAATAGCTCAAAACTGGTGGATGAAAAGGTTTTTAACTCTCTTTTGAAGCTTGATCAGGTTAAACTCTCTCTTGATGCTATCAGCGAAAACGTCTTTAAGAGAATAGACAGACCTCACGTCGGAATAAAGATAGAAGAAATAGTCCAAAAAGTTATTGAATTTAGCCATGTATACAAAGGCAAACTCTTCATCGAGATTCTTTTTGTCAAAGGGTTAAACGACACAAAAGAGGAGATTGCAAAGCTAAACGAGACTCTTTTAAAGTTACATGTAACGAGAATAGATTTAGGCACCATCGACAGGCCACCTGCATATCCTGTAAGCGGGCTTAGTTACAGAGAACTTCATGACGCTTCGCTTCTCTTTGATAGCTCTCTGCCTATCCATATAGCTTCAAGGGTTCATGCCGAGCCAAACAACAGACACTATGACGATGAAGAGATTTTAAATACTCTTGACAAGAGACCACAAACAATGGAAGATATAAACCAGTTGTTTGACGAAGAGAGCAAAAAAAGGTTTCAACACCTCATATCTGAGTCAAAAATTGTAACTAAAAAGGTCGGAAATTTGGAATTTTTCATTCTGCATGAAAATGAGAAAAGAAAACGCGCAAAGTAGCGCAAAATTCTTGACTTTTTAAGCCTCATAAAGTATAATTCCGACCTATCAAATATTCCGAATTAGCTCAGCGGTAGAGTAGGTGACTGTTAATCACTTGGCCACTGGTTCAATCCAGTATTC